>JAPLQI010000097.1 GCA_026399755.1 Pseudomonadota bacterium
ATAGAAAACGCCTCTAATTCTTTCATTACTTTGGCATAGATCACTTCATTTTTCATTAATTCTCTAGGCGCTCCCGCCTTGCAATTAAGGATACGGCTAACAAATAATTCATAGCGTAATTTCAACGCGTCTAATGGAACTTCTTTCTCATCAATTAAGTGTAATTCAAATGAATTTTCAAATCGCTGGTAATCAACATGCAATTGAACCAAGGCCCATAAGGCATTATCATCGGCCCGCCCCATTGCTTGATTTAAACTCTGAAATTGTAAAACCTGCAAAACAGCGATGGCCGCATAGACAGCCACCAAGCTGCTAATAATCAGCAGAAGGAGCCGCCTGCTACGATCCATTCCCCTTCCCTTTTACTGAATAATGATTTTAGATAGCTGCCAAATAGAGCGCGTAAAATATAGCTCTTTATTTAGCTCGCTACGGGAATCATAAGGATAGACAATAAATAAGGGGCCTTTATCTCGAATAGGCATGGGCTTATCGTTCATTAGCCGCGCAACGATCACCGGATAATTCTTTATATCTGCGGCAGGCATTTCAACGTGATAATCATTGAGTGCCCACAGGCTTATTTTCTCCCCTTTGGCTCCCGCCGCCGCCAATACATCTTTTAGCAAGGGGCCGGTAAATTTTATTGGCGAATCATACCAAGGTGTCTTTGTGGTAAAGCTGACTTGAGGCAACTTTGTAAGCGCCTCCATGGTAAATACCGCATCCTTGCCTGCATTAGGCTGACTCACGGTACCTGTTACAGTCAGCACCACCTTACCCTTGGGCGCATCCAGAGCAAATACGGTGGTGCACAAAAAACAGAGAAATAACAAGCGAGCATATTGCATGAGATTGACTCCAGAGCGTTTCTAGCCAACAAAAACAAATAAAACTGTGTCTTGTTATCTATATGAATATATTCCAATCCAAATACGCGCCTATCTCGCGTACTTACACATTAGTCTTGAATTGTCTTTCTCGCTCTTTGCAATAGCTAAACTTGCTCGCTTTTCACCCTTTCATTAAATCCAACACTTATTTTCAAAAAACTTACACCAACAACCCAGCAAGCAAGCGAACACCCTGCTCAATCTGCGCTAAACTTGAGTGGCTAAAATTAAGCCTGAGGGTTGCCGCTGTTTTAGGCTCCGGATCAAAGGCCGCGCCAGGCATAATTGCCAAGCCTGCCGCCAAGGCTTTTTCCATTAATAGCATCGTATCTTGCGCCTCTGTTAGCTCTAGCCAAAAGAACAAGCCACCTACAGGCACATCCCAGCGCGCCTTGTCACCGACATGCCGCTGCAAACTGGCATGCATCGCATCCCGTTTTTGGCGATACAAGGGTAAAACGCTGGCGACGTGTTCATCCAAACTGCCATCGATAAGCACTTGCGCCACAATCGCTTGGCTCAGTCGATTACTATGCAAATCGGCAGCTTGCTTTAGCCGTGTTAGGGGCTGAACCAGCTCAGGATGCACAATCAAATAGCCCAAACGCAAACCCGGCGCGAGCGTTTTAGAGAACGAGCCTTGATACACCCAAAGCGCTTTTTCAAGATGACTCACGATGGGCGC
>JAPLQI010000074.1 GCA_026399755.1 Pseudomonadota bacterium
ACCCGCGAGCCATGTTGAAAAATACGCGGGTTGCACCCGCCCTACGATAATTCAATTCTTGTCATTGTGTGCCAATGCCATGACGTCTGGCTAAGTCGATAGGATTGCGTTTCACCCGCCCCACCAAAGCCACTCCCTGCAAGATAGCCCCATGCTTGCTATGGCGGAAGACGCGTGGTTTGCACTTTATTCATGCATTTAACGCCATGGCAAAATATAATACCCAGCATGACGACACCAGACTTCAATCTACTGATCACCCTTAATGCCGTGCTGGCCGAGGGAAGTGTGGCGAAAGCCGCCAAAAGACTTGGGCTTAGCCCATCGGCAATGAGCCGTGCTTTGGCGCGTTTGCGGGATGCGATGGGCGACCCGCTACTCGTCAGAGCGGGGCGCGGCCTTGTGCCTACGCCGCGCGCACTGGCGCTGCGAGATCAGGTCAGCCAGCTAGTGCAAGAGGTTGAAGCCGTGCTCCGCCCCGCCGATCAACTCGATCTTCAGCAGCTAGTCAGAACATTCACCCTAAGAAGCAGCGACGGCTTTGTAGAAAACTTTGGCCCCGCGTTGATCGCCCGCATCATTGCAGAAGCGCCCGGCGTGCGGCTACGCTTTGTGCAAAAGCTAAACAAAGACAGCGCCTCGCTAAGGGATGGCTCGGTTGATTTAGAAACCGGCGTGATCAGCGAAACCACCGGCCCCGAAGTGCGCACCCGAGCCTTATTCAGGGATCACTTTATTGGTGTAGTGCGAATGGGGCATGCGCTCAGCCAAGCAGAAATCACCCCCGAGCGATTTGCCGCCAGCCCGCATGTACTGGTTTCAAGGCGCGGGCTGGATAGGGGGCTGATCGATGAAGCTTTGCAGCCCTTGGGCCTCACTCGGACAATCACCACCATCGTCAGCGATTTTTCCGCAGCGCTGGCACTCGCCAAATCCACAGACCTGATCGCTACCGTGCCAGAACGTCACACCCAAGCTTTGAGCGCCGGAATGCACCGCTTCCCCCTGCCTTTCCCCGTACCAGAAATCACCATATCCATGCTATGGCACCCGCGAATGGAAGCCGACCCCGCACATCGTTGGCTGAGGGGCGTGGTATTTGAGGTTTGTGGGGGGGGGGGGATAGAACTTGATATGGCGTAACTTATAAGTTGCGCCAGTATGATGAATTCACTTGATGTTCAGCGCTTTCAGCAACCCTACACTGACGATCTTGCGAGCAGAATTAAGCACTAGAGGTATGAAGCTATGAGTCAGTTGATGAATAAGACTATGGTTTGTCTGCTATCACTAGGAAGTAAACTCAAATACACCCATTCTTATTGATTTGTGTGGAATGGTTTAATCGGCGATGCTGGGTATTTAAGTGTATTTAAATGCGCGGCTTGGACAGGTAATATACCTGTGTTCTTTTGCTCCCAACGTTCAAGTAATAGCGTGGCGAGAAGTTGTTTATATTGAGTCTGTTTTATTTAATAATCCGATTTTTTTGTTGAATATTAGGTGCTATTTGTGCGAAAGAAGAAAGCGGTTCACCGCCCCAAACAAGGAAGGCCATTTGATATACAAGAAACTTGGCTTCACAAGAAGCTCGGGCAGTTTTGGGCCATTCCGGGAACAAAGTTTTTACTCCTATTTATTGTGCCACCATTAATTATTCTTGCAATTCCATGCCTTGCAATTGCTAGTATATGGATGGTATTAAGAGGGAAAGAAGACTTTGGAATGAAAAATTGGAAAGATCGCCTTGTTGCAGGTGCTGTATGCTTAATCTTCTTTTATTTTTTGCTTGCAACGGGAAGCTATTTGCTCGAGTTTATTTCTACTGGAAATATTTGCTCTAGACCTACACGGCATGTTGCGTCAAGTTGTTCATCTTTTGCAGATGCTCCTTGGATGTCCAGTTTTTATTTTGGACTATATTTTTGTCTTTTTTTTGTTTCGCTCTATGTGACTCCATTATTGCTTGCGTTGAGCTTGTCAAAGAAGTTCGTTGATGAGTCCTAGGGGATCTATGTACGAATACCGTGTTCAAGTATATATATTATTTAGGTACTTCAGTTCGATCAATTCTCCGAAAAAAAGTCAATAGGTAACTCAATTTTAGCGATAAAAGGTATTAAATTAGATTCAGTGAACCACTTGAAAGGTATATGAGTAATGTCGATTTACTTGTATAAATAATTAATTAAAAAATGTATATATATGATTGTTAATTGTTAATTTATAAGTGGATATTAACAATGTCTATGGTGTAAATTTTTTTATAACTGGTATGATAGTCAATTCTATTCTGTTAATGTGGAAATGCCATGAGCGACGATCAGACAGGTGAAAAAAATATTGGTGCTATATTTGGATCTATTATAGGTCCAGTCTTGGCAATTAGTTTTTTTTATATTGCTTTTTTGATTTTTGAGGGGGCTATCAGTTAATCGGAGCCATGATTACTGCAAGTTTTACACTGCTTCCAGCTCTTTTTATTGCACTTTCTTTTTCTTTGTTGTTGATTGTTAAGAGACCAATTCATACTCAATTTATACTTTGCATAATATGGCTTCCATCTGTTTTGGTGTTGTTTGCAGGTATTCCATTTCTTTCATATAAGCAAGAAATAAAATCGGAGCAAAGGCAAAAGGAATGGGACAAGCAAAGCCAAAGTAATGCACCGGGAGAGCGTATTTTTATCGATTTAACGGACCGGACTAGTTTACCTGAGGAAGCTCAAGGGCAATTTTCCGCAGAGCTATTGCCAATTCAATTGTCTAAGGAAAAAGACTCTGCATCAGGTAGTGAACCACAAAAATCTGACCCTTATTTCTGGGGTTATCAGTTAATTGAAGGTAATCATGTTCAGGTGAAACGGACATTTTCAAAGCCAGAAATAACGAAAATAAGTGATTACAAATTAGTAGTCCCTGATTATAAATTGTTTGATCCAATTGTGCGAACAGGCAGCAAAGCGCCCGCTAGGGCATGGCTGTGGCCTAAACAGGTGAAAACTCATTTTTATGTTTATAAGGATAGAGTAGAAGCTGCTCTGAGTGTGGATCAATTAAATGATGAGCAATATAGATATGCAACGCAGATTGAATTTGAGAATTACACAGGAAAAAACATTGCTAGGCTAAAGATAAATGGATGGGATTTGGGAGAAAATTTGATTGACGCCAAACATTGTAGGAATCATAACGCTGCACAAGGTTTAATCCCTGCTTTAATTGCAAGTTCTCTGCTTATCGAATGGCAAGTGCTTGGCGAAGACACATGGCATTCCGTTCTTACTGAGAATGCTCCAGCAGATCCAGTATTGAGTCCAGATCAGCTTCAGTTTGGTCAAGGTTTGCATATTTTACTCGGCCATGATGGCCAGCTTGCATTGAAACGACAGCTTACAGTTAAGTTAACAAGAGTGGGTTCAACAAAAAATATATTTAGCCAGGAGATGCCAGATTTTAAAGATTTTGAAAGCAAGCATGCCAAATGCATGCCACTTTCATTGAAATGGCCGGGTGATGTATTTTTTTATAATATGACAAAGAGCGATTTAACAGATACTGAAGGGTGGTTTTCAGGAATATCAACATTTCAACGTGGAAGCATACGTAATCATGTTTTTCCTGTTGTATTTGAAAAAATTTTCGACCAATTTTATTTAAAGAAAAATATTAAATTGGGGCTAAAAAGCAAGGATTCAATTGGATTAATTAGAAAGATTGTACTGCCGAGGCCAGATTATTCAAAGATGGAGTCATTACTTGCATTGCATAAAAATGAGTTGTCTCCCGCTGATTTTGGTTTGGCTTTCTTTATTAATGAAAATTCAATAGAGAGTGCCGTTGTTTTTAATAAATCAGATAGTCACAGCAAACGTAATTATAGTATTGGCATAAATAATTATACAGGGCGTGAAATCGGACGTGTTCAGGTGAATGGTCTTGATGTTGTAGATCGAAGTTTGGGGGAGTATTTTGGTGTTTTCTGTGGGCAATCATTACGCACCCGAACACTCCCTTTAAGTAATCCAACAGTGGTGCGCTGGCAGTGGATGGGAGATAAAAACTGGCAATCTGTGACTGTAGATCCTGGAGCGATTAATACCTCTGCTGAAAATTCAGAAGGCAGATTTGAAATAGTGAATGATATTTATCTAGGAAATGCAGGGCAAAAATTATTGGTTAGTACTTTGTATCCGTTAGAGAAAGATGTTTCTTGCCTTAATCATTGCGTTGATTCGAGTAAGGCTGATGTTGATGCGTTTTTACTTCGTGCAAATGCATGCCCAAAAAATTAGCCTCTGGAAAATTTTTTGGCCTGATTTTTTGATTGAAAAATATGGTTAAAACATGACCATGTTCCACTCCTTTGCCTTTATGCAATCACCCTATTGCTTATTAATCCTTTAAGTTTCAAGCTCAGACATTACCCGTTTAGTGCTCTCTTATGAAAAATATCAATATTGAGTTTCAATCAACCATCCCATCTTCACCGAATTTTCAAATCCAGTTGGCTTTGCTTGGCAAAACAATCAGTGCGCGTGAGCTGATTCGGCAGACTGTGTTGGAGCAGTGCCGCCAGGCGGCGCTCAGGCCTGCTGTTCGGCCTCAATACCTGTCTGAAACGGAGATTACTGCAATGAGCCAGAGTGGGCGTATTGCACTGCCTGTGCTGGCAAGTGGGGGGCTGGATTCAGGGCACGAGCTTAAGCTGGCGCTGGCTGCATTTGAGCAGCGCCGCTTTTTGTTACTGGCCGGAGATCAGCAGATTGAATCACTTGATACAGAGATTACATTCCACCCAGCATTGGCTATTTTCTTTGTCCGGCTTATTCCATTGGTTGGGGGTTAAACAATGTCGAAATTTAGTCTGGATTTTTTATTTACCCATCAAGCGGTATTGCTCAATGCCACCGCGCAGGCGCTGGATATTGATGCGGCTCTCGCACGGGTGAAGCTCCCGCAAAGCGAGTTTCGGCAATGGGCTGATGTGTGTGAATCGTATCTAGATGGCATAATGGATGAGCACTTTAGCCTCTGGCAGGCAGCCATGCGTGCTCAGTGCGGGGAAAGTGATCGGCTTTTAACCTTGGCTGCATTAAATGCTGACGCTTTGATGTTGCAACATCGCGCCTTTCAAATGGAGAATGGTTATTTAAAGTCTAATGAAACCTTATATGACCGTGAGGCCGTATTGCTGCAGCTTACCGCATGGTTGATCAGGTATGCGTTGAGTAAATCTGAAGAATTAGATCTGCTTGAAGCCAAGTGGTGCAGGGACTATGCAAGGCATACCTTGGCCTACGTGGCTTGCGGTATACGCCGCGGGCTTATTCCCTTGGGGGCGGCTTTTTGGGAGGAGAATGTCTGGCCAGAGTATGCACAACTAGCGGTGCTTACACAGAAAATTGTGGCTGGCCAGCTGCATTTTAATGAGGAAGGTTTGTGGCAAGAGCAAGCAAGCTCGCGAGTATTGCCGGTAGAGCTGAAAGATGATTTTGACTGTTTGAGTTATATGCCGCCCATGCTGCGGCGGATCCGCTGCTGTATTGCTCATGCGGCCAGAGAGCAATGGCAGGCGTGTGATGATCTGCAGCGGTTTTGTTTGAATTATCCTGCTTTTGCGCCGATGGAGCTGCTGGCTCAGCCCTTTGCAGATTGGGCGAGCGCTTATTTGCCATTGCGTGAGGCGTTGTTTGCTTTATTGCAAAGTAAGCCAAACAATTTAGTTGTGATGTTTGATTTCTCCGAGCCTCAGGACGAGGAGCTCTATTTTAAATTGGCCAGTGCACGAGCTTTGTTTTGGGCGGCCGATGATCTGCTGGCAAATCCTGAACAAAATTACTTGAGTTCAAAATTATCTCAGTGCTTGCATACGACGGCTTTTGATCCTGATGAAACCGCCGATGTGCTCGTCACCCGCTTACAAAAATACTCACCTAAGATTGTGCAGATTTTTTTGCAAAGCCGGAACGCATTGATAGAGCCTTTATTATTTAAGGCACTGGGCAAGGCCCAGCTTGAGCCCTTACGTCATTGGTGCTTTAGCTATTTGGCAACGCATGACGCAGATTCAGAACCGGCATTTGGCACGATAGATATTCATACTGTGCGCCCTTTGCTCAGCGAGCTGAGCCTGGATGATTGGGCTTGGTTAAAAGAGCACTATTGGTCAGCAGATCTGGCGAAGTTCCTCGGAGCCATCGTTGGAGAGGGAGCGGCTGCACTGGAAAAATCCGCAATCAATAAGCACGCCCATGTGCCGATGATGGCGCTCGGCCTTTTGCCCCTGAAAAATGAAGACGAGTGCCAAGCGCGATATATTCAGCTCAAAGATCTCTACCAGCTCGCCAATCAATATGGCGCGCAGCAGCAGGGCAATCAGCGCGCGGCAGTGCAATCTGGGCTGATTAATTTAGCCAATAACGCTGGTTTTAATAGTCTTGGCGAGCTGGAATGGCAGATGGAAGCCAGTCAGGGCGAGGCTTTACAGCCATGGTTTGTGGCGCAGAAGATCGGTGATTACAGTGTATGGATCGAATTAAATGGCTCGGATTCTGGCCCGGTTTTTTTAAATAGCAAAGGTAAACGGCTGGCCAGCGTGCCTGCCGGAATTAAAAAAGACCCTGCCTGGCTTGAATTCAAAGATGTGTGGGAGATGCTCAAAGCGCAGCGTCCTCGCTTTATTCAAGTGCTGGAAGCCTATTTGCTTGAACAGCGCTGGCTGAGCGCCGCACAAATAGAGCTCGGAATTGGGCATCCACTTTTGTGTGCACTCATAAAGCAACTCGTCTGGGTTGATGAAGCAGGGCATTGCGGTGTTTATCGGGCGGGGGGGCTTGCAGGTCCAACAGGGGCAGAAATAATAGAAGGCGGGCTGCGGCTTGCTCACCCGATTGAATGGCTGGCGAATGGCAGCCTTGCTCAATGGCAGGAATGGGCAGTTCTGATCAAGATGCAGCAACCTTTTAAGCAGATATTTCGTGAGTTGTATGTACCTACCCCTGCCGAGATTGAAGCCGTTACGGAATCGCAGCGTTATGCCGGGCGCTGGGTGTCTACCCGAATTGCTCAGGGCATATTTAAAAGCCGCAACTGGCGTCCTTCCCGTTGGGCTGAAGAGGCTGTGCATACAAAACGCTTTGCGGGGGATATATCCGCGCATTTTGATTTTGATTTTAAATATCACTACTTCACTGAAGTCGATACCTTGCAAACGAGCGTCGTCACTTTTACTCAAAATGGTGCTCATTTGGCATTCACTGCGGTGTCTCCGCTGATTTTTAGTGAAGCAATGCGCGATCTGGATTTATTAATTGCCCGTGCAATGAGTGGCGGGAACGAGCATTACTGCTCCGGCGAAACAGTTGCGGCAAGAAGAGCATTAATTCAGGTCTTGCAGCCTGCTTTAGGAGGGGAGCGTATTCGTATTGAAGATCGGCAGGTGTATTTGCAAGGGCATCTGAACAATTACCGCATTAATCTTGCCAGTGCTCATATCCATATCGAGCCTGGGGCCTATTTATGCATTATTCCTGCAGGGCAAAGCTTAGCAAAACTACAGCTCCCTTTTGAAGAGAGCGATCATCGCCCGAGTGAAATCATCAGCAAAATAGTCTTGCTGCTGGCCGATGACAAAATCAAAGACGAAAGTATCTTGCAGCAAATAAAGGGTGTAGAGAGAGGGGGGCTGGTGGGGAATAATCCGGGAGTCAACCGCTGACAGCAAATGCAAATGGTCTTATTGCTGCAGGAATTGCATATTGATATTGTCGAATATTCTTCAGGCAAAAGAGCCGCAGAATGAAACCACAAGCCGCTATTAAGCGCTTGTTCTTATTATGATTTTTTTTGGTATTAAGTCGCATTGGTTGAACTCCTCTTTGGCATACTGATCCGAATTCTCGGAGCTGTTTTATGCACTGTGGGTTTTATATGCTTTTGCGCTTCGTTTTCGGGTTTTTATGCTGATCAAGAATCCCCATGGCCGAGGGGGCATGTGGATTGCATATGCAAAATTTTTCCTGCGAAAGGGGCTTTTGATGCCTGTCTGGGTCATGCGCCGCCAGGGTACGGTGTTCTGATGGTGAACAATAAACACACCGTACTTATCAATTTTGTATTTAATTTTTGACCGATACTTCGCTATTTGCCAATGCTCTTTTTGAGTGATGTTTCGCAATGCGGCGGCAGAGCGGAGTTAAAATAATTTATAAAGGAAGTGAAATATTATGGCTATTTCTTATCCAGCATCAGCAGCCAGTGCCTTGATTGTTTTGCTGACTGCCTGTGGAGGCGGAGGAGGTGTTGATTTTAACCCGCCGCCGCCTATTGTTCTGGAACCTTGGACAGGCCCCACTAGTTACAATGCGTATAAGCCAGAAACGCTTGATGCCGCGAGTCCTGTTGTTGTGGCTGGCGCTGATGGCGCAGTGATTTTGGATGGCAAACAACGTAATTTTCAAGCGAAGCAAACAGGTTTGCGCTTTAACTTTACCGCGGGCAGCCCATGGAATCATGATGGTTTGAGTTTTACAGGTGGCTCTGAGCAGTTAAATGACAGCCAAATTGATTATTTAATTTATGCCGATAAGAAATCTCGTGCTGATATTGGCAATGGCTCACCTAAAAATCTAAATCCTGCAATGGATTTCATTGCTCTTTGCGCGCCAGACCAACAGCATTTCTTAATTAATGCTGCGGCCATTCGGCTGAATGACATGAATGCTTTTGCTAAAAAAACTTTGTCTAGCAAGCGCTATCAGAAGGGGACTTGCTCAGAAGATGGGCGCAGAAAAACGCTGATGTTTGATGCAGGTGGTGGCGCTATAGAAATAACGACAGGCGAGCCCAATGTTGCTATTTCTGCGGATAACTTTCAGCGCTTACTTGCAGGGATGAGCATAGCTACACAAGATAATCAGGGTAATCGAACGATGCGTTTTTATAAATTTAAAGATGCAAATGGCGAGCGAATAGGTATACAAGAGTTTGTGCGTTATCCTGCAGACAGCAGCAAAAACTATATACGTATCTGGTATTAAGCTGATTTGTTTGCTTGGCTTGCAATTGCCGTCAAAAATCACGCGTGATTTTGGAAAGGTGGCGAGCTAATCAAGGTAAATAAATATATGTACTTATGATTACCCTTTTGTCAGATGTTGATATACTTGGCAAAAGGGTAATACATTGCTTGGTATTGATTTTGTTGTTTTTAAAATTAGTTATTATTCGCTGTTTAGTACTTTTCAATAATCTGCTTCAGCACCTCTTCCTGATAAGGGTGTACTTCGCTGGCGTCTTCCATATCGGCTAGTAATTGTGGATTAGTGAATTTTTTGCGTGCTTCTTCGTAATAGGGGATTTGCACGCGGCGATATAGGTCGACGAATTCGTCGAAATCGAGCACATGGCAGTAATTACGATATTGGCCGCGTGCTTTGATTTTTCCTAGGCTAATAAACGAGAGCAAATAGGTGCTGCCTTTTGTGCCTAAAAAATCTATAAGTGGCACAGACGAGGGATAGGATGGCGGCTCGCAAACAAACTTATGGATGATTTTAAAATCAAAATCATGCTGACTGCTATCGTGCTGCCAAATGACATAGCCTTCATCAGGCGATGTAATTGTCTTACCGCAGCAATCACAGATCCATTCTTGTAGTGGTTTAAGCATCATCTGCTCCAGTTCTGTATTTTTATTAACTTTAGCTCGTTTCATTGGAAAGGCCAGTTGTTCACCTCCGTTTAGTCGCTAAAAAACGCACAAAAAAATAGCCCCTGCGTAAGCATAAGGGCTATTTTTCTTGATGTGGTTCGCTTATTTATTTAGCGCTTCATTCACCAAATCACTTAATTGCTGGTAACCAAAACTTTGTAATGGCTTGCCATTCACAAAATAGCTTGGTGTTTTAGTCACCCCCAGTGCTTTTGCATCGGCGATTTCTTGTTGGATCAGCATTTGAATACCGTTGGATTGCATATCGGTTTGTAATTGCGCCATATCTAGGCCCAGCGGGGCGAGCAGCGGCAGGACGAGATTGGCATTGGCTTGGTGGTTTTGGGTCCATTGCTCTTGCGTAGCAAGCACGATTTCAAGTGCTGGCCAGTATTTGCCTTGTTTACGTGCGGCTTCCAAGACGGCAATGACCTGCTCTGCGCCTTGATGCAATGGGGCGTAACGCATCACAAGGCGAATTTGCTCTGGATTTTTTGCCATCAACTCTTTTACAAAAGGGTAAAACGCTGCGCAAGTTTCGCAAGCGGGATCAATAAACTCAACAATTGTCACCTTTGCATTTTGCGCGCCAATCATGGGCGAATGCATTCGTATTAAGGCTTCTTGATTGACCTGCACATTGGCTTGAGCGGTAGATTGCTGATTGTTTTTAAATGCCAATGTTCCGACAATAAATAGCGCTAATAAAATCAGCGCTGCAATTATAAAAATGATTTTTTGCTTCATTTTTTACCCTGAATAAATGTAGCGAATAAAGAAACACTGATCAGCGCAAAGGCGCAGACCGACATCAATGGAATAGTCAGAAAACCCAGCCATTCGGCTTCGATTTCAGAGCACGAAGAGCCTTGGGCGCAAGGGCTGGCGGAGGGCGAAATGAGCCCTAGCTGTAAAAACCAGTGAAAAATCGCAAATCCAAGGCCGATCAGCGCCAAAGGCAAGGCGTAGCGGGCGACTTTAGTATCGAGTGGAAACAGCGCCAGCGGCAGGAAGATTGCCAGTGGAAACATAAAAATCCGCTGATACCAGCACAAAGTGCAGGGGGGAAGACCCATCACCTCGCCAAAAAATAAAGCACCCAGTGTGCCACTTGCGGCAATCAACCAAGCGATAAAAATAAGCATCCAGCTGGCCGGATCACTGCTGGGGGCGGAGCTTGGGGGGCGATAAGGCAAAATATTCCTCTTGCATGCAGCGTTTGGAAAAAGAGAATAGACCTGAATGCGGGCTTAGGGTTCAGACAATTTATAGGTAAATTTTTCGATTGACTCGAGTCTATTGCCTTATTCGTCCCAAACATAGCCGTGAATGAAACGTCAACAGACACTAAGGCAGGGTTCTTTAGAGCGGGTGCAAATTCGCTAGCTTAGTGGCATCTGCTATCTAGATTGCTTTTTTTGATCGTTGAATTGCATTTGGCAGGTATATATTTAAATGGCTGTTTGGGCCGTATTGAAATCTTGTGCAAAGAAAGTATTAAAGAATTGCGATTGATTATTGAATATATGACTCATCCCTTATTCACTTAGCCATTGGGGAATCAACATGACCACAGGCACTATCCGTTTGCATCGAGTACTTCGAGCCCCTCCAGAGCGTGTTTATAGGGCCTTTCTGAATACGGACGCAATGGCGAAGTGGCTGCCACCATACGGTTTTACATGCAAGGTTGATCATATGGATGCAAAAGTAGGCGGCACTTTTCGGATGTCGTTTACAAATTTTACGACTGGGAATAGTCATTTATTTGGTGGCGAGTATCTTGAACTCGCCCCCTTTGAGCGAATTCGCTATACCGACAAGCTTGACGATCCTAACTTGCAAGGCGAAATGCAAGTGACGGTGGTTTTAAGAAGGCGCTTATGCGGAACCGAGATCAGCATCGTGTAAGAGGATATCCCTGAGGTGATCCCCGCCGAAATGTGCTACCTCGGTTGGCAAGAGTCACTTCTGCAACTGGCAACACTGGTTGAACCAGAGATTGCAGGCTAGCAAATCATGAGCTGAATGAACGAAAGTCTGCTGGTAAAAACGTGGCTTAGCCCATCTGCTGGAATCAGCAGGGCCTTGAGGCGTGGTTTTGTGTAGGGTGTCAGTAAGATCGACCCAGTCTCATTTTTTGCCAAGTAATGGCAGCGCTTCGATCTCTGGTTTTGCATACAGAAATCCTTGCTGCCAGTTAATCCCTAAAGAGCTCAGGAAATCCGCCTCGCTCTGTGTTTCGATGCCTTCGGCAATGATGTGGATGCCTAGTTTGTTGCAAACGAGGGTCACGGCTTCGGCGATAACCTGCCGGACTGAGTCTGTGCCAATGTCGCGGGTCAGCTCCATATCTAGTTTGATGATGTGGGGCTGAAATTGCGCTAGAAGGTTTAATCCTGCGTATCCTGCGCCAAAATCGTCGATGGCGGTCATCATGCCTTGGCGTCGATACTCTTCGAAAATCCCTTTGAGGTGAGCACTGTCGCGCACTTTTTCGCCTTCGGTTACTTCAAAAATAAGCCGCGAGTGCGGAAAGTCGAAACGCTTGCTTGCTTCTAGCGTTGCACGAATGCAGGCGGCTGGGCGGTAAACGGCGTTGGGCAAAAAATTAATGCTCAGCCGACAATCCTCATGTTTTGTTAGGCCTAGCTTGGATGCAAGCTCGATGGCTTTAACCCGGCAGGCTTGATCAAAGCGATAACGATTGCTGTCATCCACTTGATCAAGAATGCTGCTCGCTGATTCACCGTTGCTTCCCCTTACGAGCGCTTCATAGGCCATGGGGCGCATGGTGGTGACATCTAAAATAGGTTGAAATGCCATTGTGAACTCAAATGGCAATAATCCAGGGTCTCTGCAACCTTCACAGTTGAGTGGAGTAAATAGCACTTCTGCGTGTTGTTCTAGGTTTGACATTAGCTTACTCCATTATTCTACTGGCCATATTAGTATAGTCAGAAATTTTAGGCTAAGCGCCAGCTAGGCGATAGAGTATTGCTAGGTGGCAAGATGCCATCTTCCTTTGATCTTGCTCAAGCCATTCGTACCCCTTCAGGGTGACCTAGCCGCAGGTGTAACCCGCGATTTAGGCATTTACTCGGTAGGCATAAGTCACGATTTAGACAGGGCAAAGACAAAGCAAGCTGGCGGGTAATTGAGTGGGCGGGTTGTGCTTGGCATTATCGTGCAGGGCGGGTTGATAAACCTAGCCCGCCTTACAGACCTGTTTCTATGCTGATCGGTTTCCCTAGCTGATTTTGCATGAACCTTTTAGACAGCCGTATTTTCGGTTTACTCATTGGGGTTGGCAAACAATTCGTGCCGTGCTTTTTCTGTTACCGCGATCACGGCAGGATGGCGTAATTTACGCTGAACTGAAATGGCATAAAACTGCTCTTTTAGCTCGCTAATGGTGCCGTAAATTTCTACTTGATGATCCCTACAAATGCTGTGGGCGAGTACGGTAGGCACCACAAAAAATCCAGCGCCGGCCTTGCCGAATGCTTTAAGTAAAGCGCCATCGTCAAATTCAGCCACGATGAGCGGCCGGATATGGGCACGCTCCAACCATGCTTCAAGGCGTGGGCGGATTACTGCATCCGTACCTGGAAGCAAAAACGGCGCATTATGCAGTGCCATCGGAAAATCGCCCTTCCACTGTGCACAAAGCGATGAAGTACCGAGTACGCTGAGGGTACTTTCACCCAATAAATGATTAAATCCTCGAATATTGGCCTCTGCGGGTAAAGGACGATCCGCTAGGACTAAATCCAATTTATGCGTAGCCAAATCGGCAAGCAGATTAAGTAGCCGCCCTTCGCGACAAATTAATCGCAGGCGAAAACCCAGCTGCAATGCAGGTTTTAGTAGCTCAAACGCCACGGTTTTGGGCACCATATCACCAATGCCAACCCGAAATTCTTGGGCTACGCCTTGTGGGCCAAGCTCAATTGCCTCCTGCAACTCTTCGCCAAGGCTGAACATTTCATCAGCATAACTTTGTACCAAGCGCCCCATATCAGTCAGGGTGAGTTGACGCCCCTCTCGGCGAAATAGCGGGCTGCCGATTTGATCTTCGAGTGCTTTGAGCTGGCCACTAATTGCTTGAGGCGTCAAAAACAAGCGTTCACTCGCGCGAATCACGCCACCTGATTTACAAATAACCCAGAAGTAATATAAGTGTTTGTAATTCAATGCCTGCATGGTCGCCAATGTTCCAAAAAAGTGAATATAGAATCAAGAATATCCGATTTTTATATTTATGCACCAGGCCTTAATCTGTGATTGCAGCTAACCCACTGGAGCGTAAAAATGAAAATCGAGATCAAAAGTAAAAACATTGACCTGACTGAAAATCTACAACGCCACATTGCGCGGCAAATAGAATTTGGCCTCGGTCGCTTGAGCAGCCATATCCGCAAAGTCAGCGTTCGCCTAGCCGACATTAACGGGCCGCGAGGCGGCGTGGATCAGAACTGCCAACTCATCATCAGTATGGATCAATTGCCGGATGTACTGATTGAAGATACAGCCAGCGACTTGACCTTTGCGGTGAATCGCGCCGCGGATCGTGCCAGCCGCACGGTCAGCCGCAAAATTCGCCAAAGTCGTCAGTTCGCACCAATGGCACCAATAGATCAATTGGGCTAAACCATCATTTCTTTGAGCCATGCCTTTTCTTGCAACTATCGGAGATTTAACAATGCGCCGCTATGATTTAAATAGTAATGAAGCTGTATGCCGTTTACTGGCCCTCTCGCTTGTCTCTGATGGCGGTATTGATCAATCTGAGTTTCAAGCAATACGTGATAGCAAAGTGCTTACTCAGCTGGGGATTAGTGAAAATACACTGCATGAGGTGATGCAAGGACTGTGTGACGACTTGCTGCACTATACCGATGGGATTGGCCAGTTGGAGCGGAATGAGGTGCTGATTGATCAGTTACTCTTTGAAATTGACGAGCCACGCCTGCAAAGGACCGTTCTGCGCGCCATGCTTGGGGTTGTGGACGCCGATGGCTGTTTTGCAGATGGTGAAGCTGTTTTGATTTCTCGGGCAATGGCTTGCTGGCAATAGGATAGGTATTCAGTACAAGCCATTGTTAGCAATGCACGTGTTCAACGCAGTGCAATCCGAAGTTGACCAGACCTTTGCTAAGTAGGAAAAATAGTTAAGGAGTGTAATAAATGGACTTTTTTATGCTGATATGGCTGGGGCAGCCAGTCTGGTTATGGCTCTCTTTTGTCGCCATTGTGCTGACTTTGTTGATTTTCGATTTGGGTGTACTCCACAAGGAAGATCATGAAATTGGAGTCGGTGAAAGCCTAAAACTATCCGCTTTTTATATAACAGCTGGCATGTTGTTTGGCGGCTGGGTCTGGTGGTATTTGGGTTCGGCGTCTGGGATGGAATATTTCACCGGCTTTCTGATTGAAAAGAGTCTGTCGCTAGACAATGTATTTGTGATCTCCCTGATCTTTACTTACTTTGCCATTCCCCGTATTTATCAACACCGCGTTTTATTCTGGGGCATTCTTGGGGTGATCGTTTTACGTGCGGTGATGATAGGCGTGGGGGCAACACTGGTCGCTGAATATTACTGGACACTCTATATTTTCGCCGTGTTCTTGATTTTTACTGGCCTAAAAATGTTGTTTGCCAATGACCAAGCCAACTACATGAGCAAAAACCCGCTGCTCGGTTTTTTAAGACGCCATATGCGCGTGACGGATCAGTTACACGGGCAGCAGTTTTTTGTCCGAGCCCCAGACGCTGGGAGTAATAAGACCGTATTGTGGGCCACTCCGCTGTTTCTGGCGCTTTGTATGATTGAGATTGTGGATCTGGTTTTTGCGGTAGATAGTGTGCCCGCCATTTTTGCGATCACCACGGATCCATTTATTGTCTACACCTCAAATATTTTTGCCATTTTAGGTTTGCGAGCGCTTTACTTTGCATTGGCGGCCGTGATTCACCGCTTTCACTATCTTAAATACGCGCTTGCGCTGGTACTCGTGTTTATTGGCTCGAAAATCTTTTTGGGAGACTTTGTATTCGATGGCAAAGTCCCACCGGTATTATCTTTGGCTGTGACTTTTGCGCTGCTGGCAGCGGGGATTTTGTTCTCATTATGGAAAACCCGCCAAACAGCGGTGATGAAACCCTACTAAATGGAGTGCGATGAGCCTCGCTAACAGGCACACAACTAAACCCGGACTTACCCTGAGCAGGAAGTCCGGGTGTTTTTTTGCAGCTAATCTCACTCAGACCCCGTTTTCCTAAGGGATCAACGATATAAAGTGAGCAGTGAGGTGTTTTGCATGCGAGCCAGTGTTGCTGAGCGTTTGCTGATTTTCGTCCTATTTTTCTAATTGATTCTGTCTCAAGCTTCATTGTCCGTATTAATCAGTCCACATCATTCGCTCTAATATCTATATTGCGTGCAAGGAGATATCGCATAAAAATACTTATCAGTATATATTTATACCGATTGGTAACATTACAACCATACCAGTAGGATGGGGCGAAAAATGGCGAAAACGATCTGGATTACGGGTGCGGCAGGCGCAATTGGTGCTGCGCTGGCGCAAGAACTGGCCGCACAAGGTTGCAGGCTGATTTTGAGTGGTCGAAATGAAGAAAATTTACTGAGTTTAGCTGCCGAGATCGAGGGCGAGACGTTGGTTGTGCCGGGGGATTTAAGTGTGTCCACTACCGCGGAAGTGATTTTACAAACAGCGCAGCAACTCAATTTTATCCCAACGGGTTTTGCGCATTGCATCGGCTCAACATTGATTCGCCCCTTGCATCTAACCTCCGCCAATGATTGCGAAGCCCTTTTTGCCCAAAACTATTTTTCTGCTTTTTATGCGCTCAAAGCCTTCGTCAGTGTGCAGCTGAAAACGAAAACGCCGGCCTCGGCGGTGTTAATTGGCTCGCTGGTCGCTAGCGCTGGTTTTGCGAATCATGAAGCGATTGCCAGTGCTAAAGCCGCGGTGGCTAGTCTGGCTCAGACTACGGCAGCGACCTATGCCGATAAAGGCATTCGAGTGAATGCAGTGATGCCGGGCTTGACTCGCTCTGCCTTATCGGCGCGCTTGACTGGAACACCTGAAGCACTTGTGCGCAATGCCAAAATGAATCCGATGGGCATGATTGGTGAAGGCCAGGACAGCGCCGCACTGATTGCTTTTTTACTCAGTGACGCGGCTCGTTGGATCACGGGGCAGATTATTGGCGTTGATGGTGGCCACGCGCATTTGCACCCACTGCCGAAAATATAAGATAGCCCTATCAATAGCAGCTCAAATTAATGGCACACCATAAAGTCAATTTACCAAAGAAAATCTGCCCGGTTTGCCTGCGCCCATTTGCTTGGCGCAAAAAATGGGAGAAAAACTGGGAGTCCGTCAAATATTGCAGCGTGCGATGCGCTCAGCGAAAAGGTAAAACATGAGCACACTCCGACTGATCTTGGGCGACCAACTCAATATTCGCCACCGTTGGTTTAGCGAGGCCGAACGAGCGCGTACTGATGTGCTGTATGTGTTGATGGAATTACGCAGCGAAACCGATTACGCCTGGCACCATGCGCAAAAGGTACTCGGTATTTTTGCTGCGATGCGTGGCTTTGCTCAGGCCTTGCAAAACGCGGGTTGCCGTGTGCATTACATCAAAATTGGCGATGCAGATAATCAGCAAGATTTTATTAGCAACTTAATGCAGCTGATCGAAACCAAGCAGATCAACCAGCTAGAGCGCCAGCAAGCGGATGAGTACCGACTAGAGAAGCAATTTTTAGCAGCTGAATCACGATTGGGTATTCCGATTAACGTCGTAGATAGCGAACATTTTCTCGTGGGTCGAGCGGTAATCAGCGCCCAATTTGCTCAAAAAATTCCTCGGATGGAGTTTTTCTATCGGGCCCTGCGCAAGCAGTACCAAATTTTACTCGATGCCGATGGTCAACCGCTGGGTGGGCAGTGGAATTTTGATCAGGATAATCGCAAGCGCTGGAATGGAGACCCCGCCGCGTCAGCATGGCCGAATTACGCGGCTGATTTGAGCCAGCTATGGGATGAAATTGCTGCCGCAGGCGTTAAAACCATCGGTCTGTCTCAGGCAGAATCTTTTCCTTGGCCCATCACTCGTACTCAAGCCAAACACGCACTGACAACCTTCATTCAAAACGCCTTGCCCAATTTTGGCGCGTATCAAGATGCAATGAGCACGGCATCGCCGACTTTATTTCATGCAGGTCTTTCATTTGCGCTGAATCTTAAATTGCTGCATCCGCTGGAGGTTATTAACGCGGCATTGGCTGAGTTTGGCGCTGGCCGTGTTTCGCTATCTACCGTGGAAGGTTTTGTTCGGCAGATTTTAGGCTGGCGGGAGTTCGTTCGTGGCGTGTACTGGGCGCGCATGCCCGCGTATGGGCAACTGAATGAACTTGATCATCAGCGCCGTTTGCCTAGTTGGTATTGGGATGGGCAAACCAAAATGAATTGCCTCAAGCACGCCATCGATCAATCGCTTGCACTGGGCTATGCCCATCACATTCAGCGCTTGATGGTGACGGGCAACTTTGCCTTGTTGGCAGGCATTGCGCCGGATGACGTTGATGCGTGGTATTTGGGGATTTATGTAGATGCGTTTGAATGGGTCGAAATGCCCAATACACGAGGCATGAGTCAGTACGCCGATGGTGGTCTGTTGGGTAGTAAACCGTATGCCGGTTCGGCGAGCTATATCAATAAAATGAGTGATTACTGCAAAGGCTGTCACTACCAGCCTAAGCAGCGCCACGGCGATGGCGCATGCCCTTTGAATAGCTTGTATTGGCACTTTCACCATCGCCATAGTGCGCGATTAGAAAAAAATCCCCGTCTTGGAATGACGTACCAAACATGGAAAAAAATGCCAGAAGATGAGAAATCGGCCACCTTAGCGCAGGCCGAGCTGTATTTGCAGCAACTTGATCAATTGTAAATAGACAGTAAAGGGGCACGTGTGGAGCCAGATTGGGATGTGATTGTGATTGGTGCGGGGATGGCTGGATTGAGTGCTGCACAAAAATTGCATGCGGCAGGCCAGCGCGTTTTAGTGCTAGAAAAATCGCGCGGGATTGGTGGGCGCATGGCGACGCGACGCGATGAGCCCAGGCAGTGGGATCATGGTGCGCAATATTTTACCGCGCGGTCTGCGCCGTTTCGTCGCCAAGTGGCGATTTGGCTACGTGCAAACCTGATCAGTCGTTGGCATGCGCCGGTTTATGTTTGGGATGGCCAAAATCTACAGGCCAGCACGCCACAACAGCGCTTTGTGGGCACGCCCAAAATGAATGCGCCCTTGCGTGCAATTGCAGCTTCACTGGAGATTAAATATTCGACAGAAGTCACCGCGATTAAGGCCACTGCGCAAGGTTGGGAAGTCTGTGCTGGTCAGCAAGTCTGGCAAATGCGGCAGCTTGTGATGGCGATTCCCGCGCCGCAAGCGGCAACACTGATTCCTCCTGCACATCCGATGCAGGCTATTGCTGCATCTATATCTATGGAGCCCTGTTGGGCGGTCATGCTCACTAGCGATCAAGCGATCAACCTACCGTTCGCAGCCGCTTTTATTAACGAAGGTGCTCTGTCTTGGCTTGCCCACGACAGCAGCAAAAGTGAACGAACCGGCCAGCATTGGGTGCTGCATGCCAGCGTAGCTTGGTCGCAGGCGCATCTAGAAGATACAGCCGATGATGTGATTGCTTTACTGGTTCCGGAGTTCAATCGCTTGTTGTTGCAATGGGGGCAGGCTGAGCCGACTTACTCCAGAGCTACAGCGCATCGCTGGCGATATGCCCGAGGAAACATCGCTGCACCGATCATTCAGTCTGCAGAATCCGGGCTGGTCGTGGCAGGTGATTGGTTAGCTGGCGGACGAGTTGAAGGTGCTTATTTGTCTGGATTAAATGCAGCAGAGTCACTATTGGCCGTTTTTGCTGCCGACGTTGATCAATAAGAAAGCAATCATGGAGAAAAAATCAGCGCTTTATTGGTTTCGCAATGATCTGCGCTTGGCTGATAACGCGGCTTTAACTCAAGCTTGCCAGCAATCCGATCAGCTCGTCTTGGTTTATTGTCTCGCACCAGAAGAAAATACGTCATGGGGGTTTGTTCGTGTAGGGCAACACCGAAAAGCATTTTTAGTCGATACCCTTGATGATTTGGCGCAACGTTGTGAGCAACTAGGTCATCGTTTGTTGATTTTAGAAGGCGAGCCAACACTTGTTTTGCCGCCTATTTTGAAGCGGCTCAATATAAATACGATTTACTGCGAAGCCATTGCTGCGCCTTATGAAGTGGCGCAAGTTGCTTCTTTGTGCGAGCAGGGTTATTGCATAGAGGCAATCTGGCAGTCGAGCTTGCTCAATCCAAACACACTGCCATTTTGTGTTGAAAACCTACCGAAAATATTTACAACGTTTCGACAGCAAATTGAACAAATGGGCACAGCGCCGCCTGCGCCGATTCCTTCAATCGAACTGTTTCCTGATTTGCCCAAAGTTCTGCACGCAATTCAAAGCATTAAGCTAAAGGATTGGGCAGGCTTTGTGCCCATTGAAAAACGCAGTGCGTTTCCTTATTACAAGCCGCAATGGCAGGGCGGTGAAACTGCGGCTTTGGCGCATTTACAGCGATATTTGGAATCAGGCTTGGTTGATCAGTATAAGCAAACCCGTAATGGCTTGATTGGTTCTGATTATTCAACAAAATTCTCGCCTTGGCTGGCGAGTGGCGCGCTATCGGCAAGGCAGATTTATCAACAATTAAAAGCGCATGAAGCTGTAAAAGGAGCAAACGAAAGTACGTATTGGGTTTGGTTTGAGCTGCTTTGGCGAGATTATTTCAGGCTGCTGCATCTACGTTTTGGCGCGCAATTGTATCGAGCCAAAGGCTTAAACGACGCGGCCACTATTTCGCATCAGCCTGATTTATTTTTACAGTGGTGCCGAGGCGAAACAGGGCAAGCTTTTATTGATGCTGGGATGCGGGAGCTGGTTGCCACCGGTTATCTGTCCAATCGGATGAGACAAAATGTAGCGAGCTATCTGATCCATGATTTGCAATGCGATTGGCGATCTGGCGCTGCGTGGTTTGAATCTCAGCTGATTGATTACGATGTGTATAGCAATCAAGGAAATTGGCTATATTTGGCCGGTTGCGGCACGGATCCAAGGCCAAATCGACGTTTTAATATAGAAAAACAAATTAAAACCTACGATCCAAAACATGAATATTTGCAATTATGGCGTCATTAAAAATGTGTAGTGAATTGCCACGGACTTTAATGATGGCAGATGACTCCTTTGGCCGAACAAGACTTGAATTTTGCTAACAAGACAAAGGCAATTACCTGATGGTTTGCGGGCTTTCATTAATAAAGAATAGCAGCAGCTGCTGTCCATCGGCACTGATGGCCTGAGGCGTGTTCATTCCCTCTGGCTGCATGGAAAACCCCGCGCTGGCCGTCCAGATAAAGCTTTGCGGCAGTGCTTTTTTTGTCTGCCAGCAGCTAGCTCACAATGGTATTGCCATCGTCGCTCGTATCCGCTACGCCAAAGCGCCATACCTTTGGCACCAGCCGCTCTAATTGCTCGCCCACCTGCCTGCGCGCAAGACCTCCATGCTGCTGCCGCCCACTCCGGCCCCAAGGCCCAGAACTCAGCCATCGTGCGATAAACGCGTGGCATCGGCCGTGTAATAGGCCCCCGCTGGTAAATTAAAACATTCAAGAATGGCAGTGAGTTAGTTCAGAAAGATCCCTTCATCTACATCCAGCAACATTATTAAACCTCAAACAAAATGTGGTGGTGTTGGCGTGGCTATTTACCGTTACCTCGCCATGATGCAATTGCATAATCGAAGAAATAATGGCAAGGCCAAGGCCTGAGCCGCCGTCGTTGCGACTACGGGCGGAGTCTACTCGGTAGAAACGCTCAAATAGATGCGCTAGGTGATCCGCTGCAATAACCTCGCCTTGGTTGCTGATGGATATTAATAGCCTGTGTGCGTCTTGCTCTATGTCTACCGTAATCTTGCTGGCAAGATCAGCGTGCCGAATGGCATTAGAGAGTAAATTGGTCAGAGCGCGTTGCAGCATGGATTTGTCAGCTAATATTTGACCGCTACCACTTACGAGCAATTGGATATTTTTGCTTTCGGCAAGCGCATCAAAAAAATCAAATAACATTTCAATTAGCGGCTTTAAATCAATTTCTTCTAGATTCAAAGCCTGTTCGGCTTGTTCCGCATTGGCTAGAAATAAGAGATCATTAATTAAACGATTTAGCCGTAGTAGCTCTTCTTCGGCCGAGGCCAATACGCGCTGATAATCCGCCACCTCACGGGTTTTACTTAGATTTACCTGAATATCGCCCAATACATTACTCAATGGCGTACGCATTTCATGCGCTAGGTCGGCAGAGAATTGTGATAGCCGTTCAACGCTATTCTCTAAGCGCTGCAACATGCCATTAAAGCTGATTGCTAATTCTTGTAATTCGCTTGGTACCGCTTCAATACCTAATCGGGCATGTAATGATGCTGCGGTCACACTACTCACCAAGGCATTAAAGGTTTGCAAGGGCTGCAAAGCACGCTTAGCAACCAGCCATGAGCCTAGCGCAATAAATAACACGGCAAATGGTAAGGCTAAGGCCTGTGATTGGCGAAACAGCCGGAGTAATTTTTGATCATTCTCTCTTTCAAAAAAAACCACCACCCATTGCCCGGCCACAGGCAATACCCCCAGCAAAATGGGCCTTCCTTCGCTGTCCTTTTGTGTAAATACGCCTGCTTGCGTCTGCTTGCCTATTTTCAAAGCCTGCTGCAAAGCAAATTCATCCGAGCTTTTTAAGACTGTGCGCTCGGCCAGCAAGGCCCAGTGCAAATAAGGATGACCCACTAATTGCGCAGACAGCTTTGCCTCATCGGCGACCACATTGGTATCAAGCACCGTTTGCAAGGCTTTCATCTTGCCATTGAGCTCGGTTTTCGCCCGCTGATCCAAGGCCGCTTGCAATAAATGATCCGAGCCAATGGCAATCAATAAAACCAAAATGGCGCAAAACATCCCCACCATGCCGCCCACTCGCCAGGCAAGAGATTGCGGCGTTTTCATCCCTCGTCCCTTGCTTCAAAAACATAGCCCACACCACGCACGGTATGAATCAGCTTAGGGCTAAAGCCATCGTCCACCTTGCCTCTTAAACGGCGAATCGCTACATCCACAATATTGGTGTCGGTATCAAAATTAACGTCCCAAACATTAGAAGCAATCAGAGTGCGTGTCAGCACTTCGCCATGGCGGCGCATCAGCAAATGCAGCAGGGCAAACTCGCGGGCGGTCAGGTCGATCTGTTGTTGATGACGGTAAGCTTTATGTTTAACAGGGTCTAGCTCTAGGCCCGCGAGCTGCAAAGTCTCGGCTGGGCTGACTTTATTATTTCTTTTAAGTAGTACTTTAATTCGGGCGAGTAGCTCAGGAAAGGCAAAAGGCTTAGGCAAATAATCATCCGCACCGGATTCTAGCCCGCGCACCCGATCATCAATCCGGCTACGTGCAGTGAGCATGAGTACCGGTGTTTGCTTGCTGCGCCGCAGGCCATCGAGCACGCCCCAACCATCGAGCACCGGCAGCATCACATCCAAAATAATTAAATCAAACTCTTCTTCCAGCGCCTTATGTAAGCCATCGATGCCATTGCTGGCGATATCAATGGCATAGCCGCTCTCACTTAAGCCTTGCTTTAAATAAGCGGCTGTTTTGCTTTCGTCTTCGATAATTAGGATGCGCAAGCGTTTCTCCCTTTAAGTAAACCAAATTCTATTCTCTATCTGCTTAGCGCTCCCAAAAATGACAAATTTGTAATGTTTGGGTCATCCTGCAGATAAGCATAGGGTGGCTATACTTTGGGCTGAGTTGGCATTCAGAGCCAGCAACAATGGCAGAGATGCAATGAAAACTAGCTACCCCATCCTTATCCTAGTCAGTTTACTTATGGTAAAGGCTTACGCCCAGCCTGATGAAGCCAAAGATTCCGCTCAAACTAGCCATCTGGAATATCACTCAGTACTGACTCAATACCAAGCATATCGTGAGCAAACGCTCATACCTTGGGTGGAGGCAAATGATACCGTTGCACGTATCGGGGGCTGGCGAGTGTATGCGAAAGAGGCACAAATGCCCCCTCAAGCCCAACCCGCAGTAAACGTTGAGGCAAAGCAATGAACGCTCGCTCATTTTGCAGCACTTCGCTTGCCTTCACCGTGCTGGCAATATCGGGCTGCGCCAGTGTGGATTTTGATCAGTCCCTCGCCCAAAGCAATCAGAGCGCGGCGGCTTTTACCCAAGGCAAGCTGGCCCTCGCCACAACAAGCGCACAACGCACCGAGATGGACAAAGCGGCCGCTGAGCTACTGAAAAAGCCATTAGATCAAGGTAACGCCGTTCATTTGGCGTTGCTAAATAGCCCTAGTGTGCAAGCCATGCTGGCGCAAAACTGGGCCGATGCGGCTACGGCCGCGCAATCTGGGCGCATTAGTAATCCGCTATTCACTTTTGAGCGCATGACCATCGGTAATGAGCTGGAGCTAGGGCGATTATTGTCGTTTGGCCTGCTAGATTTGCTTACGCTGCCCCAGCGCTACGATATGGCGCAGCGCCGCATGGGGCAGGCTCAGCTGCAACTGAGCCTGAATGCCATCGAGCAGGTCACGCAAGTGCGCCAGGCATGGGTAAATGCCGTGGCGGCACAGCAAAGCTTGGTTTACGCCAAGCAGGTGTTTGATGCTGCCGAAGCCAGTGCCGAGCTGGCAAAAAGATTACAGTCGGTTGGCAATTACAGCCGCTTAGCAAGGGTAAAGCAGCAGGTTTTCTATGCTGAATCGGCCACACAATGGGCCGCTGCTCAGCATCTGGCCCTTGCGAGTCGTGAGGAACTTATCCGAGCTCTCGGCTTAACAGATACCCAAGCCAAGCAGCTACAGCTACCCAAGCAACTGCCGCCGCTGCCTAAAAACCCACGCAGCCCCACCGAGATTAGCCAGCAAGCCAGTGCAGAGCGGCTGGATATCAAGCTTGCAAAAGCGACTTTTGATGCATCAGCCAAGTCACAGGGTTTAAGTATTCTCACCAGCCTCACCGACATCGAGCTAGGCCTAAGGCACGACACGATTTTTGATGATGGCAAAAAACACAATAAAGACGGCTATGAAATCAGCCTGCGCCTGCCGCTATTTGATTGGGGTGGCGGGCAGCGCGATGCCATGAACGCCCAAACCTTGGTCGCCGCCAATCGCTTAGAGGCGACGGTGCGCGCGGCAGGTTCTAACTTACGCACCAGCTACTCTGCCTATCGTACCGCTTACGATATGAGTCGCCACTATCGTGATGAGGTTTTGCCACTGCGCAAAATCATTAGTGAAGAAAACGTGCTGCGCTACAACGGCATGCTGATTGGCGTGTTTGAGCTACTCGCCGACAGCCGCGAGCAAATCAGCAGCGTGCTTGCCGCCATCGCCGCAGAACAGCAATTCTGGCTGAGCGATGCGGCATTACAAGCCGAGCTCATGGGAAAACCCAGCAGCATGACGATTGGTGCGGCACCAGCGGGAAGTAAGGAGGTTGAGCATTAATCGAGTATGGCGGGCTTTATCCTCTCCACAAAACATTGTTCCACTCGCCCCAACGCAGGCCACACCCATGAATTCAAGACGAGATTTTTTAAGAACGGCCGGTCTAGCAGGTGCGGTGATTGCCGCCAGCGTGAGCAAAGTAGCCATGGCGGCCTTGCCAGAGCCGGTTAGCCAAGCCCTGCCCGACACCATGCCGCCCTTAGTTCCAGAAAGCGGCCGCCCTTATAACCCAGTAGTGACTTTAAATGGCTGGACCTTACCTTGGCGCATGAATCAGGGTGTGAAAGAGTTTCACCTTGTGGCAGAGCCCGTCGTCAGGGAAATGGCCCCTGGCTTTAAGGCGCATTTATGGGGATACAACGGCCAATCGCCTGGCCCAACTATTGAAGTGGTTGAGGGTGATCGGGTGCGGATTTTTGTGACCAATAAGCTCCCCGAGCACACCAGCGTGCACTGGCATGGCCAACGCCTGCCCAATGGCATGGATGGCGTTTCGGGCTTGAATCAGAAAGCAATTCAGCCAGGCAAAACCTTTGTATATGAATTTGTAGCGCGGCGGCCCGGCACATTTATGTATCACCCCCACGCCGATGAAATGACGCAAATGGCGATGGGCATGATGGGTTTTTGGATTACCCACTCTAAAACCAAGCATCCTTTGATTGCCGAAGTCGATCGGGATTTCGTGTTTTTACTGAATGCTTACGATATTGACCCCGGCAGCTATACGCCCAAAATTATGACCATGACCGACTTTAATTTGTGGTCTTGGAATAGCCGTATTTTCCCAGGCATTGATTCTTTAAATGTTCGATTAAATGACAAGGTGCGCATCCGCATCGGCAACTTAACCATGACCAATCACCCCATCCACCTGCATGGGCACGAGTTTATGGTGACCGGCACCGATGGCGGCCCCACGCCTAAAAGTACGCGCTGGCCGGAAGTCACCACCGATGTGGCGGTAGGGCAAATGCGGCAGATCGAGTTTTTAGCCGATGAAGAAGGCGATTGGGCCTTTCATTGCCATAAGAGCCATCACACCATGAATGCAATGGGCCACGACTTGCCGACCATGATTGGCGTAGAGCATCGCGGACTCGCTAAAAAAATCACCGCGCTGATCCCTGATTATATGGTGATGGGCGAGCGCGGCATGGCCGATATGACCGAAATGGAAATGCCGATACCTGACAACACCGTGCCCATGATGACCGGCGAAGGCCCTTTTGGCTCGGTAGAAATGGGTGGCATGTTTAGCATGCTAAAAGTAAGGCGCGACCAAAAAGCGGGCGATTACAAAAATCCCGGCTGGTACAAGCATCCCGCAGGCACCGTGGCTTATGAATACCAAGGCCCGCTTGCCGAGCCTGCCCGTTTTAAAGCTGAAGGCAACGCCAGCATGCCGCGCAAACAGAAAACCGCAGTTGAAGTACAAGTCCGCAAACCTAAAGGCCAATCCGGCCATTAATGATAAGTAGCCCTGGAGACACCATGAAAACCATTCCTTCACTTGCAATCACGACCTTGTTTCTTTCTTCCTTGGCCTTTGCTAGTGGCGAGCATGCAGGTGGCCACGGTGACAATATTGGCAAACCCGGTGTTGCCAGTAAAGTCACGCGCACAATCACCGTTGAAATGGCCGATACCATGCGTTTTAGCCCAGAGAATATTGAAGTTAAACAGGGAGAAACAGTCCGTTTTGCTGTAAAAAATACAGGCAAAGTGAAGCATGAATTTATTCTTAATTCCGAGAAAGAAATCAAAGAACATCTCTTAGAAATGAAAAAGCACCCAGAGATGGAGCATGACGAACCGAATATGCTGTCTTTAGCAGCAGGTAAAAGTGGTGAAGTAATCTGGCAATTCACTCAGCTTGGCAAAATCAGCTTTTCTTGCCTGAGTCCTGGCCATTATGAGGCTGGAATGAAAGGCTTTGTTACCGTAAAAACGGCCGCTAAATAAACGATTCAATACTGGAGTTCAGATTATGAAAAGCACACGATTAATCGCCGTTCTGGCAATGGCTTTTGCTTTAAATACGTCTTTTGCTAACAGTGATGACCTTAGCGATGGCGAAATCAAGAAAATAGACAAATCTTCCGGAAAAATTACGCTCAAGCATGGTGAGCTCAAAAACTTAGATATGCCCAGCATGACCATGGTTTTTACTGCCAAAAACCTGACTCAGCTGGAGCCTTTGCAAGCGGGTGATAAGGTGAAATTTAAAGCGGTCAGTGAAAATGGCAAATTGCTTGTTACCGATATTCAAGCCGCTAAATAGTCTGTCTTTGATTTTTGAAACTAGCAGCCTGTCGGACTTAGACGGTCGAAGCGAAAAATAGCATGGTCGAGACCAGATTTTGCCGGATTTGCAGCTGACTGATGCTAAGTCCGACAGGCTGCTAGGCTTGATTGCGGCGCTTATGGCGAGGGCTAATCTATTTAATTACAAAATACTGACGCATAAGTACAATCCTTGGCGTTTACCGCCTAAAAAGAGATTCCTATGACTTGGCTTGATCATTATTTAAAGCGTCTTTCACTCACCAGCTGGCCAACGCTCGATCAAGCAGGGCTCGCCCTTTTGCAACGGCGGCACGTCGAATCGATTGCATTTGGCAATGTTGATATATTGCTGGGAAATATCCCAAAACTAAATCATGAAGCTTTAGTTGAAAAACTATTAGTACAAGGCCGCCTAGGATATTGCTACGAGATTAATACGCTATTTGCATCGTTGCTAAATCATTTAGGTTTAACGACTAAACTGCATATGGCGCGAGTTTTACTCAATAAAGAGCCTGTGCATGAACGGCCCAGATCGCATTTAATTATTACCATAGAGCAAGAAGGGCAAACGTGGCTATTAGATGCGGGCTTTGGTGGAGGCGGTATTTGCGAGCCTATCCCATTGCAAGCAGGCGTAGTTTTTGATCAGGACATTGATCAATATCGCTTATTGCCAGAGCAAACATCTAGTGGCTGGTATTTGCAGCGTGAAATAAATGGCGAATGGAATAATTTATATTGGTTTGATCTAAGCACGGCTTATCTGGCAGATTGCCATGTGGGTAATCATTATGCTGCAACAGCAAGTGAATCCATATTTTTGCGTGATTTGATGGTCACGCGCATCGACGGCTTGCAACGCTTAGTGCTGCATAACAAGCGATTTAGTATTCGTAGCAGAACGGAAAGTGATTTTAAAATAATATTGACGGCAGATGAATTGCAAAACATTCTCGATCATTATTTTGGTTTTACTGTGCAGCCTGAGCAGGCAGAGTTGCTTTTTAAGATGGGTGATCTTAAGACCTAATAAGGAAGGGCTGATTAAATAGCCCAGTCGCACGGGTTAGCCGCAGGCGTAACTCGTGGCTCCGGCAGAGTAAGCTCTGCGGTAATCGATAAATGTGCTTTGCGATTGGCTGTTCAGCTTAGGTTGATAGAGCTAACTCGCCCTACAGGGCTTAAATCCTGCTATGTTTCACACACTCAAAGCCGAAGCAAGCAGATTTAACTTTACTCTGACCCCTGTTATTAAGACCTCAGACCAGATCATGTTGGATTTGGGGTCGATTATTTTACATAGCGTTTTAATACTGCAATTACTTTGGGTGAATATAAGCCATTATATTTTGTATTCATTTCATCCTTTACCGTTTTACCTTCTATAGTTTTTAACTTTGGATTCGCTCCCGCCTTAAATAAAGCCTCAACACATTCAGGATTACCATATTTGATATTTTGCATCAGAACGCTTTCAGCGGTGTCTGTTCGCACGGCATTGATGTTTCCGCCATGCTCCATCAGCAGTTTGATTCGCTCTGCCGCTTTGGGATCGGGCCTGTCTTTTGTATTGGATGAGTTACGATCACATACTTTGTGCAAAGGCGTTAAACCGTCAATTTTGGATGCCAAACTGGCATCAGCACCTGCTTGCAGTAACGCTTTTAAGCTCTCTAAATCAGGGCTTCCTGCATTCAATGGGCTGTAATTATTAGGTGTTTTTTGCTTCGCATTTGCACCTGCTGCGAGTAATTTCGAGACCAAATTCGGCCATGAAATTTCGCTCCTCATCCCTGTTGCCAACATCAACGGAAATTCGATTTGGTTTGGATCCATTTGATTTACGTCCGCCCCTGCTTGCAACAATACATCAACGAGCGCTCGGTCTGCTGCTGCGTCTTTATAACTTTGTAATGCAGCAATCAGCGGCGGTACTTGCGTAGAGCCAAGTGCATTTACATTCACTTTATTCACTAATAGCGCTTTCGCGCCCTCAGGGCAATGATGATAAATCGCTATTTCAAGCGGAGTCATCTCTTGTGAGTTGGGCGTATGTGGATTTGCCCCTTTCTTTAAAAGTGGATTGATTTTATTGAATTCTTTAGCGTTTTTGCTCTGGCAATAACTATCAACAGCAACCATTAAATCTTCGTTAACACCCGCATGAACAGGCGCGGTGACGGCAGCAGAAAAAATAAGCGCTGCAGGGAATAAGAATTTCTTTTTCATCGAGCAAATCCAGTGTAAACAAAAAGCATAATTTTGAAGTCAGTTTAAATTAATGTAAATACACAAAAACCACATGAAATTATTACTTTTTTTGAAAAATACTTATCATCTCTGGTGATGTTTAATCGCGTGTTCAGTAGCTCATAGATTTGGCTGTTGTAGCCCTGAAGGGCGGCTTGGGCGCAGGCGTAAGCCGCGATTCTGGGCAGGTAAGCTGACCGGTGCCGAGAGCGTTTTGTTATCGTCTGCTCAGATTAGGGTAATTAATAAGCTGTCTAGTGTTGAGATCGAATCACCATCCCCCCAATTCTGCGGATAAACCTCAGAAGCAACAAAACGGTGAATTGACGAAAACGGCAAGTCGGCAAGGTGCACTACCATGCCGTGGCGAACAGGGTTGAAGTGGATGTAATCCAAGTGATGACGAAAATCATCTTCATCTTGCCGCAGATGCTCCCAATAGCGATGCTGCCAGATCGTGCTGCATTGCTTGTTAGCGCGTCGTTGTGTTTGCCTTTTGCTCGAAAATACTGTGCGCCAATTGCACGCGTCACCGCTGATTTAATCAAACGTCAGCGCGTTGCAAAATCAGCATCGCCAGGCGGTAAAGTCCAGGCCCTGTGTAAATGATCGGGTAACAGTACCCATGCATCAATTTGGAATGGTCTATCCCGTCGCTCCTTTATAATGGCTTCTCGCAGTGCCATGCGGATACACAGTCAAAATTCTCTGCCGTTCTTCCGTGACGACGGTAAAAAAGTACGATCCACCCGCCACATTGCTCGTCGATAAAAAGACATACCCAAACCCAGTAAAAAGAACATTTAACAGCGTCGGGCGGGTTAGCCGCAGGCGTAAGCCGCGTTTCAGGCATGGCAAGTTGAGTGGTAATTGAGTAATGGTTTGTGGTTGGCAGCATAAGTTCAGCGCGGCTTGATAAACCTAACCCGCCCTACAGGGCTCATGTTGACAGCGTGCTGTCATTGTGGTGTTATACTGTCAACTTAAGAAAAAGGTGGTTTATGTATGACTAGAGAAACGATTCATCTCGCGATTTACGACACCATGGCTGATTGGGAGGTGGGCTATGTAGTCGCACATTTAAATTCGCCAGAATTCCAGAAAACGCCTGGCCGGTTTGAGGTGAAAACAGTTGGCAGTTCGCTTGCTCCGATTCTCAGTAAAGGTGGGCTGCGGATACTTCCCGATCTCAGTCTGGATATGCTGGAACCAAAAGACAGCCGAATGTTGATATTACCAGGCGCCGATATTGCAGCAAATGGAGGGATTGATGAGTTTGTCAAAATTGCAGCTCAGTTTCTGAGTGCCGGGATTCCAGTTGCCGCCATTTGTGGGGCGACGGCAGCGCTTGCGAGGGACGGTTTATTGGACAAATTGCCACATACGAGCAATGCAAAGATTTTTCTGGAAATGGTGGAAGATTACAAAGGAGGTTCCCTCTATCAAGATCAGCTTGCCATAACTTCTGGGAATTTGATCACTGCAAGCGGAGTTGCCCCAATCGAATTTGCAATCGAGATTTTCCGTAAGCTTGATGTTTACTCCGATACCACTTTGCACGCTTGGCATAAGTTATACAAAGACCATAATCCGGAAGGTTTTTACGAACTCATGGCGGAACATAGTAATGAGTGAGACACAGGAAAGTCTGAGTGCAATGGCGTTGACTACCTTTGCGCTGAATGGGTTATTTCTTGACGTTGCTGAACAGCTTGCTGCACCTGCAGGCCTAACGGCAACGCGATGGCAGGTCATTGGAGCCGTGCTGAAAGAGCCATTAACTCAGTCAGAAATTGCACGCAGGATGGGGATAACGCGGCAAAGTGTACGCAGAACAAGCCTTCAACTCGTCGAAGAGGGAATGTTGCACTTCACTTCAAACCCATCAAATCGCAAAGCCATGTTGCTCCAGCCCACAGAAAAGGGGTACGGAGCAATCAAAAAAATCAAGCCACAGCACGCCGCTTTTGCAAAGCGGCTTGAAGAGCGATTAGGAAAGGAACAGATGCAAAAAATCCTCGATGCCATGGCCGAGCTGCGCCAAACGCTCGAAACTATCGCATTACCTGAGCAGGATTTAGGTATGTAGGGCTGTCGCAAGCCTTTCATAAATTTTGCGTTGGAGTGTAAGTAAGACCATTAGACATATGGTCTTGTAGGGGGGCAATAAGTTCTATGTTCGACATTTATGTCGCTCAGTGAAAGCGCATTGCACCGTTTTACTAATCCATGCGGCGTAATGCGCTGCGCTTATTAACGCCCTACAACATCAAATAGATTAGGTTTTAAGGCCTTCGTTTTTCTCGGCTCTATTTATGCCTCGAATGTTCGTGCTGTCCAACGTAGGGAATATAAATATGTCTCAAAAAAAGGCAACTTCCCAATGGTTAGCGGCCTTCTTACATCAATCAATTAATCAATTGTCACTAGGAAATAAAAGTGACTTTTCTATGTCGGGTAATTATGCGTTTCCTATTGATTTTAAATAGGAAATTATTATTTTTCCGTTTGAAAAATATGCTTCGTTGCCCTTTATTTGGCTAGCGGAACTGGTATTTGAAAATCTCGGAAAAAAATGAATTTAAATTGTTATTTATCAACGTGTTAAGTGGTTACTTGCCACTAATTTTTACGAGTAAAGAACTGGTGGGTTTTACTTGTCTGTCAAAGGGCTAGCAAAGTATTAACTCTATTTGTTCATTTAACTGTTCTGTGAGTGACAAGCTATACGAAGGCTACCTGCGGTGGAAATGCCATGACTTATGGAAAGTGCCCATCATCAAAGTTAGTCCAAGGTCTGAGCATTTATAAGACAGAGTGTTACAGGGTAATCCCCCCATTGTTAAGCTCACTTAAAAGTAGAGGCTAGGCATGTAGTGCCAGTTTTGTTTCGGGGTGATGCCGCCCAATCCCATATGCGGACGTTCGTTATTGTAAGTCCAAAGCCATTGCTTTTCGGTTTCTTGCACTTCGGCAAGGCTTTCAAAATCATCGCAGGCTAACAATTCATATCGCACCGTGCGATTATAGCGCTCAATATATGCATTCTGCTGCGGATTGCCGGGCTGAATATAGGCCAATTCAATCGATTGTTGCTCCGCCCAATTCTTTAGCAGATGGCTAATATATTCAGAGCCATTGTCTGATCGAATTCGCTTAGGCTTGCCGCGCCATTCAATGATTTGATTTAGACTGCGTATTACGCGCTCTGCTGGCAAAGAGAAATCGACTTCAATGCCTAATTCTTCCCGATTAAAATCATCAATCACGTTAAATAAGCGAATGCTACGGCCATCTGCTAATTGATTGTGTATAAAATCCATCGACCATGCTCGTGGTTTGGCGTAGAGCGAGCCCGAACAAGCATTTGATGGTCAGACTGAACTGAATGGTGGCATCGCTAAAATGAGGATTTCGCCCGTGTTTTCCGTTGGGATCTGCCGCCCATTTCAAGTTGAGATCGAGCCAAATCATTAGTGCGCCACGCGACTTCAGCGCAGTGTTGTAGGCTTTTAAATTACTCGTGCGATACTTTGGGGAATGAGGCTTGCTCATGCAACGATATTAACTAAATACATGGGCGAGGTATATTTGTGCAACAAAGCCCATGTATGTATTTAATTAAAATTAGATATTAATTTTAAATTAATAAATGAATGGGCTTAATACCCAGTAGTAGGTCTCTTTTGGGTTGCTCCAGTACCATTGCCTGATTGTTAATAAGTAGTTTTTCGTATATTGGCTGATTGCAGCATTGAAGTAGAGTCAGCGGTTTTGAGTCTAGTCTTAATTATTGTTTATAAGGACAATCTGTTTGCTCTGTTATTGCGAAAAAAATAGGCACGCTGTTTTATTTTGACTATGGTTATACTTATAATTGTTGCGTTTATTTGATTTTAAACTGTTTTTTTGCATAATTTTACCGATGGAAGTACGGAACATGAAACTAAGAACTCGGATCTGGATTATTGTGATTGCCGCACTTTTGGGTATTATCATTGTGGGCGTTGGCAGTTTATTCCAGCTGCGTCAAAGCATGATGCAGGAGCGCCGTGCGCAAATTATTCAGCTGCTGGATTTAGCGAAAGCGCAATTGACGCATTTTCAGGAGCTAGAAGCCAGTGGCAAGCTGAGCCGTGAAGAGGCTCAAAGCCGCGCTAAAGAGGCATTGGCTGCGCAAAGAGCGGGCAGCACTTATTTCTTTATTCGCAGCATGACGGATGATACTTTTGTCTATCATATTGACCCTAAGCGTATGGGTAAGCCTGATCCGGGGGCAAAATCGCCGGATGGCAGAACTGCAGTTCAGGTGATTCGTGATGGCCTAGCTGAAAGTAAAGACGGTAAAGCGTTTGCTTTAACTTATGTTGCACGGCCAGGAAGCGAGGATAAAGCGGTATATCCAAAACTAAATGGTGTTATTCAATTTGAGCCTTGGGGCTGGATTCCTGGTACTGGCTTTTATCTGGATGATATTGACCGCCTATTTTGGAATAGCGCATTAGAAATGCTGGTGGCAGGCTTGGTGATCCTTGCCGTGATGGGGATGCTGGCATTGGGTACGATGCGCAGTATTTTAGGGCAGTTAGGTGGGGAGCCCCAAGATGCGGCGGATATTGCACAGGCGATAGCGAATGGCGATTTATCCAAGCAAATTGAAACGCAGGCTGGTAGTGATAGTTTAATGGGCTCGATGCGCTCTATGCAGCAGGGATTACACGGCATGGTTCAGCGCTTTAATCAGGCGTCGTCGACTTTGGCCCATGCGTCTCAGCAACTGAATAAAGAGACAGAGCAAATCAGCCGAGGCAGTCAGATGACTTCGGAGGCAACGTCTTCCACAGCCGCGGCAATTGAAGAAATGACAGTCAGTATTAGCCATATTTCATCTAGTGCTAGAGAAACAGAGGTTAATTCTCAGCACGCTGCAGAGCTAGCCACTGAAGGTGAAAAAATGGCGCAGCATGCAGCAGACGAAATTCGCCGTGTTTCTGGTGATATTGGCTCTGCAGCCGGTTTGATCCGAGGCTTGGTTGAGCGCTCTCGCGAAATTGACAGCATGAGTGCGGTGATTAAAGAAATTGCCGATCAAACTAATTTACTGGCCCTAAATGCTGCCATTGAGGCCGCACGAGCTGGCGAGCAGGGTAGGGGGTTTGCTGTTGTGGCAGATGAGGTACGCAAACTAGCAGAGCGTACCAGCGGTGCCACACAAGACATTACCCGCACGATTCGTGCTGTTCAGGAGGATACGGATATTGCAGCGGGTTCAATGGACGGTGTGCAAACGCAGGTTGCACTAGGTGTTGATCTAGTAGAAAAAGCGGCTGCGGCCTTGCGTGAGATCAATAGCGTTACCCGCGCCACTTTAGATAAAATCCGTGATGTGGCCAATGCAACTCAGGAACAAAGCCAAGTAAGCAATAGCATTGCTGGCAATGTGGAGCGGATTGCTCAGATGGTGGAAGAATCCGATGCCTCTGTGCAAGCGGCCCATGAGCAGGTGCGTAGCCTTGACGAGCTGGCCAGCGAGCTAAATCAAGCTGCGGCAAAATTTAGGTTGTAGGTTTGCTGCTTTGGTAATCCCCCCACAAAACAGCTTTTGAAAGCCATTTTCACGACATAAAAAAATGCCCCTTGTTTTGCAAGGGGCATTTTTGCTGGATTCTATTTCACGACTATATTAGACAATTCACGACTTTAATTGCCAAGTTACGACTTTAATAGGTCGGAATAAAAAAATTAACTAACTATCCCCCTTACTCCACCGTAACGCTCTTCGCCAAATTCCTCGGCTTATCCACATCTGTCCCGCGTGCCAGTGCTGTGTGATAGGCCAGCAGTTGTAAGGGTACGGTGTGCAGGATGGGGGAGAGTAGGCCGTAGTGTTCGGGTAGGCGGATGACGTGGACGCCTTCGCTGGCGGTGATGCGAGAATCGGCGTCGGCAAATACATACAGCTCGCCGCCGCGGGCGCGTACTTCTTGCATATTGGATTTTAGTTTTTCGATCAGGGTGTCGTTAGGGGCCACGGTAACCACGGGCATTTCTTTGGTCACCAGCGCCAGCGGGCCGTGTTTTAGCTCGCCTGCGGGGTAGGCTTCGGCGTGGATATAGGAAATTTCTTTTAGCTTAAGCGCGCCTTCTAGGGCAATAGGGTAGTGCAGACCACGGCCTAGGAAGAGGGCGTTTTCTTTTACTGCAAATTGCTCGGCCCAAGCAATGATTTGTGGCTCTAGTGCCAGCACGGCGCTGATGGCAACCGGCAAGTGGCGCATGGCTTTGATGTGCTCGGCTTCTTGCTCGTCGCTGAGTCTGCCTTTGATTTGCGCTAAAGACAGTGCCAGTAAGAATAGCGCGGCCAATTGGGTGGTAAAAGCTTTGGTGGAGGCCACGCCGACTTCTACCCCTGCATGGGTGATATAGGCCAGCACGCATTCGCGCACCATGGCGCTGGTCGCCACATTGCAGATGGTCAGCGTGTGCAGCATGCCTAGGCTACGGGCGTGTTTGAGCGCGGCAAGGGTGTCGGCGGTTTCGCCGCTTTGGCTGATGGTAACGACCAAGCTTTTAGGATTAGGCACGCTATCGCGATAGCGGTATTCGCTGGCGATTTCTACATTCACCGTAATTTTGGCGATGGATTCAATCCAGTATTTTGCGGTGAGACCCGCGTAGTAGCTGGTGCCGCAGGCCAGAATCAGTACCGAATCAATGTCTTTAAAAATGCCGTAGGCTTTGTCGCCAAATAACTCGGGCATGATATTGGTGACATTTTCTAAGGTGTCGGCAATGGCGCGTGGCTGCTCAAAAATCTCTTTTTGCATGTAATGGCGGTAAGGGCCCAGCTCGGCGCCGCCGCTATGGGCGTGAACGGTGCGAATCTCGCGCTGCACCGATGTGCCTTGGCTGTCTACAATCCAACATTTTTGTAATTGCAGATCAACTACATCGCCTTCTTCCAGATAAATAATCTGGTCGGTGGTGCCTGATAAAGCCATCGCATCAGAGGCAATAAAGTTTTCGCCTTTACCCACGCCCACAATCAGGGGTGAACCTAAACGTGCGCCCACGACGCGGTGCGGCTCGTCGCGGCAGAATACGGCGATGGCAAAAGCGCCAGTTAAGCGTTTGACCGCTTGCTGTACGGTTTCAAATAAATCGCCTTGATAAAGATGATCAATCAGATGCGCGATCACTTCAGTATCAGTTTGGCTTTCAAACACATAGCCTGCGGCGGTTAGCTCGGCGCGCAGCTCTTCATGGTTTTCGATAATGCCGTTGTGTACCAGCGCAATCCGCTCACGCGAGAAATGCGGGTGAGCGTTGGCGGAAGAAGGCACGCCGTGGGTGGCCCAACGGGTGTGGGCAATGCCGGTAAAGCCTGCTAAACCAGTTTGATCGATTTGCGCTTGCAGCTCGGTCACGCGTGAGGTGCTGCGCGAGCGTTGCAGCTTGCCATCCACATGTAAGGCCACGCCGCAGGAATCGTAGCCACGGTATTCAAGCCGTTTAAGCCCTTCTAGCAAAATAGGGGTGATATTACGCTGGGCAACTGCACCGACAATACCGCACATAGAAACCTCGGGAGATAAGATAAATAGAAAGGTTGTAAATCATGTAGGGCGGGGAAACCCAATCCAATCAACTTCAGCGAAACGTTACTTGTAGGGCGGGAGCAACCCGCGAGCAATGCTTAAAAATACGCGGGTTTCACCCGCCCTACGATGATTCAATGTTTGTAGTAGTTGTTAGGGTTGGAGTAAAACCCGCCATGTTTAAGAATGATGATCTCAAAACGGCGGGTTTCACCCGCCCTACGAAAGAAATGACTGCAATCTCCTCATCCTAAAGTAGTTGTCGTGAATATATCGTTCAAAATTTAATGTATTATGAAATAAATAGATATCCATCTATTTGCATGAATTTTTATTTCATATTTACAATAATTGTGAATTTATATGACATCAATCACGGTATTAGATGAGCTGGATAAGCGCATCTTGCAACAATTACAGCAAGATTCCTCATTAAGTAATCAAGACTTGGCCGCCAAGGTACACGCCTCGCCGCCCACTTGCTTGCGCCGCGTAAAGCGATTAATGGATACGGGCGTGATTGCCAAGCAAGTGGCGATTTTAGCGCCAGAAAAAGTCGGCGCAGGCTTAACCGCCATCGTTGAAATTACGCTGGATGTGCAAACATCAGAAAAGATGCAGGAGTTTGAGCAGCTTGCCGCTGCCGAAAAAACCGTGCAGCAATGCTATCGCGTTTCGCCAGGGCCAGATTTTGTGCTGATTATTCAGGTGGCGGATATGACCGCCTACCACCAGCTAGCCCACCGCCTGTTTGCCACCCAATCGAATATCCGTAATGTAAGAAGCTTTTTTTCGATGTTTAGAAGCAAGTTTGAGACGTACTTGGCTTTGTGAGGTTGCGGAATCAACCTTTTAAAGCAAAAAGATCTGTAGACACAGAGCTAAAAAGAGCACACGGAGAACACAGTGAAAAATAGAGCTATTTTAGGGGGTTCTCTGTGTACTCTGTGTGCTTACTGATCTCTGTGTCTACAGGTTTAAGGTTTCTTTTGGGGGAGTGCTAGCCGCTTGAATCAGCCATTCCTCAACAATGGTCACAGGCGCAGCAGCAGGTTTCAGTGCCGAGCGTATAAGGTGATAGGCCAGCCCTTCGACGATCGGTTTTTTAGAGTGAAAAGCACATGTTTGTGCTTGTAGTTGGAATTCATGAAGCCTTGCTCAGGCCGCCCAGGCAAGGCCATAAAAAATCGAAAAGGAAGTGTTTTTTACAGGAGTGGCTTTAGCTGCGGCAGCACGGTGGATAAGGTTTTGCAGCTAAAGCCATTCCAGCAGAATGGGCTCTTAAGCGGAGAGGATTAAATGGCAAGGTGGCTTGCTTATTATTCTACGTCGCTTATTTTTGTTTCCTGCTTTGATACTTTTTTAGTTTTTCTAAACTTGCGTATCAATAAAACAATCGCTGCAATCACTAGCCATAAAGGCCAGAGTTTCATGAGCTCGATACTGGCATCCAGCCCCCAATACCAGCCTGATTGAATGGCTTTGCCAAGGCGGTAGAAAAAGTTTGGGCGAGCTTGTTTGATGATGGCTTCGGTGTCGCTGACTTCTGTTTGATTGATTTGGGACGATTGATCTAGAAATAAAGTGATTTTGCTAAATGCCACTTGGTCGGCAAATTCTTTTTCCAAAATAATGGCATGGTCTCTAGCTTGTTTGCTGCTGTCTTGTGCATCAATCGCGATGGCTTTTTCTTCCGCATTGCCACTTCCTTTGGCGGCGTTACCCATTTGGCTTTGCGTTTCTTGATTGCGGCGGATGCCTAGTCTTTGTTTGAGTAATTCAAATTGTGCATCTTGGGCAAGGAAAGTTCGTTCATTTAAAAAAATGATTTGGCTAGCCATTTGGCGTAGAAAGTCTTGGGTTTTCTCGCTGGGCACTCGAATAATCAGTGCGCCTGTTACCGCGTATTCGGTGAGTTTCAGTTTTTTATTATCGCCAATAGGCTCAAAGTGAATTTGGGCGATTTCTGATTTAATTGCGTTTTTCTCAACAAAGCCACCCAGCTGGGCGGCGATATCTTCAATAGCCAGTGCAGATTTATAAACATCTTTCACTTGAAATTTAGCGTCGGCGGTGCGGATAAATTGGCGGGTACTATCGCTATAGGTGTTGGCACTGGAGCTAAGTTGCTCTTTGCTGCTGACTGGTACGGAATCCGCAGCTGCTTCGGCGGTGCTACTTGCGTTGGGCATTTCGCCCATTTCTTCTTTTTTTCCGCAGGCACTGAGCAGGACTATAGCAAGGCATAGAAATAGCGTTTTGATCTGCAAGGCTAGATTTCCTAATGGTTTTACGATTGTTTCGGCAGGCTGACGCGTAGCATACAGATGGATATATTTATTGGGCAGAAAAGAAACCGGCCGTGGTTTTTATGTGCCGTTTATCAAAAGAAGATAATGGCGAGTAGCGATTTTTAAGGAGAAATGGGGCTTGTGGTAAGGGTGTTTGCAGCTGAAGCATATGCAAACGCCCTTACCATTTCATACGTTTAGCGCTTATTTGCCGCTAGCAATGCGGTTTTGAATGTTTTGAGCGCGATCAGCAGATGCCGGGTGCGAGCTCAACATGCTGTGTTCGCCGCCACCTAGTTTTTCCAGCTTTTGGAATGCCGTAGCTAAGGCTTCACGGTTTAATTTTTTCTGTGTTAACACATCAAAAGAGAAATTATCTGCATCTGATTCTTGCGATTGCGAGAATTGAGCATTGATCAGGCCTTCAGTAAATTCACCTAAATCAGAGCCATTAAGCTGAGCCACGGTAGCATTGCCAGATGAGCCTGCTGCGGTGCGGGCTGCGGCAACAGCGTAGGCTGTTTGCATGGCTTTTTTAGAGTGGCCCAGTGCCACATGGCCCATTTCGTGGCCCACTACGCCGATTACTTCATCGTCTGTCATCAGATCCATCAGGCCGCTGTATACGCGGATGCAGCCATTGGCCATCGCCCATGCGTTTACTTCACTGGTTAAATACACTTTGTAATTAACAGCTTGTCCGTTGATATCCGTGCCTAGTTTTTTGGCAATAGCATCCATGCGTTTGCTGTATTTATTTTTAGCCGGTGCAATTTTTGATTCAGAATCGCTTTGTACGCAAGCTTGGTTGGCCAGCGATTTAACATCGGAATCCGACAGCGTAGCGGCTTGGAATGCTTGGCTACCGGCCTTGATCAGGCCGCCAATATCAAATGCAGAGGCAGCAGGGGCTAATAAACAGGTAAACAGGCCGGTGAGGGCGATAGCGCGCAATTTCATACAATACTTCCTTGGTTAAAATTTAATGCATTGCCCAAAGCAATCGCTTTGCATAGGGCAAGGATTGATATAGTTCGATCGATCGTGCGGGGGCATTAGGTTTCTGGATACAAGCGCTGCCCTAACGGGCTGGCTGTTGTAAAGCGAAAAACAATGGCTTGCTAGACTTCACATCACAATCTTGATGGCATAAAGAGTACAAGGGGGCTTTATATCGCTGTAAGCATGTTCTTGTAAATAAATTAAGAACATTACGATTATGCTTACAATGAGGCAATATTGTGCGTGAATACATTTCAAATTGCTTTCAGTATTTTTAATGTGTTGATTTTACAAAAGAAAATGGGCTCAGCGCTCACATTCCCCTATTTTTTTGGGGATGTGAGCGCTGAGCCCTTCTTGTTGCCGTGTCGCCATTGTTGCCATGTTTTGCCGCAAAACTAGGCCTCGCGTTGCGGTGAAATACACGTCTGCAGTGCTAAGTGTTTTTATTTTTCAGCGAGTTTATGCTGCAAAACCAATAGGTTTTCTCGGCGTGAAATGGCGATATGCATGCAGGCTTCTATCATCGAGAGCACGAGGTTTCGATTGAGGCCCTTTAGAAAGTTCAGCGGGGATAGGCTTCCTTCAAATAAGTGCTGTGCCTGACGCCATGCTTGCAATGTGCCCTGATGCCCAAGGCTGCGGTATAGAAAAGCGGTGAGCGGGGAGGCGTTGAGGTCTAAATCGGTTTCTTCTGCGCGGCCACGCTCAAACACTTGGAGTAGCTCTGGCCTGATGTCTGCTGCGGTGTTGGCCTTGGGGAGAAAGTCTTCGGCGCGCTCAGGCCTGCCATCACTGCTATGAATATCACCGAGGAACATCGATACGGGGCAATCGCCGCCAGTTTCAAGTGCAAGTGCTTCAATCAGGGCGATGGAGGTGAGCTTTGCGGCCAAAAAATCACAGGCAAATAGCAGATTGCCACGTGCCGCCTCGGTCAGTTGCTGGAGTGTTTCGGTCTTGGGCTCGCCTTTGTATTGATGGAAAACGACTTCTGCTTTTAAGCCGTGCAGGAATTTTTCCATCCTTAATAAAGCCATACGATAGTCTTGCAGGGTGTAAACGCCGACTGCGTTAAGGGGGGTGTTAGATTCTTCAATAAGCAACCATGTTGAGGATAAAAATTTCCCCGGATTGGCTTCGGCAAAGCCTGCAACATCGATATTGCTCAGGCTGATGGCGTCTTGCATCACGGTGTCGACATAGCGATCTGTTTCTTCCTCGCTCAGAGCTGGAAGGAGCTTATTGCTTTGTTGCCGAACGCGGTCTGCGACTAGTTTGGGGCTGTTGCTGGCGTCTCGAAAAGGAATGGTGGCTTCAATGCAGGCGACGATGGCAATGAGGTGTGGCATGGGCAGATAGGGCTTTAATAGCTTTACGGCAACCACGGCGCTTAAAAATTCGTTCATTCCGCCGTAGAGCGGCAAGGCTTGATAGGGCTTAAAGTCGAAAATATCGGCACACATGGCAAGCGTGTCGTTATTGATTTCTTGCAGAATAAATCCGCCATTTTCAAGGTGGCATACTTTACTGAGTAGTGCTGCTGTTTGCTGAGGAAAGCCATTGTCCAGTTGGTAATAGACTAAATCATGAAAGAGTGCGGCCAGCTGGGGCCGGGCGCTTAAGCCTTCGCACAGCTCGAAGATATGCATGGAAGTGTGATATTTGCGCGTTCTGTTTTCCATGGCTCGATGAATCAGCATCGCTAAATATTCGATATCGGGCATCGGTACATCGGCCTCTAGCTGGCTAAAGGCATCGCTGAGAAGTTGGATAAAGCGGTTGATTTTTGCGGTGCTCATCTGAGGCTCCGTTGACGTTAGTTTTACTTTTTTACTTTCTTACTTTTCTGTCATCACAATCAAGTCTCCCCTCTCACCTTTGCTTAGCCTTTGCTGATGCAAGGCCACGAGAGGGTCGTGGGGGTAGAGTAAGGCAAGTTCGCTAAAGTAGTTGACGCTGCTTAGGTCGGTTTCTTTAACCATTCGCTGGTAAGCGGCGCAGTAAGCATCTAGCGGTGCATAGCAGGTTAAATAGTCTTCGGTTAGCGGCTCAAATACTTGCAGCGCTTGGCTTTTGCCCTTGAGTACAAGTCGAGCAATGGGGCGAACATGGGCATCAGGGCAGCCAAAGAGTGTAGCCTCAGATAGGCAGATGTGCGTGCCAAGATGCTTGTTCACGCTTTCTAAGCGGGCTGCGGTGTTAACTGCGTCACCCAGTGCGCGGTAATCAAACATGGTGGAGCCGCCAAAATTGCCCACTATCACTTCCCCGGAATGAATGCCAATGCGGGTTTTGCCAAACTGAATGCCTTTGGCGTTGAGCGCAGTGGCGTAGGCGTTGGCAAAGGTATTCATTTCCATCGCGCAATTGAAGGCGCGCGCTTGATGGTCGGCCTGCACCATGGGCGCAGAAAACATAATGGCGACCGCATCGCCCACAATTCGATCAAGCGTGCCTTCGTGCTTAAAGGCAATGGCAATCATTTGATCTAAATAGTCATTCAGCAAAACCACAGCCTTGGCGGGGTCGATACTCTCCATCAGCGAGGTGAAGTCTGCTAAATCAGTAAAGATAAAGCTGCATTCCTGCCGCCGCCCACCGAGTGCCATCGAATCGGGGTGTTCTATTAAATGGCTGACGCGGTTAGGGGAAACATAGCGGGAGAAGGCTTGCTTGATCCAGCGCTGCTCGCGCTCGCTGCTCCAGTGGTGCAAAAGGCTGCCAAAAATAGAGGTTGCCGCAAAAATAAGTGCGGGCGTCACGGTATTGAGCAGCAGGGCATGGGCTTGAAAAGCATACCAGCCGCTCAAGAGCACAAGGCTTAAAATCGCCATTGTGATGCTAGCTGCATGCAGCGCACGGGCTCTTATCGCCATCCAAGCAATCAAAAGACTGCCGAGAAGTGTGATCAGGATTTCGGCAAACTTGGCCCAGCTGGGGCGCTGCAAAATATGGCCAGAAGTGATTTGCTCTAGCAGCTGAGCATGCGCTTCTACGCCGGGTAAAATACGGCCTAGCGGGCTAAAGCGTAAATCCATCAGCCCCTGTGCCGAGCTGCCAATCAGGATCATTTGGCCTTTTAGCTGCTCGCTTGGGATTTTCCCTGCTAAGAGTTTCCAAGCGGGCAGGTAACGGCTGGGGTTAGGAGGCGAGTAATGCAGCCATACTTCGCCATTTTCGGTCGTTGGAATCCGATATTTGCCGATGCGTATTTCGCTTAGCCCTTGGCCATTTTCCTGAGTTTTTAAAATATAGTTTTGCTCTCCCTGCGCCACGCGGAGGATTTCGGCATCGAGTGTGGGGACGGGATTCCCCGCTAGCTGCAGCAATAGTGGAATACGGCGAATCACGCCGTCGCTATCGGGTAAAAAATTCAACGCACCATTGCCACGGGCTACGTTTGCAAATTCTGGCCGGGCAAGGATGGCGCTCTGAAAAGGATGTAGCCAGCGGCTGGGCGGCGGGCCGGTATAAATATAGCGAAAAGGGCGAGGCAGCTGAGCTGCTGTGCTGCTGGCCAAGTCCCTTTGCACGGTAAAACCAAGCACAACAGGTGCTTTTTTAATACTCTGAGCAAACAGCTGATCATGGTCCGGCAGCGCTTCTAGCTCGCTACGTAAAGCACCTTTCAATGACCAAAGATCCGCCATGGCGCGTGGTGCTGTGCGGTCGGCTTCAGAAAAAACCACATCAAAGCCAATTGCGGCAGCATCAGCGTTATTGAGTTTGTCGACCATTTCTGCAAGTCGAGTGCGTGGCCAAGGCCATTGGCCAAGTCGGGCCAAGCTTTCATCGTCGATATCAATAATCTTCACCGGCAAGGCGGCTTGTTCCCGTGGGGACCAGCGCTGATATTGATCAAACAGATTGTTGCGTAAGGATTGCAAGGGAATAGGGTCGGCTAAAAGCAGCGCTAAACCTATGAGAACAGAGGCAAGTGGAAGGAGAAAGCCAAGGCGAGGGATGGATTGATTGATCATGACTAGAGCTCGATGGTGATTTTCTTACGCTAGGCTTTTAACTTTATTTGAGTGACTCAACAAAAGCCATACTACATTGGTAATGATTAGACTGATTATCTACAGGCTGCTGGTTTAAATCATGGCCTTGCATAAAATGCACATGAGCAACCATAAATCCGCTGAATACAACCGTTCAGGTGAGCTAGTTTACGGCTATCTGCAGGGAGGAAAGAAGTGCGTTCAATGCTTACAAATGCATGTTAAGCTGATGATATTTACAGCGTATCCATCCGTCGCGGAGGAAAATATCATGTTTAAATTCACTTTTATCTGTGGATGCTTCTTGTCTACTGCCTTATGGGCAGGGGATGCACCTGTCGCGTATGTTAAAAATGTAATGGGTGACGCATCGGTAACAACCGGTGGCAAAATGGTGAAAGCAGAAGTAGGCACCGCCGTATCGCAGGGCAGTGTATTACGAACCGGTGCAAAAAGCAGCATGGGGCTTACTTTCAAAGATGAAACTATTATGTCTTTTGGCCCTGATACCCAGCTGACTGTGGATGAATATCTTTACGCGCCCGCTCAAGGCAAGCTCAGCTTGGTGGGTATGCTGGCCAAAGGAACAATGAATTACGTATCAGGAATTATTGCGAAATTGCAGCCAGATGCCGTGGCTATCAATACCCCTGCCGGCATCATCGGCGTGCGTGGCACACAATTTGTGGTAAAGGTTGAGGAGTAGTCTATGCGTTTTGAGCTTTTATCTAGGGCGATGCGCCCACTGTTGTTGTGCTCCGCTTTCTTACTTTCAGCGTGCGCATCGAACTCTTACATTGTTTTGCTGGAAAACCCAAATGGGCATACTGGCGAGGTGGTGGTAACGGGGGAGAAGGGTAAGCAAGTGATTAAAACAGCGGGCTACGGTGCCAGCCTAGATGGCTCGGAAGCGCCTGCACCTGTTGCGGCAGAAAAAATTAAAAGCGATTTTGCTGAGGCAATGGCCGCTCGGCCAAAGATACCGCTGCGTTATATCTTGTATTTTCAATCTGACGCCACATTAACGGCTGAATCTGAAGCTATGATTCCTAAAATTATCGCTGAGGCGGTAAATTGGCCTGCCGTAGATATCTCGGTTGTTGGGCATACCGATACCCTAGGAGTAGCTGAAATCAATGAATCACTAGCGCTGGTTCGTGCGGTGGTGATTGCTGATTTGTTAAAAGAGAAGGGGCTTAAATACAATTCACTCAATGTGGAATCGCATGGCGAACGTAACCTTTTAATCCCTACGCCAGATGACACTATAGAGCCCAGAAATCGCCGAGTAGAGGTTTCTATTCGTTAAGGTGGCCTGATTATTTGGCTTGATTTTTTGTAGTAAAAAGCCCGCTTCTTTTGAAAGAAGCGGGCTTTTTTATGGGTGATAACTGATGTTACGCTGAGATCGTCTTTTTAGTGCCTTCGGCACGTTGATTTAGGTGCGCCTTCCTTTCTTGTGTGGCCAAGAAACGAAGCCAAGCCACAAACTCAAGAACACGAAGGCTCCTTCTGCGGTCCAATCGAGTCGGCGGCGGGTGGGATTGGCTGGATCCTTCGCTCCCAAGCGATCCCCCGCCCCGCTTGTTCGGAGCTTGCGTGTTTCAAGGGGAGATTTAAGCCCCATGCCACGAACTGCGGTGCGAATCCTAATTGCGGGGGGGTAAAACACCCAAAACCTACAAAACAATGAAATTCAAACCATGTCTTTCTCTGTGAAACTCAGTGTTCTCTGTGGCCTCCGTGTTTCAAGATTTGGGTTTGGCTGTGTAACATCAAGCACTCATCACACCGAAGGCAGTAAGCCTGGCAGGCTAAATGTGTTGTATGCCGCGCGGCTAATCAGGGCTGCTGCTTTTTCGATGTCGGGTGCAAAGTAGCGGTCTTTATCGTAGAAAGTCACCTCGGCACGAAGAAGCGCTTTAGCGGCTTCCAGCTTATCGGACGCTTTGTTCGGCGCTCTGAAATCAATCCCTTGGCAAGCTGCGAGTAATTCCACGGCCAGAATACCTGCGGTGTTTTCGCTCATGTCTTTCAGGCGGCGCGCGGCAAAAGTCGCCATAGAAACATGATCTTCCTGATTGGCCGATGTGGGCAAGCTGTCTACCGATGCGGGGTGAGCCAGCGATTTATTTTCAGAAGCCAGCGCAGCACCTGTCACTTGGGCGATCATAAAGCCAGAATTAACGCCGCCGTTATTCACCAGGAAGGCGGGTAATTTAGACAGGTTATTATCGATCAACAGGGCCATACGGCGCTCGGATAGCGAGCCGATTTCGGCAATCGCCAGCGCCAAATTATCCGCAGCAAAGGCCACTGGCTCGGCGTGGAAATTGCCGCCAGATAGAATCACATTGTCATCTGAAAACACCAGCGGGTTATCCGATACGGCATTGGCCTCTATCAGCAGGGTTTCTGCTGAATTACGGATTTGCGTCAGGCATGCGCCCATTACCTGTGGCTGGCAGCGCAATGAATACGGGTCTTGCACTTTGCCGCAGTTGGCGTGGGCTTGTGAGATTTCGCTAGCGTCCCCAAGCAAGTCACGATAAAACGCCGCCGAATCAATCTGCCCAGCATGGCCGCGCACGGCATGAATGCGGGCGTCAAATGGTGTGCGGCTACCCATCGCCGCTTCGACCGACAAGCTGCCTGCTACGGATGCGGCGATAAATAAATCTTCAGCGGCAAATAAGCCTTCTAGCGCAAAGGCGGTCGATGCCTGTGTGCCATTCAATAGCGCCAAGCCTTCTTTGGGGGCGAGCACGATAGGATCAAGGCTGGCGGCTTGCATCGCAACAGCGCCGGTGACACGTTTGCCATCAACAAAGGCTTCACCTTCGCCAATCAAAACGGCGCTCATATGGGATAGCGGGGCCAAATCACCCGATGCACCGACCGAGCCTTTTTGCGGAATCACCGGATAAATTTGATGGTTAAATAGGGTAATCAGCGCTTCGATCACCGAGAGGCGAATGCCGGAGAAACCACGCGCCAGCGAGTTGATTTTTAGCGCCATCAGCAAACGCACAGTGCCGTTTTCCATAGGCTTACCGATGCCCGCAGCGTGCGAAAGCACGATGGAGCGTTGCAGCAGCTCAAGTTCTTCAGTGGCGATTTTGGTGCTGGCGAGCAAGCCAAAGCCCGTGTTAATGCCATACACCGTGCGCCCTTCAGTTAAAACGCGTGCAACGGTAGCGGCAGCGGCATTGATGCCCGCATGCGCCGAGGCGTCTAGGCTAAGGGTAATGCTTTCATCGCGGGCAATCTTGCGTAAATCAGCAAGCGTTAATTGGCCGGGCTTAATATTAAATGTGCTCATTGTGTGATCCAGTGTGTGTTTTTATAGTGTGGTGGGCGCTAAAAAGTTCTGTAGACACAGAGATCCGTGAGGACACAGAGCACACTGAGAAAAACTAAGAAAAGAGATTTAAACTCGATCGTCTTGGTTTTCTCCGTGTTCTGCTTTTTAACTCCGTGTTCTCTGAGTCTACAGACCTTAGGTTTTTAAAGAATTGAAAGTCAAAAAGGCCTGTAGACACAGAGAGCGGTGAGAACACAGAGCACACAGAGAAAAACAAAAGGAAAAACCTTGTGCTTTCTTAAGGTTTTCTCAGTGTTCTGTTTTTTAACTCCGTGTTCTCTGTGTCTACAGATCTTGGGGTTTTGCAGCTCTGCCTTTTACTTCAACATCGGCAAATCTAAGCCCTGCTCTTTAGCGCAGTTTTTGGCGATGTCATAGCCTGCGTCGGCGTGGCGCATGACGCCGGTGCCGGGGTCGTTCCACAGTACGCGGCCTAGGCGTTTGGCGGCGGCGTCTGTGCCATCAGCCACAATCACCACGCCTGAATGCTGAGAAAACCCCATGCCTACGCCGCCGCCGTGGTGGAGCGATACCCAAGTTGCGCCGCCTGCGGTATTAAGCAGCGCGTTCAAGAGTGGCCAGTCGGATACGGCATCCGAGCCATCTAGCATGGCTTCGGTTTCGCGGTTTGGTGAGGCTACCGAGCCAGAGTCGAGGTGATCACGGCCGATCACGATCGGCGCTTTTAGCTCGCCACTTTTAACCATTTCATTAAAGGCCAGCGCCAGGCGGGCGCGATCTTTCAGGCCTACCCAGCAAATACGCGCTGGCAAGCCTTGGAAGGCGATGCGTTCACGCGCCATATCCAGCCAGTTGTGCAGATGCGGGTTGTCTGGGATCAGCTCTTTTACTTTTGCATCCGTTTTGTAGATATCTTCTGGATCGCCAGATAGCGCCACCCAGCGGAAAGGGCCGATGCCTTCGCAAAATAGCGGGCGCACATAGGCGGGTACAAATCCGGGGAAGTCGAATGCGTTGGCCACGCCTTCTTCCAGCGCCATTTGGCGGATGTTATTGCCGTAATCAACCGTTGCCGCGCCACGCGCTTGTAAATCCAGCATTGCTTGTACTTGCTTGGCCATCGATTGCTTAGCGGCCTTGGTCACGCCTGCTGGGTCTGATTTTTGCGCCTCGCGCCATTTGGCAATATCCCAGCCCTGTGGCAAATAGCCGTGTACAGGGTCGTGCGCCGAAGTTTGATCGGTGACGACATCGGGGGTAATGCCACGGGCAACCAGCTCGGCAAAGACATCGGCGGCATTGCCTAAGAGGCCAACGGATACTGGTTTGCCGGCTTCTTTGGCATCGGCCACGATGGCCAGTGCTTCATCTAAGGTGGTCGCTTTGCGGTCTACATAGCGCGTCTTCAGGCGGAAATCGATGCGGGTTTCATCGCATTCCACGGCTATCATCGAAAAACCTGCCATCGTTGCGGCCAGAGGCTGAGCGCCACCCATGCCGCCCAAACCGCCAGTCAAGACCCAACGCCCCTGCGCTACACCGTCAAAATGCTGCTTGGCCATCGCGACAAAAGTCTCGTAAGTGCCTTGCACAATGCCCTGGCTGCCGATGTAAATCCAGCTACCTGCGGTCATCTGGCCGTACATCATCAGGCCTTTTTTGTCTAACTCGTTAAAGTGTTCCCAATTGGCCCAGTGAGGCACCAGATTGGAGTTCGCCAGCAGCACGCGCGGTGCATCGGGGTGCGATGGAAATACGCCAACTGGCTTGCCTGATTGAATCAACAGCGTTTGATCGTCGTCCAGCCGGGTGAGTACTTCCAGAATCTTGTCGTAGCATTCCCAATTGCGCGCCGCACGGCCAATCCCGCCGTAAACCACCAAGGATTGCGGATACTCGGCCACTTCGGCGTCGAGATTATTCTGGATCATGCGAAAAGCGGCTTCAGTCAGCCAGCTTTTACAAGTCAACTCGCTACCGCGTGGCGCGCGAATGACGCGGGAAGGATCATGGCGTGGGTCAGTCATTTTCAGGCTCCGGGTTGGTGTATATACAAAAAACCTAAATCTTTAATCACTTCGATCCCAGAGAACACGGAGTTACACGGAGAAAACCAATCGTTAGATTGGGCGTTAAAGCTTATTTTTTGTAGGGCGGGTGAAACCCGCCAAGCTTGGCATGAAGCGCCACTTAATCGGCGGGTTTCACCCGCCCTACAAGTACTTGTCGCTTTTCTCTGTGAGACTCTGTGTTCTCTGTGTCCTCCGTGTTTTAAGGTGTGGGTTCTTTAATTTTTTGAAACTAAAGGTTTAAAGCTTCTACAAATGCTCCAAGCCAGTCTGGCGGCGGCTTTTGCGCCGTGGCTGTCGGTATCAAACAGCGGGTTGAATTCCACTAAGTCTGCTGCGACGAGTTTTCCGCTTGCAGCAAGCAGTCGGCTAAGGTGCTCGATCACGCTGATTTCCACGCCAAAGCCTGCTGGGGCGGAAACGGCGGGCATTTGCGCTGCGGGCAATACGTCTAAATCAATCGTCAGGTAAACCACATCGACCTGATCGATAAAGACTTGCAGCTGCGCCTCTGTTGCAGTCAGCTGCCACGGGGTCATTTCGATATCGAGCCGCCATGAGGCTTGCAATTGCCGTGCTTTATTAAATAGCGCCTCGGTATTGGCTGTTTCGGCCACTCCCATGCAGAGGTATTGAAAACTTTGCCCACGTTTGGCGCATGCAGCGGCAATTTGGGCAAAGGGCGTGCCGGATGTGGCGCCCGCCGCTTCGCGTAAATCAAAGTGTGCGTCGAAATTGACAATGCCGATGCGCTGGTTTGGGTGTGCGTTGGCAATGCCCAGCCAGTGGCCGAAAGCGGTTTCATGCCCGCCACCGAGCACCAGCGACAGATGACCCGCCTGAATATTTTGGCTCACTGCCGCCGCCAAGCGTTGATGAGCCGCATCTAAATCGCCATCTTCACATATCACATCGCCAGCATCGTAAAGCGGCAGAGTAGGGTGATAAGCCAGATTAGCCAGCGCTTTGCGCAAAGTCACCGGCCCCGCCACCGCACCCACCCGCCCCTGATTGCGGCGAACGCCTTCATCACAGGCAAAGCCAAGCAGGGCAATGCCTGCGGGCTGATTGGTGGCTAAAGGTTGCACCACTTGATGCCAGCGCCGAGCCGCATCCCCTTCAGCAGCATCAATACGCCCAGTCCAAACGGTCATGGTTTTTAATCCTAATCAGTAAACCCAAACCTTGAACCACGGAGGTTGGGAGGACACGGAGGATCACGGAGAAAAGCATTACAAGTCAGTTTTTCTCCGTGAAACTCCGTGTTCTCTGTGTCCTCCGTGGTTCAAGATTTAGGTTTTCGTTAAAAAGAGCCTCTAAATACTCGTTGTTTGAGCAAGGGCGTGCCTAGGCTGTAGATGATTTCTGCCGGATGATCGATGTTCCAGACTAAAAAGTCTGCGACAAAGCCCGCTGCCAGCTGGCCGTGAGTTGTTGCGCGTCCCAGTGCTTGGGCTGCGTGACGGGTGGTGCCGGTGAGGGCTTCTTCTGGGGTCAGGGCAAACAGCACGCAGGCTTGGTTCATCGCTAGGCGGATAGAGGCGAAGGGGCTGGTGCCAGGGTTGAGGTCGGTTGAAACCGCCATCGGCACGCCCGCAGCCCGTAGCGCTGCAATAGGTGGCTTTTGTGTTTCACGTAAAAAGTAAAACGCGCCGGGCAGCAGCACTGCCACCGTGCCAGCGGCTTGCATCGCGGCTATGCCTGCGTCGTCGAGGTGCTCGATATGGTCGGCGGATTGACCATTAAACTCGGCGACTAGCGCCGCGCCGTGCAAATTGGATAGCTGCTCTACATGGCCCTTTACTTTCAGGCCGTGTTTTATTGCCGCCTCAAATACGCGGCGGGTTTGGGCGGGGCTAAAGCCGACGCCTTCACAGAATACATCCACCGCTTCGGCCAAGTCTTCGCTGGCGGCGGCAGGCAGGATGCGTGAAATCACTTCATCAATATATTCATCGCTACGGCCGGCAAATTCAGGCGGCAGGGCGTGGGCGGCGAGCAGGGTGGGGGCGATTTCAATAGGGTGGTTTTCGCCAAACTGGCGGGCTACGCGTAGTTGTTTTAATTCATCATAAAGGCGCAGGCCATAGCCAGATTTAATCTCTAGCGTGGTGACGCCTTCATTCATCAAGGCCAAGAGGCGCGGCAGGCTTTGTGCCGCTAGATCGGCTTGCGATAAATCTCGCGTGGCGTTCACCGTGGAAACAATCCCACCGCCTTCGGCTGCAATTTGCTGGTAAGGCACGCCCGTCAGGCGCTTTTCCCATTCAGCTGCGCGGTTGCCCCCATAAACCAGATGGGTATGGCAATCGATTAGCCCTGGGGTAATCCAAGCGCCCGCCACATCAATGATGTCTCCTCTGCCCGCAAACTCGGCCAAGGCCTCGTCCTGTGGCAAAATCGCATGGATTTCTTCGCCCTTAATCCATAAGGCATGACCATGCAGCGCGCCGTAAGCAGCATTGTGCTTGGTCGACAGAGTAGCAAGGCGGGCGTTAATCCAAAGCGATTCTGTAGTTGGGGTCATCATCGGCAGCCGGCTGTGTAATTGTATATACATTTACGCATTTTGCTGTTGATGTCAAGCAGGGAAAGGTCTAATAAGCGTTGATTTGTCGCTAGCCGGCAGGGTGGCGGGGTATTTTTGTATAGACAGATTTGATACGGGTAAGTGCCGCGTCTGCTTTGCCAGTAGGTGCGGACAGGCGGGATTTAAAAGGTCATTTTCCTGAATACTAGGCAGATAAGCCGTGTGGAGATCTTAGTTTGATTAAAAGGTGGTGCGTGCACTGAGCATAAAGCTGCTGCGGTCTTTTTGCAGGTTATACAGGCCACCGCCTGTTTTGATGTATCGAAAATCCAGTTGGTGGTTTTTTTGAAAGATGGCGCTGATGCCTGCTACAGACAGGTAGCGGCCTTCTGAAAATTGGCCATCTTCAGAATAGCCTTTTGCATCGTAAGCAAGGGAGAGAGAAGGCCGAAATACCCAGTTGCCGGATGGTGCTAGCACATCATTTTCGTATTTTAGCCGCCATCCCCAAGCAGTGGCGGAGACAAAGCCAGCTAAGTCACATGTGGCCTGCGGGCCAGTGCAAGCAGGAAAGGCGGAGCTGGGCGCCATTCCAAAGCCACCGCGGCCATAGCGTTTCTCGTAAGGATCAGGCAGGTTATGGACATGTCGTATGCCTATTTCGCCAGCAAGCGTTGCATTTGCTCCCCAAGCCGCAGGTAAAGGGGATTTTGCGCCTAATATCCATTGGCTAATCTTAAAATCATCATAGCCCTGTGCAATATAGCCTGTCGCTGTGTCAGCAAGCTGTTTCAGGGGGCCAATGCCAAGCAATATGCCATTCAGAAAATCTGCGCCATTCCATGGCAAAGGCTGATTGGGGCGATAGCTGTATTCTAGATAAAGGCCTGCGCCGCTTTCTAGTCTCTGGCTCAGGTTGAGTCCAAACAAATGAAGGTGGGCAGGGTAGGCCTGCCTGTATTGCCCAGCGATACTTACGGGCTCTGCCTTATTTGGCAGAAATACGCCCGGGCCACTGCGTTCAGCCTGAATCACGGCATTACGGCTTGTGTATTGGGCGTAAAAAATGCCTAGTGATGACATCTCCGTTATTTTGTAATTAAAGCTGAAGCCAAATTGTTCTTCGTTCGGAATAAGATCGGCGGTTCGGGCAATGTAATCAAGCGAATTGGCGCTGGATTGCTGGTCGTTGGTGGAGATGGGCTTTTTGTTTAAGACGCTGAGCATGGCTCCGTTTAAGGTTAATTTATTGCAGCCAGCCTGTGCATAATCGTTGCTTGAGTAAAAGGTCCCGCAGCCGGGGTAGGCATTGGGTAGAAAATCAAACTGGTAGTAGGCGTCAAGAGACAGCTGCTCATTCATCTTGAGCTTGGCATAGAGTGCGGGAACGGGGATGCTCATGGTTTCTGGAAGTGGGTTGCCTCTGCGAAGACTTGCAAAATCCAGTGCGTTGACCTGTTGTATGCCGCCCAAGATGGTCGTGGGGGTGCGCCAGGGAATAACTTGCTGCCCGGCTCGAAGCTCGAGTGCTTTTTGAAAGACAGTAAAGTGGCCGTACACATATGCATCGTGCAGCTGAACACCGCTAAATTGGCTGAGCGTAGCAAACCCTGAATCATTTAACGGGCCAGCAGAATAATCATTGTTGACATGCCCATGCGGAACCGAATTTTTCAGCTGGCCTTGGTCATACCACGCCTTACCACTGAGCCGCAGCCCATAGTTGCCAGCCGACAGATTGGCTTGCAGATAAGCATCCAGCCCTTGAGATACCACATCACCTTGTTCGTAGTTCAGATCTCCATCATTGTGAGTGGACATGCCCTTGCCACTGGTGAGTGCGGTGTCAGGGCTTTCTGCCCTGATGACCGTGCTGATTCCTAAAGCCCCTTTCCATTCAATTTGAGCATCCCCTAAATCAACTTTAATTCCTTCTCCCAGCCCTGAGCGGACATTTCCAAAAACAAGCTCGCCAGCCTCCGAGCCCATCGGGGCAAACAGCAGTGCTTTGCACAATAAAACAGCCATATAGGCTCGTTTTTGTTTCATACGCACCCCCAAGTCGGGCTTCCAGCCATCCTCTGGCATCTGTTTGTTCTTGTTTTGCTCGTCAATATCTATGACGCAGGTTTTGAACGAGAAACCTTGTGAAAATAGGATGGGCGTTGTCTTCAGAGCCTGCTTCGCCTGCTTTTTAGCGAAACAAGGCACAGGGGCCAACGTTTGCTCAGCCTGCTGCAAACAACGTTTTTTTACCTTAGCTCAACAACGGCATCGCTTTATTGAGCTTGGGGATCAGGATGGCTGAATGGTTTGAGTTTTCTGAGAAGGGCTTACTTCTTTACCCTAGTCTGCGAGCGCAGTTTGTAGCTGTTGCCGGGGTGCAATAGGCGGCTGAAGCTGACTAAATGCTTATGCGACCATGTGCGGCGCAGTACGCGCAGGCAAGGCTCGGTGGCGGCAATATTCAGGAAAGCTTGCTCGGCCACATCGGGCAGCACGGCTTCTACCGTGTGCTCGATATCGGTGAGCGGGCAGCTTTTCATTAAGTAAGCGTTCGGCGTTTCGATGCTGAAATCTTGCTGTAGATAATCCGGCGCAAAAGCAGGATTGACGTAGCGATCCTCAATCTGGATCGCTTTATCGTTTTCAAAATGCACAATTAGCGAGTGAAACAGCGTTTCGCCTGTTACGAGGCCTAGCCAGAGTGCGATTTCGTCTTGAGCAGGCTCGGCACACAGCCGCTCCACCGATGCGCGATAGCGGTGGCCACGATAGGCAATTTCTTCAGCAATATTATTGATATCCAGCAGCGGTGATTCGGCTTTGCGCTCGGCAACATAGGTGCCGTCCCCCGCAAACCGAATCAACACGCCTTCGCTGGCTAAATCACGCACCGCTTTATTGACAGTCATTCTGGACACACCAAATTGCAAGACCAGCTCGGCTTCGGTGGGGATTTTTGCGCCTGGCAAAAAGCGGCGTTCGCGTATGCCTTCCAGAATAAATTGGCGGATGCGTAAGTGGATGGGTTTGTTCATGGCGGCATTGTAGCGTGATGCGTGAGGGAGAGGAAAAGTAGAGGTGAGATTATGGATGAGTGCCATTCATTGAGTAAGTTATACGTATTAATTTATATAGTCTAAATATAAATATGTTCGATTTTCTTTTTGTTTTTTGAAAAGTTTTCGTAAGCATTGTTGATGGGAGGTGGCTTGTGAGCATGGTTTGGTTTAGTGAGTGCAAGGAAAAAACTGCGGCTTCAGGCCAGCATACGCCGCTTTATTTTTTAAATCAGCAGCTATTATGGGGGCTTTTATTGCTGGGTTTGGTTCCGCTTTTACTGTCTGGAGGCTTAGGCTATCAGCGGAGTGAACAGAGCTTGCGTGTAAAAACGGAGCTGTATTTAGCGGCGCAAGCGGAAGCGGTGATCGATAAAATTGATAGAAATTTGTTTGAACGCTACGGCGATGTGCAAATGATTGCACTCAACCCAAGCGTGCGTGGCTCACCTGAAGTGGCGACTGCCGCGGCCAATGCCTATGCACGGGCTTATGGCTTTTATGACTTGATGATTGCCGTCGATATGCAGGGCAAAATTGTGGCGAGTAATACGGTGAGTGGTGATGGGCGGCGTATTGCAAGCGAAAAATTGCTAGGGCAAAGCGTGGCTGGGGCCGCGTGGTTTAAAAAGGTCAGCGCGGGGGCTTTAACTAGTGGCCAAACTTACTATGCCGATGCCGCCAAAGACCCCTTATTAGAGGCTGCGCTGGGGCAGGCCGAGATTAGCCTGTTGTTTGCTGCGCCTATTGTGAATGAGCAGGGAAAAATCGTCCGCGTCTGGGCTAATTTTGCATCCTATGAAAGAGTGGTGAATGCCATTGCCCATGCAGCAGAAAATCGCTTACACCAGAGCGGCTATAAAAAAGTGCATTTGCAGGTGGTCGATAAACAGGGCCGCGTTTTAAGTGATTCTTTGGGCCAGTCATTTGGCTCAAGCCTGCTTGCCAAAAATTCAGCAGCTGTGCAGGCCTTGATGGCGGGCAATAGTGGGGTGCTAACAGAAATAAACCATGGCGATGAGGAGTTGGTGGCCTTTGCTACATCAAAAGGCACTTTAGGTTTTGCGGGCTATGGCTGGGGAGTGTTGGTGAGGCAAGATACGGATGAAGCCTTTGCATCGGTTAGAGATTTGGGCCGTGCCCTGCTGATTTCCTTACTAATTGCGATTCCTCTGGTGATTTGGCTGGCCTTGGCGATCAGCAGGCGTTTTCAGAGAATGACGCTACAGCGTGAGCAAAATTTAATTCGTGATGCCGCCTTACAAGACTTTACCTCCACTGTGCATCGGGCTTTGGAGTTGGCCGAAAGCGATAGTGATGCGGCTGGGATTATCTCGGAAGCGATCGAGATCGGCTTGCCGCAACGAGCTACTGGCTTGCTGATGTCTGACTCAAGTACGGCTCATTTATCGGTGATGTCTAGTAGTAAAAATTACACGACAAATTGTGCTTGTGGGGTGTCATCCCCCGTTCAGTGCCTCGCATTTCGGCGTGGGCAGGTGCAAAGGTTTAATGATGGGAGTGCGCTGGATGTGTGCCGCTATATGCGGGGCCGTGAAGGCGGTGATTGTTCTGCGGTGTGTATTCCCTTGACCAGCATCGGTCAGGCCGTGGGGATTTTGCATATTGTTGGGCCAGCAGGGCATTTACCCAATGAAGATGAAATGCTACGTGCAACAGCGATTGCCGCTCATTCGGGCATGCGTTTGGGTGTATTGCGGGTAATGAGTGAATCACAATTGCAAGCACGTACAGATCCGCTAACGGGCTTGCTTAATCGCCGTAGCTTGGAGAACCAAGCCGCCCGAGCCTTAGCTCTGCCTGAGCCTGCCTGTGTAGCTTTTGCCGATATAGATCACTTTAAGCGTTTAAATGATAGCTATGGTCACGACACTGGGGATAGAGCTTTGCGACTATTTGCACGCGTGCTGAGAGAGGCATTGCGCCCTGGCGATATAATCGGGCGTTTTGGAGGTGAAGAGTTTGTGGTGGTTTTTCCAAGCACCGATGAAGCGGGTGGTTTGTGTGGCTTAGATCGGGTACGAGCCGCCTTAGAGTGCCGAATTGCCATCGCTGGCTTACCGGTTTTTACCGCCAGTTTTGGCTTGGCCACGGCCTATGGCCCCATCGAGTTTAATGAGCTGGTGCGCACTGCCGACATGGCGCTGCTTGAAGCCAAACGCACAGGGCGTAATAAGGTATGCATTGCAGGAAAATTGAGTCAGCCAGTGGAGGACGCGCCACCTGATCCTTTTGAGCCAGCAAAGGCGAGTGCTGCTCTCTTGGCGGAGCCTGTGTATGGATGTAGGCGTGAAATAGAGGAGGAGAGCAGGGGTAGCGGGCCAATCCTGTCAACTTAAGCACAATGTTACTTGTAGGGCGGGGCAACTCGCGAGCCATGCTGAACAGTACGCGGGTTGCACCCACCCTACGATGATGTAATGCTTGTCATTGTTCGGCTAGCATGATGACGACTGGCTAAGTTCATAGGGTTGGGCAGCATGCCGCCCATGCTTTAAATAAGGATGCGCTGTTTATTTCTTGAGTAAATCGCGAATTTCGCGCAGTAGCTCGATATCTTCAGGTGTGGCTACGGGGGCCGCAGGCGCAATGGCTTCTTCGCGCTTGAGTTTATTCAGGCCTTTAATCACCAGAAACACGGCAAATGTCACGATTACAAAGCTGATCATCACATTAATAAATACACCGTAATTAAGCGTAACCGCGCCTGCTTTTTGCGCTGCGTCTAAGGTTGCATAAGGCGCAGGAGTTTTGCCCTCAGATAATAAGAAATATAAATTAGCAAAATCGACCTTGCCCATCAGCATGGCAATGGGCGGCATGATGATATCTTTTACTAATGAATCAACAATCTTGCCAAAAGCCGCACCAATGATAATACCAACGGCTAAATCAATTACATTACCGCGCATTGCAAATTCTTTGAATTCTTTAAACATGCGATACCCCTGTTGCTTAGTGACTAACAATGGACAAACTCTCTTTTAATATAAGCGAAATGTTTTCGTAGGGCGGGTGAAACCCGCGGATTTCACCCGCCCTACGATGACTCAATACTAGTAATTATGCGGAGCGCTGAGCAAGAAAGACGACTTGCACTTCCTATAAAAACCAAGCTCTACCTTGCTAAGTTGATAGGGGTGAAATGAACTTGCTACCACAATACAATAAATTAGCGTTTAATTTTGGTTAAATAGCAGGTGACTTCTTCGCGATCATGATAAAGGTGACGGGCGCGGATTTGGTAGCGGATACCTGCACCACCTAATGCGTCATCAATAATATCTAAACAGCGTTGTAATTCATTCCAACGTTTTTTCATTGGCAATTTAAAGTTAAAAATCGCTTGGCGGGCGTGGCCTTTGATTAGCCAATCAGAAATCAGCGCGGCAATACGGGCAGGTTGCTCAACCATATCGCAAACTAGCCAATCTACTGGGCTTTTTGGGCGATATTTAAAGCCGTCTTCACGCAGGTGTTTCACGCTAGGGTGAATCGCCATACTGCCTTTCATTGGGCCGTTGTCGATGGCAAAAATCTTGGTGCAGCCACGGCTGACCATTTGCCAAGTCCAGCCACCAGGGGCTGCGCCTAAGTCTACGGCGCTCATGCCAGGTTTAACTTGGTTAGATTCGGGGACCAACATCATAAAAGCTTCGGCTAGCTTTAAAGTAGAGCGGCTAGGTGCATCGGTTGGCATACGCAGGCGAGGAATACCCAGCTGCCAGTTCACAGAAAAATCAGGGCGGGTAAAGCCGATATAGACGCGTTCTAAAGTAGGGAAGAATAAATGCAGGCGAGTGGTGGCGTCTGGTTTGTTGGCTAAGCCTCTGGCGGCGAGTTTTGCGTCGAGCAAAACGCCAAATTTACGGCTAAAGGAGGAAATTTCCTTGCCATCATTGGTGTCTGGGTATTCGATCCATACATCGCGCCAAGGGCCTTTATGCGCTTCGTGTAAGTTATCAATGGCCGTTAAAATCGGTGTGAGCCTATCTTTGGGCGGCAGATCGAGCGCTTCAACTACAAAAATAATTTGGCGCGGGAAAACCCAGTCGCCGCATTCTAATGTGCGATAAAGCTTGTCCCAATCGGCTGGGCGCTTAGGCAGGAAGAGACAAAATCCTTGGCCAATTTCCCATTTTCCAGAAATGTTGGCTTTAGAGGTGAATTCGGCCTCCACATCGGCTTCGAAACCGGGGCGGCAATAAAAAAGAATGGCATGTGTCATGGGCGTAAGGATACCAGATTATTGCTGTTTTTAGCTGGGTTTGCCTTCCTTAGGCAGGGGGGCAATAAGGGGGAAGCAGGCGATAAAGCAAGTGCCTTTACCTTCTTCGGAGTTCACAATCAGTGTGCCGCCTAAGGTTTGCGTGACTAAATTAAACACCACATTCAGCCCTAGCCCGCTGCCGCCGCTACCCCGTTTGGTGGTAAAAAACGGATCAAAAATCTTTTTAAGATGCTCGGCAGGTATCCCTGCTCCGTTATCTTCAAAGCGCATGGTCACGCTATTGTCGATCCTTGAAGCATGCAGCGTAATCAGTCCTTCTTGCCCTTCGCTAAAGGCGTGCGCCAAAGCATTCGTTAGAAAATTAGTAATAATCTGGGAGATCGCACCCGGATAGCCGTCTAGATCGATTTTTTCTGTGCAGCTGGTTTCAATCTGTACGAAGGTGCGTTTGAGCGTTGGCTTTAAACTCATAATCACTTCATCAATATATTCACCCAGCTCAAAAGTTCGTCTGGCTTCTGATGTTTGATCGACGGCCACTTGTTTAAAACTCTGGATCAGTTGGGCGGCACGTTCAGCATTGGCAAGGATCAGGCGGCTAGATTCAACGGCCATTTCGGAATAGCGCATAACTTCTGATTTTTTGATAGCACCTGCGTCTAAGCTGGCTTTAAATACCTGCGTGTCTTCAAATAAGACCGACGCACTGGTGAGGATTACGCCAACAGGGGTGTTGACTTCATGCGCTACTCCAGCGACCAAGCCGCCTAAAGAGGCCATCTTTTCCGCTTGAACTAAATTGTTTTTCGTTTCGTTAAGCTGCTTAAAGGCGCTTTCAGTGAGATCCCGCGTTAAGCGCATGGCGAGTTCAGCGGCTTTTCGGCTTTCTAAGTCATCACACAGCCTTTGGGCAATGCTGTGTACTGCATCGGCCACATCGGCAAATTCGTCTTTTCGGGTTTGCGCGAGTTTGATGTCGTTAAAGTTAAATTCTTTTGCGTCGGCAGCATGAATGAGCGCTTCTCTGAGCTGGCCAAGAGGCCGAATCACCACCAGTAATAGGCTGTGTGACAGCGCCATAAAGAGTAGTAAATCAAGTAATACCACCTCGATAATCTTGGCGATCACTATTTGTTGTAAGCGTGCTGCAATCTTTTCTCGTGAAAAAACATACACCACTTTACCCATGGGCTTAGATACTTCATTGGCAGGGTAGTAAATAGGGAATGTTTGGGCATCAGGGGGCGTGATGCTTTTATGAACTTCGATCATTTTGCCCTGATCATTGATTCGGCCATCAACCTGCTCTTCGTTGTTGTAAACCAATAGGAGTGCTAAGTCGGCAGACTGCATTTCTGCCTCGACCACTAAGCCTAATTGCGTACTATCGAAATTCCAGAGGATGCCGGGCAGCACCGTCTGCAAGCGCTTTTGTAGCGCCATTGCAGAGAGGCGTATATTGTTTTCTAGCTCTTGCTGCGTTTGCCAATAGGAAATCACGCCAGAAGTCGCCAGAAATAGCGTCACGATGGCTAGAAAAATAATATTTAGACGGGAGCGTATGCTGTGCATGCGTTTTAGGCTAGGTGAGTTTACTTAACAATAGCCCTCTATGTAATTAAAGGGCAAGTTAAGTCATCGTTTTTGAATCAGCTTATGGCTAATTCTTGCTAGTGAGATAAAACGCATCATTAAAAGTGCTGACCCATTGTGGCCGCCAAATGACGAGCAACGTCATATAAATACCGCAGGTAAAACCCTCAGGCCAGCCCATAAGAAAATAATAGGGGAGTTGCTCCTCTATTAAAAAATCCAGTGGATAAGCATGACTTGCAGCCAGTAGGCCGCAGGTAAGCAGCCCCACCGACCACATCGTGAGCAGGCTGGCGACAAAACAATTTACAAAAATATAAACAAAGTAATTTGCTGGTAAAGCGCGTTGTGCCCAAGTGAATAAATACTGAGTGAGCGTCACGGGTATAAAAGCCACAATCAGCCACGCTAACCCAAAGCTGCCCCAGTCTGCATGGCCGTAAGCCGTATCGGCGGCGAGTACGGCGGCAAGACCTAGTAGCGCTTTATCCCGCCCGGCAATCATGGTGAGCGCGCTTGCACCTAGCAGGTGAAAGGATAGGCCGGGCAGGATACTGGCTTTCATTTGCCAGAAGCCCAAAATAAAAACACTTGCACCAAACCAGCCAGTAAGGCGATCTTGAGTAAGAGCAAACCAAGGAATGCGCACCGCAGCATGCAAGATGAGCAGGCCACTGAGTAAGGCAGAACTCAGTAGCAGCCAGTTTGCAAACGGTGCGGCAATCAGATTCATCTATTTTGCCACTCTTTATTCACCCAATCGCCTAGCTGAGTGAGTTTGCCGTGGAAGTAATGGCCAACGCCGGGGAAAACTACGATCGGCAGCGATTGCGGTCTGGCCCAGTTCAGTACGGTTTCTAGACTAATGACTTCATCTTCTTCGCCATGAATCAGCAATGTTTTGCTGACGGGCACGGTAGGGAAATTATGCCGGCTGACTGCTGGGCCAATCAAAATCAGGCCTTCCACCTGATCACTGCCTATGCGCTCGCAGAACTGGCTTTGTACAAAGGTGCCAAAGGAAAAACCTGCCAATGTCAGGCGGCTAAGCGTTGGATGCTCGCTTTTGGCAAAAGCCAGTACGGCTGCCATATCGTCGACTTCACCGACGCCATTTTCAAACTCACCCGCCGAATTGCCCACGCCACGTAAATTGGGGCAGTAGGCCACATAGCCTAAGCGGCTGAGGGTTTTGGCGAGGGTATGCACAATCTTATTGCTGAACGTGCCGCCTTCGGTGGGGTTGGGGTGGGCGACCAGCACAATGCCGACGGTGGTTTCGAGTGCTGATGAGAGGCGTAAACATTCGAGTTTACCTGCCGGACCATCAATCTCAATGAGTTCAAAAGAGGGGGCTTTACGGGGTGTGCTCATAACGTGTGGCTTTGCGGGGCGGGCCCGCCTAATGAATGGATATAGAAAACACGGGCAATCAGACTGATTGCCCCGATGCATGCCGGAAGGCGCTTAAATTTTTAAACGCTCAACAATGCGGCCATTCACGATGTGCTCGTCGATAATCTCGTCGATATCGCTTTTATCAATATAGGTATACCAAACTGCTTCTGGGTAAACGACCAAGACAGGGCCTTCTTCACAGCGCTCCAGACAGCCCGCTTTATTGATGCGCACTTTGCCGGGCTGGCTCAGTCCTAGCTTTTTAATGCGGCCCTTGGCGTGCTCCCACATCTCAACCGCGCCGCAGCTCGCGCAACTCTGGCGCTCACCCGGCTCGCGCTGGTTTAGGCAAAAAAAGACGTGGTGCTGATAATGGCTCATGGTGGCCTCGATGTTGGAAGTGAAAATTTATCGTCGGGTAGGGCAACCCCAAACGCGCTAACCAAATTATTTTTTATTAGCAAACAGCAAAAAAACGTAATAACCGCGCGCTCTGCACGGGGCTTTAGAGTCCCCTTGAAACACGCCGAAGCGAGGAACAAGCGGGCGGGGTTTCTTTGATGCCTGTTTGAGCGAAGCGAGTTCCGCAGCCGCCGCTCGATTGTCCGCAGATGAGGGGCTTTCGTGTTTCGTGGGGCGGCCTTCTTTGGCTTCGTTTCTTGGCCGTTCAAGAAAGGAAGGCCCCCGCGGTGGCTACCGCTCCTAAATTCACGTGCCGAAGGCACTAAAAAGATCGTTTTGATTTTGCTTAGCGCGTATGGAGTGCAACTCGCGTACTTTTAAGCATTGCTCGCAGCTTGCACCCGCCCTACAAAATCAATTAATGCTGCACAACCGCCTTAATATGCGCCGTTACAAAAAACGGTAACTGATCACTATCCATATCAGGCTGTACGTTTTCGATAATGCGAATATCAGTCACCATACACTCACGGAAGAGTTCTACCGCGTATTGGTGGATTTTTTCGACATGATCCCAAGCCGACAGCGGCCAAACAAAGCCCTCCCAGCGCTCAGCATCTTCGATCGTTGAAAAGGTAATCCGCACTTCGGCGTTCTCGTGTGCGGCAATACAGATCACCGGCGTGCGGCCTTTGCTGCGGATGCTGCGTAGCGCATTGCTGGTCATTAGCTGCAAACGCGTTTCTAGCTGGGTTTCGCGGCCAGCTTCACCGGCCGTTAGCCACGGCATTGGGGTGCGGGGAATCGGGAATAAAGTGACGCCATTGGTTTTAAGCTGCTCGCCAATTAAATTAGCCAGCTGCATGCCCCATGCACCCAGATTACCGCCTAGCTTGATTGCGGGCGCTGCATCTTTCTTTTGCATGGCCACTCCTACCAGATAGCGCAGGAAAACGGCTTCGTCTTTTAGCGGCAGCGGTGAGGTGTTTAAATCAATCGGCAAGCCGCCTGAGGCGTATTGGAGTTGATCACGCCATTGGCCGAGCTGTGATGGATTCACACCGGCCAGAGTTTCTGCATGCACCAGCTTGGCAGATAGCCAAACGTCGGCGTCAGGCGCAATTACTTCGTGCTGCTTTAAGAGGGCCAGCACGGCGTCTACATCGTTTAGCTGGCCTGCCAGCTCGGTTGTGCCTTTAAAGCCCGCTACTAAAATCACGGGGATGGCAAAAGGAATGGCGTATTGCTCCGCATCTTTGGGCGCCGTTTCAACGGCAGCGCGCAGTAGGCTCCACAGCTCCAGATAGGCATCTAAAGACGGGGCTTGCGTCATGGCTGCGTTTAAGCCGGCGTGATCATTGATCGAAAGAGTGTCGGCAAGCAGGCGTGTGAGTTCTTCGCGTTTTTGGCTGACGAGGGCGCTGGACGATTCGGTCAGCAGCGACATCAAAAGTCGAATAATTGGGTTTTGTGCGTTAACTCTGGCGTAGAGGCGAGGATCTGGCAGGTACATGGCTGGCCTGAACGAAAGGTGACAAAAAAGTGATTATACCGAGAGTCGGGCTGTTTGAATTATTTGACTAATCCACAATAGAAATAGGGGTTTATTTCACCCCGATTTGCCGCTTATTGGGCTTGATATGTGGATTAAAGTTTCTTTAAGCCATTGCCCAGCCAGCCCTAAGGGGTGTGCGGGATGCCAGACCAGTTGCACGCCCAGCTCTAAACGGCTTTCAGAGAATTGCAGTGGCAATTGAACAATATCTTGCTCTAAAGCCATGTCAGCAAAATGATTGGGCAGGCAAGCCCAGCCTAAGCCCCGACGCACTAACTCCAGCACCGCCCAATCGCCTTCTACCCACCAGACGGAGGGCGAGTAACGAAAACGCTCTTTTTCTGCGCCACTGTGGCGGCCTGTGACCATGAGCTGCCTATGGTTTTGCAGCATTTCTAAAGTAAGGGTTTTTTCTAGTGCTAAGGGGTGTTGGCGAGATACCACAAATTGCATTTTGCATTGCCTTAGCGCATGAAAAGCCAGCTCCTTTGGATGCTCGGCGGCCTCGTAGCTGATGCCTAAGTCAACGCGGCCTGAGAGCAGCAGGCTGTATAGGTCTTCCATAATGGGAAACAACAGTTCTAATTCTAAGTGTGGGAATTTTGCCGCAAGTTGCTGGAGTAAATCGCCCAACCAAGGCATTTGGGCGGAATCATCCACGGCTAAACGCAGCTTGGCTTCTTGCCCCGCAGCTAGCCCATGAGCGATGCCGCTGAGCTGATCGCAGCGCTGCAAAATAGCGATGGCTTCAGGCAAAAGCCGCGCGCCTTCTGCGCTGAGCTGGGGATAGCGGCCTTCGCGATAAAATAAGCTGACGCCTAAATCAATCTCTAAGTTGGCAATCGCCGTGCTAATTAAGGATTGCGCCTTGCCTAAGCGGCGGGCTGCGGCAGAGAAAGATCCGCATTCTGCCGCGGCTTTAAATGCGCTGAGCTGATCTAATGAATATTTCATCTATCTACTTTTGTGATGGTTTCCAACTAACAACCATCATAGAAGCAGTTTACTATGGTGGCTATCTTTGCAATGAGTGAACAGTATGAAAGTACAAATGAGAAATCGAGCCGATCGTATCCGCCAAACGATTGGTTTTGAGGTAATTGGCTTCTTGCTATTTGTGCCATTGGCCCATTGGGCGTTTGGTTTTTCGGTACAGGATTTGGGTGTGCTGGCGGTGACGATGTCGGTTATTGCGGCGGTTTGGAATTATGTTTACAACCTAGGCTTTGATCATTTATTAGCGCGTTGGAAAAAACGGGTAAAGAAAAATACTTTAGAGCGCATCGTGCACGCCTTTGGTTTTGAAGGCGGCTTATTATTTGTAAGCCTGCCGCTGGTGGCATGGTGGCTGAATATTGGCCTCTGGGAAGCGTTTATTATGGATTTAGGTTTTGCCACTTTTTATCTGGTTTACGCCTTTGTCTATAACTGGGTTTACGATAAAGTCTTCCCTCTGCCGGGGTGGCAAGCAGCTTAGTCGCGCTGCAATTGCTGTGCCCTGATCTAATTTTAAATTGAGATAAGTAAATAATATGGTGAATTTAATTAATAAGGGCACGCTGGCTGATTTATCAGCAGCTGCAAAAACCAGCCCAAGGCTGCGTAAAAATTTGAATTTCCATGCCTCTAATGAATCGGCCTGTCATCGTCTTTTGAATGCGCTGGAGCCGGGCACTTATGTGCAGCCGCATCGCCATTCTGATTTGGAAAAAGACGAGACCATGATTGCGCTGAGCGGGCGTTTTGGGGTGCTTATTTTTAATGAGGCAGGCGAGATCACTGAGCAAGTTGTGCTTGCCGCCGATGGCAATCTAGGAATCAATATTCCTGCGGGCGCGTTTCATAGCATGGTAGCGCTGGAAAGTGGCTCGGTCTTTTTTGAAAGCAAGGCCGGCCCTTACGTGCCATTGAAGGATAGCGAAAAAGCCAGCTGGGCACCTAGCGAGGGCGAGCCGGGCTGTGAGGCGTATTTAGCAAAGATGGTGGCTTGTTTTAGCTAGAAAACCCAGATCTTGAACCACGGAGTTCACAGAGAACACGGAGTTTCACGGAGAAAACCTTTTGTGTTTTTCTCCGTGGCACTGTTCTCCTTGTTTCAAGACTTGGGTTTTGTTATGCAGTGACTGGCTTTTAGCGCCGTGGCAGGCCAAAGCGGTAGCCGATTGATAAATCAAGTACGGGGCTGTTTAGCTCGCCTTTGAATGATTTAACCACGCCCGCACCGGCTTTAACTTGCCAGTTATTGCTGATGGGATAGCTGGCGTAGGCCATGGGCTGCATGATGGCTCCGCCGTCTGAATCTACACCGCCGCCACCTGCTGCGCCGACCAGCATTTCTGCGCTCAGGCGTAATTTGCCGATGATTTCTTGGCTTTCCCAGCCTGCGCCGATTAAGCCAACCGAGTAGCCGCCAGCGCCGCCACCTAAGGCGCTATGCGCTTGGCCGCTCAGATAAAAGCCATCATCAATTTTACGGTTTAATTTAAAGCCAATATTTTGCATGCTGCGCTTGCTGCCATCTCGGCGGGCTGCACTGGTGTAGTGCTGCGCGCTGGCATCCCATTGCCAGCCTTCGATTCGGTTCAGAATATCGCTGCTTGCGTGTGGGTGATCCAGTGCCATGCCAAGTTGCAGGCTGGCAAAGCGGGCTTGAAAACTGCCGTCAAAGGCTTTAGATAGGCCGGTTTCTAATGTTAAATCGAGATCGCGGGTGATCTGATAAGTACCAAATACGCTGGCCTTGCCCAATGCGCCGCCTCCCGTATCCACCGCGCCGCCACCGCCCATACCTAGTGCTACGCGTGTGCCTGCACGTAAGGACGAGTTAAACGCGTATTCCCAGCCGAAAGTGCCCAATACTTCGGCATAGCCATCGGAAGATCCTTTCACTGCACCTGCCGCTTCTACACCCCATAGCCAGCCATTATTCAGCGATTGCGTCATTAAAAAGCCCGCGTAAGAGGTGCTGTCTGGGGTGGGCGCGCCAGTGGTGGTTTTAACGCTATTGCCCTGAGGCTTGGATTGCGCTGCAATCACGGCGATGCGATCAAAGCCTACGCCGCCTCGGCGAGTGGCACTCAGATATTGGCCGATACGATTGGCATCGCTATAGCTAAATGTGTCGTCTACAGAAATCATCAAGCCTAGCTGGCGGCTGCTGAAGTTGCCGCTTGGAAAACGCACTTCAGAGGCAGAAATCCCCGCGCGAATGCCGCCAAAGTCCCAAAGCAAATCGATATGCGGGCGTAGCATCAGCCCGCCACCCACGCCTGCAGCACCGCCACCTCCGCCCCCTAGATAGAAGCCGGTATCAACGCTGATTTGTTGGGTTACTGGGAGTCGGTAAGTGATTTCCCCGCCACCTGTAAAGAAGCCGCCACGCTCGCCCGTGATCGCACCATAGGCCGCAGGGCCAAGATAGAGGCCGGGCAGCGTTTCAATTAAATAGCTGCCACCCACCATGCCCATGCTTTCATCATTCGGCAGGGTAATGGTTTCAAAACCGAGCTTAAATGCCGCAGGTTTATGGGTGAGGGTGTCGCTGCTCTCGGCGTAGGCTTGGCTGCTTAGCAAAAGGCTGATGGATAGAAGGCGTTTTAGCATAGGGCTCTTTTTAAAAGGTAAGGTCAGGCACAAGTCGTAATGCTTTAAGCGTTAATGCCGCTAAGAATTGGGTAGAAATAAGTCCTGAAATAAAACAGTTTGTACTTGTATGGCGGTTGAAACCTGCGGGTTGCACCTGCCCTACAATTTAAATCAGGTCAGTTAATACGAGCAAAGTCCCAAGGTATCGGCAGCACTTGTGTCCTGATCTTTCACAAAAAGTCAGCAAAAAAAACCGCCACGAATGGCGGTGTACTCGCGTTTTACTTCACACGCATACCGGGCTTAGCACCAGTGTCTGGGCTGAGAATGTATAAACCACCATCACCACCGGCAGCAAGCACCATACCTTCCGACACGCCAAATTTCATTTTGCGTGGTGCAAGATTAGCCACCATCACGGTCATGCGGCCTTGCAAGTCTTCTGGCTTATACGCTGCCTTGATGCCTGCAAACACATGGCGGCTTTCGTTGCCGATATCCAGCGTGAGTGAAACTAGCTTATCCGCGCCTTCTACGGCTTTGGCTTCGGTAATCATGGCCACGCGCAGATCGATTTTCATAAAATCATCGATGCTGATGGTTTCCGCAATCGGTGGAATTTCATAATCTGGCTTGGCCACAGGGGCTGTGGCTTCCAGATTTTGCTTATTTTCTTCAACCATGGCGGCAATATCTTTTGGATCGATGCGGGTCATCAAATGTTGGTAAGTTTCGATGGCGTGATCGAGCAGCAAGACCTGTGCATCATCCCAGGCGAACGGAGCCACATTCAGGAATTTTTCTACATCTGCTGCCAGCTTCGGCAGTACCGGTTTAAGGTAAATAGTCAGAATACGGAAAGCATTGATCAAGAAGCTGCAGACCACGTGCAGATGCAAGCTTTGCTCAGGATCTTTGGCCATCGCCCAAGGCTTCACGCTATCGACGTACTGATTCACTTCATCGGTCAGCGCCATAATTTCACGAATGGCGCGGCCGTATTCGCGCGCTTCATACAGTGCGGCTAGCTTTTCGCCCGCGCCTTGCAACTGCCCTTGCAGCGCCACGATGCGATCCATTAGCGGGTAATCGCTGGCGGTGAAAATGCCATCGTGCAAGCGGCCTTCAAAGCGCTTGCTGATAAAGCCCGCAGCGCGGCTGGCAATGTTGACGTATTTGCCGATCAAATCTGAATTAACACGGGCGCTGAAGTCTTCCAGATTTAAATCCAGATCATCCACGCCGCTACCCAGTTTTGCCGCGAAGTAATAGCGCAGCCATTCTGGGTTCAGATGCTTGAGGTAGGATTCGGCGGTAATAAATGTGCCGCGCGATTTGCTCATTTTTGCGCCATCTACGGTCAAAAAGCCGTGGGCGTGAATGGCAGTTGGCGTGCGGTAGCCTGCGTATTCCAGCATCGCTGGCCAAAAGAGCGCGTGGAAATACAGAATATCTTTACCGATAAAGTGATACAGCTCGGCATCTGAATCTTTATTCCAATAGCTATCAAAATCTAAGCCAAGGCGATCGCACAGATTCTTGTGGCTGGCCATATAGCCCACCGGCGCATCCAGCCATACATAGAAATACTTGCCTGGCGCATCTGGAATCTCAAAGCCAAAATAAGGCGCATCGCGGCTGATATCCCAGTCGGAAAGACCGGCTTCAAACCATTCTTGCATCTTGTTGGAGGCTTCTTTTTGCAAGCGGGGCTGCTGTTTGCCATCAACGAGGGTCGATTCCTTGGTCCAAACTTTCAGGAATTCTTCGCAATCACCTAGCTTAAAGAAATAGTGCTCAGATTCGCGTAATTCAGGTGTTGCGCCTGAAATGGCTGAGTAAGCATTTTTTAATTCAGTCGGCGCATAGGTCGCACCACAGACTTCACAGTTATCGCCGTATTGATCTTTAGCTGCGCATTTAGGGCATTCGCCTTTGACAAAACGATCGGCCAAAAACATGTTTTTTTGCGGATCATATAGCTGGCTGATGGTACGGTTGGCAATTTTGCCATCGGCTCTCAATTTTTTGTAAATCTCGCCAGCAAGCTGCTCATTTTCTGGGCTATTGGTGCTGTAGTAATTGTCATAGGAAACATGAAAGCCAGCAAAATCCCGCATATGTTCGCGTTGCGATTCGGCAATTAAGGCCTCTGGCGTAATTCCTAGTAATTCTGCACGCAGCATAATTGGCGCGCCGTGCGTGTCATCGGCACACACGCTATGACAAACATGGCCGCGTTGTTTTTGAAAGCGTACCCAGATATCAGTCTGGATATGTTCGACCATATGGCCAAGGTGAATCGCACCGTTGGCGTAGGGAAGGGCTGAGGTAACGAGAATCTTGCGCGGCATCGTGGCGAAAACCAAGGAATAAAGAGAATAGGGAATTATCCCCAATATTTGCCTCCACCGCGAGGTGAATACAGAGATATTTGCACTAAAGGGATAAATGCCAGCATAAACAGGGGGAGATACGTTTATTTTTTATAAAAATAACAAACGCAGACTTGTTTTTTACCTTGCAGCTCATGCACTTGTCGGCCCGATAAATATTCTGATGGTAAAACAATAGATGCGGCCGCAAGCATCAAGGAGTGTTTTATTACACACACCGCAATGCCTTCGTCATTGATTATGGTCTTTACCTAGCAACACGCCTTGACGATCACTATATTAATAAGTCATGCAAATACGCAGGCATTTTCTAGCAATGATGTCATTTCTTCGACGAATTTTTTTAGAAAAAACTGCGGTGCGTGGCGCGCTATTGCTTGGGCTGCTAGGGATTTGTATTAGCGTAGTGATCGCCTATTTTGTTGAGCGTATGCAGAGTGATCGTGTAGAAGCTGTTTTTTTACAAACAAGCGGGCGCTTAGTTAATGCGGTGCAAAATAGGATGACAAGCTACGGTGAGGGGCTGCGGCGAACTAACTCTTTTTTAGGGGCAAATGTAAATAAGCCGGCTGAGTTTTCTTTGTACGCGCAATTTGTAGATTTAGCGGCTTCTCAGCCTGGCGTTATATCAATTGGCTTGGTGAGGCTGGTTCCTGATGAGGAGCGTGCCCGTTATCAGGCCAAATGGCAGAAATCCTTTTCAAATATTCCATTGAAAATTGCTGATATTTCTGGCTCAAATGAAAATGCTTATATTATTGAGGCATTAGAGCCAGGTGTCTTTAAAGCAGATGTCCGTGGTTTTGATTTATCGATAGACCAAGATTTAATGAAAGGCCTATTGTGGGCAGTCAACAAAGACAAAGATATTTTTATTCGATCTAAAATACTTTCTTCTTTGCATCGTACCGATCTTTTTATTTTCTCTCCTTGGTATCTCTTTGATTCAGATATAAACAAATTATTTAACCGACAAGGTGAATTAAAAGGATATATTTATGCGCCTATTAGTATGGCGAGAATGATGGATGGTATTCGGGCAGAATATGGGCATTTGTTTGAATACTCATTTTATATAGAAGGAAATAAGGAGGTAGTTAATAAACTGTATGACAGCCGTGAGCAGAGAGAGGGGGACAAACAAATTGCTGGTTTTTCTCGCGACGTCACTTTTGATTATGGAGGGAAAAATTTTATTTTAGAAATAAAGAGTAGACCTGAATTTGATATGCTTTATGCAAAAAATGATGGTATATGGGCTTTTTATTTTTTCGCATTAATCAGTGTTTTTTTTGCATTTATCTATTATTTTAATGATTTAATACACTTAGGGTTGTTTTTGAAAAAAGAAAAGCCATGCGATGGGGGTGAAATATATAGTAATCAGCTAAATACCCTGCGTTTGGCTTTTATTAAAATAGACACGCAAGGTGTCATCTTAGATATTGGTGCGTTTGCAGAAAAGAAACTGGGCTTGAGTTCGGAAAATATATTAGGTGAGAATATTTGTAGTTTGTTTATTGGTTTGCAGCAGAATGAGCTTGGGAAAAATATTCTACTCTGTAAAGAAGAAAAAAAAGGAGTGATTGAAAATAATCATTTACAAGTAAAGCTTATTAATAAGCTGAGTAAGGGTGAAAGTTTTGATATGTCGATGAATTATTTTTATCCAGAAGACATTGTATATTGTATTTTTACCCCGTCAGCATGCACTGATGATGCAGAAAAAATAGCGTTACAGCAAAGATTTGAAATCGTTGCAGAGGCCACTAAGATAGGGATGTGGGAGTGGTTATTAGCCGAAGATGAAATGATTTGGGATGATGTAATGTATTCTATTTACGGCTTAAATCCCCATTCTTTTCATATTAATTATGCAAATTGGTCTGCTAGAGTTTTTATTGAGGATATGAGTATCTTTGATGGTGCAATTCATGCCATGTTGCACGGCGGTGAGGCTCTCAATGAAATTGTTAGAATTGTACGAGTAGATGGGGGGATTCGCTATATATCTATTCATGGCAAATTAATCCTCGATGAGAAAGGTAAACTTGAGCATGTTATTGGCGTTAATTTTGATGTGACCGCGCTCAAAAAGGCAGAAACTGCTTTAAGGGAGTCGGTAGAGCGTTTTTCTTTAGCTGCGCAGGCGGCAAAAGAAGGGATTTGGGATTGGAATATGCAAACCGGTGAGGTGTGGTTTTCATCGCAATGGAAAGAAAATTTTGGATATAGGGATGATGAATTAGAAAATAATTTAGCAACATGGGATAGGTTGATTGATCCAGCAGATAGAAAGCGGTTTTTGCGTTTAATTCATGAGTTTAACCAAGGAGGAGAGGATTGTTTTGAAGCCACTTTACGTTTTAGGCATAAAGCGGGGCATTGGGTGAGTGTGCGTAGCCGCGCGGTTCACTTGAAAAATGGGCTTGGGGAAGTGGTGAGGATGGTGGGCTCACACGAGGATATTACCGAAATAATAAAACATGAAGAAGCTTTAAATGAAAGCCGTAAAAGAATGGATTTAACCATTCAGTGTGCGGGTATCGGTATTTGGGATTGGAATTTATTAACGAATGAATTGTTTTTTGGTGGGCAATGGGCAGAGATGTTAGGTTATAAGTCGGATCAACTTATTTCTAGTTTAGATGGCTGGTCTGCCTTAACTCACCCAGATGATTATATTTCTGCAGAAAAAGTAATAAATGCCCATTTTAATGGGGAAACGGCTATTTGTTCTGCTGAATTTAGAGTACGTACAAAGGATGGAGGCTGGCGTTGGATTTTAAGCGTTGGACGAGTCAGCTCTTTCAGTGATAAAGGCAAACCCTTACGCATGTTGGGGGTGAATATTGATATTCATGAGAGAAAAATCAATGAAGCGGCATTGCAGGCGGCCACTTTATTAGCTGAAGCCGCCAGCCGCGCCAAAAGTGAATTTTTAGCTAACATGAGTCATGAAATACGCACCCCACTCAATGCCATTCTTGGTTTTTCTGCATTAATACAAGAAAGCACTTTAAGTATGCAGCAGCGAGATTTCATGGGTTCAATTCATACAGCAGGGAATGATTTATTAGCACTGCTGAATAATTTATTAGACTTTTCAAAAATTGAATCGGGCAAATTAGAATTGGAATGCGTAGAATTTGATTTGCGCCAAGTATGTGAAAAGGCCTTGATTTTTTTAACGCCGAAAGCATATGAAAAAAATATAGAGTTGGCATGTGTTGTATTGCCTGAAGTACCCGAGCGCCTATTGGGTGATGCCACACGTTTAAAGCAAGTTATATTAAATATTGTGAGTAATGCGATTAAGTTTACTGAGCAGGGTAGTGTTGTGATTCGTGTGCGTAATCAAGCTATAGACCCACATCAGGTTATCATTCGTTTAGAAGTTCAGGACACCGGGGTGGGGATTTCTGAGCAAGTGCGAAATGAATTATTTAGCCCTTTTACGCAGGCAGATAATTCGACCACAAGAAAATTTGGGGGTACAGGCCTAGGCTTGTCTATTTGCAAAAAATTGATTGAGGCGATGGATGGGCATATAGGGGTAGAAAGTAAAATAGCCGAAGGGGCGATATTTTGGTTTGAAGTACCCTTTAATATTGCCAATGGCGTAAAGCCGGTGCCTATTTTAAATGAGCACAAATCTAAACGGGTGCTGGTAATTGAGGGGTCTGATGCGCATGCAGAATCTTTACATATTGTATTTGATCGATTGGGTTTAAGTGCGGATTGTGTTACTGATCAGGAAAAAGGTTTAGCTGCACTTGATGAGCCCAATGCAGCGTATATTTTGGTGATTATGGATGAGCGTTATGGTGGTGCACTGAGTGAGCCTATTCATGCTCATCCTCATTTTACGTCCACGCCGCTAATTCATCTCTGCCATGGTGGTATAAGAGTCACTCAGGATGGCCCATTAGATTTCTTATTGGATAGGCCAGTACAAGAAATAAAATTACGTCAATGTGTTGAAGAGGCTTTGCATTTAAAAACTGCTGAAAGTACGCCTTCAAAAGTGAATTATTTATCCGTTGATGAAATAGAGAATTTGAATTTACATATCTTAGTGGCCGAAGATAATCCAATTAATCAAAAAGTAGCCATGATGATGCTACAAAAATTAGGCTGCAAAGTTGATGTTGCATCGAATGGTTTGGAAGCGCTGAATACGGTGCAAAAAGGAAATTATGATTTGGTATTTATGGACTGCCAAATGCCAGAAATGGATGGCTATACTTCAGTGGCCATGATTCGCTCCTTATCGGGGCAACAAAGCCTTGTTCCTATCGTTGCCTTAACGGCGAATGCTTTTAAGGTAGATGAAGAGCGTTGTTATGCGGTAGGCATGAATGATTTTATTGCCAAGCCGATTAGTCTTGAGCATCTGATCCGTGTGTTGTCACGTTTTTTTGCTAATCAGCCCAATGGGCAAGTCACCATCACTTCACATGGAGAGAATATGTTTCCGCCAATTAGCCTTGAAGATGTAGATAAAGAAATGACGAGCATTAATCAGACCTTTGAAGATTTGAAAAAAATGCTGGGCATGGATATGACCGACGAGCTGATTCAATTGTTTTTACCTACTTTAGACGAATGTTTGGCTAATTTAGGGGCGGTGATTGAATCGGGGGATGGTGATGCGGTGGTGAGTTGTGCGCATAAGCTGAAGGGGGCCGCGGCTCAGTTAGGTGCACAGTCACTTGCCGATTTATGTAAAAAAGTAGAACAAACGGGGCGAGAAAATGCCTTGGATGAAGCATGGCCTTACCATGCAAAAATTATGTCTTTAGGCCGTGCAGTTGGGCAAAGATTGCGTGAGCAATAGCCGCCTGCGTGCATTCAATTCCTTGTATCTGTAAGTGGGAGCAAGCAGCATTCTGTGCTCAGAAGTAAGCTATGGCCGTAACAATAGGGCTTATAGCGTACTATTTATATGCCCTTACTGAGCTTTCGTATCAGTCTTTGCATCTTGATTAAAAACAATAGGTATCGTCGTGATCTTGCCAAGTTCGAGTCAAACAATTCCTTGGTTGCAAATGAAGCTAAGCGCAGCAAAGCAAACGATTGCAGGTGATTTAGATGGGCCGCCCTTGCCTGAGTGCCGCGCTGCGGCCGTGCTCATTCCTTTGGTATTGCACCCCGATGGGCCAACCATATTATTTACAGAGCGCGCCGCGCATCTCTCTACCCATGCAGGGCAGGTGAGTTTTCCTGGTGGCGCTTATGAAGAACATGATGCCGATCTGGTGGCAACCGCTTTGCGAGAAACGCATGAAGAAACAGGCATTCCCCCTGAGCGGGTCGAGGTGATTGCCAGCTTGGCTGAGTATTTCACCATCAGTCGTTTTAGGGTGACGCCTGTGGTTGGCGTCCTGCGGCCAGGCTTTGAGCTGGCACCTGACCCAAATGAAGTTGCAGAGGTGTTTGAGCTGCCTTTAAGCGTGCTGCTGGATAGGCGCCGCTTTGAGCGCAGAATGGTCGAGCGCAATGGTCAGCGTGGCTTTACTTATTTTTTAGAGCACGATGGGCGGGTAGTTTGGGGGGCTACGGCGGGGATGTTGCTGATGCTGGCAAGAAGTCTAGAAGGGTAGGTTGCATTATTTACATTGCTTAACTGTTGTATTTATTGACCATATTTTTTTAGTGGCTTGACATGTCTTTGTCATCGGATTGATGATCTGTGACAGGAAGTGATTGATTCTTAATCGTTAATTGCTTTCAAAACAAAACATGCGCAACAAGCGACCAAAAAATAAAGGAGATGAGAATGACAAAGCAAGCTCGTTTGCTACTCACACTAGTGGCAGGATTGGGTCTATCACAGGCTGTAAATGCCGTTACTGTGAATAGAGCGTACATCACCAAGTCGGGCTCAGAAATTAGCCAAGAAAAAGGCTCGTATGCACGGCCAACCGTTTATATCGATCAACGCGCTTGTGGCGAGCCTAGCCCAAATGCGATGGCATGTGGCCCTTCAATTATCAGTGTTGGTACTCAATTTCTTCAGTCTCAAGAAAGCCAGCATGGCAATTACGCAGCCAAAATGGTGCTGGCCCATGAGTGGGGTCATTCCATTCAGTTTGCTAATAATATTCGCTTGCAAGCACCTTATATGGAATTACAAGCGGATTGCAATGGCGGATCTTTTATTCGCTATGCCGTGAATAAGCTTGGATATCAACCTTTCCTAGAGGCTGCGGTAAGTAGCGCTCGGGCTGCCGCGGATTACAGCACGCATGGCACGCCAGCCCAGCGCGATGCATTTACACGCTGGGGCTATGCTCAGGGTGATTTGTTGAAGTGTTTTAGTAATTTGCCAAAATAATTAACTAAAATAATCTCTCTGATATCTGATGCTAGGTATCAGAGAGAATGGAATGAGGCAAAATATGAAAAAACCAATTCTGTTGCTCATGCTGGTATTAGCCGGTGGCGTGATTCTCTCTTTATGGCAATCACCTGCTGCTGTTTTATCCAGTCTGGTTGCAGCAGTGAAATCACCGGTTAAGGCAAATCAGGTCGTATCATTGTCTGAATCTGCTTTGCAAACAAAAGATAAAAACATCAGTCAGTCTGCCATGCTGCAAGCTTCCCCTTTTGCTAAAAATAAAAGTATTGATTTAAGCAGTGATGAGGTAAAAACGGATCCGCATTTGAATTCTGCTGTCAATACACCAGATAAAGAAATAATTAGCACTGAAGAAGCTGCCCGCCGTAAAAAGATGGAAGCTTTGGGCTATATGGTGCCCGCCGATTACCTCACTAAAGATGTGCAGAGCTTAAAAAAGCTAGCAAAATCGGGGGATGCTTATGCCATGGTGCATTTGGGTGAGAAGTATTATTTTGAATTAAATAAAAACCCAGAAAATCCTGATTATGATCCACAAACAGATTATGCCAATCAGGCTAAATCCACTTTTAAAGATGCTTTAGTGGCTGGCAATATTCGCTCGGCGGGGATTATTTCCGAGCTTTATTTGCAAGAAAACAATCTGATCGATGCCTATGCTTGGCATCTGATTTCTGATCGCCTAGGGGATAGTATTAGTGCAGATTGGTTTCGCACAACCAAAGTTTATACCGAAGCCAGCGATCAGCTAAAGCAAGCGGCTAAAGCCAAATTGCCTGGATTGATTGCAGAATTAGATGGCCGAAGTAAAGCCGCGAATCGAACGCCTATATTTAAGTCTTGATTGTGGGGGGGGGGGGGCGGGAGGATTCTGTTTGTTTAAGCAAAAGCAGCAGAGTGTGTGTCTTTTCGTAGGAGCGGCTTTAGTCGCGAAAGCGCTGCGTATAAAAATATTAGCTGCCGAAGCCGCTTCTACGGCATGGCTTTTTAAGTGGATTGGGTTTTACCCATCCTAGCCACTGCCCTTAAGTTACTAGGCGATGGCTTTTTATTCTCATGTCTATTACCTCGCATAGCGCTTTAAAAATGGCTCTGTCTTTGCCCTGACTTCTGGATTGTTCATGTTTTTACGCGTAATCAAAAGGGCAGGGGTTTCTAAATGGGCGGGGGTCTGTTTATTTTTAATAATATTAAATAGAGTGTGCATGGCTTTTTTGCCCATTAAATAGGGGTCTTGAATCACCACACCATTTAGACTGCCATCTTTTATGGCTTCATTAATTCCGTGATTAAAATCAAAACCATAGTGGCGTATTTTTCCTGCAAGGTTTTTTGTTTTAAGTGTGCGCACTGTGCCCTCGGTACTTGATTCATTCGGCGTAAAAATAAGATCTATATCTGGTATTTTAGCCAGAATGGTGTGCATATTCGACTCGGCTTCCTGCATCGTTATGCCAGCATAATGGCTATCAATAATCTCAGCGTGAGGGAGTTGTTTGCGGATGTTTTCCAAAAATCCTTTTTCCCGCTCTGATGTTGAGCCATGTTGTGGGGAATATCGAAGTAGGAGTATTTTTTTGACCAGTGGAAAATCTTTGGCGGCTTGAGTTGCAGCCAGTGCGCCCGCTTTTTTATTATTTGTTCCTACATAGGGCAGGCTATTTTGCTCGGCTAATGGGGAGTCCACGATCACCACCTTGATGCCTTGCTTGATTGCCCCCTGAATGGTCTTATCGAGCCCAATCGCAGAATTGGGCGTTAAAATAATCCCAGAATATTTTTGTTGAATATAGAAATTGATAATGCGAGTTTGAGCATCAACCCCATCTTCTTGGCTTGGCCCTCGCCAAACCATTTCAATTTTTAAACTTTTTGCCGTGTCCTCAGCCCCACGCGCCATTTCTTTCCAAAAAGCCTGTGAAGCCCCCTTAGGAATAAACACGACCTTATGTGGAGCTGCTATTGCATTGCATGTTAATTGGAGGGCAGTCGTGAATAATAGAATATGCATTAATCGCATTTCTTACCCCTCCAATATGCTTATTTCTAGCAATATAGCTAATTAATCGTAGCGGGTGAAATGGGCTGCTTGACGGTTTTAATTGATCGTAAGCGGTGCTGATTATTCTTCTTTAATTAAAAAAGGCCACCCTTGCGGATGGCCTTTGCTTCATTCTTTTAAAAGCTTACTCGTAATCAGACATCGGTAAGCAAGCGCAGAATAAGTTGCGATCGCCATAGACGTTGTCAGCACGGCCAACCGGTGGCCAGTATTTATTACGTTTTACGCTTTCTAGCGGGAATGCCGCTGCGCTTCGCGTGTAGCCGTGTTCCCACGTTTCGGCAGTTAATACTTCTACCGTGTGCGGTGCGTTCACCAGCGGATTATCTGCCAGTGTCCATTCGCCGCTCACTACGCGATCGATTTCGCTGCGGATGGCAATCATGGCGTCGATAAAGCGATCGAGTTCTACTTTTGATTCGCTTTCGGTAGGCTCAACCATCAGCGTGCCCGGTACCGGGAAGCTCATGGTTGGCGCGTGGAAGCCGTAATCCATCAGGCGTTTAGCCACATCTTCATTGCTGATGCCGCTGGCGTCTTTCAGTGGGCGCAGGTCCAGAATACATTCGTGGGCAACCAAACCATCGTGGCCGCTGTAGAGCACTGGGTAAAAAGGAGCTAGGCGTTTGGCGATGTAGTTGGCGTTCAGAATCGCCACTTCAGTCGCGCTCTTTAAGCCTTCCGCACCCATCATGGCGATATACATCCATGAGATAGGCAAAATTGCTGCCGATCCGTAAGGCGCAGCGCTCACTGCGCCAATACCTTGCTCGCCTCGCACGTAGCCGCTGCTTTGCTGATTAGGCAAGAAGGGTACTAAATGCGCCGCAACTGCGACTGGGCCAACACCTGGGCCGCCGCCGCCGTGTGGAATGCAGAACGTTTTGTGCAGGTTTAAGTGGCTGACATCGCCGCCAAATTGGCCAGGTGCGCACAGGCCCACCATGGCGTTCATATTTGCACCGTCGATATACACTTGGCCGCCGTGGCCGTGCACTATTTCGCACACCTCTGTAACCGATTCTTCAAACACACCGTGCGTGCTTGGGTAGGTGATCATAATCGCCGCAATATTCTGGCTGTGCTTATCGGCCTTGGCGCGTAAATCGGCTAGATCGATATTACCTGCTTCATCACAAGCCACCACAACCACGGAGAGGCCTGCCATCTGTGCAGAAGCGGGGTTAGTGCCGTGTGCAGAAGCCGGGATCAATACAATATTGCGCGCCGCATCGCTGCGTGATGCGTGGTAAGCCTTGATAATCAACAGACCTGCGTATTCGCCTTGGCTGCCTGCGTTGGGCTGCAGGCTGACACCCGCATAACCGGTTGCCGCGCAAAGCATGGCTTCTAGCTGGGCAATCATTTCGCGGTAGCCCGCTGTTTGTGCATTCGGCGCAAACGGGTGAACATTGGCGAATTCTGGCCAAGTGACCGGCATCATTTCGCTGGCCGCATTTAGCTTCATGGTGCAAGAACCCAGCGGAATCATGGTGCGATCCAGCGCTAAATCTTTATCTGCCAAGCCACGCAGATAGCGCATCATCTCGGTTTCGGAGTGATAGCGGTTAAATGTTGGGTGAGTCAGGAAATCCGTCTGGCGTAATAGCTCGCCCGGTAATGCGCCTGCGATTTCTGCATCTAATGCATCAACCGTTGGCAGGGCTTTACCGTCTGCAAATACATGCCACAACGCAGCGATGTCTTCGCGAGTACTGGTTTCATCCAGAGAAATACCGACCGTGCTGGTATCGATATGGCGCAGATTCAGGCCTTGCTCATACGCCAGCGCGTGTACTTGAGTAGCGTCTTTAACGCTAATTGTGAGCGTATCAAACCAGCTGCCGTTGACGACTTTTACATCTAGCTGCTTTAAGCCCGCTGCTAGGATGCTAGTTAAGCGGTGTACGCGATGCGCGATGCGTTTTAAGCCGGTTGGGCCGTGGTAAACGGCGTACATGCTTGCCATCACGGCGAGCAATACTTGTGCGGTACAGATATTGGAAGTGGCTTTTTCGCGGCGGATATGTTGCTCGCGGGTTTGCAGAGCTAGGCGGTAAGCGCTCTTGCCTTGTGCATCAATGGTAATGCCGACTAAGCGGCCTGGCATCGAGCGTTTGAATTCATCGCGAGTGGCTAAAAAGCCAGCGTGTGGGCCACCAAAGCCAAGCGGTACACCAAAGCGCTGGCTATTACCGACTACGACATCTGCACCCCATTCGCCTGGTGCAGCCAGCAGGGTGAGCGCCAGCAAGTCAGCAGCAACAACCACTAAAGTACCCTTGGCGTGTAAATCAGCCACCAGATTGCGGTAATCAGGCACATCGCCGTTTACGCCAGGGTATTGCAATAGCACGCCAAAGCCGTCCCCAGCTTCGCCAAGACCGGTGCGCACTTCAATGCCCAGTGGCGCTGCGCGGGTGGCGATCACTTCGCGGGTTTGTGGCAGCACATCGGCGGCGACATAGAAAATGGTCGATTTGCTTTTGCTCATGCGCATTAACAGCGTCATGGCTTCGGCAGCCGCCGTGCCTTCATCTAACATCGATGCATTGGCAATGGCCATGCCCGTCATATCGCAAATCATTTGCTGGAAGTTAATAATTGCTTCCAAGCGGCCTTGGCTGATTTCTGGTTGGTATGGTGTGTAAGCCGTATACCAAGCTGGGTTTTCCAAGATGTTGCGCAGAATCACGCTTGGCGTGTGGGTGCCGTAATAGCCCTGACCAATGAAATTCTTCTTTAGGATGTTTTTGCCTGCAATCGCTTTCAGCGTGGCTAAAGCTTCCGCTTCGCTTTTTGCGGTGGTGAATTCACCAAGCGGCAGCGCGTCTGCGCGGGCAATCGCTGTAGGAACGATGTTTTTAATCAGATCGGAGCGGGTTGCATAGCCCAGCGTGACCAACATTGCGGCTTCTTCCGCAGCGTTAGGGCCGATATGGCGGGCCACAAAAGCGGCGTGATCTTCAAGATGGCTAAGAGATGCAGTGGTCATGGCGGCAACCGTAAGTGTACGTGGGGCAGGTCAAAAGGTAAGTCAAAAAGATCTGTAAACACAGAGAACATAGAGAAGAGCAAAAGCGAGAACAAGGAGGAAGACCTAGCTATAACAGCGCTGTAAGCGATACCTTGCTGTTAATTATCTTTTACCTTAAAGGTTTTTTCCGTGTGCTTTGTGTTCTTCCCGATCTCTGTGTCTACAGACGTTTTTATGTTTTATTAGCCGATGGCTTTTTCGTAATCGGCAGCGCTCAGCATAGTGTCGAGGTCGGCTGCGTTGTCTGGGGTGATTTTGAATAACCAGGCACCGTAAGCGTCGGTGTTGACTTGCTCTGGAGCGTTGGTCAAGTCGTCATTGCTTTCAACAATCACACCCGCCAGTGGCGCGTAGATATCGCTGGCAGCTTTAACTGACTCAACCACACCACAAGCGTCGTTTTTAGCGTAGCGAGTGCCAGCTGCTGGCAATTCCAAAAACACGATATCGCCCAGCGCTTCTTGCGCGTGGTTGGTAATGCCGATGGTGATGCTGCCATCTGCTTCAAGACGAAGCCATTCGTGCGTGTCGGTGAATTTCAAATTTGCTGGGATAGACATAATAAAAACTCCGGTATGGGGGTAATTAAATTCAAAAACTTCTGTAGACACAGAGAAAATATGAGAACACAGAGAGCACAGAGAAAACCTTTTAAGTAAAAAACTAATGATTCTCTCTTTGTTTTTCTCGGTGCTCTCGTCTTGGTTTTCTCCGTGTTCTCTGTGTCCACAGAATTTAGGTTCTAAGGTTTTTAAAGCTGTGATTTACCGTTGCGTACAAAAGGCATTTTTACGACGCGGGCGGCGAGGTTTTTGTCGCGGATGGCTACATGTACGGTGTCGCCAATGGCAACGCCCAGCGGTAAACGCGCCATAGCGATGGATTGCTGCAGGCTAGGGGAGAACGTGCCGCTGGTGATTTCACCGTCACCCTGTTCGGTATGCACTACCTGATGGCCGCGCAGTACGCCGCCTTTGTCCAGCAGCAGCAAGCCAAGAAATTGTTGAGTTTGGCCTTGGGCGATGAGGGCTTCTTTACCTACGAAATCGCGCTCGGAAACGAGATCAATCGTCCAAGCCAGTGCCGCATTGAGCGGATTCACTGTTTCGTCCATGTCTTGGCCGTATAAATTCATGCCAGCTTCTAAACGCAGTGTGTCGCGTGCGCCAAGGCCACAAGGGCGAACGCCTGCGGCGATGAGTTGATTCCAAAAGGCTTCAATTTGAGTAGCAGGCAGTACCACTTCAAAGCCGTCTTCGCCGGTGTAACCGGTGCGGGCGATCATCACATCGCCAATTTGCGCAGCATTAAATGGCTTGAGGTCTGAGCTGGCAGCTTGGGTTTCTGGCAAAACTTGCCAAACTTTAGCGCGGGCATTAGGGCCTTGTACGGCCAGAATGGCTAAATCGTTACGTGAAGTAATGGTGAGGCCGGTATTCCAATCGGTATTAAGCTGCTGCATCCATGCGATGTCTTTGTCCGCAGTGCCCGCATTCACCACAAGGCGGAAGTCATCTTCGGCAAAGTAATAAACGATTAAATCGTCGATCACGGTGGCTTGTGGGTTGAGCAGGCAGGAGTAGAGTGCTTTGCCAGAAACTTTAAGCTTGGCCACATTGTTGGCAAGGGCGCGGGTCAAGAAGGCGCGAACTTGTTCGCCTTTGATATCCACTACACGCATATGGCTGACATCAAACATGCCTGCATCGGTGCGAACAGCGTGGTGTTCCTCGATTTGCGAGCCATAGTTTACAGGCATGTCCCAGCCGCCAAAATCGACCATACGGGCGTTGGCAATACGATGGGCGGCATTGAGTGGGGTAGTGTGGAGTTGGGCGGACATGGCGCTCTCGGGCATAGCGCTGCAAGCCGATTAGGCTTTTCAGATGCAGCGGCCCCTCTGTCCTTGGTACCTGAGAGATTCCAAAACGGCTCATGACGATCCGTTTTGTTAGCCCCTTCGGTGGGCGTTTAGCACGCCGCTCTCCAGAGTGTTGATACCAAAGAGTCCTTTTGCCTGAGCGTTCGCGGGCGTTGCGCCTTCGGCGGCAGCTAGGGTTTTCCCTAGGTACTCTCTCCTCTTTAGTGATCGAAATTTAACCACTTAGGCACCGCTTGTCAATTTTTACATGTACAAACTGATGTGCACATTACTTATGATCTTGGGGTATTTAAACGCCATAAAGCCCCGCTCAAATATGAGCGAGGCTTTCTTTGGGCTAAAGAGAGGGGGGCCAGGCGCGCTATTCAGCAAATTTAACTGTGGTCTGTCCCCAATGCTGTTCCCCCATCACAGTTACGGCAGCCGGTTTGAGGCAGAAGTATCGATTCGAGAATACATCGAAATTTTTTACAATCACCAGCGGCGCCACACACGCTTGGGTAATCTATCTCCGGTCGCGTTTGCACAAAAGATCAGCAGGCAAGCGGTTGGAATTTGAGTGAGGCGTGTCTACGGTTGTCAGGACAGGTCAGTCCCCTATTGTTGTCGCTATTGTCTAGACATCTTTGAACTCATTTTTCAGTAGCTCTGAAAATTTATCTTTTGCACGATGAAACCCTGTATGTCTGTTCCAGATAAAGTAATTCTGTATCGGCATCAAGCCACTGAATGAGTATCCACTTATACTGCCAATCCTTCTGAACTGCTCAAATACTCCTTTGGGCACCAAAGAAACTCCTGCGCCAGAACTAACGCACCCAAGAATGGTGCCATAACTTGCTATGCTAGTTATTGGAGTAGGTATTTGATGTTCGTTTAGCCAACCTTCAAGGGCTTTCCTGTAGGGGCACCCTTCTGGCCACATAAATATATTTTTTCCGATCAAGTCTTGCGGAGTGCTTATTTCGCCCATCGCTGGCGAGGCAATTAACACAAGCTCCTCTTTATATATTTCCATGCGCTCAATATCTGGGCACTCATCTTTGACCGCAATGATTGCACAATCTAGTTTATGCGCAACAACGTCACTTAACAATTGCGACCAGATCCCAGTACTGAACTCCATTTTTACCGAGGGATAACTCTGATGATATCTGGATAAAATACTAGGCAGCCTGCCGGTCGCAGAAGACTCTATTGCACCAATCTTCAGTAATCCAGAGGGTTCTGACTCAGAATCGAGAGCTCTACGAGCCTCTTGGCACAAAGACAAAATTTTATTTGTGTAGCTTAGAAATAACAATCCCGAAGGGCTAATTACAAGCCCTCTACCCTTTCTAATAAACAAGGGTGCTCCAAGCTCTTTTTCTAAAAGCTTGATTCTGTTCGTAATGTTTGACGGAACGCAGTGCAGTAATTTAGACGCCTGAATGATGCTTCCTTGCTCGGCAACCACTTTAAACATCGTTAATTGGGAAAGCTCCATCTGAATTGATCACTAAAAAAGAATGATTAAGTCATTATAAGTTACTTGTTGCTAAGCTTTCAAGCCAATAGCATTAGCGTATCTGGTCCTATGTAAAAAATTTTATTGGGGTAAACCAGATAAACCCTAGTGGATAAAAAAAGGCGAAATTATGAACTCAGCATCATTGCAATCTGGAAGCTCCGCATCAAAAGTGAAGGTTGCTCTCTCCGGATGAGACAGTCACCATCGTGCCAAGGGAAACCTCGATGGATACCGCACTAAATTGACTGCAGAATTCAGGGCATCACAGACCTCATATCGAAAGGAAATCATAATGCTCAGTCAAAAACTCAAATCCGTACCGGATATTTTATATGGATTTTGAAAGTACTTTAGCTGCATTGGGTTTTTTTGCTTTCTGTGGTGGGCTGATTGATGCCGCTGTTGGCGGCGGGGGGCTTGTACAGGTGCCGGCACTCTTACACGCTCTGCCCCAACACAGTTTGCCAACGGTTTTTGGAACTAATAAGTTAGCTGTATTAGCAGGTAACTTTTCTTCAATATTCACTTATCTAAAAAGAATAAAAATCATATGGAAGCTCATGCTTCCAACGATGTTTTCAGCATTTATATTCGCTTTCCTTGGAGCTCTCTCTGTTTCCTTAATTCCCAAACGACTTATGGAATATGTTGTTTTTGTAATTTTGATCGCCATGGCTAGCTATACATTTACTAAAAAAGATTTGGGACGATTTAGTACTCGCATACGCTGCGGAAAAAAAGAGATTTTTCTGGGGGTGTTTTTTGGAGGTTTAATTGGTTTCTATGATGGGGTATTTGGGCCAGGCAGTGGTAGCTTACTACTTTTTATTTTTGTCAGATTTTTTGGATTCGACTTCCTGAACGCTTCAGCTTCAGCAAAGCTGGTTAACTTAGGAACATTTAGCGCCGCGCTGTTGTTTTTTATCCCATCCGGCAATGTTTTATGGGAAATAGGTGGTGTGGTTGCTATATGCAATATCGCGGGCTCTCTCACGGGTGTTTTTTTGGCCTTACGCTATGGAAGTGGTTTTATTCGAATATTCTTTTTAATTTTACTTTTGTTCCTTATAGGTAGGATGGGGATGTCGATATTCTTATAGCGCATAGTTGCGGTATCAATCAATTTATCCTCTCCGGCCCGATTTAGAAAACAATAGGTACACACTCCACTGATCAAGCACGATACCGCCTAATTTAATTACGCGACTTATATAGTCTGTTTAAATGGTGGATTCAAAAATAAATTAGCATGAAATACCGCCGCATTCCGAGTGTAATGCGGCGGTAATCATTTTAAGTATGCCCCGGTGCGCTATTCAGTAGATGCGTATCTTGATTTTGCACCAAGCTTAAATAACGCTCGTATTGCTTGAGCACATCGGCAATCAGCTCTTGCTGAATCATATATTGCACATCGTAGCCTTGGCGGCCATCTTCAAAGAAGGTGATAGGCACATAGTGATGCGGCCTGCTCGACATCGGCAGTGATGCGTCGCGCAGCGCAAAAGTGGCGACCGGCTGCTTTAAAGGCCGCACACCGTAAACAAAGTCACGCAGGTTCGCTTGTGGCACGATCAAAGAAACCGCGCCATCGTCCCCATGTGATACGGAAGCACTGAGGCCTTGTTTTTGCAGCTCGCTAGCGACTTCATTTAGCGCAGGTTCAACACTTTTGGTGATGAATTTCTCAACATCACTCAAACGGGGCTCATGCAGAATTTGCGCTAGGCGAATCCGCCAGTGTTGGCCTGTCCATGAGGTGGTTCCGGGTGAGAATTTCTGTGAGAAGTGTTGTCTATCTGCCGCTAAGCCTTTACACAGGCTAAAGCAGAGCAGCAGCATAATCACCGTAAACGGCAGGGCAGCAATCAGCGTTACGGCTTGCAGCGCTTTTAAGCCACCAGCTGTTAGCAAAATTGCAGCAGTCACACCGAGTAGGCCAGCCCAAAACAGGCTTTGCCAAGCGGGTGATTTATCTGCACCACGGGTGGCGATGGTGTTGAGCACAAAAGCGCCCGAATCGGCCGAGGTGACAAAAAACACGGCAATCAACAGCACGGTGATCGATGAAGTGACTTTCGCCAGTGGCAGGTATTCAAAGAATTTAAACAGCAGCGCATCCACATTGCCCGCTGTTTGCGATAGCGCACCAGCGGCGGTATGCATATCCAGCCAGATGGCAGTATTGCCAAAAATCGTCATCCATACCAAGTTAAACAGGGCAGGAATCAGCATTACGCCGATGATAAACTCACGTAAGGTGCGGCCACGCGAAATCCGCGCAATAAACATCCCTACGAAGGGCGACCAAGAAATCCACCACGCCCAATACAGCAGTGTCCAGCCACTAAACCAGCCTTCTTTTTGTGTAGGCTCATAGGTATAAGAGCGGAAAGTTAGCTCGACTAGGCTGGAGAAGTAATGGCCTAAGTTGTCGCCAAATGCGCCAAGTAAAAACAAGGTTGGCCCCGCAAATAACACAAATAGCATCAGCGTAATGGCGAGGCCTAAATTAAGCTCGCTAAGGCGGCGCACGCCTTTATCTAGGCCCGATGCGGCAGACCAGCCAGCAAGTCCAATCACCACAGCTATCAGGCCATACTGAAATTGCAGAGTGGACGTGTCCCAGCCGGTGAGCGAATGCAAGCCCGCGCTGATTTGCAAAATACCGTAGCCCAGCGTGGTGGCAATCCCGAAAATCGTGCCGCAGAGGGCGAATACGTCAACCGCGTGGCCGATAGGGCCATTGATTTTGTCGCGCAGAATGGGATAAAGGCCGGAGCGAATCGTCAGCGGCAGATTGTAGCGAAAGCCAAAATAAGCCAGTACGAGGCCAACAAGGCAATAAATCGCCCAAGCATGAAAGCCCCAGTGAAAGAATGTCATATTCATCGCTTCACGTGCGGCAGCCATGGTGCTGCCTTGGGCCAGTGGTGGCGATAAATAATGCTGCATCGGCTCGCCTACGCCGAAATACATTAAGCCAATACCCATGCCCGCGGCAAATAGCATGGCCACCCAAGAGGTGAAGTGGTATTCGGGTTTGGCATCGTCAGGGCCTAGGCGGATATTGCCGTAGGGGCTGCAGGCAATGGCAACGAGGGTGATGACAAAAATAGCCACAGAAAGAATATAAAACCAGCTGAATTTCTGTGTAACCCAAGCTTGGCCTTGGGAAAATATTTGTTCTGCAGCCTGCGGATTAAACGTGCAAATAGTGAGCAAAATGCCAATGAGAATCATGCTGGGTAAAAACACGGGCATGCTTAAGGTGTGATGGAAGCGGGATTGGGTACTTGTATTCATGCATCTCCTTGTAGTGGCCAAAAAACAAAGCCGTTTGGGGATAAAAAGCGGATTTCAATTCCTATGCTCATGTATTTATAAGACTATTTGCATAGAAAAGCGACAGGCACTCTAACAATGATTTCTTGCTTTGTAATGTTGAATAGTACAAATGTGTGACTAAATCACAAATTGGCAAATGGAGACTCTTTTGCTGCTGTATGCTTATTTGCTTGGTTTTTTTTGAGCACATGATCGGCCCACTGCCATGCACTAGGTAAATCGGGCAATAAGAATTCTGAGCCTAAATGCTGATAAAACCCTGAGCGATGGATCAGTGAATTGGGCTGTATTCCTGCACCACAAATAATCAGACCAGCGCCTTGGTGATGTAATAAATGCAGTAGCGTTTCTAATGCTTCTAGCCCTGTGGTATCCATATTGAGTAATGAGGACAGATCTAAAATCAGTAAGTCGGGCTGGATCTTATGTGGGTCGAGTAAAACTTCTATTTTGGCAATCGAGCCAAAAAATAAAGAGCCATGAATACTCCATGCCTCAATTTGATCGCTTGCCATATGAGTGGGTAATTCAATTTTATTTAAATGGGTGAGGCTGGATACGCGGGTAATAAAGAAAACACAGGCTAAAAGTAAGCCGACTTCCATCGCTACGGTTAAATCCACGACCACGGTTAGAATAAAAGTAGAAAGTAAAATAGTGCGGTAATTGCCAGTAAAATGTTGCAAGCGTCGAAACTCGGCCCATTCCCCCATATTCCAAGCCACATAAAGCAAAACAGCGGCGAGCGTGGAAAGTGGGATCAGCTTTGCAAAAGGTGCAGCAATCGCCATGATGAGCAAAATAGATAATGCATGCACCATGCCAGAAACAGGGCTGCTGGCTCCGCTATTAATATTGGTAACGGTGCGGGCAATCGTGCCCGTGGCGCAAAATCCGCCAAATAAGGGTGAAACAAAATTGGCAATTCCCTGAGCCATCAACTCTTGATTAGGGTTGTGCCTATCATTAATCATGCCATCAGCAATACGCGCGCACAGCAATGATTCTATAGAGCCTAATACCGCAATGGTCAGTGCAGGTTGAATAATGGCGGCCAAAGAATGCCACGTAAATTGAGGAAATGCAGGGCTAGGCAGTTGCGATGGAATATCGCCAAAGTGGCTGGCAATGGTAGGAACGTGAATCTCTGGCCATTGTGCAAGTAAGGTGCCAAGTACAAGGGCAATCATACTGCCGGTAATTTGTTTTAAGCCTGAGGGTAAATGTTGCGCTATTTTTGGCCAAATAATTAATACGGCCAATGAGAAGACGCCAGTTGATAATGTGGCAAGGTGGGCATTAGGCAGGGCGAGAGTAATGGCTTTGATTTTTGAAAAGAATTCAGCAGGCAAATGATCGATATTCAAGCCTAAAAAATCATTGAGCTGAGAGAGTGCAATTAAGGCTGCAATCCCATTGGTAAATCCAATCACAATGGATACAGGAATATGGCGAACTAAAGCCCCAAGGCCAAATAGGCCGAGTAAAAACATAAATACGCCCGCTAGCATGGTGGCTAATAATAAATTACCAACGCCATATTGCTGGACGATGGCATATACCACCACAATAAATGCCCCAGCAGGTCCGCCAATTTGTACTTTAGAGCCGCCTAATAGCGAAATTAAAAAGCCCGCAATAATTGCGGTTGTGAGCCCAGCCGCTGGAGGCAATCCGCTGGCAATAGCAAAGGCCATTGCCAAGGGCAGCGCAACAACGCCAACGCTGATACCCGCCGTGATATCAGCCAGCAATCTACTCCTGCTGTAATCACCGAGGACATCTAATGAACGAGGATGAAAGCGGCTCAGCATATGGGGGAGGGAGAGTGGCTGAAACTTTATTATGGGCTTTAAAATTCATATCGGCATAAGCGCGAAGTAAGCTGTTGTACTTTTGGCAAAGATTAAGCTTGCCTGCTCGTAAAAGTAGCGGGGCTAAGCGCACATTGCACTTGGTTTCTGCCTGCTGCCTTAGCTGCATACATGGCTTGATCGGCTCGGTTTAATAGATGATCCAAGCTGCTGTCGCTGTCCTCTAACATTGCCACACCTATGCTAATGGTGATTTTGATGGTTTTACCCTCAAATTTAATCAAGGCTTGCTCTTCAATGGCTAGCCGTAATTTATTGCCGGCTAACATCGCCTCGGCCAGCACCGTACCAGGCAAAAGCAGCACAAACTCTTCGCCGCCCCAGCGAGCAAAGCTGTCTGTGGCACGTAGCTCGGTACTGCAGACTCGGCATAGTTCTTTCAGCGTGAGATCCCCTGCTAAATGGCCGTGTTGATCGTTAACGTTTTTGAAGTGATCGATATCAATCAAGAGTATGGAAAGAGGCTGCTCGTAGCGGCGTGCATAAATAATTGCTTCATCGCAGCGGCGCTGCCATTCGCGTCTATTTGCTACCCCTGTTAGCTCATCCGTGGTGACTAATTCTTTAAGCCTTTGATTGGCGGCAGCTAAGGCTTCGGTGCGATTGGCGACTTCTGTTTCAAGTTGAATATGGCTTTGATTTAAAAGCTCTTGTAGTAAAGCTAAATAATGCAGTGTTAAACCCACGCAAAATAAGAATAATTGTAAATTAACAAAAGATAGCATGCTGTTTTTGTTAATGAATGGCCCGAAATGATAGGTACTACCAATAATAGATAATGTAAAGACGACCAATAGGGCCAAGGCAGTGCCTGCTAGTCTAAAACGAATGGCGATCAATAGAAGTACAGGCAGAATCAACATCATTAAATAAGTGTACAAACTAAACCCAAGTGCCACGATAGCGCAGAGTAATACCAAATAAGGCACAATAGAGCGAAAGTTATTCTTTAGAGTGCCAGATTTCCAGCTGGCATAAATGGGGGCAATAATAAATAATCCAGCTGTATCTCCCATAATTAATAAAACCATTTGCTGTAGATTGTTTGCTAGGCTGATATATGGAGTAACTTGGCTGAGGGTTAACAGGGTATGCCATACGCTCATGGTGATTAATGCGGGCATAAAGCATATTTTTAGCCAGAAATAGGGAAGATCCACTGGGGCTTGCAAAGGCGCATGGTGGTTCTTTCTTACAGAATTGCGCCATGCCTTTGCCGCCATTGCCGATTGCCAACTATCAATAGCGGCAGGCACAAGGCCGGAAATAAGCGCAAGTAAGAAAGCGTTTTTTGATCCCGATTGATTTAAATAGGTATAGTAAGTGGGGGTGTTAAGGATGTAGCTGCCCAAGAATACGAGTGCAATACCCAATCGCCCTGTTTCTAGCATGATGACGAGGCCGCAACCGGCTGCAAACCAAATAACTGAGAAACTGCCGAACGGTAGGATTGCGAATTGAATACTAAGAAAGCCGATTCCTATATAGCCGATAAGCAGCAATAAGGCGGTTGCCGCCTTGGGGGAAGAGGGAAATGTAAGTGCTTGCTTCATTACATTATTTCATCGGTTTGATCGTTAAGCTTATCTTATAATTTTCACAACTGTTGATTATTTGATTAAGTGTAGGAAAAAATCAAAGTGTGCTGCATCGCTAAATACGCAAATGGGTTTGATGACGCTTTGAATTAATCTTACAGGGGCGAATTAAAAGATAAGCGGCGCTCCGCAGAGCGCCGCTTTAAACGACTGTAGATTGTTTATAGTGTTTGTTTAAAGCTCAGCTCACCATTCTCTACGTTAATCGTCAGTATTTGGCCTGCACTCACTTTGCCTTCCAAAATGGCGCGTGACAATGGGTTTTCAATTTCGGTTTGAATCGCACGTTTCAACGGCCTTGCGCCATAAACCGGGTCAAAGCCTGCTGCAGCCACCATATCAAGCGCAGCATCCGTGACGCTCATTTCGATTTCCATATGCGCTAGACGGCCTTGTAAGCGATTAAGCTGAATTCGCGCAATATTTCTGATGGCCTCCTGATCCAGTGAATGGAACACCACCATTTCATCAATCCGGTTTACAAATTCGGGCCGGAAATAGCCTTGCACTTCGGCGAGTACCGCCATTTTGATCAACTGATAATCCATTCCTGCCATGGCTTGAATTTGCGTGCTACCTAGATTACTGGTCATCACAATCACGGTGTTTTTAAAATCAACCGTGCGCCCTTGGCCATCGGTGAGGCGGCCATCGTCCAGCACTTGCAGCAGGATATTAAATACATCCGGATGCGCTTTTTCGACTTCATCCAGCAAAATCACGCTATAGGGTTTGCGGCGCACGGCCTCGGTTAAGTAGCCGCCTTCCTCATAGCCTACATAGCCTGGAGGCGCACCCACTAAACGGGATACGCTGTGTTTTTCCATAAACTCGCTCATATCGAGGCGAATTAAATGATCCGGCGAATCAAATAAGAATTCCGCCAATGCCTTGGTCAGCTCAGTTTTACCCACGCCAGTTGGGCCAAGAAATAAGAAGCTGCCGTAAGGGCGGTTAGGGTCTGAAAGCCCTGCGCGGGAGCGGCGAATGGCATCGGATACCAAACGCACGGCTTCTGATTGCCCCACTACTTTTTGATGCAGGGCGTTTTCCATGGCGAGCAATTTTTCGCGCTCGCCTTGCAGCATGCGGCTGACTGGGATGCCCGTTGCGCGGCTCACGACTTCGGCAATTTCTTCTGCGCCCACTTGGGTACGTAGCAATTTGAGCTTGCCGCCGGTGGCCTCGGACGCTTCGGCGGCTTTGAGTTTGGCCTCAAGCTGCGGTAATTGGCCGTATTGCAATTCGCTGGCTTTGTCCCACTCACCACGGCGTTGGGCGGCATCCATCGCGGTTTTAACGCGTTCAATTTCTTCTCGAATCGCTTGGCTGCCGAGCACGCTGGCTTTTTCGGCTTTCCAGATTTCTTCTAAGTCTGAGTATTCTTTCTCTAAACGTGCACTTTCTTCTTCGATCAGGGAAAGGCGTTTTTTAGAGGCTTCGTCTTTCTCGCGTTTTACCGCTTCGCGCTCGATCTTGAGCTGAATAATCCGTCTATCTAGCTTATCCATCACTTCGGGTTTGGAATCGATTTCCATTTTGATGCGTGCGGCGGCTTCGTCGATCAGATCAATTGCTTTATCGGGCAAAAAGCGGTCGGTGATATAGCGATGGCTCAGCTCGGCAGCGGCCACAATCGCAGGATCGGTGATTTCTACCCCGTGATGGATTTCGTATTTTTCTTGTAAGCCGCGCAAAATGGCGATGGTGGCCTCCACGCTCGGCTCGTTCACCAGCACTTTCTGGAAGCGGCGTTCTAGCGCAGGGTCTTTTTCAACGTATTTTCGGTATTCATCCAGCGTAGTGGCGCCTATGCAATGCAGCTCGCCCCGCGCCAGCGCTGGTTTGAGCATATTGCCCGCATCCATCGAGCCTTCGGTTTTACCCGCGCCCACCAAGGTATGCAGCTCGTCGATAAAGATAATGGTATTGCCTTCGTCTTTGGCTAGCTCATTAAGCACCGCTTTCAGACGCTCTTCAAATTCGCCACGGTATTTGGTGCCCGCCAGCAAAGACGCCAGATCGAGTACCAATACGCGCTTGGATTTGAGCGATTCAGGAACTTCGCCATTCACAATTCGCTGGGCGAGGCCTTCTACAATCGCGGTTTTACCCACGCCTGGCTCGCCGATTAAGACGGGGTTATTCTTGGTGCGGCGTTGCAAAACTTGCATGGCGCGGCGAATTTCATCATCGCGGCCAATTACTGGGTCTAGCTTGCCCGCTTTGGCGCGCTCGGTTAGATCCATACAGTATTTATCTAAGGCTTCACGATTCTGATCGGCTTCCGAGCTATCCACACTTTGCCCGCCACGCACGGCATCAATGGCGGCGGCAACGGCTTCTTTTTTAGCGCCGTTTTCTTTCAGTAAGCGGCCTGTTTCGCCTTTGTCTGCCGTTAAAGCCAGCAAAAATAAATCGCTAGAAATAAACTGATCATCGCGTTTTAGCGCGGCTTTGTCGGTAAGGTTGAGTAAGTTACTTAGTTCTTTAGAAACGGTAATTTCACCATCGCCGCCAGTGACTTTGGGTAGGCGTTCAATGGCGGCGGCAAGAGCGGTTTTGAGCGGATTAACATTGACCCCCGCTCTCGCTAATAAGGCGGAAGTGCCGGAATCCACGTCGGCCAGCAGTGCAGCCAGCACGTGCTGAGGCTCAATATAGGGATTGTCATTTGCATTCGCGCTGCTTTGCGCATCGCCAATAGCTTGCTGAAATTTTGTGGTCAGTTTATCGAAACGCATTCCGCACTCCTCCAAAGTTTATTCTTACTTTATACATGGGGGCGTGGCAGGGGGAGATCAAGGGCTGAGTTGTGGGGATGAGAAAACCCAAGTCTTGAAACACAGAGGGCACAGAGGACACGGAGTTTCACGGAGAAAAGCTTATTCTTATTCATTTGCTTTTCTCCGTGGCACTCCGTGTTCTCCTTTTTCTCCGTGGTTTAAGGTTTGGGTTTTACGCCCCACGATTTAATCCAATAAAATGCTGCAATTTGGCGAGGATTTCTGAGCGGGCGACGGGGACGATGATGTTACTTTCATCATTCAGCAAGGCATGCTCTTCAGCCTGACGTTTAACTAGTACTTCAGAAAATACGCCGGCAAGCTCGGGGCGGGATAATAGAATTTGCTGGAAAGATTCTTTATCAATGCGGTAGCACTCCACATTGCTGCTAACCACCACCGTGGCGCGGATGGCTTCGCCGGTCATTAAGCCCATCTCACCAAAAAAGCTGCCCGGCCCAAGTTTGGTCAGTAGTTTTCGCTCGCCGCGCGTAGGTTGCACCCATGCTTCGGCATCGCCTTTGATGATGATGTACAGCCATTCTACCTTTTCGCCTTGGCGTATCATCACATCCCCAGCCACATAGGGCGTGAAGCGTAGCTTGTCGGCGAGGGTGTGTAGTTCTTCTTCTTTTAAGGAAACCAGCAGCTCTAATTTTTGCAAGACGGCGAGGCGCTCTTGGGTGTGTTGCTTGTGGCGGCCTTCAAAGTAACGCTCGTTTTCTTGGGTGACAAAGATTTTATATTGCGGTGCAGCCAAGCGCAGGCTGTTGCGGCGTAATACGGCGTCGATCAGGGTGCGGATTTGTGAGTCGGTAGGATCATCATTCAGAATATCGGTGAGCCAGTAGCGTGCGGCATAGCGGGCATTGCCTTTTTCTACATTCATCAGCAAGCAGGAAGGCGGTGGGTCTTGAGCCACATTAGGCGGGGCGGCTTCGCGAATGGCGGTTTCGATCAAGAGCATGACTTGCGTGGGCAGCGTGTCCAGCCCCACTTCAAACCAAACCCAACGCCGCCAAGCCAGTGGTTTATCAACGCGCTTTCCGAGTAGCTGAAACTGGCCTTTCATCAGCATGCCGTTGGGAATCATCACCGTTTCACCATTGCGCGTTTCAACGCGGGTGGCTCGCCAAGATAAATCGACGACTCGGCCTGTGAGTTCCCCAAGCTTAATCCAGTCGCCTTGCTCTATCGAATTATCTAAATGCAGTGCCAGCCCCGCCAGAATATTGCCCAGCGTATCTTGCATGGCAAAGGCGAGCACGGCGGTGATCACCGCAGAAGTGGTAACCAGTTGCCCCAATTGCAGCCCCGCCAAATGCAGGCGGTAAAAGACCCAAGCGATCATGGCAATGGCTTCGAGCAAGTCTTCGAGAATCCGTGGCGGATTAAGCCTGACTAAAGGCGCAAGTAGTTGGAAAAGCAACATGCCCCAATAACGGATGATGGCAAAACCAAGCACCACCATAAAGGTTTCATGCACGGCTTTGGCTGCGCTGGCGAATTGATAGCTTTCTAGTAAGGTGCTGGAGTAAAGGCCAAGACAGCCAAAAGTCAGTAGCAAAATGCTATTAAATAAGCGATGGCGGCTGGTGCGCACTCGGTAATAGAGTAGACAGCCTAGAACAAAGCTGGCGGCAAGAAAGTAGAGAAGAGTTTGTAATTCAGAGGGCTGAAAACGCATCGCAATATCCCAGGCTCAGGGATTAGAAAGGAGGTTGCTTTCCTTGTTTGTAGCCTTTGATTGCCTTGGAGTACAGGAATATGGGAGTGGGGAGTGGAGGGCTTTGTCGACTCCCCATTCTCTCCACTCCCCACTCCCCGTTTTATTACAACCTTACACAATCCATAAAGTAGCGGGTTTCGCCTGTGCTCTTGTCTGCCACCAAACCATGAATATAGGTTTCAAAGCCGGGGAAGCGCTTGTTAAAATCTCGGGCGAATCTGAGGTAATCAACGATGGTCTTGTTGAAGACTTCGCCTGGGATCAATAGCGGAATGCCTGGTGGGTATGGAGTCAGCATTACGGCAGTGATGCGGCCTTCTAGCTCGTCGATGGCTACGCGGTCGATCTCGCGGTGTGCCATTTTGGCAAAAGCCTTGGCGGGCTTCATGGCCGGTTCCATATTCGATAAATACATATCGGTCGTTAGGCGTGCCACATCGTGGGAGCGATAAATGCCGTGGATTTGCTGACACAGGTCTTTAAGGCCAATTCGCTCGTATTGCGGATATTGGGCAATAAATTTCGGCAGAATGCGCCACAGTGGGGCGTTTTTAT
>JAPLQI010000096.1 GCA_026399755.1 Pseudomonadota bacterium
AACCAAATACCTTGGGGCCTTCTCTGTGTACTGCTTTTTATCTTAGTGTTCTCTGTGTCTACAGATCTTTTTGCTTTAAAGCCGGCTGAACCCTAGTTTATTTAGCCGCAGGTGCAGCAGGAGCAGGAGCAGGAGCAGGAGCAAGAGCAGGTTTGGTCTCGTTGCCTAAGGGCAGCACCGCGACTTCGTCTTTATTATCAGCCAAGATATTTAGCGTAACTCGGCGATTACTCGCCCGCCCTTCTGGCGTGTCATTACTACCTTGAGGGCGGAACTCTCCGTAGCCAATCGCCACCAAACGCTGCGGCGCAACACCCACATCAACAAACAAACGCACCACGCTGGCCCATCAACAAACAAACGCACCACGCTGGCCGCTCGGGCGGCCGACAATTCCCAATTTGATGGAAACTGCCCAGAGCGCATCGCCTGATTATCGGTATTGCCTTCGATTTGAATTAAGTTATCGGTGTTTTTAACCATCTCAGCTACGGCAATTAAGGCCGTGGCCGATTCGGTATGTAGATCTGCTTTTGCAGTATCAAATAAAACAGAATCACTAATTTCAACGGCAATACCGCGTTTGGACTGAGTGACCCGCACCTTGCCCTGATCAATCAAGGCACCCAGTGATTTTTTTAAATCGCCTGCCATGCCCTGCATTTTTTGCGTTTGCTCTGCCACCTTAGGGCTGGGTGTGGGCGGCGAAACGGCGGATAGCACCACCAGTTTATCTGGAGCACCCGCCACGGGCTGATTCTGTTTAATCACTTCTTTGCTCGTGGGCGTTTGCTTAAAAGCATCGACCATTGAATTAGACAATACTTTGTATTTGCCTTCATTTACCGAAGAAATGGCGTACATCACCACAAAAAAAGCGAATAACAGGGTAATAAAATCTGCATAAGACACCAACCAGCGCTCGTGGTTTTCATGCTCCTCGTGCCTGTGTTTACGTGCCATGCTCAATCCCTTTCTATTTAAATGTGGGCGGGCCGTTTTTTGTGCCCGCCCAGCGCATTATTTCAACTGTAAATTCAATTCAGAAACCAGTTTATTCGCAGCAGAAACGCCAATCTGACGCGCTAAACGATCTGCATAACTAGGACGTGGCGTAAAATCGACGATCTCTTTAGCTTTAACCACATCACGCGCCACGCTATCTACCGAGCCAAGCGCATCGACCAAGCCCATCTTGACACTAGCAGCACCACTCCACACTAGGCCAGAAAAGAGATCAGGATTATCTGACAGCTTATTGCCACGCCCAGCTTTAACCACAGCAATAAACTGCTGATGAATCTCATCAAGCATCACTTGCGCTTTATCGCGCTGGCCTTGGCTCATTGGTGAATAAGGATCTAAAAAGCCTTTATTTGCGCCTGCAGTCAATAGGCGACGCTCTACACCCAGCTTTTCCATCACCCCACTAAAGCCAAAACCATCCATCAATACGCCGATCGAGCCGACCATAGAGGCTTTATCCGCAAAAATTTTATCTGCACCCGCTGCTGCGTAATAGCAGCCTGAGGCGCAAATTTCTTCGATCACCACATAAAATGGAATCTTCGGATATTGCTTTTTCAAGCGCGCAATTTCATCGGCCATCATGCCCGCTTGCACAGGGCTACCACCAGGGCTATTGGCTTGTAAGATGACGGCCTTAGTGTTTTTATCTTCAAACGCCGCGGTTAAGCCTTCAATGAGTGTGGCCGCATCTGCTTCACCGCCCGCAGAAATAGCACCTTCTAAACGAACCACGGCAGTATGTGGGCCCGTTATCTCATCGCTGCCTTTTTTGCCGACCCAGCCCATCATCATGGCTAGAATTAGAATCACAATACTAAAGGTCACCAGCTTGAAAAAGATATTCCAACGTCGCGCACTGCGGCGCTCCTTAATACCAGCGTGCAGCAAACTTTGTAATTGCTCGCGTTCCCAAGATTCTTTCGACTCGTTCATACCATTTCCTCAATCAGACAAACTTGATTCGCGTATTCGCGAACCGGCAAAGAAATAAGCTTGCGGCCGGGGCAAGGCCCACCCAAGCAAACACCAGTATTTGGCGCATAGTATGCGCCGTGGGTAGAACAAACCAGCCAAGAGTGGGAATAATCAAAAAAATCCCCCTGATTAAAATCCATCTCCATCGGCACATGGGCGCACTCATTAATATAAGCGTAAACCACGCCATCATAACGAATAGCAAAAGCACTACGCTCACGCCCCCCCCATTGCAGGGTAAAGCGCTGTGCCAAACCCCGCTCAAGTAAGTCCTGGCTCTGGCAGAGTACTCGATCAGGCATTCAGCAATATCCAATCTTTTAAAGCATGAAAATCATCAAAATGTGCCAGTGGCTTGCAAGTCAGCAGCTCAGGCAATTTATGCGCACCATAAGTCAGCGCCAAGCTTTGCGTGCCCGCATTTTGCGCTAGCTGTAAATCATGCGTGGTATCGCCAATCATCACGGCACGGCTTCCCTCAACGCCACATTTATCCAAAATGTAGTGCAGCATGGCGGGATGCGGTTTAGAAAACGCTTCATCGGCCGTGCGGGTCGTCTTAAAAAACCCGCCCAAGCCAGTAGATGCCAAGGCCCGATCCAATCCCACCCTCGATTTACCCGTAGCCACCGCCAGCTGAAAGCCTGCCTCAATAAATAGTGGCATAGCCTCCATCACGCCATCGTACAGTGCTACATCATGATCCTGCGCCAAATAGTAGCGGCGATACACAGCCACCACGTCGGTGATTTGTGCCGCCGTGGCCTCAGGAGCAAGGTATTGCATCGCCTCTTGCATGCCATAGCCAATCACATAACGTGCTTCTTTATCTGAGGGCACGGCCAAGCCAACTTCAGCAAAAGCCGACTGGATTGCACGGGCAATGGTGCCAGTGGAATCCATCAAGGTGCCATCCCAATCAAACACCAGCAAATCAAACTGCTTAGGCATGCGTTTTCTCAAGTAGGTCGATATAAGATTGTAATTCTGGCGGCAATGGCGCTTCTAATTCTAAAGGCTTGCCCGTGATCGGGTGATCAACCACTAAACGCCAAGCATGTAGAAACATGCGCCGCAGCCCCTGCCTAGGTAACAGCTTATTTAAGGCAAAGTCACCGTATTTCTCATCACCTAAAATAGGATGATCGCTAGAAGCCAAATGCACCCTAATTTGATGGGTACGGCCGGTTTTAAGCTCGCACTCTAATAATGAGCAGTCTTTCCAGACCTGACGACGATTTACCACCGTGTGTGAAATCTTACCTTCTGGCGATACCCTTACACGGCGTTCACCTTCTGCTGTGTTGTATTTCAGCAAAGAAAATTTCACATGGCTGCGCGGATTTTCCCACACACCTTTCACCAAAGCCAAGTATCGCTTATCAATGCGGTGATTATCACGCAAGGCATCTTGCAGAACGATCAAGGCAGAGCGTTTCTTGGCCACCATTAAAATACCGGATGTTTCTCTATCTAAACGATGTACTAATTCCAAAAATTTAGCTTGCGGGCGCTGGGCTCGAATTAGCTCAATCAAGCCAAAGCTCACACCAGAGCCGCCATGCACAGCCAGACCTGCTGGTTTGTTTAGAATCAGAATCGCATCATCTTCAAAGATGATCGGAATATCGATACGGTGCGAAGCCGCCACAGCGGGGGCCGCGTCTGGCTTCTCGGCCACACGCACAGGTGGTAAGCGTAAAACATCACCGGCAACGATGCGATATGTCACATCGCTACGGCCTTTATTTACACGAACTTCACCACTACGCACAATGCGATAAACATGACTTTTGGGTACGCCCTTGAGGTGTTTTAACAAAAAATTATCCAGCCTTTGGCCGGCATCTTCTTCATCCACAGTCAGGAACGTGACGGATGCTTTGCTACTGCCCTTCATCTTGACTTATACTCTCCGCACGCCACAACCCAGAAGGACGGCAACGATTACCGCAAGGGCTTGTTTTGGCAAGGATTACCGCCCAAACAAGCACCGCGCAAGGTGGCCAAGGCCACTTTTAGATCCCGCTCTTAAAGCAATACTGCAGGGCGATACAGTCGGCGATTACCTTCCCGCCGTAGAGAAATATACTCTACGCCTCCCAACTGGCACAAAAAGCCAGTCCTAGTAAAACAGGGAGCGCAAGCGCGGGGCTCGCCTATCTGCCGTCAGGCTTATGCAACAAGTTCCGGGTAGCGGTTATCTCGCTCACCGCAAAAAGCAGCGATGGTAATTGATTTGTATATATAAAGCACTCATCGGATTCTTATTAGCGTACTGGCCTACTTTTACAAAAAGACAAGTAAAAACGCCGGTATGGTACGTTCGGCAGCTAAGCACCTTGTAATGGCCTTCAAAAAAAAGGTGAGAGAAGAATAAAAACCAGCAAGTAAACTGGCTAAAATTCTTGCAAAAAGATGTACTAAAACAAGGATTTTAGGCCCATTTCCAAGGCTAGGTATGAACTTCACCGCCGTTTTGCAGGCCACTGTTAATAATTGCATGGAAATAGCCCCACCCCTAGCGCCTCCAATACCTTTGTTGTCTTGACTTAGGATGCGAGCACACAACTAACAATGCCTGCATTTTAGTCTTGTACGGTTGCGCTGGGCTTGCCAGAACCTAATTCCTGCCGCGTGAGTGCGAGCCGGAGCATTTTTTATGAAACGTATGCTATTCAACGCAACGCAAGCCGAAGAGCTGCGCGTTGCGATTGTTGATGGTCAAAAATTAGTCGACCTAGACATCGAAACCGTTGGCAAAGAACAACGGAAATCCAATATCTACAAGGGTGTAATTACCCGCGTAGAGCCTAGCCTTGAAGCCTGCTTCATCGATTACGGCTGCGATCGCCATGGCTTCTTGCCGTTTAAGGAAGTGGCTCGCGCCTACCTAAACGACAATGGTGACGGCAATGGTCGCCCACGCATTGGTGATTCACTCAAGGAAGGCCAAGAGCTGATCGTTCAAGTCGAAAAAGACGAACGTGGTAATAAGGGCGCAGCCCTGACGACCTACATCAGCCTGGCTGGTCGCTACCTTGTATTGATGCCAAACAACCCACGCGGTGGCGGTGTTTCTCGCCGCATCGAGGGTGAAGAGCGCAATGAGCTTCGCGCCGTACTCGACCAACTCGAAACGCCAAACGGCATGAGCCTGATCGCACGTACTGCTGCGATTGGCCGTAATGCTGAAGAATTGCAGTGGGATTTAAACTACCTATTGCAACTGTGGCGTGCGGTTGAAGGCGCTGCCTCTACCCAAACTGGCGCATTCTTGATTTATCAAGAATCAAGCTTAGTGATCCGCGCAATCCGCGATTACTTCCAGCCAGAAATCGGTGAACTGCTGATTGATAAGCTCGATATTTACGAGCAAGCACGCCAGTTTATGAGCCATGTGATGCCGGCCAATGTAAATCGCGTGAAGTTCTATCAGGATGACGTGCCGCTGTTCTCACGCTTTCAGATTGAGCATCAAATCGAAACTGCCTTTGCCCGTGAAGTGAACTTGCCTTCTGGCGGCGCAATTGTAATCGACAAAACTGAAGCGCTTTATTCCATCGACGTGAACTCGGCCCGCTCCACCAAGGGTGCTGATATCGAAGAAACCGCACTGCGCACCAATATGGAAGCCGCTGACGAAATCGCCCGTCAGATGCGTCTGCGTGACGTGGGTGGTTTGATCGTGATCGATTTTATCGACATGGAAAACCCAAAGAATCAGCGCGAAGTCGAAAACCGCCTGCGTGACGCCCTGCACCACGACCGTGCTCGCGTTCAAACAGGCAAAATCAGCCGCTTTGGCCTGATGGAATTATCCCGTCAACGCCTGCAACCTTCCTTAGAAGAAACCAGCCATATCGCTTGTCCGCGCTGCCACGGCACTGGCTTCACACGCGGCATCGAATCTTCTGCGCTCAATATCTTGCGCATTATTCAAGAAGAATCAATGAAGGAAAACACCGGCGCGATCCATGCACAAGTGCCAGTTGATGTTGCTACCTTCTTGCTCAATGAAAAACGTGCTGAGATTTCTGCGCTCGAAGCCCGCCTTAAAGTGAGCGTGGTGTTGATTCCAAATACTCATTTGGAAACACCTAACTACACGCTATCTCGCTTGCGCCACGAAGATATTGGCCAGATCGAAGATATGGTTCCTTCGTACAAGATGGTCGACTTGCCAAGTGAAACAGGCTATCAGCCAGGCAAAGTAAAAGAAGAGCAAACCAAGCGTCAAGAAGCCGTGGTTAAAGGCATTACGCCTGATCAACCTGCGCCTATTTCTGCCCGTGATCGTATTGCTGCGCCGACTGATGAAGTGGCTGCTGAGCCATCCCTTTGGAAGAAGCTTGTAACTTGGTTCCAAGGTGAGCCTGCTGCGCCAGTAGAAGCACCGAAGCCAGTTGCTGCAGCTCGCCCGCAAAACAATTCACGCAACCGCAATGACCGTGGTCAACGCCCGCCACGTGAAGCCCGTGAGCCACGTGAAGGCCAGCCAGCGCGTAATGAGCGCCCAGCTCGTAACGAAGAAGCAGCTGCACCAGCTCGTCGCGGCAGTGGCAAACCACGCATCGAAGAAGATCTGCAAAAGAGCCGTGAAAATCGTGAAGCGCGTGAAAACCGCGAGCCACGTGAACGCACTCCAAGCAATGATAGAAACGAGCGTAACGAAGCACCTGCCGAGCAACGCCCGCGTAACGAGCGTCCACCTCGCCAAGAGCGTCAACCGCGCAAAGAAGCCGCTGTTGCCAATACCGAAGCCTTGTTAATTACGCCCACCGTAGAAAACAACACGGATGAAGCAAGCGAGCAACAACGTAGCCGTCGTCGTCGCAGCCGTCGTGGTGAGCGTCGTGGTGAACGTGTTGAAACAGCGACGGGTCCAGATGCTGTATTCACAGCGATTGATGCACCTGCACCTGGATTTGTAGCGACAGCACCTTCAGTTAGCCCTGCTGTGGCACCTGCCTTTATCAGTGCACCAGCACCTGTTGTTGCGGCCCCCGTTGTGGCTCCAGCTCCAGCTCCAGCACCAGCGGCACCTGTTGTGGTTCAAGTTCAAGCTCCAACTCCGGCCCCTGCTCCTGCTCCGGTATTTGTTGCTCCGGCAGCTGAGATTGTGGTCGCCCCTATCGTTGCACCAGCCCCGACACCCGTCGCGGCACCCGCTACGATCATTGAGGCTCCAGCTCCAGCTCCAGCTCCAGCGCCGACACCTGCACCAGTTCCCGTAGCAGCGCCTGTTCCAACTCCGGCCCCTGCTCCAGCACCGGTAGTTGCAACACCTTTGGCGGTCATCGGCACACCAGAAGCCGCAGGGCTTGTGATGGTTGCTACGCGTGCTAGCGCCCCAGTGGAAAACACCCCAGCTGTGGAAGCGCCGGTACGCCGTCGTCGTCGTGATGTAGTCGCTAGCGCGCAAGCGAATAACGATGCGCCTATGTTGCAACAAGTTGAAACCCAATCAACGAGCAATGTAGAAGTAGCGACTCAAGCCGCCACTGACACCCCTGCTCGCGCCCGTCGTGATGTGCCTGCTACACCAGCAGACACAGCAGCCGAGCCACTCGTGCAAGTTCAAACCAAGCAATTTTAATTTGACTTGATTGAAATTAGACGTAAAAGCCACCGAGTCTCTCGGTGGCTTTTTTTATGCGCAATCCAAACACTAGGCGATGGGTTTGCTGCGTACTCACTCCCCCTAAGAAAAAGCCTCGTCATTCCGAGTGTCTTTAACAAGCACACAGCTGCGCGATTGGATCATCAGCAAAACATTCGAGAATGAAAACTTGTAAATTGGGAAATTACTTCAAGCCAGATCTCCACATTGATTGGCAAAAAAAGAATAAAAAAAGCATTAATCTCAAATGCCAAGCAGCCAGCGCCATTTCATATTCATAACGAAAAATAGACTTCCCCTATAAAGCTATGTGCACCCTAAATGCAGCAAACTACCAAGGTATAAACCCCTACATTGTTGTAGCTCCTGCAAAATAGCAATTTAATAGCTAAATCTATGCATTCATTCTTATCTTTATGTTTTGAAAAAGAAATAAATTGCCCATCACACTCACAATCAAATGACTCCAAACACTTACCTAAATAGAATCCATTAGCTAATCAATCTGTTTCAAATTGTTTAAAACAGCTCAAGCTCAGATTGCCAGTTGGGGAAATTCACAAGTATCCGCAACAATTATTCAAGGTTAATTTTAAATCTTGGACCAAACTGTAATGGTCATATTCATTCGCATCTGCACTCCTTACTTAGGCCTAAACAACGTGGATATCTTCCTCCAGCAAATTTTCAATGGCTTGGTCGTTGGCAGCATTTATGCGCTGATCGCCCTTGGCTATACCATGGTGTACGGCATCATGCAGCTGATCAATTTTGCCCACGGCGAAATCGTGATGATTGGCGCAATGGTCACCATTACTTGTATCAATCTATTGCTAGGACAGAACGTCGCGCTACCCGGCCCGATGTTATTGCTCGTCGGCTTTATGATGGCCGTGCCGGTATCGATTCTTTTGGGCTACGCCATTGAAAAAATTGCCTATCGCCCGCTGCGTAAAGCACCAAGGCTTGCCCCCCTTATTACAGCCATTGGCGTTTCCATCGTATTACAACAAGCCGCCATGCTGATCTGGGGCCGCAACTACCGTCCTTTCCCCGCCATTTTGCCGAGCACCGTACATGAAATTGGTGGTGCAACCATTACCAGCTTGCAAATCGCCATTATTGGCCTTGCTCTTGCCTTAATGGCGGGCTTGTTTTTCCTTATCGAGCGCACCAAATTAGGCCGCGCCATGCGTGCCACGGCCCAAAACCCTGAAGTCGCAGGCCTAATGGGTGTGAATATCAATTCCATTATCTCGATGGTGTTTATGATTGGCTCGGCACTGGGCGCAGTCGCAGGCGTCATGGTTGCCGCCAATTACGATCAAGCTCATGCCTATATGGGATTCTTGATCGGTCTGAAGGCCTTTACCGCAGCTGTTTTAGGTGGAATTGGCAATCTGGGCGGTGCCGTATTAGGCGGCCTGTTACTGGGCCTAATTGAAAGCCTTGGCTCTGGGTATTTGGGTGATTTAACCGGTGGTGCATTTGGTAGTAACTACAAAGACATCTTCGCCTTTATCGTACTGATTATCGTACTGGTGTTCCGTCCGTCTGGCTTGCTAGGCGAGCGTGTAGCAGACCGCGCCTAAGCCCAAGGGAAAAATCATGTTTCAAAAACTAGAAAATCCCCGCGCACGGCTGATCGGCATGGTTGTGCTAACGGTAGTGATGCTCATCCTGCCTTTTGTATTAACGGGTAATTTTGAAAGCGGCAAGTCATGGATTCGCACCATAGACTTTGCCCTGCTCTACATCATGCTGGCACTCGGCCTTAATATTGTTGTGGGCTACGCAGGGCTATTAGATTTGGGCTATATCGCATTTTATGCGGTAGGTGCTTATCTTTATGCCATTCTTAACTCGCCTCATCTGGCTGCGGTATTACCAGCTTGGCTGATTTACCCTTCTTTCCCGGTCATGATTTTATTGGCAGGATTAGTAGCGGGCCTATTTGGCGTCTTACTTGGCTCACCTACTCTCAAATTGCGTGGCGACTATCTCGCCATCGTCACCCTAGGGTTTGGCGAAATTATCCGCATCTTTATGAACAACCTTGATCGCCCGATCAATATCACCAATGGCCCACAAGGGATTAACAATATCAAGACCGTGCAAATTGCAGGTTACGACTTTGGCCGCCCTATTGAGTTTCTGGGCCTGTCGTTTGAAAAAGTACATCTTTACTACTACTTGATTCTAGCCTTCTGCATCTTGATTATTTTTGTCTCGATGCGCCTGCAAAACTCACGGATTGGCCGTGCTTGGGTGGCGATTCGTGAAGATGAAATTGCCGCCAATGCGATGGGCATCAACACCCGTAATATCAAGCTACTGGCTTTTGCGATGGGTGCAAGCTTCGGTGGTGTATCAGGCGCTTTATTTGCCAGCTTCCAAGGCTTTGTTTCACCAGAATCATTTGTACTGATGGAATCCATCATGGTGCTGTGTATGGTGGTGCTAGGCGGGATGGGCCATATTCCTGGCGTAATTCTGGGTGCGATTATCGTATCGATCACGCCAGAGATTTTGCGTGACGTGATCAACCCACTACAACACGCCCTCGTTGGCCGCAAAGTGGTCGACCCAGAAAACTTACGCATGCTGATTTTTGGCCTTGCCATGATCGTGATTATGCTGCTTCGCCCTGAAGGCCTATGGCCCTCGCAGCGCCGCAAAGCAGAGTTCCACGAAAAAGATGAAGAGGCAAAAGCATGAGCGAATTACTCCTAAAAATTGATGGCATTACCAAGCGCTTTGGCGGTCTGCATGCTTTGTCTGGCGTGGGACTTACCATTAACAAAGGTGAGATTTATGGCCTGATCGGCCCCAATGGCGCAGGTAAAACCACCTTATTTAACGTGCTAACCGGCCTTTATCAACCCGATGAAGGCAGCTTTAGCTTTAATGGCTTGGATTTATTCCGTAAAAAACCCAATGTAGTGGTTGAATCCGGCATTGCCCGTACTTTCCAAAATATTCGCTTATTTGCCAATATGACGGCCCTAGAAAACGTGATGGTGGGCCAACATGTACGTACTCACTCCGGCATTTTAGGCGCGGTGTTCCATAGCCCTAAGGCGGTGAAAGAAGAAGCTCAAATCCATAGCAAAGCCGCCGAACTCCTCGCTTATGTTGGCATTAGCAAACACGCGAAAGAGCTAGCGCGTAATCTTTCTTATGGCGATCAGCGCCGCTTAGAAATCGCCCGCGCTTTGGCCACCCGCCCCATCCTCTTGGCGCTCGACGAGCCTGCGGCGGGGATGAACCCCAAAGAGACTGACGATCTTAAAAAGCTAATGGAAAAAATCAGAAGTGATGGCGTCACCATTTTGCTGATTGAGCACGACGTTAAGCTGATGATGGATCTATGCGATCGTATAGCGGTGCTTGATTATGGCAAGAAAATTGCCGAAAACGTGCCGAGCATGATTAAAAACGACCCACGCGTCATCGAGGCTTATCTAGGCGTTGCCCCAGAATGAAACAGCCAGCCCAAACCAATAATTCGCGTGTTATGTATCAAGGAGTTGCACGAGCATGAGCGGCCCATTACTACAAGTAAAAGACCTAAAAGTGGCCTACGGCGGTATCCACGCAGTAAAAGGCATTGATTTAGAAATTCATCAAGGCGAGCTAGTCGCGCTGATTGGTGCCAATGGTGCAGGTAAAACCACCACCCTAAAAACACTGATCGGCATGTGCAACCCTAGCTCAGGCGAAATCCTATTTGACGGCAAATCGACCGCTAAAAAGCCAATTTACGATTACGTTAAGCAGGGCCTGATTATGGTGCCTGAAGGACGAGGTATTTTCAGCCGCCTTACCGTCGAAGAAAACCTCTTAATGGGCGCTTACACACGTAATGATAAAGCGGGCATTGCGCATGATTTGGAGCGTATTTACTACCTTTTCCCTCGCCTAAAAGAGCGAATGAAGCAGCTAGCAGGCACGCTTTCAGGTGGTGAGCAGCAAATGGTTGCGATAGGCCGAGCCATTTTGGGTAGACCTAAGCTCTTGCTACTGGACGAGCCATCGATGGGCTTAGCCCCGATTATCGTGCAAAAGATTTTTGAGATTATCAAAATGATCGCCGCCGAAGGCGTCACCATGCTGCTGGTTGAGCAAAACGCCAAGCTAGCCTTGCAAACCGCCAACCGAGGCTATGTGATGGAATCAGGCAAAATTACACTGGCTGATACCGCAGCCAATTTGCTGGCCAATCCAAAGATTCAACAAGCGTATTTGGGCGAATAATCATCCTTTAAGCAAAATGAAACATGAAACGAGCCGCTCTATGCGGCTCGTTTTTTTGTGAGCAAGAAATACATACAACCGAGGCTGGCCCCATTAATTAATTAATTACAACTCCTCCTCTCTCCGACAAACCACATCAGCTCATCCGTCAAAAAAAGAGTGCATTTAGAACCATTCGAATGACACCCGCCGAACTAATTGTAAACGATTTAGAGGAAAGCCAATAAAGGTGAGATGCACAGCAAGAAGCCCGTCGCAATAATCACTTTGAGTGCCCAGCCTTTGTATTGGTGTAATGCGGGGACTTTGTAAACCAAATAGGCTGGAATTAAGCACCCGATTAAACCAAAGATAGGGCTACAGATTGAGGTAAAGCTTAGCACCGGCGCATTTAGTGCGATGGCACCCCATGAGAGCAAGATCGTGAAGACGATAATGCCTTTGGCAACCAGTGCTTTATTGATCTCTTCTTCGGTATAAAAACGGCGCAATACATTAAGCGCAATACCTTGACACGCTTCACGAAAGCCAAGGTAAACACCAAAATAGGCTGTCATCACGGCAAAGATATTTAATACCAAGCTAAATATTTTAACAGTATCACCTGGTACGCTTTTGGCAACCATGGCCAGTGCCGAGATATTTTGTTTAGAGGCTTGGACCGCTTGCTCATGGCCCATAGCCAAAGTGAATGACACGGCGTAAAAGAAAACAGCAACAAACAAAATTCCAAAGGCAATATTCATAGCCCGCATCGCTTTGAATTGTGCGACATCACGTGATTTTTCTCGGGCACGATAAGAAATCACCATAGGGCTCAAACTTTGGATAAATAGAATCGACGTTAAAGTAAACGGCAACATAATGATGGCATCGGGAATTAATTTGCTGAGCGGGGGGATTGCACCAATATTGTGATAGTCCCATTGACTGACCATCATCAGGCCGAGAATCGTGACGACACCGAGCTTGGTGATGACCATGCCTGATGAAATTTTAAACAGCAGTTTTTCACCACGAGAAGCGAGAGCGACGAGTAAACAGATCAGTCCAAGACCATAGAAAGGATTGGTTGAGAGTAATGTTTCAGTGGCACCAAAACTCTGTAAAAACGATGCGCTATCGTTGGTAATGGCAGTTGAATACACAAAGACCCAGATGACTAGCATGATGAAATACAGCACACCAAGCAAAACACCCCAGTTTTTACCGAGATAACCGGAAATCACGCCTGCGTAGTCATCACATTTAGGTGAAGTGGCTAAGGTATTGATAAACAATTTTTGAAACATATACATGGCTGGGTAACCAATAATCGACGACAGCAAAAACACCCATAGCCCCATCAACCCAACCTGAACGGGCAAAAAAACAATCCCAGCTCCGATAGCCATCCCAATACTCATAATCACCCAGCCCCAATCGGTACTATCAAAGCGGGTAGCTTCTTTCCATTGTGCGGCACTCATCTGACTTCGGCTGAGTTTGATCTCTTGTTCTGCTGAACTGCTTAAGGGCTGTCCCATGATGAATTCCTTATCTCGATATTGATGTGATGACCTATTGATTGGGGTGAAATGGAGATGAGATCACCCCCACATGACTTGGTAATACCTAAACGAGTTTGCTGACGCCAAGATAGTGGCATTGAGCATGAAGACGGTTGATTAAAATCAAATTTTGTAACGAATATGATAAATATAATTTCATGAGAATAAATATTTATTATCAAAATAGGTTTGTGTAGGATTTTTGTGACCAACAAGCAAAAAATGCCATTAACCAATGGATACAAAGAATTTTATAAAAACAAAAGACGAAACAACTCATAAATAACGTGTAAAAATCACAAAATACACCCTCAGATTATGATTGATTTTTTATCACTAAGATTGATATACTTTCGCCAAGATAAATTTTATTGCGCATAGTGAGATGAAAATACTAATTGATGCCCAGTTGCTTGTGAGCTTTATTGCTGCCGTTTTGGGTGAGGATTCTGAAGTCGTCGTGCATGATTTATCAAATGTGAATGCGTCGCTAACCGCCATCAGTAACGGTCATTTGTCCGGTCGTGAAGTAGGCGCTCCCGCGACGGATTTAGCGCTGCGAATGCTGCAAGAATGTATGCAAGCAAGCGATGTGAGTTACAAGTTAAATTACCGCAGCAAGACTCGTGACGGTGTTTTGCTGCGTTCATCAACTTTGATTATCAAAGACGAGAATGATCAGCCCGCAGCGATGCTTTGTGTGAATACCGATGACAAGCGATTGCTTGAGTTACAAGACTCAGTCAGAAAACTATTACCGCCCAATATGGCCGAACAACAACAACAGGAATTTTTGTCAGCATCGGTTGACGATGTTGGGCAAGAAATATTACAAAGTGTACTAGAGCAATATTCAATTACACCGTCGCGAATGTCGGCTGATGAGAAATCCAAGGTGGTTAAAGACCTAGAGCAACGCGGTTTGTTTTCAATACGTGGCTTTGTCGCCAAAACCGCAGCGATTCTCGAAATTTCAGAGCCAACGCTATATCGCTATCTAAAAAGCAGTACAAATTAAACCCAAGTGCGGCACGCCATCAGCGCAGCAGCATGCTGAGATATTTGACATCAAAAAGGTCCAAACACTCATGAATATGCCTTCTTCACACACCCATTGGCCGGAGTTTATTAAGGCAGTGCAGCACGAAGTTGCCCCCGCACTAGGATGTACTGAGCCGATTTCTTTGGCTTTGGCATCCGCAATTGCCACTCATTATTTGGCAAAAACGCCGGAGCGAATTGAGGCCAAGGTATCAGCTAATTTAATGAAAAACGGCATGGGTGTAACTGTTCCGGGCACGGGCACGGTGGGGCTAAAAATCGCCGCTGCAGTGGGTGCGCTGGCAGGCAATCCCGAGGGTCAATTGGAAGTACTCAAAGGTTTAACGCAAGCACAGGTGGATGCGGGCAAGGCCATGATTGCTGAGCATCGCGTCGAATTATCGATTGCCGATGTGCCACATATTTTGTATGCGGAAGCGTGTGTGTATCACGGCGATGAATGGGCACGGGTGCGTATTGCCGATAGCCATACGCGAGTTATTTTGATAGAGCTCAATGGCAAAATTATTTTTGAATTAGCCGATATTGATGCCGCCACTGCGGCTACTGCTTACGATATTGCCAGTGCAACAGCCAAAGATGTTTACGATTTTTCGATTACAGCTCCACTAGTGATGATTGATTTTATCGATGCAGCAGGGGTGTTAAACGAGGCTTTGTCGCAAGAAGGTATGAAGGGCACGTTTGGTTTACACATTGGCGCTACATTACAGCGGCAAATCGCCACCGGCCTCATGTCGGAAGGCTTGCTCAGTGAAATTTTGATTCGGACCACCGCAGCTTCTGATGCAAGGATGGGCGGAGCGACATTGCCTGCAATGAGTAACTCTGGCTCGGGCAATCAGGGCATTGCCGCCACCATGCCGGTGCTTGTGGTGGCTGAGCATATCCATGCGAGTAGTGAGCAATTAACTCGCGCCTTAATGCTGTCGCATTTAATGGCAATTTATATTCATAGTAAATTACCAAAACTATCTGCTTTATGCGCGGCCACTACGGCATCAATGGGTGCAGCATCGGGCATTGCGTGGTTGCTCAAAGGTGACTTTAAGACCGTGAGTATGGCGATCTCAAGCATGATCGGAGATCTATCCGGCATAGTGTGCGATGGCGCATCCAATAGCTGTGCGATGAAAGTCTCGACCTCGGCCCAGTCGGCGTATAAATCGGCACTGATGGCGATTGATGGCGTATGTGTAACTGGCAATGAAGGCATTGTGGCACATGATGTTGATCAATCGATCAATAATTTGGGCCAACTTGCCTGCCAAGGCATGGTACAAACCGACGTCCAAATTTTGCAAATTATGCTGCATAAGCAGTCAAAACAATGATTGATGAGCAATATTGAGCGGCTAAATGCTTGCTCATACTGAGTTTGATTTTTGTTTTAATATTTTAAAGGAATGAAGATGAAGGAAATTATTTTTACCGACGCCGCCCCCGCAGCCATTGGCCCATATTCACAAGCAACTGCGTTTGGAAAGCTGATTTTTACTTCGGGCCAAATTCCATTAGTTCCGGCAACGGGAGAAGTGATTGCCGGTGATGTCTCGGTGCAAGCACGACAAGCTTTAGAAAACTTAAAAGCGGTCTTGCAACAAGGCAATAGCTCGCTGGAACAAGTTTTGAAAACCACTTGTTTTTTGGCTGACATGGCTGATTTTGCGGCATTTAATGTGATCTACACCGAATATTTTGGTGCCGGCGTTCCGGCCCGTTCTTGCGTGGCAGTAAAAACCTTGCCGAAAAATGTATTGGTTGAAGTTGAAGCCATCGCTTATCGCGCATAAGCATTAATCGACGCATTGTCGCGCGTAAAAAACCAATCAATCACCGCAAGTCTCTATGAAAGGATGGCTTGGCGGTGATTTTTTCACCCTAAGCATTTTCATACAGCCATGATAAGGACTAAACCCTTACTCCTCAATTTCTGATCTCGCTCTGGCATACTGTGCGTTTGATTTTTGGAGTGGCAGCCTCTGCATTCGGCGATCTGATCTTAACTTAGGGCCTGTTCAAGTTCACTAAGCCAGCGGTCTCACTCAGGCTGCGTTTTGTCGCTTTCATGGCTGTAAACGCGACACTTTTTCAGCTTGCTTGAAGGGTCCCCTCCCCCCCACTAAAATACCACGCCCACTTTTATACGGCGCAACCTTCACTTTAAGAGCCCCCACAAGGTATTACGGCTTACGGCCTTGGAAGCATTGGCTAGGAAACTGGCACTGATCGGTTCGTAATTCTGATCAAAATCAACCACTGCAATGGGCTGGCGGGTACGGGAATTTTTATCCACCTCACGGGCTTTTTGCGAGGCCTGTGCCTGTCCATAGTCCTCGCGCAATGGGTCGTCGTTGGTCAAATCATAAATCTGACGGCCATCGACAAAAAAAAGGTGCCAGGCTCGATTAAATTTCGCATACGCCAACAAGCCTCCTTACCTTATCGCTTATATAATCCCCAAAACTTGCCCTCTCCCCATACACACAAATAAGGAAGCTTCATGCACTCTGCCGTACTTGCTAAAAATGTCATTGCCGCTTGCTTATTGCCAACAGGATTGTTTTTGCTGCTGATGGCCATAGGCTTACTCATCCTCAGTCGCAAACCTCGTCTTGGGCGCGGGCTGATTGTGACTGGCGTGCTCAGTCTCACCCTTCTTTCCATGCCGATTATCGGGAATGGTTTGCTGCGGATGCTTGAGCCTCCGGCTCTCACATCGATCCCCAGCGATACGATGGCTATTGTTTGCTTAGGTGGAGGTAAGCGCTACACCGCTTACGATCAAGCTGGAGGCGAAACCATTAATAATGCAACGCTGGCTCGGCTGCGCTATACCGCGCAGATCGCCAAACAAAGCCATGTGCCTGTGTTAGTAACCGGTGGCAAGCCGCTAGGGGGCGTCAGCGAGGCAGAGCTGATGGCTCAAATTTTACGTGAAGAATTCAACACACCTGTGCGTTGGGTAGAAAATGAAGCGGTCGATACCCAAGACAACGCCCGTCTTAGCGCTCAGCTTCTACCTAAAAATGCAAAAATTGTGCTGATCACCGAGGCGGCGCACATGCCACGCGCACATTATGCATTTATGCGAGCGGGTTTTAATGTGATTCCAGCCGCCACAGACTACGCAAATCAAGAGCCATTTTCCCTCTTATCTTTCATGCCAAAAGCATCGTCACTCAGCCGCAGCAGCTTTGCCCTGCACGAGCTTTTAGGCATGCTCTGGCACAAACTTCGCTCTTAAACTTGCCGCAAGATTTCTTTTCACTTCATGCAAAAAACCACACTTTCTCAGCCAATACAGCTCTCAACCCTTATTTAACAAGGGTTTTAAGACAAAAAAACAACACTCCCTTCATGAAAATGAAGCGTGTTGTTTTTTTCGACCCCTTGCTTCAGGCAACATAAAAGTAAATTTTACAACAAATTTATAAAACCATAAAAATTAACAAAAGTGCGCTAAACGCGCAGCTAAACACAATAAATATCATTTAGCATCAAAAACATAGAGTTTTGTATTAATAATTTTTTATTCCTGTGAAAATTTTTTTATTGATGCGCATCAAAAAACGTACTTAATCCAACATCATCAACAAAAATTCGGGAGTAGAATCCACACCAACTTATCAAGACAAGAAATTTTTATCATGAAAATATCGATAGACCTAGACATCCTCTCCGACTTTCTATCTCAGGTACTGGGAGAGTCAACAGAGGTGGCTGTTCACGATATGAATCAGCTAGAAAAATCGCTCTGCATTATTAAGAATCCCATCTCAGGCCGAGAAATTGGTGCACCCGCCACGGCTTTTGCCCTGCACTTACTACGCGAATGCCAAGACGGCGCCAAAGCGCCATTTCGTACCAACTACCTTGGCAAGACGCTAGATGGCCATCGCCTTCGCAGCTCCAGCATGTTGCTACAGGACGAAGCAGGAAAACCCTTTGCCATGCTGTGCATTAACCGCAATGACTATCACCTACAACGCGCAAGCGAATTACTGCATCAATTTTTTCAACACGAAGAAAGTACCCCTAGCGAAGAATTACTTAGTCACTCCGTAGAAGAATTAGGCGACGACATTATTAATCAGGCATTAGCCAGCTATCCGATTGCCGCCAAACACTTAAGCAGCACAGATAAAAAAGACATTGTGCAAAAGCTTGAACAAAACGGCGTTTTTTTGGTGAAAGGTTTTATTGCAAAAACAGCTTCTTTACTCTCGATTTCAGAACCAACGCTTTATCGCTATTTAAAAAACAGTACTAACTAAAAGAGAAATAAACGATCCAGATTGATCGATATACCCAAACACACTTAAAACAATTATTTTATCTCGAGAAAACATCATGTCTGATACAACACTCAACGATCTAGCGCTGCCTGGCAGCGCCGCAAAATGGACCAAACACGATACAGTTTGGATGCTCGGCCTCTACGGAACCGCTGTAGGCGCGGGCACTTTATTCTTGCCAATTAATGCGGGTATTGGTGGCTTATGGCCGCTGGTTTTAATGGCGCTTTTAGCATTGCCATTAACCTTCTTTGCTCACCAAGGGTTAAGTCGCTTTGTACTTTCTGGCTCAACCAAAGACGGCGACATTACTGAAGTAGTAGAAGAACATTTCGGCAAGGGTGCGGGGAAACTCATTACCCTACTTTACTTCTTTGCCATCTATCCAATTTTATTGGTTTACAGCGTGGCCATTACCAACACGGTATTGTCCTTCCTCACCCACCAATTGCATATTGCCGTGGGCACCGATTTAGTCACACGCGGTATTTTTGCGCTGTGTTTAATCTTGGGCCTGATGTCTATCGTGCGCTTGGGTGGTGAAGTCATCGTTAAAGCCATGAGCATCTTGGTTTATCCTTTTGTGATTGCCTTAATGCTGCTTGCGGTATATCTGATTCCAAACTGGAATAGCTCGGTGATTGATCAAGCAGGTAGCCTAGGTGATGCACTGACTAGCGCTTCTTTCTACAAAACGATGTGGCTTGCAATCCCAGTGATGGTTTTCTCGTTTAACCATTCACCTATCATTTCTTCTTTTGCAGTGGGACAGAAAAAACTTCACCCAGGTAAAGAAGATCAAATCGCATCGAAGATCCTATTACGCAGCCACATCATGATGGTGTTGTCAGTTATGTTCTTTGTATTTAGCTGTGTATTTAGCTTGGCTCCTGCCGATTTAATTGCTGCTAAAGCCCAAAATATTTCGATCTTGTCCTACCTTGCTAATCACTTTGATAACCCAGTCATTGCATGGCTTGCTCCGATTATTGCCTTTATCGCTATTACTAAGTCCTACCTTGGTCACTACCTTGGCGCCAAAGAAGGCCTGCATGGCTTGGTAATCAAACAATTGCGTGAAAAAGGTAAAACAATTTCAACACCCAAGCTTGAACGTTACACCTCGATCTTTATGCTGATCACCACTTGGTTAGTTGCCACCATCAACCCAAATATCTTGGGAATGATTGAAACACTAGGCGGCCCAGTGATTGCGGTACTGCTGTTCCTGATGCCAATGTATGCCATCCGTAAAGTACCTGCCATGCGTAAGTATTCCGGTGCAGCCAGCAATGTGTTTGTGGTCTTGATTGGTGTGATTGCTATCTCTGCGATCTTCTTTAGCCTCATGTCCTAAACGCAATATATACAGCCTGCACTCATGCAGAGCAGGCTGTATTCACAAGGAAATAGCCATGTTTAGCACCTTAGATATCTACAAAATTGGCATTGGCCCATCAAGCTCGCACACCATTGGCCCCATGAAAGCTGGGCATCAGTTTTTAGGCACACTAAAAGAAACGGGGCAATTTAATGCGGTGACCAAAATCGCAGTGGATTGCTACGGCTCGCTCTCCCTTACAGGGAAAGGCCATTGCACCGATCACGCCATCATGCTGGGCCTAGCAGGCAATCTACCCGATACGATTGATTTAGATAATATGGCCAGCATCGTGCAGGAAGTTGAGCAAAACGGCACGATCTGCCTAGGCCGCACTCAGCAACGCGTTGGCTTTAGCTTAGTGTTTCAAGACAGCTACCTGCCCCTGCACGAAAACGGCATGATGATCCGCGCCTTTGTGGGAGATGTCTGCTGCCTAAGTAAGACTTATTATTCGATTGGTGGCGGCTTTATTGTTGATGAAGAACACTTCAACCAAGGTAGTTGCAACGATATTCCTGTACCACATCATTTCTTAAGCGCCGAAGATTTGCTAAATATGTGCGACGACAGCGGTCTTTCAATTTCTGCACTGGTGCTAGAAAACGAGAAAGCTTTCCACGACATCGCCGACATCAAAGCCCATTTCGTCCGTGTTTGGAACGTCATGCAAAGCAGTATCGAGCGTGGCATGAAAACCGAAGGCAATCTGCCCGGCCCAATGCGTATTCCTCGCCGCGCACCTGCTCTGCATCATCTACTCACCAGCTCGCTTGATGTATCTAAAGACCCGCTGAATGTGATGGATTGGGTGAATATGTATGCGATGGCAATGTCAGAAGAAAACGCCGCAGGTGGCCGCGTCATTACCGCCCCCACCAATGGCGCTTGTGGCATCGTTCCTGGCGTGATGTCTTACTACAATCACTTTATTAAGCCACTGGATGAAGACAGCGCCCTGCGTTTCTTCTTGTCATCCGGTGCAATTGGCTGCTTGTACAAGCTCAACGCATCCATCTCTGGTGCTGAAGTAGGCTGTCAGGGTGAAGTCGGCGTTGCCTGCTCTATGGCCGCTGCCGGCCTTGCCGAATTGATGGGTGGCAGCCCAGCACAAGTCTGCATGGCCGCAGAAATCGCCATGGAACACAATCTGGGCCTCACTTGTGACCCAGTCGGTGGGCAAGTACAGATTCCATGTATCGAGCGCAACGCCATTGGCGCAGTCAAAGCCATCAACGCAGCCCGTATGGCCATGCACCGCAGCAGCAGCCCTAAAGTGTCTTTAGATAAAGTGATTGCAGCGATGTATGCCACCGGCAAAGATATGGACGCAAAATACCGCGAAACATCCTGCGGCGGTTTGGCCTTGCAAATCACCGCTCCAGCGCTAAAAACCATACGTTTTATGGATAAAGTGCCTGCTTAAAGAAACGCAGAAATAACAAAGCCCCGCTGATATTTAGCGGGGCTTTGTTACGTATAAAACAAACTAAAAACAGAGCTAGCCCCCATTTTAAGTCGTATAGTTTACTGACAACTCACTCGACCAACCAACCTCCCTCGTCAGAACCATACACTCCCTATTTCAAGCTGACTTGTGTGCTTAAACCCGCCTCAGGTAGGCTAATTTTTGCCGCATCAAAGCTTGGCGGCCCCATTTTCCCCTCTGCGTTATTACCAAAGGCGTACCCCTCCAAGGGAATACCAGACGTATTTATATCCATTTTACCGTTCTCATTTACGTCGTGAAAAACGGCAAGCGCGTAATCCCCAGCGGGTAGATCCTTAATCAAGATGACTTTCTCATCGGCGGTGACCACTTGCCCACGAAATGGTTTTTTTAAAAACTGCTCAGCAGAATTATAAATCGCCACCATCACTTTACCGCCAAGGGGCTTCACATCGTTCAGTTGAATCGTTAAATCTGCTGCTTGTACACCCACCGACGCAATTAAACATGAGGCCAGTAAGACTTGAGAGGCATATTTCATACTTAAGCTCCTTAGCTTGAACGGAAAAAAAGTAAATTCCTCACCATCTTAACAATGGGCTTAACCGCAGAAACGACCTTGTGATAAAGCGCAATAAAGCAGGATAAAGGGCCGCAAAAGGCGATCGAAGCCAACTACAGCAACTTCATTTCACCTCACGTAAAAAAGCCCCGCTATTTTTTCTAGCGGGGCTTTTTTTATGATCAGCTTAGCCCGCAAGCGGCGAAAGCTTAGCAAACATAAGAAAAATCTTTGCTTCTTATGAAAGCAGATTACTCAACTTTTGCTTTAGCACGTAATTCTTCAACCATTTTTTGTACACGTTGGCCTTGCAGCTCACGCGTTAGTTCTGGTTTTACTTCTTCAAAAGTTGGGCCTTTAGCTTCGCGCTGATCATCTAGCTTGATGATGTGCCAGCCAAATTGAGTCTTCACTGGGTCAGAAATCTTACCCTTAGGCAATTTGGTCAATGCTTCGCCAAATTCTTTTACGTAGTTAGCCGGGGTAGACCAACCTAGATCACCACCATTAACAGCGCTACCCTTGTCTGCAGATTTCGCCTTAGCGATATCTTCAAACTTCTTACCTTTTTTCAGGTCAGCCATAATAACTTTCGCTTCTTCTTCTGTTTTTACCAGAATATGACGCGCTTTGTATTCTTTGCCACTGAAGTTGACTTTGATTTTGTCGTATTCTTTTTTCAAATCAGCGTCGCTTACTGGGTTTGCTTTTGCGTAGTCGTTCACGTAAGCGCCAACCAAGATCTGTTGCTTAGCCATATCGAGGCGTTGCTGTACTTCTGCGTTCTTTTCTACGCCTTTCTTTTGCGCTTCTTGGAACAATACTTCGTTACGAATCAGCTCTTCCTTGATGCGTGCGCGCAATTCTGGGCTATCTTTCTGGCCGCGTTCAGCAACTTGCTTTAAGAAGAAATCAACCTTGCTATCAGGAATAGCAACACCATTAACGGTGGCTACATTTGCAGCTGTAGCCACAAAAGAAGCTGATAAGAAGCAAGCAGCGAGAGCAAGAGCAATACGGTTTGGTTGACGCATGTGTTCAGTCCTTTGATCTTAAAGTCAGTAGAGCTTAGGTTCAGTTAATTTTACAACTCGTCCGGCGTCAGTGCTTTTTTAATACTGAGCGCGTGGATGGGGTGCGGGATTAAATCTGCAAATAAAGCCATCACCATGCGGTGACGTGCCAAGGTATTTTTGCCTGCAAATGCGGTAGATACGATCGTTAAATCAAAGTGCCCGCCACCTGCCACACTGCCTGCGTGACCTGCATGCGAAGCACTATCATCGTAAACATCGACATATTCCGGCTGCAATACGGCAAGCCGTGAGTGTATTTCTTCTGCAATCATAACGCTAGGGGAGAACTTGGAGAAAGGGTTTTGCAATGACATTTTCATAAGCCCCTGCTTTTACATAAGGATCACTGTCAGCCCACGCTTGAGCTTCCGACAGAGAATCAAACTCTGCGACGATTAAACTACCCGAAAAACCAGCAGAGCCAGGGTCTACCGCATCTATCGCAGGAAAAGGCCCTGCCAGCACCAAGCGCCCTACTTCTTTTAAGCACTCTAATCTAGCCAAATGCGCGGGACGGCTCGCCAAACGCTCTGTAGCGCGATCAGGATAATTATTTGCAATAATCGCGTAAAGCATCAGGACTCCTTATTTTCTTGTACTGGGTCATCAGTAAGATACCGTGAAAGCACCCATGCTTGCAGTAGCACAAATACCAGTGTCAGCCCCAATGTACCAAACATCTTAAAATTAACCCACTGATCTTCAGTAAAGTTAAAGGCTACATAAAGGTTAAGCACACCCATGCTGGCAAAAAATGTAACCCAAGCCAAATTAACTTTGTCCCATAACTTAGCGGGTAAGTTCATTTGTGGGCCCATTAAACTTTGCATTAGGTTCTTGCCACGTAAATAACGAGACCCGCACAGAATAACGGCAAACACCCAATACAGCACCGTGGGTTTCCACAGAATAAAGGCTTTATTGTGCAGCAATAAGGTTGCGCCACCCAGCACAGTAATCAAGCCAAAACTTAACCACAGCATGCCATCAACTTTACGGTGCTTAAACCAAGACCAAGCCACTTGCGCCGTGGTGGTTACAATCGCGACGCCGGTGGCGGCATAAATGCTTTTGGTAATGGAATAGGTTACAAAAAACAGGATAACGGAGAAGAGGTCGAAAAGGGCTTTCATTAGCATCTTCAAAAGAGAGATGCCGCATTATGCTGACCCATTTTTACGAAAACAAGTAAATGACGACAAAAAAAAGCGCCGCGACAGTGCGCGGCGCAAAATTACCACTGGAGATACACGAAGCATCAGCTTGCGTGAAAGTCATTCTGGCGCAAAAGGGCATTAAAGGCATTGATGTGGATCAATCAGAACAAACTGATTTAAACAGATGTTTATTTGGCACAAATGACAAATAACTAGCCCCCATAAGCAATAATTGGGAGCGCATATTTTAAACAAGTGGATTTAAATCAGACTTAGATTTGCGCAGAATGGCAAAACCAAAAAAAGGGGAGGTGGCGAGCCTAACCCCCGGCACTAGCATCAAAAGCTGTGGCTGCTTCCTTCCGGACCTGACCAAGTTCACCTTCTAGCTATGCGGGGAGACCCGCCGTCGAACACAGGGCCGCACTATAGCACAGCACTGTAAAAACACCTAGGAAAATCATCCGGTTCGGTCGCCATAAAGCGGATTGATAAAGATTTCGGCACGATCGCGCCTATTCGCCCCCTTGGCCTGCGCGTAATAAAGCTTCGCCAGAGCCGCCTCTGGCGTCATATCCGCACCATCAAGCACACCCATCGCCGCCAAGCTGCCGCTTACCGCATAACGCCCCATTTTTACAGAGCCTTGCAAGCACGGCGTGCAATTCACTACCAAACTTTGCTGAGCCAATGCCGCCATCAAAGCAGGCTGACTTCCGGCGTTGCCTGCTCCAAAGGTTTCTAGCACTACGCCATCGAGACCAGACATAGCTGATGCAAGCCACTCGGCACTAAAGCCCGGCGCCAATTTTGCCGCCACAATACGGGCATTTTCTGCCACTGGCTGTAAACGGAATGGCTCATTCGGACTTGCACGCTTAGGCATAGAAACTGACATCGCCCAGCGACCTGCAGCCCATCGCCCTAAAGCAGGTAAATTAGGCGATGCAAACGCCGCCATGCCATCGCAATCCACTTTGCGCACCCGGTTACCCCGCAGGCACAGCCCAGCGAATACCACAGCCACCTCACAAAAACCAGGCATGGACGCCAATGCCAGAGCAGCAGCGACATGCTCTACGGCATCATTACCCGGCTCGCACCACGGGATTTGCGAGCCAGTAACCACCACCGGCTTACCTAGGTTTTCTAGCATATAAGACAGCGCCGCCGCCGTATAAGCCATGGTATCGGTGCCATGCAGCACCACAAAGCCATCGTAATCATCGTAATCCGCAGCGATATCAGCCGCGATGCGATTCCACAAAGCGGGCGTCATTTCACTGGAATCAAGCAGCGGGGAATACTCCAGCACCGACAGGTTTGGGTAGAGATTTTGCAACTGCTGCTGCAAATAATCGGGCGCTGGCGCATAGCCATCACTACTTGGCAACATGCCGATCGTACCGCCGGTATAAATGACGCGAATTCTCTGCATCTATGACTTACTCCGTAAAGTGTTAGAATCGAGGTTTAGTGAAACAAAACCGGACCCATTGCGATGTCGATCGTCGATAATAAAAAGGCCTTTCACGACTTCTTTATCGAAGAACGTTTTGAAGCGGGCCTTATGCTACAAGGCTGGGAAGTCAAATCCATCCGCGCTGGCCGTGTGCAGCTCAAAGAATCCTACGTGGTATACCTACGTGGTGACTTTTGGCTGATGGGCGCGCATATCTCGCCACTCACCAGCGCATCGAGCCATGTACTGCCAGAGCCCACCCGTCTGCGCAAGCTATTACTCAATCAACGTGAGATCGAAAAACTGTCGATCAAAGTTGAGCGCGCGGGCTACACAGTTGCTGCGCTCAATATGCATTTTAAAAATGGCTTTATTAAACTGGATATCGGTTTAGCCAAGGGTAAAAAGCAGCACGATAAACGCAACACCGAAAAAGACCGCGAATGGGTGCGTGAAAAAGCGCAGATTGTTCGTGCCAATAATAAATACAGCTAATCTCGCCTATCGCGATGATCTATACAAAAAGGGCAGTTTAACTGCCCTTTTTGCTGCCTATCAAAAACATCACTCCTTACTCGCCCCGCCTGCTTTCTCACCGATGCTACCCTCTTTGCCCGACAGCAAGTCACGGATGTTTCTTTCATGACGCCAAATCAGCAATATAGATATCACCACAACAGCCGTAATTTGCGCCGAAGAGGGTAACCAAATCCAAGCCAGTACCGGCGCAAGCAAGGCCGCTAAAAGTGCCGCCAGAGAAGAAATCTTCATGCCCTTTGCCACCACCAGCCAAAGAATTAAAGTCAACAGGCCAACACGCCAATCTAGCGCAAGCAAAATACCCGCTGCTGTCGCCACGCCTTTGCCTCCTTTAAAGCTAAAAAAGACTGGCCACATATGGCCCACCGTCACGGCCACAGCCGCCATGGCGATCACTTCTGGCCCCAAGCCTAAGTAGCGTGCAGCGACTTGCGCCAGCACAATCGCCAGCCAGCCTTTAAGCGCATCGCCCAATAAAGTGAGCAAAGCTGCTTTTTTATTACCACTACGCAAAACATTTGTAGCCCCAGGATTGCCTGAGCCATAACTGCGCGGATCGGCTAAGCCGCTGGCTTTAGAGACAATCACGGCAAAAGAAAGAGAACCGATCAGGTAGCTTACTAAAATTAGAATTAACGGTGTCATACCTAAATCCACTACAATCGTAAGCTTCCGATTTTAAGCTAAATGACCGCTGCTGGGTAAAACCCATTAAGTCCCCCCATCATGGACATTATCTATTTACACGAAGTGCGTGCGCGCACCCTTATTGGCTGGTACGACTGGGAGCGCGTTGCGCCGCAAGTTGTAGAGCTTGATTTGGAAATTGGCATCCCTTCTGCTCGCGCCTGTGCCAGCGACGATTTAGTGGATACGATCGATTACGACGCGGTGGTCAAACACATCCGCAAAGTGCTCGAAGAACGTCACTTTTTGCTACTAGAAGCGCTCGCCGAGCATATTGCTCAGCTGATCATGCAAGACTTTGGCGCACCATGGGCAAAGGTGTCAGTCACAAAACTAGGCATTTTGCACGAGGTTGGCCGAGTTGGTGTCACGATCGAGCGTGGGCGTCGAGCTTAAATAATACATTGCCCATTCGGAGCAATGCCTGCATACCCCTCCCCGTCGATTTAATACTTCAAGTCATTTTGCATTTATTTGCGAAATGACTTGAACTTCTTCGCCCTCAGCCTCACTAAGCATGTATTGAATGAATCAACGCAAGGATTTGGCATGAGCCAATTTAGTCGTACTCTGATGGTTACCCTTATCACCGCATCACTTTTTGCCAGCGGCATTGCCGAAGCAAAACGGGTCGGTGGCGGCCGCTCCAGCGGCATGCAACGTAGCCAGAACGCGCGCCCGGCAGCCCCTCCTCCTCAGCGTAATATCGCGCCTGCTCAACAACCAGGACAAGTCGCGCCTCAGCCACAACGAAGCGGCATGGGCTCTATCATTGGCGGCGTAGCTGCGGGTGCTTTAGGTGGCTACTTACTAGGCAACTTACTAAATTCAAATAATGCATCAGGCACATCTGAATCTGCCGGCGGCGGCTTTCCATGGGGGCTATTGCTCTTATTGGGTGGTGGTGGTTACTTTGCAATGCGCATGATGCGCCGCCGTAAAGAAGCGGCGATGGCAGCGAGCCCGGCTTTTGCTGGCATGCCACGCAATGACACCCCCGCTCAAACAGACCGTGTGTTCCGCATGGGCGATCAAGCAATGGCTGCAACCCCTGCCGCATCAGGCATCACACGTTTACCTGATGGCACAGAAACAGCCGCATTTCTTCGCCAAGCACGAGGCAGCTTTATGCATATGCAAACATTGCACTCTGCTGAGCAGGTCAATGAAATGCGTAAATACCTTACGCCGGAGCTATTTAACGAGCTAAGCCAAGATATTAGCGGCAATGAAGAGCCTGCTGAATTCCCAGAGCTCAATGCCGAGCTAGTAGATTGCGCAACGGAAGAAGGCCGTATGATTTCCAGTGTGCGTTTTTACGGCACAGTGAGTGAATCACTTCACTCTGCCCCTGCACCATTCCAAGAAGTATGGCATTTTGTACGCCCTATTTCGGGAGACCCACGCTGGATGGTGGCTGGTATCCAACAGCTGTAATATGCAACATACAATATAAACAGCAAAAGCCGGCAATTGTCGGCTTTTGCTGTTTATAAAAAAACACCAGCTCATCCGTCTAAACTAAAGACGGTATGACCTAAAAGGAAGAAGTAATGAATTGTTTTACTTATCTATTTACTAATAGTCTTAGCCCTTTTTTGGGATAAGCACATAAAAAATATGAATTGCGATCGCCTTTTGAACACAAGATCCTTTTTTAACTTAAACTGAGAACAATAAACCTGTTGGCATACTACCTATGCAAATGATTCGTCAAATTATTATCGCGTGCATGCTGCTGTCACTCACTGGCTGCGACAAGCTGATGGAAATTGTGAATAAACAGCAAGCCAACGGCAAAGCAATTGGAGCAGCGTGTCGGCATAGTGGCCGTGCACTAGAGGATTGTTATCGACGTAATACAAGAATTCCTAAGGCAGATATTTTTGCGGGCTGGAAAGATATGAATGAATATATGCAACAAAAAAAAATGGATGTTATTCAACCACCCGAAGATGAAGCCCCGCCGGTAGCGGCAAGTAAAAAGGCAGAGAAACATGCTGCATCCGAAGAAACGTCCGTTGAAGCAGATAAAGCAGAACACTAATGACCCAGAACCAAACACTTAGACAATTACTTGCCTCTGTCCCTCTGTTTAACGACTTAGACGATGATATTTTGGCCTCTATCGAGCAAATATCGAACCGACGCAACCTAAACAAAGGCGCATTGCTATTTGCCGAAGGTGATATTGCAGAGTCAATGTATATACTCATCGAAGGCAGATTGCGCTGTTTTTCCAGTGCGGATACAGGCAAGGAATTTGTTTTTTATGTGGGCGCGGCAGGGACAAGCTTTGGCGAAATGGCGCTTATTGACGCTGAGCCCCGCTCAATTTCGATTGATGCAGAAAAAAATTGTCAGTTATTAAGCATCAGTAAAACCGCATTCTTAGAATTACTTGAGCAAACGCCCCTACTCCATAAAAACCTACTCAGGAATATGATTAGGGCAAATCGATATTTAGCTGAAATGGTGAAATCACTGGCACTTAAAGATGTATATGGCCGTATGCGCCTCCTTTTAGAAAGCTTAGCCGTTGAAGTCAACGGCCGTCGCTATATTGAAGAAGCACTTTCACAGCAAGCGATTGCAGATCGAGTTGGATCATCGAGAGAAATGATCGCAAAGTTAATGCGCGAACTGGTATTTGGTAATTACCTGAGCATTAATAATCGTAAAATAGAGTTATTACAAAAGTTACCCGAACATTTTTAACACCTAATAATTTTGCCCCACTGGCAATAAGTCACGGAGACAACACCGTCATGGATCACAATCTGCTTAAGAATTTTTTATCCCAATCTGCCATTTTTCATGATTTCGCAGATGAAGACCTAGACATCGTCTTGAATGCAGCCGTAAAGCGTCATCTACCTAAAGGCACCTTTTTATTTCGTGAAGGCGACCCCGGCGAATCCATGTATGTCCTGCTAGAAGGCCGCACTCGCTCATTTACTAGCGACAATCAAGGCAAAGAATTTGTCTTTATGATCGGCGAGCCAGGCGATGTATTTGGCGAAGTATCCCTGATTGATGACGAGCCACGCTCTTGGTCTACCCAAACCGAAGACGATTCATCCTTCCTGATGTTCTCTAAACAAGACTTCCGCGAAGCCCTGAATGCCCTGCCCAACGCCAAAGATCAGCTAATTATGAATCTGGCACGCATGGTTCGTCGCCTTTCGCTCACCATGAAAAACCTAGCCTTGCTGGATGTTTATGGCCGTGTTCGCGCCTTGTTTGAAGGCATGCTGACCGAAGCCGACGGGCAAGAAATGATTTCCGAGCCACTAACTCAGCAAGCCATCGCCGATCGCGTGGGTTCTTCACGTGAAATGATCGCTCGCATCCTGAAAGAGCTGGTGTTTGGCGGCTATATTCGCCTTGAAAATAAACGCATCATCTTGTTGCAAAAGCTACCTGAGCGCTTCTAAAACTCAGTAGCCATTGCCATTTAGCCTAAAAGGGCAAGTAAACCCAACGCCACTCGCGTGAAGGTTTACTTGCCCTTCTTTTTTCTGACAAGAGCAAAGATATAACACGCTGAGTATGTCTGTTTTATGCTCAGTGGCTAGCCATAATCTTGACATGACAAGTTACCGTCTATTTAATGACTGACCAGTTAGTTATTAAATAGAGATAATAGTGACCGATATCACACTTCCACGGCAAAGACGCAAAGAAGCTCGTCCCGGTGAAATCATTGAAGCGGCGCTGATTCTTTTCCACCAAAAAGGCTATGCAGCCACCAAGCTAGATGATGTTGCACGCGCCGCAGGCGTGACCAAGGGCACTCTCTACCTCTATTTTCCTAGCAAGGAAGCGCTGTTTAAAGCGGCCATCAGTGAAACCATCCATCCCAATCTGGATAAAATTGAAGAACTAGCAATCAATAGCAGCGAATCGGCCACCACTCGCCTACGCACGGCTATTGCCAGCTGGGCCAGTGCGCTCAATGAATGCAAGGGCAGCATTTCTAAGCTGATGATTTCTGAAGCGGGTAATTTCCCCGACCTCACCGATTACTATATAGAAACAGTGGTGAAACGCTCACGCTCACTCCTGATGATGCTGATCCAAGCAGGCATAGATAACGGCGAGTTTCGCCAAACTGATCCCGATATGCTGGCCCGAATACTGTTCTCCCCTATTTTGCTGACCAGCATCTGGCGGCATACCTATGCTAGCCAAGACCCAATTACTTACGATCTAAACCAACTCGCGCAATTTCATCTCGACATCGTTTTGCATGGCATTGCCATCGCCCCGGAGCACACGCTATGAGCACTAAAGCCGCCTCACCTGCCCGCAGTATTCTTGCGATTATCTTTCTGATTGCAATGGCTTTTCTAGGCTACCGCTGGTGGTGGGGCAGCCACCATATCAGCAGTGATAATGCACAGCTAGAAGGGCATATTGTGCCGATTGCTGCCCGAGTAAGCGGCTATGTAAAGGCTGTTCCCGTAAGTGACAACCAACTGATGCCACAAAAATCCTTACTGATTGAGCTAGACCCTCGCGATTATCAAGTCAAAGTGGCGCAAGCCGAGGCAGACTATCGCCAAGCCTTATCTGCGGCTGGTCACGACAAGCAACCTGGCGAAGCACTCGCCCGCATTGGGGCAGCAAGCGCTAACGCAGCGGCAGCAGCGGCACAATCTCATACCGCTGAAGCCCAAATTACCGAAGCACGCGCCAATGCCGCCAAAGCACGTAAGGACTTAGCCCGCAGCAAAGAGCTAGCTGCACAAAAAATGCTCAGCCAATCGGCACTCGACAGTGCAGACACCTTGGTTAAGGCCGCAGATGCCCGCGTCAGCGCACTAGAATCGGCACTGCGCACCTCCAAGGAAAGCGCCAATGCCGCCGATCAACAAGTCGCCGTCTCATCCGCGGGGCTTAAATCTGCGCAAGCCAAAGCAATGGCGGCTGAAGCCACCTTACAATTTGCGCGTAATCAACTGATTGATACGCAAGTCTATGCGCCAGCCTCAGGCGTGGTCAGCAAAAAAGCGGTGGAGCCTGGCCAAATGATTCAGGCGGGCCAAACGCTCATGTATTTAGTACCCACCGACAAAATTTGGGTCATTGCCAATTTAAAAGAAACAGAACTCAAACAAATTAAACTAGGCCAAGAAGCAGAAATTGAAGTCGATGCCTTTCCTAATTTAAAACTCAAAGGAAAAGTGGATTCATTTAGCCCAGCAACCGGTGCGCGCTTTACGCTATTACCTGCGGATAATTCAACTGGCAATTTCACAAAAGTGGTGCAACGTGTGCCGGTAAAAATTATTTTAGATGAATTGCCTAAAAACAATCTATTACGCCCCGGTTTATCGGTCAATGTAACGATCAACACACCTTAATGAATGGATTGCAATAGAGAGCAGCGGGTTTTACCCGCCCTAAAAGCATTATAAAGAGGCAATATGAAAGCCATTTTGCCGGGTTTATCCCGATCAGATACGCCGGAGCGTATTTGCGCGCATCGCTATATTATTGCGATGTCGGTTACGCTAGCCTGTGTTTTAGAATTATTAGACACCAGTATTGTGAATGTCGCTGTGCCGCATATGATGGGCAGCCTTGGTGCAACACTGGATGAAATCACTTGGGTATCCATTGGCTACGTAGTGGCCAATGTAATTGTTTTGCCTATTTCTGGGTTTTTGGCACAATTAATTGGTCGTAGAAATTACTTTATTTTATCGATTGCCCTGTTTATTTTTTCATCCTTTGCCTGTGGCAATGCCACGACTTTAGGCGGCCTTGTTTTCTGGCGTATTGTGCAGGGTTTAGGCGGGGGTGGCTTAATTGCCACAGCTCAATCCACCCTATTTGATACCTTCCCCAGCAAGGAAATGGGCACAGCTATGGCTATTTTTGGCATGGGCATTATGACAGGCCCAATGCTAGGGCCTACATTAGGTGGCTGGTTAACAGATCAATACTCATGGCCGTGGATTTTTTATATTAACTTGCCCTTAGGTGGAATTGCACTATTTCTAACCCTGCTTTATATGCCGGAAGCAAAACACCAGCAAACCATCCATAGAATCGACTATATCGGTTTAATTTTAATGGCCGTTGGTATTGCCACTTTGCAATTACTACTAGAAAGAGGCGAGCGCTTAGAATGGTTTACCTCCGCCGAAATCACCGCCTATGCGCTAGTTAGTTTTTTTTCACTCAGCTTATTTATCATCCGTCAGCTGGAAATAAAAAACCCAATTGTTGATTTATCAATCTGTAAAGATCCACAATTCTCTGCTGGCTTAGTGATGACTTTTTTACTGGGTGCATCACTCTTTTCAACGGTATTTATTTTCCCAGTATATGTACAAAGCTTAATGGGCTATACCGCATGGCAAACAGGGCTGATGATTTTACCTTCGGCCATGGCATCAGGTTTGGCCATGCCTATTTCAGCCAAACTGGTTGCACGGGGTGTTTCAGCAAGAGCGCTAATTGCATTAGGCGCCATGCTATTTATGTATGGAATGTGGCAACATTATCATTTCACCACCGATTCGGGCATGAATGATTTTCTTTGGCCCATGATTATTCGCGGCCTAGGGCTGGGCATGATTTTTATGCCACTCAATGCGCTCACAATGGCCAATATTTTGCCGCAACAAATTCCTAATGCGGCAGGGTTATATAATCTAACCCGTCAATTAGGCGGCAGCGTCGGCATTGCAGCATCCGCTACTTTATTAGCCCAATTAGGCGATGCCAAACGTGCCGCGCTTAATGAGCATGTAATTGCCAATAGCGCACAAACAATAGAGCGGATTGCTGGGCTAAAAAGCAGATTGCTATTTATGGGCACACCAGAAACACTCGCCCCAATTAAAGCTCAGGCGCTACTCGCCCAACAAATTGCCAAGCAGGCACAAATGCTGTCTTTTGCACATTTATTTATGCTTTTTGGCATCGCCATGCTGTGCGTTACGCCGCTTTTGTTTGTCATGAAAAAGCAAACAATGAGTGCAGGTAGTGATTTATCGCATTAATGAGCAATAAAAAAGGCTGATTAAAAATCAGCCTTTTTTTACATCTTCCCAATTAAAGGGACTGTAGCTTTTCTTCTGATAACGCTAATTCATCATTACGATTTACGCCTATGCCACGAGCTATCACATTCTTAGCAATGCCTTGAGCTTCTTCCAAAGAATGCATTACAAACGTGCCGCATTGATATTCGTTTAGCTCTGGAATCTCACTTTGCTCTTTTACCTTTAAAACATCTTCCATTGCCAGCTTCCAAGCGCTTGCAACACGAGCCTCGCTTGGTGCGCCGCATAAGCTCATATAAAAACCAGTGCGGCAGCCCATAGGCGAGATATCAATAATCTCTACGCCGTCGCCATTCAAATGGTCACGCATAAAGCCAGCAAATAAATGCTCAAGGGTATGAATGCCGCGCTCAGAAAGAATTTCTTGATTAGGCACGCTAAAGCGCAAATCAAACACAGTGATCGTATCTTTGCTTGGGGTCTGCATGGTTTTGGCAACGCGCACCGCAGGGGCCTGCATACGGGTGTGATCAACGGTAAAACTATCTAGTAAGGGCATTTTAAGACTCTCTGCTGTAGCCGCCGCCCCCAAAAAGGGCGCGCCTGTTGGATATGTTTTTCTACCTGAATATTCTGCCTAAAGATGGTATCACGGCGCAATGGCAGAGCAAGCTTCAATGTTTGTCCAATCATTGATTTCAAAATAACTCAAAAATGCGCTGTGCATCGCATGGCAAGCTTACCCTGCCAAGGGCCCGCCCTTCGCGCTATAATTCGCTCTTTTGGTTGAAAGCTTCTAATGACTAGCAATCTGGATCAAGCCCTTGCCCTTCTTAAAGCCGGAGAGCTGGTCGGTATTCCCACTGAAACCGTTTACGGCTTAGCAGCGGATGCGGCACAACCACTGGCTGTGGCTAAAATATTTGCCGCCAAAGGCCGCCCTAACGATCACCCTGTGATTGTGCATATTGCCGGTAAGGCACAGCTCAACGATTGGGCGATGGATATCCCTGATGATGCTTGGAAACTGGCCGATGCTTTCTGGCCCGGCCCGCTGACGCTGATTCTTAAAAAACAGCCGCATGTTTCTTATGCCGTAACCGGCGGGCAAGACAGCGTAGGCTTACGCGCCCCCGATCACCCAATTACGCACGAGCTATTGCAGCGTTTTGGTGGCGGGATTGCCGCCCCATCGGCCAATCAATTTGGCCATGTCAGCCCCACTACCGCACAGCATGTAAGAGATGAATTCAGCACAGAAAGTGTGTCACTGATTTTGGATGGTGGCGCTTGTGATGTGGGCGTTGAATCGACGATTATCAGCCTGATCGGCCCGCGCCCCGTTTTGCTGCGCCCCGGAGGAGTCGCCCGCGAGGCCATTGAGGCCGTGCTTGGCCACGGTGTTGAGCACTTACAAAATGCCAGCAGTGCCAAGATTCGTGCTTCGGGATTATTAGATTCACACTATGCACCGCGCACCACGCTATTAACCGGCAATCAGGCACAAATGACGGCTGCAGCCCAAGCAAGAGCGGGGCAAAAGCTGGCGGTTTTACATACTCAAGCGCCAGTCCCACAGGATGACACCACGCTACATATCCTGATGCCAGATAACGCCGATGAATACGCGCAAATGATTTACGCCACCCTGCGCGATTTAGATACTCAGGGGCTGGATGCTATTTTGCTAGTGCTTCCGCCTGATGAGCCCGCCTGGCTGGCAGTTCACGACAGACTGGGGCGCGCCGCGCATCAAAAAATGAGCCAGGAGTAAATCCTCCATTCATGCTGCAGTGATTGAGCAAACCCCAAAAATCCCCAGCACACCTTGCTGGGGATTTTTTTATCTCAATTTAATTCAAGCAATACCACTTCGAAATTTTCAGCCTTGTTTTAATCAAAAAAACACATAATAACTTACGTTTCCCTTATTCAAACCCAAGAAAAAAGCAGTCTGGACCAAAGAGCAAACCAATCATATTTCCATTTAAAAACAAATAGATACATAAAAAATATCACCATTACAAATAGATAATTTCACGATACTTACCACATCCCATTATCAAAATAACAACTTGCTTATATAGCACAAATAGATTGCCGCCTTTCTTCAATACCACTAATATCACCTTACGTAAATAAAACACCCTAAGTGAATTCCTTATGAACAGAGGCTTTACACTTATTGAGATGATGATTGTCGTGGCAATCATCGGCATTCTTGCTGCCATCGCCCTTCCAAGCTACCAAGACAGCGTGCGAAAAAGCCGGCGCAGCGATGCAGTAGTGATGATTGCCAAAATCCAGCAAGCTGAAGAAAAGTGGCGGGCAAATAATACCGCTTACACCAGCGATCTTGGTACAACCGGGCTCAGGCTAAGCAACAGCAGCGGCGCCGTCACGAGCGACAGTGGGTTTTATGAAGTGAAGGTCAGTCAGCCCACAGGCTCCAGCTATGTCATTACCGCTAAAGCAGGCAAAACACAAAGCAAAGACACAGGCTGCACAGAATTGGTAATGACCATCAGTAATGGCAATGCAAACGGCTCACCGGCCCAGTGCTGGCAAAAATAAAAAACTCAAAATGTGGCACATCACGACAAGTAAAGCACTCCACCTGCTGAAGGCCTTTCCATGCTCCGCACCCTTTTTGCTTTAAGCATTTTCTTTTTATCCGGCACCCTGTTGGCATCTGCGGTGTATGTACAAAGAGAAGCCAATGGCAGTGTGACATTTGGTGATGCGGCGTCGATGTCGCCCAAGGCCAAAGTGCACGTTGTAAAACCCTCTACCGCTACAGGCACACAAGCCTCCAGCCCTGCAACCCCGCCCCCTAATGAAGCACTGACCATATTGAACAAAATGGAGCAGCGCAATTTAAAAAGCATTGCAGAATCCAGGGAAAAATTAAGCAAGCTTTATAAAAGAGCCGCAGAAGAAAAAAAACCTAATTTGCGTGAAAACCTGCTGAGCCAGATTCAGGCAGAAACACAGGCAACTGAAATTTATAACGCAAATTTGAATCAGATCAAAAAAAACAAAGACGCACTCAATAAAGAGCAAACTTTATAGTTTTAGCCTTCACCAAAACGATTAAAAATATAAAATATTTAATTAACTCAGCATATTTTAGGCAGTTATGAAAAAGAATGGTTTTACTTTAATAGAAATGATGATTGTTGTGGCTATTATCGCCATTCTAGCCTCGATTGCCATTCCCAGTTATCAGCGCTATATCCGTCAGGCGGCAGCAAAATCTGCAGCAGGTGATTTAGTTTCTTTATCGCTTTATTTTGAACAAAAACTACAGCGCAGATTAAGTTACGAATTCACCGACGCCGATGGCAAGGTCATTGACGAGCTGACCACCAATACAACGGAAGCCACTAAGGCATTAGTCACCGGCTGGCAGCCCTCTCAACCCGCTTTTACTTACAAAACAAGTATTGCGGATGACAGAAACAGTTACAGCCTTACCGCCATCAGCACCAAATTCACCTGCACACTCAAGCTGACTTCCGCTACCGCCGGAACCGCAACAGGAGCCGATTGTGGATTCACAAGCTGGTAAGCAAGTAGGCTTCAGCCTGATCGAGCTAATGGTGACCATGGTGATTTTTGTCATGCTGACGCTTGCAACCGTTTCGCTTGGCTCCTCCTGGCTGGTCTCTAGTGATTTGCAAAAGTCAGAAAGCGTTTTAAAAATGGCACACTCCAAAGCCAAAGCACTGGCCATCAGAAACGCCAACGGCACAGCAGCTGGCTTGCAAATCACCGGGCAAAAAGTCTTTATCTGCGCTGGTAATGTGGCAGGTGGCAGCTGCACGGCCAGCAACGCAATCTGGTCGGCGGCTTTTGCAAAAAATGCCGCGGTCAGCATCAGCGACAGCGCAAGCAGCGATATCACCACCATACAGCTAGACAGAACAGGTCTTGCCGACAGAGCGCTGACCTACACCATTACAGAAAAAGGCGATCGCATTGATGGCAAGCTTGTATAAACAAAAAGGCGACGCCATGATCGAGGCACTGGTATCCATTGTGCTGCTCGGCGTGATTATGATTGGGCTGACATTTTTAGTGGCCAAAACAGCCGTGGCACAAAAAACCACCTCAGTGCAAAACATGGCCTTGTTTGCCTTGCGCTCAGCCGCACAAACACAGGGCGTCAGTGCTTTATGTGCCGCTGCCAGCCCTTCGGTTTCGGTCGCGAATAAAAATGTGGCACTAACTGCCCAATGCCAGCGCAATGCATTTACTGCGACGGTTGCAGGGCAAACGATTAATATCCCTGCGGCTGCCAATTCGCCGATTACAGCCTCTGTTCTGACCACCAAACAAGATGAAACAAATGCGAAACTGATTGGGGGCGATGGTGTTATTTCGCTCAATTAAATCGCAAAGCGGGGTTTCTTTAATCAGCATGCTGGTCGGCATTACCATCTCGCTGATTACAGCCCTGGCCATGCTGACCCTGTTTCGCCATTCAATCAGAATTACGGCAGACACCACCCAAATCAGCAAACAAGACGCTGAAAGAACCAGCGCCATGACCATTGCGCCCATTTTGCTGCAAGACGCCGGCTTTGGTATTAACAACGCCAGTGTCAGTGACAATATTATTGCGCTTAAAGGGGCGACTTTCTCTGCGGCCAGCAAACTCAGCGGCACGGTTACAGCCAGTGGCGAAACGGCCAATGCCCTAGTCTGGCGACGTAATCTGGGAACAAATTTTGAATGCTCAGCCCTGTTTGCTGCGCCCGACAAAGGCCTGATGCTGCTTGGCCCCATCAACTGCACAGGCCTCACCGCATGGTCAACGGCCAGCTGGGCTTCCGCCAAGCCGCTTGCCAGCCTTGGCACTTTTAATTTTGTGCTGAGCAATACTGCGGGCACATGCAGCCAGTTTGGCTATGCCAGCCCAGGCAAAGCCACCGTCACCATTCAATCAAACAATGCAATCGGGCAGCTTGTCAGCTCGCAGAGCTGCTTATCCAATCTGGTGGTTTCCCCATGAAAAACCCGCAAAAAGGCATGGCGACAGTTCTGATCCTTATTTTTGTCGGCCTGGCACTTGGCGCAAGTGTTTTGGGCTCTAATTACTATGTAAAAGGAATGCAGGAGCAGCAAAACACCTCGCTGGCCGCCACTCAGGCTCAGATGCGGGCATGGCAGGGGCTGGATATCGCCCAGACTGTTTTTAACAGCATGACGGCCGCTCAGCTGCAAACACTGGCAACAGCGGCGGCCACCTCACCGCAAAATATCGCTCTCACCGGCGTGCCCAATATTACTCTGCAAGTCACCAGCGCAGCAGCAGGCCCACCAAGCCAATTTAATATTGTGGTCACCGGTCTGGCAGGCACTAGCACCAGCCTTGCTTCCAGCTCAAGGCTGGCGGCCAGCATTGTCGTCACCCCAGGCACACCCCCCGCACTCCCATCCAGAGGCGTGGTGATGTTCAATAGTGATTTGAAGCTGGGCGGTGCCATCAAATTATTTGAAGGTGATGTGCATAATATGGAAATCCGTGTAAACGGCGATGTTGAAACCAGTGGAAATTCAATTACTGGCGTTGGCGTTATTCGCTCTACCGGCAATATTACAATCACCTCTGGCAGCAGCTTTGGCTTGCTGCACGCCAATAGCAATATCACGCTCACAGGCAGTACCAGCTCCAAAGCCATGCTCTCCCGCGGCAATATCTTACTGGACAATAACGGCACCATTCATCATGCCGCCGCCAATGGCAATATCACGGTTAAAAATTCGGCAGAAGTGCTCGATCTTTTGGCGGGTGGCGCGCTGGACATCAGTAATGGTGGCGCAAAATTTCAGAGCGGATACCAAACGGCCTATAGCTTTAACCCTACTACCGATCATTTTGAAATCACCACCCTGCCCCAGTTTGACGTGACCTCAGGCTATACAGGCGCAACGGGCAAACCCAAATTTGACAAAGTAAAACTGGGCGTAAGTAAACCGGGGGATTGGTTTGATACCAGTATGATCAGCGTTGTGCCGGATTTAATCGTGAATGTGCCCGTTGTCACGCTCACCCCCGACGATAGCTTTAATGCCTATGCCTATAAAGATTTAGCCAATTACGCTTTCTATACAGACAGCAAGGGCTATATGAAAGTAAAGGTCAAACGAATCAGCGGCATTGCCGAAGGCGACTACTTTATTGGCTCTTTTGGCACTAGCCAGAAAGACTATCTTTGTACTGCGGTATCAGGCCCAGTATCCGCAGCTCAATGCACAGGCCGCGCCCTTGATACACAAAAAACAATTTGTGAGGGTTTTTCAAGCTCAAACACCTGCTTTTCTTATGACAGCAGCCAAAAACTATGGACAATTAATGGCAAAGGAATTGCACCCGGCGTAGCGTGGTTTGAAGGTAATTTAGCGGTGCAAAATGGTACTTATTACAATACGTTTATCACTACCTTAAATTTTAAAACCACAGCATCAGCCACAATCTATGCCCCCAATTATGCGGGCTATTCAGGACGGGTTGGCTCGACTACTTATTCACCGCTTGGCTATTGCAATCAAACTTATTACGGATTAAATCCAAGCCAGTTTTGTGCTTCAGCCACAAGCTGGAATAGCGATATTGATGGCGGGATTGGTAATTTCTCTACCATGGCAGGCAGCACACTGAATGATGTTTACCAGGGCGGCGATATCAGCTTTGCCAATAGCTCTGATATTTATGGCAGCGTTTGGGCGGGCAATTTATATGGCAATACGGGCGACACAAAGATACACGGCTATATCACCGCCCTCGCCTTAGGCTCTAAAACAAACAATACCATTCAAAACAGTACCAATATTATTCTGACCAATTTACCTGCCAGCTTTAAAGCAGACCAAACAGCCTCCACCCCTGGCTCCGGCAGCAATGGCAGCGCATCCAGCTCGGTTGTTCGCTGGGTCAGATATATCTAATCCCCTGCACAGCCCCGTAAATCTAGTTTACGGGGCTGATTGACGTTAATTCCTACCCAACCTTTGATCTAACCCAGCGGCAATACTCCTTATTAAAGAGTAGAATCCGCCCCCTTCGTTAAGCGGCTCCGGTCCGCCACACACCAAGCAATATACGACTGGCATCGCCCAATGCTATACCTCAACAACTGCAGCACAAAAAATTGCCCCATGCGCAAACACCTCGCTTTTAGCTTAATCGAATTAATGGTCACCCTGATTGTGCTGGGCATTATCCTGAGCATCGCCATCCCCAGCTTTACCGGCATGTTGCAGCGCTATCGCTTGCAAGCCGCTGTTTTAGAAGCACAAAATGACTGGCTATTTGCCCGCAGCACGGCGGTTAAATTTGGCGGTGCACGCAGCCCCGCTGTTTTTTATGTGGCTAAACGCACGAACAATCAAAGCTGGTCTTTGCAAATTTGTACTGTTGCTCCTTGCGGTGAAGGCAGCACCCTGCTGCGCCAGCAAAAATCAGAAGAGCATCGGGGGGTTGAATTAACTTCATTAAGCGATGCATTAAAAGAAAATAAATTCCATAATTACAATGGCCTGCCTGATTTTACGCAGCAGCAGTTTCTTCAGTTTCAATCCGGAAAATACCAGCTGCAATTACAAATTACCGCAACCGGCTTATCCACCCTATGCCGCCCCAAAGGCAGCATTGTTTTTGGAAAATATGCGGAATGCATTTAAGATTTCATTCCCAGCAGGGCTTATCTTTAATTGAAATGATGCTGGCCACCGCCATGGGGCTATTACTGCTTGCAGGCATTTCCAGCCTGTCGCTGAGCAATTTATTCACCAGCACAGATACCCAGCGCAGTATTATTTTGCAGCAGGACACGCAAGCCATGCTGTCTTTAATCAGCCGCGATCTGCGTCGCGCTGGCTATCATCCTGATGGCAATCAAATCAGCGAAATGCGCAAAATATGGATTATTAATACGCCAGAGCAAAGCTGCGTTTTATTTCGCTACCATAACCCTGATTTCCCTAATAAAAACACGCATGGTTTTCAATTTAAAGCATCAAATAAAGCAGGCAGCTTTGTGAATATGCTGATCTCAAATGAGGCCAGCACTTGCGGCGATGGCCAGTGGCAGGCCCTGAACAGCCCCCGCAATATTCTTATCACTCAATTTAAAATCACGCCTCAACATTCTTTTGAGAAAGTAGGCAATGAAGTAAAAATGGTGATCAACAGCTTAGATATTGATTTAGAAGCCACAGATAATGCAGGGAAATTCAAAACGCATCTGAATCAGAATGTGCAATTACGCAATCGCCCTTTTTTACAGGAATAAGGCGATATCCATGATGAAAGCCCCCATTTATCAGCAAGGCATTGCTGCACTGGCCGTCACCCTAGTGCTGACTTTAATCGCCACTATTTTTGTTTTATCAACCAATAAAAATAGCTATATCTTTCAGAAAACATCGGTTAATCACTATCAACAAACACAGGCTTTTGAAGCGGCAGAAGCAGGCTCGCAAGCTACGCTCTTGCAAATACGCCGTGATATTGAGGCCATTACTTTAAACCCCGATTACGACGGCATTATTTTAAAGAAAATAAAATCGGGCCCACCGCCAGCGCTCGGTACCAATAACTGCGGCTGGGATACGGTAATCGTGAATAGCGATTCCTACGATTACTCTGAGCAGTTCAAAAAAAATAATTATCTGTTTTCAAAGAAAAACAGCAGCCTGTTTCAAAAAATAGGCTCGCTGGAAATCAATGCCGACAATACGGCCTGGCGCAGCAGTGTAGATTTAAAAAATGGCATCGTCAGCAGTGAAGGCTGCGCCGATGAAAGCAGCGATAAAGGCCCGTTTTGCGCCGATACCGGCAGCGATCAAACGGCCGCCGTCGTGAGGCGGGGCTTTGATATTCCGCGCAAAGCCGAATTTAACCCCAAAAAAATTGCCCTGACCATTAAGGGGCATGTGGATATGAGCGGCAGCATGACGCTAAGTCCAAATTCCGGCCAGCCCAACCCGCTTTGCAATGTCTCCAGCGGGAAGGAATTTGGCTATTGGGGCGCGCCGCTCAGCCCAGACAGCACCCACAACACGCCGCTGGCCACGCTAAGTAACACCCAACTTTTTGGCGCAATTTTTGGCATGAGCCCAGCAGAATTTAAAAAACAGGCCACACAAATCAATCCAGCCGATGGCAGTGGCACCGTCAGCAGCTGCCCAGCCGCCGTTGGTCTGATATGGATTAACGGGGACTTTACCCCGCCCAAAAACTGCGCCATTGGCAGCAGTTATCCCCGTTTTGCCCCCGCCATTGTGGTAGTTGGCGGCTCAGGCAGCAATGCACTTACAGCAGGTGGCACGGGCGGCAATATAGTCTCTGACAGCCTTTTGATTAGCGGCATGCTGTTTACAAACCATTTTAACGGCAGCATTCAGGTGCTGGGCGCCATGGCCGTCAATGGCAATATTGAAGGCGCTTTAAATGGCATCTTCGACAATACGCTAGGCGACTGTGTATATGGCCTTTGCGCGCAAAACCCTGGCACCGGCTCTAGCGGAGCTATTAACGTTGCTTACGATGAACGCATGTTTATTGGTGCCAATGCGGGCGGCGATCTCAGCGGCAATAAATCAGGCAGCTGGCATGACTTTTGTAAGGACGGCAAATGCTAAGCCCAAAGCAAAACGGCTTTTCCCTGCTGGAGATCCTGATCACGCTGTTGATTATCGGCATTGCGGCTCTGGCATTAAATGCCCTGCAAACCAACGCCCTAAAAAACAACAGCATTGCGCAAAACCGCAATGAAGCACTGTTCCTTGCACAGGACAAGCTGGAAAAACTACGCCAGAGCAATCTTTGCCCACGCAGCAGCGCCACCTCTGGCGGGCTGAGCGTCAGCGGCGATCAGGGCACAAGCAATGCGGGGCTTGAAACCATACAGCGGCAAACCGCCAGCTACCGCCGTATCACCCTGATTAAAGACATCAGCTTGCCCGCTCAGCCAGCACCTGATTTTGGCTGCCCACCGATTACAAAAAACCCACCCACCGCCGCCACCCTGCCCGATCCACAAAAGCTCTACCAGCTTGAGCGCAGCGTACAGGTTGCCATCGATTGGCAGGATAGCTACGGCGACACGCAATACATCACCCTCAGCAGCCAGATCAACTGGTCATCGCTAGGCGATTTACCCAGCCCACCGATCGACGCTTGTGACTACGCATGGGTGGCAAAGAAAGATTTACTCTGGGGGGCGTGGGCGAAATTTGGCAATGGCCTGTACCAGTGCACGATAGAGGGCGGCTGCGCTGGGAGCGATATCACACCGGATATGGCGGCAGGGCAATGGAAAAGGATAAGGGGATGTTAGCTATGCAGCGGGATGGATGAGGCGGAAACGGCATACTGCGCATTGCTTATTAGCTGATGTTACGAAGAAAAACCCAAATCTTGAACCACGGAGGGCACAGAGAACACAGAGTTTCACGGAGAAAAACAAGGCTTGAATTAAAATATTCTGTATGTTTTAAGTATTTCAAAACCCAGCAATTAGAATTCGTATCGCAGCTAGTGGCACTGGGCTTAAATCTCCCCTTGAAACACGCCGGAGTGAGGAACAAGCGGGGCGGGGTTTCGGCCAGGGAGCGAGGGACGAGCCAATCCCGCCTGCCGCCGACTCGATTGTCCGCAGCGTAGGGGCTTTCGTATTTTTGAGTTTGTCGCTTGGCTTCGTTTCTTGGCGAAGTGTATAGACCGGAGACATAGGTAACACACGTGCGGACACATGGGTAACACATTTTACGCGTTTAACAGCAGGGTATTCAAATCGATTCTCCCGAAGCGCTGATGGCAAAAATAGAGGTC
>JAPLQI010000070.1 GCA_026399755.1 Pseudomonadota bacterium
CGCAAATAAATTAGCCGGAATGACGGCCGAACTTTTGCTCAGATAAATGTCTTAAAACATGAACTGCTTTCTGGTGTTTACCTTTCTAGGAAATAAATTTTTATGAAAAAGATCATTGCACTGCTAACCGCTGCCTTAGCCTTTAATGCCCAAGCTGGCGAAACACTCACCATTGGTGCGACGGCTGTTCCTCACGCTGAGTTGCTTGAATTTGTAAAACCACAGCTGGCTAAACAAGGCATAGAGCTAAAAATCAAAGTGTTTACCGATTATGTGCAGCCTAATGTGCAATTGGCAGAAAAGCGCTTAGACGCCAACTTTTTCCAACACAAACCTTATCTGGAAGAATTCAATAAAGGCAAAGGCACACATCTGCAAAGCGTAGCACTGGTGCATGTAGAGCCATTTGGCGCGTATTCCAGCAAAGTAAAATCGTTAAAAGATCTGAGCGAAGGCGCAACCGTTGCCCTCCCTAACGATGCTACCAACGGCGGCCGCGCACTCTTGCTGCTAGAAAAAGCCGGCATCATTAAGCTGAAAGACAGCAAGAACATCCTGTCTACCAGCCGCGATATCGTAGAAAACAGCAAGAAGCTAAAATTCCGTGAGCTAGAAGCTGCCACCCTGCCACGCGTGCTGACTCAAGTTGATTTAGCGCTGATCAACACCAACTACGCCCTTGCTGCCAACCTCAACCCAAGCAAAGATGCTCTGGTCATCGAAGGTGCACAATCGCCTTACGCCAACATCCTAGTGGCCCGTCCAGATAACGCAGCCAGCCCAGCGATGAAAAAACTGATTGCGGCTTTAAACAGCCCTGCTGTGAAAACGTTTATCACTGAAAAATACAAAGGCGCGATTGTTCCAGCGTTTTAATACCTGAATAGTCGGTCCTAAAAAACCCCAAGCTGCGAGGCTTGGGTTTTTTTTATGCCCACTGCCCGCCCTCTGAACAACTCCTTCCCCCTTACAGATCATGCTTTGCAGCAAGCAAATGAGCAGCTTGCTACGCCCAGACTCTGTTGCCTCATCTTTTTTTAACAAAGCAAAAATTAAGAACTATCATCATTTCTAAGATTTATAAAAGTAAGTGTATTGTAAATAAAATACAATACAAACTTACAAAATATAAATTTTAATCTGTCAAGAATAGATATATCAACTTAGAACGCCCATAGGGCCGTGTTTAAGCCGATCCAAGCCTGTGATGGGCACTGGCCCCAATCTGGCTCAATGCAAACCACTTTTAAGAGGTCAAAATGAAGCTCGCTACCACGCCACACCAGCAAGTACAGCATCTGATCCATAGCTCGTTTGAGGGCAGCAACACGGCCAAGTTTCCGGTAAAAGGACAAGGAACCGTATCGGTTCAGCCCGGCTCATTCAATGCCTTTGCTATCGAGCTGAAAAGCGACAATAGCAATGTTGTCCGTCTGGAGATTGAAGCCAGCGGCGTTCGCCTTCTCTATAACGGCGTTGAAATTTCCAAGCAATCCGGGGTCGGGCTCAACCCAAACGGCGAGCTGCAGCCCTATTGGCTTAGCCTCGACAGCAATAACAAACGGATACGCTACGGCAAGGGCGAGATGCTGCGCACGCTGATGCTTTTTGAATACAGCTGGGCGCAGGCCACAGATAAGCAGCTCAAAACTGCAGAAATCAATACTATTAATATTCAAAATACTGAAGTCAGTAAGCTGCAGCTGCTGGCCATCCCTGTCAATCTTGATCCATCGCCGCATATTGTTTCTATGGACGATGTAACGCTGGAGCTGCTGGCTGACAACAAAATCAGTGTGATTACGGATTTGCCAGAAGCTTGCCAGCGGCTTTATGCCAATGTTGCTGGCAAAAGCATGAGCCTGCGCCCAGCCGATTTTCCTGATTTCCCCGAAGCCATTCAACACTCTATCCTGACGCCAGATTGTATTTGCTACAAAAAATTAGCAGAAAAACCAGCAGAGTTTGGCTATCTGCGCGTCACAATTGATACCAATCTGGGCGATTCACCCGGCCAACCCTATGTATTAGAAATATGGCCAGCCGGCAATGGCTCGCCCATTCACGACCATGGTGATGCCTGTGCCGTGATCAAAGTGCTGTATGGGCAAATTCAGGTTTCCCTGTTTGCAGCGCTCAGCCCTCAGCTTTTAACACCATGGGGAAAAGTGACTGTCCAAACCGATGAAGTCACCTTTCTGACCCCGGATTATTATCAGATTCACAAATTATTTAATCCCAAACCCAAGGGCGATCAATTCTGTGCAACGATTCAATCTTATCGCTACGAAGCAGATGATACCCAGCACTATGAATACTTTGATTACATTGAAAATGGGCAGATTAAGCAATTTGATCCAGATTCGGATTGGTCCTATTCAGACTTTAAAGAGCAAATTCGTGATGAATGGCTGGCAGGAAGGCAGGAAGGACCGGCGGGAGAACAAAGCAAAAATTTTGACGATCATCCAGCGGCCAATGCCAGACTTTCGCAGCTCTTTATTCGCTCTGACTGGGTGATTGATGCCATACAAGCCGTATATGACAACCAAACCATGCCACAACATGGAGGCAATGGCGGGCAGCTGACCACCATTACCTTTGCCAGCGATGAATATATTACCGAGGTATCGGGGCAATTCGGGCAATACAAATTTGGTAATGTCACTTGTATTGCAGAGCTTAAAATCCGCACCAATAAACGTTTATTACCCGCTATTGGTAAAGCAGAATCTGTGAGCAATTTAAAACCATTCAGTTTTACAGCACCAGCACAAAATGAAATCATCAGCTTTTTTGGCCATAGCAGCGAATACATCAATGGCCTGGGTATTCGTTTTCGCCCACGCTAACTGACTGCGCACAAAGGGGGCTATATCCCCCTTTGTGCCTGAATTAACAAGTCCCCACTATTGAGTAGCCGCAATAAAGTGCAAAGTACACGTACAGACCTGCTGCCCCATGTAGGGCGTTCAGTGATGGCAACTGTTATAATCAGCCCGATCAAAAGCAACCAAACTGAAAAAACATCATGGCGAATATCCCTGCTTGCCCACAATGCACATTAGAAAACACCTATCCGGATGCAGAAAACTACATCTGTGCAGACTGTGGTTTTGAATGGCCTATGCAAGCCGCTGCCAATGATGACAGCGACGACACCATCGTTAAAGACGCCAACGGCACCGTACTGCTTGATGGCGATGCAGTGGTTTTGATTAAAGATTTGAAAGTAAAAGGCACATCCACCGTGCTGAAACAAGGCTCCAAAGTGAAAAGCATTCGCTTGGTATCCGGCGGAGATCATGAAGTAGATTGCCGTATGGATGCAGGCAACTTTATGCTGAAGGCTTGTTTTTTGAAGAAGGCTTAAGCCATAGCAAGGCAATACACCGCTCATTCAGTGCATCAGTCTGGCCTTGCTTGAGCAAATCGAAAAAAATGCCAGCCCTTATAAAGAGGAGCTGGCATTTTTTATGCTGCAATCAAAAATCAATTAATAGCATCTTTCTCATAATGAGCAGAGCGCGGGCCATATAAAAGACCACTAGGTCGGCCAGCTGATAGCAGCCTATTGCTCGTAATCCCCGCAATCGGATAGCCAGCATCCATTACACTATTTGCAATCTGCTTAATAGCCGCAGTAACCAAGACGGCAATTAAGCCCCCTCCTGAATTACTCGATTCACTACTTGATGCAGACGCAAGCCCTGTCCATAACACCTTGCCAGTTTTCAAATCCACCAACTTGGCATTTGCGGTTACTTCGGTCACGCTGTCAATAATCATATAGGTCGTGCCATACTTGTTAATCGTGATATAAAGCGCAGCATCTGCACCAAAAATCTCTTTTAACTTGTTGGCTGACACACCATGAATTTCTGCAGCATTACTCAAACCATTTTGCTTAAAAGTTTCATTCGCTAGAGTGACAGGCAATACATAATAACCAGCTTCTGCCAATGGATAAGACACCTGAGACAACATGCTATATGTTGCATTTACATCGGGTGATTCATTTAACGGAGGCAGTACCAAAATTGAGCGGGGCCGGCTTTCTTTCAGTGCCGTATAGTCATATTTTTTTGGCGTAGCGCAGCCTGTAGCCAGCATCAGAGCTGATAGACAAGCAACTAATTTCACAATCTTTAACATCATATCCCTCTTACAGCTTGGTTTTTTTCAGCAAGAAATCCATATAAGTCGCAGACTCAGGAAACAACTCTTTCTCTGTCTGAAACTCTTTCTCAACTAAATCAAGTTTGCCAATACTGGAATACAACAAACCCAGATGAGCATGATAACCAGGCGGCGGCCGATTGCCTTTAGCATGGATTTTTTGCAAATCGGCCTCAAGAATGCCAATCTGAGCCTCCGGCCCTTGGCCTTTTAAATACTCATACACCTGTGGCTGATAGCCTTCCCACTGATACAAAGTCTTAGGTGGCGTGCTACAACCTGCCAGCAAGACACTCGCCAAAAGAGCGAAAGGTAAAACTCGCTGTTTGATTAATTTATTCTTCATCATTGCGCCAATCTATTATTTATTAGGGGCCCAAGCGCCGGTATCAATCGCCAGAACTAAGTGATTTACCGCTTCACGCACGGCTAAATCCAAGACCTTGCCATTGAGCGTTGAATCGTAACTAGCCGTACCACCAAAGCCAACGATCTCACGGTTAGATAAGCTGTACTCACCCGCACCTTGGCTAGAAAAAACCACTTCAGATGTTGTAACGTTCACAATATTTAAACTAACTTTGGCATAAGCAACCTGTGATTTACCACGGCCCAGCAAACCAAATAACTGTTGATCACCAACATCTTTGCGACCAAATTCCGTGACATCGCCGGTAATCACATAATCTGCACCTTTTAAGCTTTGAGCTTGCTTTTTAAGAGTTGCTTCCTGCTTCATTTCTTCTAGATTATCGCGATCCAAAACACTAAAACGATTGGTTTGCTGTAAATGGCTCATCAAAATCGTTTTGGTCTGGCTGCCCATACGATCTACACCATCAGAAAAAATACCGCGCATATAGCTAGATCGATTCTCAAATTTGCCAACCGAAATAGGCGTACGCACACCCGCGTAAGGCCTAGTGGCACTTTCCACTTTTGCGACAGACATTGAGTGCGAACTCTCCGTAGCGCATCCTGCCAAAGTAGACAGCAGGGCCACTGCCGTAAGCTGTGAAATTACTTTTAATACTCTCATTCTTCACCCTCATTACTACGGTAGTAATAAAACCAAACATCATACTTTTGTAATTAGGACGAGTAAATAAGTATTTACTAATAAAAAATTTACCTTTGAATAGGCAAGCTTTTCCTTAAGATTAAAACCACTCACTCGCTAAAAAATAAGCGACACTCGATATGCTATCTAAAACAAAAAGACAGCTCCCAAGGTAAGCGAATTAAAGGAAAAAGCTTATTTGTTAGTTCATTAAATGAGCTGACCATCAAATAAAGAATATAATTTTTTTCTACGAGGACAAACATAATTGGGCTAGAAAAAATACCCCAGTACAAAGGATTTTCTGATTATGCCTCTTGTTCAAACGTATTATAAATATCTTAGGGCGAGTGAAGCCCTTGTATTGATTCAGCATTGCTCACTGCTTCACCCCAATCCTATCAATTTAGCTAAATGTCATGTCGTTGCTACGCAATCACAAACATTGAATCATCGTAGGGCGGGTGCAACCCGCCGTTTTTCGTATTTCATCGCAAAGCTCGGCGGGTTTCACACGCCCTACAAATTCAAAAATCGAGCACCGCTATCAAGGAATCCATTTACATAAAGATAATTGAGCAAGAGGCATAGTCAGGAAGGATTATCTAATCTGCATTTAGCAATGATGACGATATAGTTTTAAAATTAAATCACAACGCACCTATAAAAAAAACCCAGCAATGGCTGGGTTTCTTAAGCGCTTTATCTAGCGGACACTACAGAGAAAAAGGCGTGCTTAGCTACGATAATCCGCATTAATTTTTACGTAATCGTAAGAGAAATCGCAAGTCCAGATGGTTGCAGATTCAGCACCACGGTTTAATTTTACGGTGATGCTGATTTCGGATTGCTTCAGCACGCGCTGGCCGTCTTCTTCCTTGTATCCCGCATAGCGGCCACCGTCTTTGGCGACCAATACGTCATCCAGCCACACTTCTAGCTTATCCACGTCCAGATTTTCGACCTGCGAATAACCAATCGCGCAGAGAATGCGGCCCAGATTTGGGTCGGAGGCAAAGAAGGCGGTTTTCACTAAAGGGGACCTGCCAATCGCATAGCCAACGGCTTTACATTCGGCCCGATCAATACCGCCTTCTACATTAATAGTGATGAATTTGGTTGCGCCTTCGCCATCGCGAATAATCGCTTTGGCCAGCGTTTGGCTGATTTCCAATACCGCATCGCGCAGGGTAATAAAATCTGCACTGCGGGTGTCTGCCACTTCGGTGTTCCCCGCTTGGCCAGTCGCCATCAGGATAAAACTATCGTTGGTGCTGGTGTCGCCATCCACCGTGATCGAGTTAAACGAGCGATCCGCCGACCAGCTGACTAATTCTTGCAACACAGCTTGCGATACGGCGGCATCGGTCGCCAGATAGCCCAGCATGGTCGCCATATTGGGGTGAATCATGCCCGCGCCTTTGCTGATACCCGTCAGGGTCACCGTTTTGCCATCCAGCACAATTTTCTTGCTGGCGGCTTTGGGCGCCACATCGGTGGTCATGATGGCATTGGCGGCTTCAAACCAATTAGCCGGTTTTAGATCGCTGATTGCAGCATCTAGCGCATCAATAATTTTGGCGGCGGGCAGCGGCTCTAAAATCACGCCAGTAGAAAACGGCAACACTTGCGCTGGGCTGATATCTAAGCGCTCAGCCAGTGCAAAACAGATTTCTTTAGCACGCTCATAGCCATCCAAACCAGTGCCTGCATTAGCATTGCCGGTATTCACCACCAAGGCGCGAATCTCACCCGTGTCGGCGAGATGGCTGCGGCAAATACGCACGGGTGCGGCGCAAAATTTATTCAGCGTAAACACCCCAGCAGCACGGCTGCCCTTAGCCAATCGCATCACCAAAACATCTTTACGGCCAACCGTTTTAACGCCTGCTGAGGCAATACCGAGCTCTACTCCGGCAACAGGATAAAGCTGGCTAGGATCAAGTGTAGGCAGATTAACGGGCATGACTGAAATCTCCGGATGGGGAAAAAGTAATTATTGTAAAGCACCTCTGCATTGTTGCTGAGGAAAAGATGGGGCTCTAGTATTCCACCTTGTTTTAAAAGACTAATTCGCAAGAGATACAAGCACACTATTTTTGCAAGCAGATCATTTTTATACGGGTTTATCCCTGTAATAGAATTGAGATGATAGTGATAAATTGCATTGCGCATTGTTGTAAATCATGCGTTTAAAACACACTACCTTGTTTAAAACAAAGACCGCATCAGACGGCCATTCTAAATAATGCCCAGAGGAGATCACAATGCGTATTGGCTTGGTCACGGATTCATGCTGCGATTTACCCAGAGACTTTCTAAACAAACACAATATAGTCATCTTGCCCATTACCATTCATGGCAATAACAGCACATTTATTGATAATCGCGACCCTGCCGCCACCCGTGATTTTTATCGCCGCCAGGCTGCGGCAGGTGTGGCTGATTTTGAATCAGAGCCTTTTTCAGTAGAGCAAATCCGCGAATTATTTTTGTCCCGCCTTGTTTTAGAATTTGATTCAGTCTTTTGTTTAACGGTGATGCAATCTCGTAGCCAGATTTTTAATCACTGTAGCCAAGCGGCAAGAACGATTCTCACCGAATACCGCCCTATTCGTGAACAAGCCAATCTAAATAAGCCCTTTACATTGCGTGTATTTGATAGCGCCAATATTTTTGCTGGCCAAGGCTTAGTGGTGGCTGAAGTGGCACGCTTAATTAGCCTGCAGGCTTCTAATTC
>JAPLQI010000076.1 GCA_026399755.1 Pseudomonadota bacterium
AAACCCCTCACGCATGGGGTGCAAGGCGGGATAAAATTATAGATTTATTTAAAAAAGAAATAGCAGGTCTTACATTTTGCATAAGATAAAATTGACAGTGGTTTGCAAAGCAGGATGAATTGATTGCTTCATGTCAAATGTAAGACCTGACCCTAAAGGTTATTTACCCCCGTAAAGGCGATATGCGACAACAAAGTCAAAACTCAAATTTTTAAATGCAGGATTATCCTCAAGAGTTTCTATTTCTGCTCGGAAGAACCCAGAACTCTTCCTGTCAATCGATGCTAAGTAATAATCATGGTGTGCAAAATAATTACCATATGCAGTTACTGCACTAGGACTGCTTGCTGTTTTCTTTTTATCTAAAGAAGTAGACTTAGGGGAAATACTAAAATATCTAAAATTAATATCTTCCTTTGAAGCTTTATCTAGTCGCGTCACTTTTACTTTTAAAGCTGGTGCAATCTCCCTGAAAATATCAGTATCAACATCTGTGTTTTTTCCAACAAAAGACACTCCTATCATCAGTATGTTTTTTTCACTGCTATCACTTGGAGTTGCCCAAAAATCAATAAAGGCTTTTTGACCTGCCTTATCCATTTTAATTGGTATGGATAATGGTGGCTTAGGCTCTGGGCTGGGTGCACAACCACCAAGAATAGTAAGAAACACACTTAAAACCAATAAAAATATTTTTTTAAAAATCATTAAACAACCTCAATTTAAGAATATTTTTTCTGATCATTATTTTCATTCTGATCATTATTTTCACTTAATAATTTATGCCATATCTTTCTATCTTTAGGTAATGGGTTATGTTTTTCCTTATTTAGATTGCTTTTTTTAAATGGTGGTTTTATAGACTGTATTGCGTCAACATTATGAATTGGTTTTAAATCACCCTCATGACCCAAGCCCACAAAATCCATCATTTCTGCATAAGGTAGTGTTGCTTTTAATCCCGCGAGGCGTAAAGCATTCCAAACAAAATCCACACAATTATTTTTTACATGCTCGTAATATAGTGAGAAACCAAAAACGGTGGGGTCTTTCCCAAAGGCTCTAAAAGTATCGTATTGACTTTTTTTGATTTCCAGAGTACGTGCATAATATGGGTTTACATAGTGAGCCTCATCAGTTTCATGAACAGAACCTGGCCCCATTATTTTCCCACTTTCTATTGGTGCAAAGCCATAGCTAAGAGATTTAGATTTAAAATCATAAACACTATAGTACAAATGGCCTGGCAACGACGTTCCTGCTGGTTTTAACTCATCATTAAGCAAAGGTGTGCCAGGTGCTGCTACATAAATAGTAACGATATAGCGTTGTACTTCTACTACTTTAATTTTATTATTGCCATTTGCCGTCAATTTTCGTTTTGCAACCAAGCTTATATTGCTAGCGCTATCCTTCATTTTTACAATCTCCACATTTCTTATTTTTATTTAATACAAAATAAATGGTCATGCCAAAAAAAGGCTAGTCCTTTAGATGAATCTCTATTTCTTCCGTTGAATCAGGGTTCTTAATTTCATGGGTATAGCCATCTGCATCACTGATCCCGTATTCCTTTTCTCCAAATCCTCGCTGAATCATATACTTTCTATTGGCTAGTACTTCACCTGTAGCTTGATCCCTTAATAAAAATTTGTCATTGAATTTAGATGTAGGCATTTCATTAAATGTTTTCCCAAGGCTTGTGCCGCCGCTGATCTCATGGCTCGCGCCCTTAATACTCACTTCCCCTGGGCAATGGATTTCAATATTGCCGCCTTTTAGCCGGATATAGCCGCCGCCCGCTGTGAAGAGCACTTCGTCCCCAGCGGCGATTTCTATTTTTTCTTTGCATGCAGTTATTTTGACGTTTTTGTCGGCGGTGATTTCAATATCGTCGCTTTGGGCTTGCATCTGTATTTTGCCCTTGGCAGCAATTAGTTTAAGTGCAACTTTGTCTTTTACCCCTGCTACAAACAAGCTGATGTGTTGGCCGACATTGTGTATCCAGCGGCGGCCAGAGGTTTGGTTACTGTCTCTTTGGGCGATAAGGTCTAAGTTTGTGCCTGCGCTGATGGTCTGGCTTTGCGGGCTGGTGATCGCTACGCCGTCCTCGCCATGCAGCATGATGATTTTTTGCTGGCCAGCTTGCTCTTTAGATTTTGTCTTGCCGTCTTTATCCGTGTTGCTGCCCGCTTCAAAGCTTTTGCTGGCGTGTACGTGGTGGTGCAAGTGGCCGATGGTGGCTTTGCCGCCTGCGCTATTGTCTGGCTTGACGGTTTTATCGCCTTCGCCGGTTTCGATAGTATCGGCGAGTTGGTTGGTTGCCGTTTCACCTAAGCTTTGCGCTAATGCAAGCGCTGATTCGAGCTGGCTTTGGGCTGGGCTGTGGTCTAGCTGCTTGCCGCTTGCGCCGTTTTTGGCTTCGGTGCTAATCAGTAAACCATTGGCGCGGATTGCGCCTTGTTTATCCGTGCGTAATTCAAAGCCTTCGCCGCGTGGCTCGCCTTTGCCGTCGGTGCGTGGGTGGATCAGATAGCCCAGATTAAGCTGGGTTTTGCCGTGCTCGCTAGATAGCTTGGTGCGCACTTCGCCCTTGCTATCATCGAATAGCAGTTCGCCGTATTGGCCGCCTTCATGCTCTTTGGTTTTGATGCCTGACAGTGTTTTATTGGCGGGTAAAGCACCAGCGCCGCTAAAGGCGGGTACTGGATGGCTGCCGTTATAAGCAACACCCGTCACAATTGGGCGGTCGATATCGCCTTCAATAAAATCGACCAGTACTTCCTGACCAATACGCGGGATGAATTGATGGCCCCAGCTTGCGCCCGCTGATGGGTAGGCAGCACGTATCCAGCAAGAAGATTTATCGTCCAGATTAGCGCCAAACTCGGGGTGCTCGCTGGCCCGTTGCCAGTGTAGCTGCACCTTGATTCGCCCATATTCGTCGGTGTGGACCTCGGATCCGGCAGGGCCAACTACGGTGGCTGTTTGTACGCCCTGGCTGGTAGGTTTGGTAAATTCTTGCCCACCAAAATGGCTAAGCACCGGCTGGCCGCGCCTTTGGGCGGTAAAGTCCGCTTGATAAGGCGCGTTATCTTTGGCTGAAGTGGCAAGCAGGCTGGGCGCAACTAATCCAAGTTGCTGGGTTAAATCTGCTGGCAAGTTATTGTTTGCCGTGAATTTAAGCTCCGTGATGGCAAATTCGCGCTGCTCGGGACTATCCCATTCGTGCGCGGGGTGATCTTCTAAGCGGAACCATTGCCCCGCTTGCAGGCTGCGTAATGTGCCTGAGCCGGTAAATGATTTCTTTTGCCCGTCTAAAGCATCTTGGCGCAGCTTGGCATCGTGGTTAAGCTCGTCTAAATCGCTGGCGTAGTAATGCGCTTGCGGGTCGTAATATTCCAAGCTTGATTGGATTTGTTGCCCACCTTCGCCCTGATCGATCGCGCTTTCGTTCAGGCTGTGCTGGGTAAGCGTGGCTTTATAGTCGAAGCTGGCAAGAGAAACCGAATTGCTGCCGATTTGCCGTTGGCTGTGCCATTGGGTCAGTGAATCGCTTTCTTCTGTTGCATCGGCACGGTGAAAGCGAGCGACAGGTTCTAAAGCTTCGGGAATGGAGAAAACATCATCAAAAACCACAAGCTGCACTTGCGGGGAATCGCTTGCTATATGCTCAAAACGCCACGATAAACCGCTTTCTTTCATTAGGCGGCATAGAAACGCGTAATCGTCTTCACGGTACTGCAGGCAATAAGAGCGCGGCGGGTAATCGCCCGATAGTTTGAAATCCAGCGTTTGCACTGAGGCAAACACGGGGTTTTTGGCCTGATGCTCTGCCAGCACCTGTTTCACAATATCGACGGTGGATAAATCCTGAAAGACTCGAGAAGTGCGGCGATATCTAAGCAGGGCAAAAGGTGGCTCTACCGTCAGTGCGTACTTTGCAAAGCCTCCGTCAGAGCCTAAAAGCTGTGCCTTGCTAATGACCCCGCAACGCTCAATCGCATCAGCATTGGCGTTTTCTATTGCCAATACCACCGGCAAGCCTAATAACGATTTGAGTTCTAAAGCGCCATCGGGGGAGAGGCAGTCTATCTGATAGCAATAAGCTTGATTGATCCCCTCGCTGCCTGTTACGCGCTGGGGTAATAGCTGTTCGCCCCATGCCGCACCATCGCCAAGCTGAAGAGAGATAAGACGCTGATCTTGATTAAAAGCAGCGGCGAAAGAGGCGAGCAGATCAAGGACCATAAGAAACCAATGACTTACAGAAAGATTTCTATATTACACGAAGCTTTGTGCTCGCTGATCTAGTCTTTGGGTAGATTTTTGGTGTGATTATGAACGAAATAAGAATTTTGTAAGGAGAATGCTGTACGAAGGTGGTGCAGCACTTAGAAAAGAGGATACCAATACCGTTGTAAGTAAGTGTTTTGATCTATATTTTCTTCTAATAAGAAGAAAGTAAGCCAGCAAAAATGCGGCTTAAAGATGTACAAATTGATGTTCTTATATTAGAAGGTGTTTTTGTTTAGTTTAATAAAATCAATGAGCTTCAACGCTTTGAACTAGCGAAAACACAGCAGCGGGGCTGTTGTTTGGCTGAGTGAGTAAGTTTGCATCATCATTACTTTGGCGATAAGAATGGGGAAGGCTCAATGTACTTTATTTATGTAAACGCGGCAAGATATCTGAAGCATCAGCCCGCTACATATTGAGCATTAAAACGTGCAGCAATCTTACCTGTTGTATCGCCTACAGTGATTTCAAGCGCCATTCTGGCCCGCCCTTTACGTTGCAGCGTTTGTAAAAAACGCGCGATGTGGCTAGCGTCGGGCTGGCAAACTTTGGCCAATAGGTCGGCCTGTAAGGGGCTTAAAAAGTTCGTACTGCCGGTTTGAATCACCACTTCTACATCTGGCCCTACCAATTCAGATACCCACAACCAGCCTGCAATGGTGGCCAGCGTGCTGATGCTGCCGCCAAATGCGCTGTGATGGTCGTTTTGATTAGGGCCGTAGGGAGCGCTTAATTGCCAATCGGATTGATCTCCCAATAGCTGAACTTGCATGGCTTTTAAAAGGGGGAAGCCCTGATGTAGTCGTGTGGTCCAGTGTTGGGAGAAATCGTTCATGCTTACTGCGTTACTTGATACTTAGGCGGTAAAAACAATGCGGCAATTTGTGGTGTGCGCTTTAGTTTAGACAATGGTGCATCTGGCATATCGTCGTAGCTTTGCGCGCGGGCACGGCTGCTTGGCGGGGTATTCATATTCCGAGTGAGTGCTGCTACCGCTGGTGCTGCTGCGGCCCGTGCCGGAGCGCGTTCACGTCCACGGCTTGGGGTGGGTGCAACTTCTATTGGCGTAGTGCCCGGGGAGAAACCAATCACCGGAATCAAAGGCAGATCACGTTTGAGCATTTTTTGAATGCCAAGGTAAGCTTTCTCTTCTTCTGGTGCCACCAAAGAAATGGCGATACCTGTAGAGCCCGCGCGGCCAGTGCGGCCAATGCGGTGCACATAGTCTTCTGGATTGGTTGGCAGCTCAAAGTTAATCACAAAGGGCAGCTCGTTAATATCTAAGCCGCGAGCCGCTACATCGGTCGCAACCAATACTTTAAGTGTGCCGTCTTTAAATGCAGCCAGTGTTTCTAAACGGGATTGCTGTGTGCGATCGCCATGAATGGCTTCGGCAGAAAAACCTGCGCGTTTTAACTCGCGGCCTAATTGCTCTGCGCCTATCTTGGTGCGGCAAAATACGATCACTTGGCTCATATTGTGCGTGCGGATTAAATGCGCAACGAGGGCTTTTTTGCGGCTGTTTTCTACCGGATGCAGCTCTTGTTTCACCGATTCATTGGCTGAATTCTGGCGCGCAACTTCGATGACTTCTGGGTCGTGCATAAAGTCTTCAGCTAGCTTTTTGATTTCTGGTGCAAAGGTCGCAGAAAACAGCAGGGTTTGCTTGCGGCTGGTACATAGCTCAAAAATCTTGCGAATATCGAGGATAAACCCCATATCGAGCATGCGATCGGCTTCATCTAAAATCAAGATTTCGACTTGGGATAAATTAACCGTCTTTTGCTGAATATGGTCAAGCAAACGCCCAGGAGTAGCGACAAGGATTTCAACGCCTTCTCGCAGCTTAGGGATTTGCGCCTTGATATCCATACCACCAAACACGACATGGCTACGTAGCGGCATGTATTTGCTATAGGTGGTAACGCTTTCAGAAACTTGATCGGCCAGCTCGCGTGTCGGTGTCAGGATCAACACACGAATCGGGTGGCGAGCAGGGGAGGCGCTGGTGTTCGCGTGTTTAGCGATTTTGGTGAGTATCGGTAAAGTAAACGCAGCTGTTTTACCGGTGCCTGTTTGTGCTGCACCGAGAACGTCGCGGCCTAGCAGAATGACAGGGATGGCCTGCGCTTGAATCAGCGTCGGATGTTCATAACCTTGCTCGGCGACTGCCTTGAGCACTTCCGGAGCCAGCCCGAGCGATGCGAATGTCATGCGTGTTTCTTTCCGAAAAATAAGAACAACGTTCCAATTTACACGAAGCACAGCCTGCTGCATACCCTAATGGACTAGTGGACTACAGGCAGAGAGGCTGCAAGCCCGACTATCGGTTAAACTAGCGGCATATAAAACTTGATGAGAAACAGCCATGTTTGATCACGCCTCGCAACATTTATCAACGCTTCGTGACTTACACCGCTTCGCGGTCAGCCGTTTTAATGCCGCCGAGCTTTTTTATGGCCACGGCACGGATAACGCTTGGGACGAAGCGGCTTACTTAATCTTAGCGACGTTAAAATTACCATTGGATCGATTAGAGCCAATGTACGACGCTAAATTATTGCCACCAAAGAAGCTTGGCTGGGCGAGTATAAATTTTATGTGGATGAGCGCACCATCGTACCGCGCTCGTTTATTGCTGAGATTATTCGTGAGGGCGGCTTAACACCGTGGATTGAATACCCAGAGCTGATTCACCGCGCTATGGACCTATGCACAGGCTCGGGTTGCCTCGCGATTGTGATGGCCGATGCCTTCCCGGATGCGGCGATTGATGCGCTCGATTTATCGCCAGACGCGCTGGATGTGGCCGAAATCAATGTGCTGGAATACAGCTTGGGCGAGCGCATTGATTTAATGGATTCAGATTTATTCAGCGCAGTTGAAGGCGAACTTTACGATCTGATTATCTCTAATCCACCCTATGTAGACGCGCATTCGGTAGAAGAGCTACCGCCAGAATACTTGCACGAGCCAGAAATGGCCTTGGGTAGCGGTGAAGACGGCTTAGATATTACCCGCCGTATTTTAGAAGAAGCCACTCGCTTCCTAAACCCGCTTGGCGTGTTGGTGGTAGAAATCGGCCACAACCGTGAAGAGCTGGAAGCCAGCTTCCCAGAGCTGCCGTTTGTTTGGCTAGATACCGAAAGTGGCGATGGCTTTGTATTCTTGCTGACACGCGAAATGCTGGTTGAAGCAGGGATGTAAAGTAGGGGAGTAGGGAGTAGGAGTGCAAAATCTGGCGACTCCCGACTCCCGACTCACTTTTTCTTCAAACAACGTAATAAAGCAACCGCCCCAGTAATCATCGCCATCGGGTCCAGCATGGCATCCCAGAGATTGACGCTTTCTAATACGCCAAGCGGAAACAGGGCCAAAGCGAGTAGCCAAGCGAGTGCTAAAGCTTTGTGGCCTTGCTGCCAAGCAAGGGCTAGCGAGATGGCGCACCAGATCAGTAGTACCTGTGGCGCATAGCCCAGCGCGTAGGCATCAAAAGCCCAAAATCCCAGCGCCGATGAATACAGGGCTAAGCCGCTGATAAGCAGCCAGCCTGCTAAGGCAGGGCGTAGTTTTTGCTTGAAGAGTAAGCCGCAGGCTAAGCCTGCTGTTGCCAAGCTAGGAAAGCTCAATAGGCCCAATAGCCATGGCGAGCCTAGGATAATGAGTGCGCCGATGGTGATTAAAACGCGATTTTTCTTCCAGCCAGAGCAGGCCAGCGCCGCACCGGTTGTGCCCCAAAGTAGTAATCCTGTGATTGATGCAATCATGGTTTTGCTCCATCTAGCCAAGCACGGTTAAAGCGCACATGGCGGATTTCAGAGCGCTCCCATGTGTAGACCAGATCCATGATTTCGTCGTTAACCAGCAGGGTGGGGTAGGAAAATTCCATGCCTCGGGTGTCTTCAATCACTTTTACTTTTTTCCAGTTTTTACCGTCAGACGATACGCTGAGCGCCAATTCACTGCGCCCGTCTGTGCGTGGGTTATGCGCCATGATCAGTCTGCCGTCCGGCATACGTTCCACAGCAATCGCTGAATCAGGGTTTTTTACATTTAGATTTTGAAGCGGTGACCAGCTGGCACCGCCATCATGCGTTTGCTGCAATAGCAACTGGCGGGACGGTCCGCTGTTTCTGAGCAGAGCGAAGGCGTCAGTGGCGCTGTAGGCAATGATGCCGGGTTGCAGGTTTTCTCCTTCGGCATTCATACGGATTTTGCGGACCAGCTTGCCGTCTTTATCAAACTGCAGCAGCTCGCCAAATTTGCGCGCTAGTTCGTGGTAGGCGGGCAGCAAAAAGCCCCCATCTGCTAGCTGAACAGCATGGGTGCGGACCAGTGTGGATAAATTAAAGAAGGGGCTGCTGATGATTTTGCTCGCGGGGCCCCAGCTGTGACCGTTGTCGGTCGAGGTCATGCGATTGAGTGTACTGGTGGCCCAGCCACCCATCGATACCGACACATAAAACAGCTGCAAACGCCCTTGGCTATCGAGCACCGGCACGGGATTGCCCACTTTTTTAATATAGCGCAGCTGATCTTTAGAGCTTTGTGCAGGCGTTGCCACAATCCAGGGCTTAATCCACTGGCCGTTTTGGTAGCGTGAGGCCCAAACGCTGACGTCGGTAGCGCCTTCACGGCTGCCGCCAAACCAAAAGGCGATACGTTCACCATTGGGCAGCGCAATGATGCTGGCGCTATGCGCAGCAGGCACGGGCGCGCGCAAACGTTGTACTTCCATTTGTGGCGTGCTGGCGGTGAGATGTGGCGGCTTTGCAAGCGCAAAACGCATGTCTGTAGGGCTTTTTTGGTAATTAAGCGCCAGCAAGCAGGCTGCTGCTAAGCCAAACAGTAGGGAGGGGCCTTTTAGCGTCATTGTCATCTGATCGATTCAGTAAGGTCCGCGAGTTTACCTGATATTGCTAAAGAGAAAATCTTTGGGAATGGTTGTCGCTTGATTTGCATAAAACCATGCCCATCTCTTTTGATATGTCTCTTGCTGGATCTGCCCTATGTTTAATTTTTTGCGTCAGCGTAGCCGGCGGCGGTATCTGGACAGCCAGCCCGTGCAAGATAGTTTGTGGCAAAAGATGCTGCTCTTGCCATTATTACGTGGCTTAAATGAGGCTGATCTTGCCCTGCTCAAAGACCATGCCGCATGGTTTTTGCATACCAAGACAATAACGCCAGTGCATGGTTTAGAGATTGACGACGAGCTACGTTTGCTGATTGCCGTGCAAGCCACGCTACCGATTCTTAATCTGGGCTTTGATGCTTATGATGATTGGCAGGAAGTGGTGCTGTATCCGGGGCGCTTTATTAGTCGTGATCTCTACACCGATGCAATCGGCCTTGTGCATCAGGAAATGCGTGTTTTATCTGGGCAGGCACGGCATCAGGGAGCAGTTTTACTATCGATGATGGATGTGATTGAAGCGCCTTATCACCCAAGCAGTAATGTGGTGATACACGAGATGGCGCATAAGCTGGATATGCGCTCAGGCAGCGCCAATGGTTGCCCACCGCTGCATCAGGGCATGAACTACGCGCGCTGGAAAAAAGTGTTTTCTAAGGCGTTTCAAGCCATCAGCCGGCAGGCAGCGATGGGTGAAACGGGCACAATTGATCTCTATGCGGCAGAAAATCCGGCAGAATGTCTGGCTGTGTGCAGCGAAACGTTCTTCGCTGCCCCCCATTTATTGCTTGAGAGTTATCCCGACGTGTATCAACAACTGAGTTTATTTTATCGCCAAGACCCCGCTGCGCGCAGGCCGCAATATCAATACAGACCCGTGTTTATGATGGGGGGCTGGGCATGATAGGCCTATTGCAAGCAGGGGCTAGCCCTGAATTATGTGAAGAAATCGTTGCTTTAAGCTTGCCGCTTTGGAGTGAATTACCTGAGGGCGCTGGCCATTATCTTTGCTGGCAAAATGAGCGGCTGGAGCTTGTGACTATCGGCGAAAAAGGCACGGTAGCGGTCGATTTTGTTGGCGGAGCCGCCGCGCATCGCAGGCAATTTGGCGGAGGCCGTGGCCAGCCGGTAGCCAAAGCGGTAGGGATTAAAGGCGAATACGTACCCAGAGTGCTGGATGCCACGGCAGGCCTTGGCCGAGATGCTTTTGTTTTGGCTTCTTTAGGCTGTGAAGTCACGCTGATCGAGCGCTCACCTGTAGCCGTTGCCCTGCTATTAGATGGCTTACGCCGCGCACAAGCCGATGCCGCTATCGGCAAGATCGTCGGCAGAATGCGCTTGGTTTTTGGAGATGGTCATCAAGAGTTGGCTAAATTGCTGGCAGGGCAGGCGTTTAACTATTTATTTAATCCACCTGCTGCTGTACCCGAGTTTGATGTGGTGTTTTTAGACCCGATGTTTCCAGACCCCACAAAACGCGCCAAATCTAAAAAAGAAATGGCGGCGTTTCAAACCGTGATTGGCGATGATCCAGATGCGAATGATTTGTTGCTACCCGCAAGGCAAATCGCCAAAAAACGCGTGATTGTAAAGCGCCCGCGCATTGCTCCCTTGATGGCCGGAGTTAAGGCTGATTTTGTTTTTGGTGGCGAAAGCACACGCTTTGATGGCTATTTACCTTTGAGCCGAGGCTAGCGTCGAATCACACAGGTGGCGGTGGCGTGGGCCAGTAATGTGCCATCGCTGGATTTGATTGATCCTTCCGAAACACCAATGCTCTTAGAAATATGCAAAATCTTGCCTTCGGCCAGTAGCTCGGTGTTTTTAGGAATGGCTTTCACCATTTTTACATTTAAATCTACCGTGGCGTAGCTGGCCCCAGCTTCCAGCATGCTGTGCACGGCGCAGGCGGTCACCGAATCAAGCACGGTGGCGGCAAAACCACCGTGCACGCCTCCCATAGGGTTCAGATGTCGCTCATCGGCCTGTGCTGTAAAGCGTACCAAGCCTTCGCTGATGTGCTCCATGCGCATCGGCATTGTTTGGGTAATTGAAGGGGCGGGTAGTTTGCCATCGGCCATGGCTTGCAGTAATTGCAGGCCGGTGAATTCGTTTGGATTCATAGGGAGAGTGCTAAATAGGGAAGAGGCTTAAAGTAGCATGGCTAGCCAATGGCAGACGAAAAAAAACCACAGCCTAGGCTATGGTTTTTTAATTTGGCTCCCCGACCTGGACTCGAACCAGGGACCTGCGGATTAACAGTCCGTCGCTCTACCAACTGAGCTATCAGGGAATAAAACTTGGTTTTTTATTGCTGGGGCAATATGGCCTTCCCCAGAAAAAAGAAGCTGCTTTTCAGCAGCACCTTTAAATATTTGGCTCCCCGACCTGGACTCGAACCAGGGACCTGCGGATTAACAGTCCGTCGCTCTACCAACTGAGCTATCAGGGAATAACAACAACTACCTACTTTCTCATCAGAGCCTTGTATCGTAAGATTACTTGGCTCCCCGACCTGGACTCGAACCAGGGACCTGCGGATTAACAGTCCGTCGCTCTACCAACTGAGCTATCAGGGAATCGATGAAGGCCCGTATGTTAGAATCCGAACTCCATTCTGTCAACACAAAGTATGAATCATTCGAGACGCTATGATGAAAAAAATAAGAATACTGTTGTTTTGTTTACTTTTATTCTTTGTATTAATTATATCTCTGCCCCTTATTTTGCCGCTAAATAGCTACAAACCGCAGTTAGAAAAGCGGCTTTCTGCGCTACTTCAGGCGCAAGTTCAGCTAGAAAACATCGAATTTAGCTATCAACCACTGCCTATTTTTACTCTAAACGGTGTGGAAATAGATGGTGGCGCAGGAAAAATAGAGCAAATTCGCATCCCTTTAAACTTTTTTAATCTATTTAAGTACGGTAAAAGTTTAAAAAATGTGGAAGTTGGGGGCGTGCGTTTAAGTCCTGCCTTAGCTTTTTCCTTACCAAAGCGTTTTGCCGCTCTTGAACAAGATCGGATTATCTTGGGCGATGTAGTGCTGACAAAAGCCTCTGTCGTTTCGGAACAAGGCGAGTTAGGGCCGATTGATGGAGTGATGCGCTTTGCCAAAAATGGCGCAATGGATGATTTGCAACTGGCGGACAAGCAGGGGCATCTTGAAGTTCATATCAAACCTAAGGGCGAGAATATTGGTGTAACAATGCAAGCCACTAGCTGGGAGCTACCCTTTGGCTACCCTCTCGTCTTTGAAAGGCTCTATATGAGTGGCGAAGGCTCGCCCGCCGGATTGCTGATTGATGATATTCGCGGAGAATCATACGGTGGTGTATTAAGCGGCAAGGCACAGCTTACTTGGCAAAATGAATGGAATTTACTGGGGCAGCTGGCGCTTAAAGGCGTTCATGGCGAGCCCCTGAGTAAAGTTTTTAGCCCAGCTACTTTTGTGGTTGGACGTATGGATGCAGAGGTGAAATTTATGTATCGCGCTGCAGATTATTTAAAATTATTTGCTCACCCTAATATGGATGCCAGCTTCTTATTACGTGATGGTGCTGTGCACAATGTGGATTTGGTAGCCCAGTTACGTGCTGGTGAAACCCCTGCTGGGCGTGGTGGCCAAACGCGCTTTGATTCTTTGAGCGGCAAAATGATCATTCGTGATCGCTCTGTGCAGCTGCAAAGCATGGCGCTTGAGGCGGGTAAATTTAATGCGCAGGGCGCTGTGCAAATTGCCGATGGCCGCCTCAATGGCTCGGTTTCTGGGCGCTTACAAGCAGGCGTGTTAGCCATTTCGAATCAAATTCGTCTCTCAGGTGCGCTTGCCAAGCCTGTATTAAATTCGGGTAATGCGGCCAGAACAGGTGAGCAGCCTCCTGCACTATCGGTAACTGAGTTGCTTCAGTAAGTTGGTCCAAGATAAATACGCCTAAGCGGATAAGCCCGCCTCATAGGGAATAGCAATTGATGGATGTTCTCTGTGGGGTTTAGCTTACTATTGCCTGTTTATATTCTTCATTAAAATTTACACAAGGAATACTTCGTCGATTCGCTTGCTCAGCAAGAAAATCTTTATAATGGCGTTTTTACTAGCAAACAGCAGGGCACATCATGGCTTGGACAGATCTTTTGGCGCAGGGCGAACTGGGTGATGGCGCGAGCGAGATGCAAGCATTAGCCACCGCAGCTGTAATGAGCCCGCTTGCTGGCTTTGGCATCATTGCCTTTAGTGGTGAAGAAACTGAGCCTTTTTTGCAAGGCCAGCTTTCTAGTGATGTACGCGCCCTTGGGGACAATGCGGCGCAATACTCCAGCTATTCCACGCCCAAGGGCCGGATGTTGGCGAGCTTTTTGCTGTTTCGCCAAGGGGACGATTACTGCTTACAAATCGCAGCCGAGCTGCAAGAAGCGATTCAAAAACGCCTTTCTATGTTTGTGATGCGCTCTAAAACCAAGGCTAGAGACGCCAGCAAGGAAGTGCTTTTATTGGGTGTGGCAGGCCCCTTAGCCGCTAAAAAATTATCAGCGGTATTAGGCGATTTACCCGCTGCTGATTTTGCCTCGCTGCATAAAGAGCATTGCACCGTGATTGCCTTGCCGGGTGAGCGTTATCAATTAGCCATCGCCAGCGACGCGGCTTTGACGCTTTGGCAGCAATTAGCAGAAGCCGGTGTCTTGCCGGTGGCAGAATCACTCTGGCGTTTATGCGATATTCGTGCGGGCAGCCCATGGATTACCGCAGCGACGAGCGATGCTTTTGTCGCGCAAATGGCCAATATGGAGCTGATTGGTGGCGTGAGCTTTACCAAAGGTTGTTATCCGGGCCAAGAAATTGTGGCCCGTACCCAATATCTGGGTAAGCTTAAGCGTCGTATGTATCGCGCCAGTATTGCGGCAGAGCATGCAGAAGCAGGGCAAGAAGTATTTAGTAGTGAAATGAATGGTCAAGCGAGTGGTAAGGTGATGTTGGCTGCACCCGCAGATCAAGGCCGTTGGGAAGTGCTGGTGGTCGCGCAAATCGCCAGCTTAGAGCTAGGTTTGCATTTGGGCGCGGTCGATGGGCCTAAACTCGAAATTCTTGATTTGCCCTATGCTGTATAAATAAGATCGGTTCTCTCTTTTTAGTTTGGGCGAGTATGACTCGCTCATCAGCAGGAAAGAGGGGGCCTTGATCGTTGTCTCTGACAAGTTTGGCATGTAGAGGCGCAGATTCGTTTATAATCCGCCCTCTACGTCTTAATTACATATATTAAAGGTGTTTGTATGGGCTTTCTCGCCGGCAAAAAAATCTTGATCACCGGTCTTTTATCAGACCGTTCTATTGCCTACGGCATTGCTCAGGCAGCGAAACGTGAAGGCGCAATCTTGGCTTTCACTTATGTAAGTGAAAACTTACGTCAGCGCGTAGTTGATCTGGCAAAAGATTTCGATAGTGATTTGGTTCTGCCCTGTGATGTGGCAAGCGATGAGCAAATTGCGGAAGTCTTTGTAGAGCTGGGTAAGCACTGGGACAAGCTCGATGGCTTGGTTCACTCGATTGGTTTTGCCCCGCGCGAAGCACTAAAAGGTGATTACCTTGATGCCGTAACGCGTGAATCTTTCCAAATTGCGCATGACATCAGCTCTTACAGCTTTGCGGCGCTGGCCAAGGCCGCCCGTCCAATGCTGAGCGATGGTGCGTCCCTTGTGACCATGACTTACCTTGGCGCTGAACGTGCGATTCCTAATTACAATGTAATGGGCTTGGCTAAAGCATCGCTAGAAGCCAATGTGCGTTACATGGCTGCTGCGCTAGGCCCAGATCGCGCTATTCGTGTGAATGCCGTTTCTGCTGGCCCAATTAAAACACTGGCTGCTGCCGGAATTGCTAATTTCAGCACGCTGCTGAAAAAAGCTGCCGAAGGCACGCCACTGAAGCGCAATGTAACGCAAGAAGAAGTCGGCAATGTAACCGCCTTCCTCTTATCGTCGCTCTCAACAGGTATGACTGGTGAAGTAGTGATGGTGGACTGTGGCTTTAGCCACGGCGCGGGCTCAAGCACGATAGATTAAGCTTTACATCTATCCTTGAAAAACGCCCGCTTGGGCGTTTTTTTGTTTTAAGAGGCTACCCCCTCACGGCAAAAAGATCTGTAGACACAGAGCCAAAAGAGAACACGAAGCACACAGAGAAAAGCATGATTATTTAAGGTTTTCTCCGTGAGCTCTGTGTTCTCACTGATCTCTGTGTCTACAGGTTTAAGGTTTTTTGAGGGGGGAGCTTTCTTGGTAATATATTAGTAAGGATTGCCCTATGTGCCAGCTACTCGGTATGAATTGCAATGTGCCGACCGACATTATGTTTTCTTTCGAAGGCTTTCGCCGTCGTGGTGGCTTGACTGATCATCATGCCGATGGCTGGGGAATCGCTTTTTTTGAAGGTGATGGCTGTCGGATGTTTTTGGACTATCTGCCATCAGCTAGCTCGCCGATTGCCGATCTAGTGCGTGCTTACCCGATTAAATCGACCAATGTGATTGCCCATATTCGCAAAGCCACGCAGGGGCAGATTAGTCTTGCCAATACCCACCCGTTTCGCCGCGAGCTATGGGGGCGTTACTGGATTTTTGCGCATAATGGCAATCTGCCAGAGCGGCCGGATCTAAGCAGCAGTCGTTTTTTGCCGGTAGGCAGTACGGATAGCGAACACGCTTTTTGCTGGATTTTATCCGAGCTTGGCCAGCGTTTTTCTAGCTGCCCGCCCTTACCGGTTTTAAAGCAAGCTTTGGCGGAGCTAGCCAAGCCCTTGATGGCGGTCGGCACATTTAACTTTTTACTCTCAGATGGCCGCGCCTTATTTGCGCATTGCAGCACCGACTTACATTATTTAGTACGCCAAGCGCCATTTACGCTGGCGCATTTGAACGATACCGATGTGAGTGTGGATTTTTCTGAACTGACCACACTGAACGACCGAGTCGCCATGGTCGCCACCCAGCCGCTGACCGACAATGAAACATGGATCAAAATGCAGCCAGGTGAGTTGTTGTGTTTTGTGGATGGGATGCCGGGGTGATTATTGTAGGACGGGTGCAACCCGCCTGTTTTGCTGCGGGCAAAAGTCAAAAAGGTCTTTTTAGTGCCTGCGGCACATGGATTTTGGAGCGGTAGCAACCGCGGGGGCCTTCCTTTCTTGAACGGCCAAGAAACGAAGCCAAAGAAGGCCGCCCCGACCAGCACGAAACCTCCTCACTGCGGACAATCGAGCGGCGGCTGCGGAACTCGCTCGCAAGCTCGCTCAAACAGTCCTCGCCGAAACCCCGCCCGCTTGTTCCTCGTTTCGGCGTGCTTCAAGGGGAGGATTTAAGCCCCGTGCCACGGACAGGGATAAAAATCTAGTTTGTTGGGTGTTAAAATATTTAAAACCTATTCAAGCGCCTTAATTCAGAACCTGTTTTTCTCCGTGAAACTCTGTGTTCTCCGTGCCCTCTGTGGTTCAAGATTTGGGTTTGTTTCACCACGCCACAAGTACTCTCTACCTCAACGCCGCCGCCAGCCCACTCTGCCGAATCGATTGTTTGGCAATAGCTTTGCTCAGCACATCATTGCTTCCCCAAATCTCTACTTTTTTCTTGGCTCGGGTGAGGCCGGTGTAGATCAGGCTGCGGCTGAGGAGTTCGTGAGGCTGGTCTGGCAGCAATAAAATCACCTCGTCAAATTCCGAGCCTTGGCTTTTGTGTACCGTTAAGGCCAGTGCGGTTTCGTGGGCGGGCAGGCGGGCGGGGCTGAACCAGCGCAGGGTGTTGCCTTCGCCTTTAAAGGCCACGCGGGGCGCGCCGTTTTCAATAAAGGCCAGGCCGATATCGCCGTTATACAGCTGTACGCCGTAATCATTTTGCGTGATTAAAATGGGGCGGCCTGCGTACCAGAGGCTGTTTTCGGGGATGAATTTTTTAGCCTGCCAATGCGCTTCTAACTGCTGATTCACCCCCATCACTCCTGCATGGCCTTCGCGTAAAGCCGTTAGCACGCGGAAGGTATCGAAGGCGGCAAAAGCCGCGTCCACATCTCCAGCCAGCACGGCCTGCCAGTAAGCCGCGTAGCCTTGATCGCAGCGGCTGAGCAGGGTTTTGCTATTGGGCTGCCAGCCGAGTTCTGTTTCTGTCTCGGCAAATAAATCGTTCGGTTGCAATAGCGCCAATGCGCCCTTGGCGTCGCCCGAATTCACCAAACTCGCCAGCTTGCCAATTCCGCCGCCAGCGGCAAAGCGGTGGCTGTGTTCTAAATTCATCACGGCATTACCCACGCTGCTGGCCGGTGCTTTGCTGCTGGCGATTGTCACCCCCGTAGCACTTTTGAGCGCCTGAATAAAATCGGCGCTGGGCGATTTCAAACTGCACAGCTCGGCAAACACCGCACCTGCATCCACCGCATCCAGCTGATCTTTATCCCCGAGCAAAATCAAGCGGGCGTGCGCAGGCAGGGCTTCTACTAACTGCGCCATTAAGGCCAAGTCGATCATCGAAGCTTCATCCACCACTAGCACATCCAGCGCCAATGGATTAGCGGCATGATGCTTGAAACTGCCATCTGGCCGCGGCCCCAGTAAGCGGTGCAGGGTGGAAGCGGTTTCTGGGATGACGGCTAGAGTGGCGGGCGTGACAGCTAGGCTAGATTTTCTCTCCCGCACCGATTCACTCATTCTGGCTGCAGCCTTACCGGTGGGCGCGGCCATTTTGATACTTAGGGTGTTGCCTTCCATGATTTGCAAAGCGGCCAGAATGCGCAGCACCGTAGTGGTTTTACCCGTGCCCGGCCCACCAGAAATCACCGTCAGCTTTTGCATCACCGCAGCCGCTGCGGCTACTTTTTGTAAGTCTGGCTGAATGCTGGATGCAGGAAATAATTCATCCAGCAGCGTGGCAAGCTTAGCCAAATCCACATCACATTTTTCCCCTGCCAATTGCCGCAGGCGCGTGGCCAGCTGCGATTCATACCACCAGTAGCGGGTGAGATAGAGGCGGTCTTTATCTTGAGTCAGCGGCTTAAACTCGCCCGGCCTGCCGATTAAGGGGCTGCTTAGCGGCGCAGTTTTAATACAACTATGCCCCGCCGCCAGCGCAGCGCAAAGCTTGGCGAGCGTGGCGTTTAGCTCATCCGATTGCGCACCGCAAAGGCGTTCAAAACTACGGCTTAATTCAAAGGCAAAGTCTGGCATGGGGAACCTGTAGGGGTAAAAAATCTGTAGACACAGAGCTACAAAAAATACACAGAGAAAACCTAAATCTTGAACCACAGAGAGCACGGAGGACACGGAGTTTCACGGAGAAAATCTTTATTTCTCATGCTTTTCTCCGTGGCCCTCTGTGTTCTCCTTTTCCTCCGTGGTTAAAGATTTGGGTTTTTTTCTGTGTCAGTAGATTTCAGGTTTTGTTTATTTAAAAACTCTGGCACTTTGGCGGCGACTGTTTTGCTGATCTTTTCCAGCAGGTCCAAATCAATCTGCTGCATTTGGCAGGTTTGGGCTAAGTGCTGGGCGATATGGATCAGCAAGTGTGCCGAGACTTCTGCATCGGCTTCCGCCCTGTGGGCTGTGCCTTGAAAACGTATGCCTAGGCTTGCGGCCAAGGTGGCGAGTTTGTAGTTGCTCATGCCGGGGAATAAGCGGCGCGATAGTTTGAGCGTGCAGTGCAGACCTTGGTATTGCGGCAATAGATTAACGCGCTGGCTTTCGGCCAATAGAAACTTCGCATCAAAGCTGGCGTTGTGCGCCGACAGCGCATCGCTGCCGATAAATTCGATGAGCGCCGGAACCACTTCGCTGGCAGGCGGCGCCTTGTTGACCATGGCTTGGCTGATGCCGGTGAGCTGGGTAATAAAGGAGGGAATACGCACACCGCAATTAACCAAAGAGACAAAGCGATCAGTAATCTGCCCGTCAACAATCCGCAGCGCAGCCACTTCAGTGATTCGGTCTGTATTGCAGCTGATGCCGGTGGCTTCAAAATCCAGCATCACGATAGGGCGGTTGAATGAAATCATGGGGTCTTTTTAAAAATTGTAGGGTGGGCAGGTTTTTGTGCCCACGCGGGGTAGCTATAAAACCCAAATCTTGAAACACGGAGAACACAGAGAACACGGAGTTTCACGGAGAACACAGAGAACACGGAGTTTCACGGAGAAAAACATTATTTACAAACCGTCATTCCCGAGTGGTTTTGTCGGGAATCCAGTAGCGCTGCTGGACCCCCGATAAGATCACTCGGGGGTGACGAGTCATCGTAGGGTGGGTTAGGGCGCTCTTGATGCTTATTAGAGCGCGGATCTATTTCGGCCGTAACCCACCATGACACTGCGCTGCGGCGGGTTACGGCCAAGATACGGCAGCGCACATATTTAATGTATTTTCTGGCCTAACCCACCCTACGGAGACTTATTCCTCATGTTTTTCTCCGTGAGCCTCCGTGTTCTCCTTTTCCTCCGTGGTTTAAGATTTGGGTTTTTTCTGTATCTACAGATCTTAGGTTTTCACCGCATTCCCCATCAGCGCCACTTCAATATCATCCAGTAATTCCATGCTTGGCTTGCTGAAGTACACGCCGTTTTGCCCGTCTTGCTTTCCCAGCCCACGCATAAATAAGTAGTACACGCCGCCGAATTGATCGTCGGTAAAGTTGGGTAAGCGCTGGCGTAAGAAGCGGCGCACTGCGGCGCTGTAGATCAGGTATTGCAGATAATAGTGGTGCTGGGCCATGGCGGGGATGAGTTGGGTGGGGGCGTAGTCGGCCACGCTATTGCCCAGCCAGTTGCTTTTGTAATCGAGCACGTAAAATGCGTTTTCGTATTCAAACACCAGATCGATAAAGCCTCTTAAAAAGCCATTGATATGGAAGAAATCTAAGGTGCTGGCGGCGGCGCGAAACTCGATAGGCAGCGATGGATGTTGCAGCGCTGCAATCAGCCGCTCTGGCTGGCAGTGGCTTACGCTATAGGTGAATTCCATTTCTGCCACGCGGTTTTTGGGCGGGATGCTGGCTAAGGTTAGCGCATTGCCATCGAGCCGCGTAGAAACGGTGTCTCTCACAATTTGGCTGACGATTTCTAGCCAGTGCTCTGGAATGCCATGGTGCTCTAGGGCTTTGGCCGTGGTGGTGAGCAGCGTATCTGCATCTTGCCAATCCCATTCTTCTAAAATGGCGTGCAGGCAAGTACCGGCCACGGTGGCGGCGGCTTCTCTTTCGGGGAAGCTAAATACTGAGCGGCCTTCTGGCGCTGCGGATGAATCGGCTTCCGGCGCATTGCTGGCGCTGTCTCTATCCGGCCCTTCGGAATGATTGTGCGCGGTCATGCCAGAAAAGCTGGCGACTCGCCATGTGGGGTAGAGTTTTTTGCCAAGGTAAGGCTTAAACACCAGTGGCTCGGCAGGGGTGGTTTTAAGGCCGGTTCGCGCACCGCTGGGTGCATCGTGCAGGGCAAAGACTTCTGGATGTTGCTCACACATCGCCGTAATTTCACCCAATAACGTTGCATGATCGTAAGCTTTTAAATGCTCTTTTTGCGCTTCTAATACATCGCTATGTTCACCGACGAGGGGATGCAGCAGCCAGGCCATGGCTGATTGCGATAGGCCGTCGCTGATTGCATAGCCTCGGCCATCTTTCAGTCCGATATTGCCCCATACGATATAGCAGCGATTTCTGGCACGGGTCAGGCCCACGTAAAGCAGGCGCAGCTTTTCTTCAAAGGCTTCCCGTTTGGCGCTGTCTTTATGCTCATCAAAATTTTCGCTGCCTAAATCCAGCCACGCTTTGTCATCCTGATGAAAGCGCACCGCCTCGGTGTGTTTGCCCAGCAAGCGGCCATCCCATAAAAACGGGCAAAACACGATGGGATATTCAAGGCCCTTGCTGGCGTGCAGGGTAACGATGCGCACGCGGTCTTCATCGCTTTCTAGGCGCAACAGGGCTTCGTCCCCAGCGTTTTTATTTTGGCGGCTAAACCACGCTAGGTGCTGTTCTAGGCCGGTGGCTTTGTGGGCCTGTAATAGCTCGGCCAGCTGTAACAGATTAGTCAGCCTCCGCTCGCCATCAGTCAAAGAAAGTAAGCGTTGCGCCACATTGCGCCCATCCAAACCTTGGTATTCCAGCCATTCTCTAAACATGGGGATCAAACCCTGCGTTTGCCAGAGTTTTTTCCAGTGGGCAAAGGCGTCGGCAATCTGGTCCCAACCGTTGATTTCTAGGCGCAGCAGGGTAGCGGCATTGTTGCCAAGCAGGGTGCTAATCAGCGCGGCGCGCACCAAGCCTTGCTTGGCTGGCTCGCTAATGGCGGCCAGCACGGTATAAAGCTCGACGGCCTCTTGCGATTCCCAAACGCTATCCCTTACCCGTAGCACACTCGGCACGCCTAGCTGGGTGAGCGCATCCTGCATGGCTTTGGCCCGAAAACGATCGGGCACCAGCACGGCCATATCGCCGCCCGAGAGTGGCTTATCTGCTAACTTAGCTTTGCCTTCCCCTGCCATTCGAAGCAGCCTTTCGATCTCTTGCGCGGTGATTTGGGCGGCTAGATGATTGGCGGTTTCTTTGGGCCAGCTGATTTGCACGCCTTTTTCTGAGATGCCTTCAGGTTCTGGCAAAAACTGAAAACGAAACGGTGCGCTCTTGCTATCAGCGGCATCATTCTCGCCATCAACAATTAACTCAGGCCGAGGTTTACTCGCCGCTTTTACCGCGCTAAAGCTAACATGCGGGTCAACAAAAGCCTCGCTAGGCCGCTCAAACAGGGTGTTTACTGCAGTGACTAAAGCAGGCACCGAGCGCTGATTGGTGTCCAAGCTTTCTTTGGCATCGACCAAGGCTTCGGCTTGGTGATAGGCGTGAATATCCGCGCCGCGAAAGCTATAAATCGCCTGCTTAGGATCCCCCACCAAAAACAGCGGCGTGCTGCCATCTGCAAACACGCGCGAGAAAATATCGTATTGAATACCGTCGGTATCCTGAAACTCATCAATCAGCGCGGCCTTATAACGGCGGCGCATGGCCATGGCGAGGCGCTCACCGCCTTCCGCAGTCAGGCCTTGCCACACGCGCAGCAACAGATCGTTAAAAGATAATTGCTGACGGCGGGCTAGGCGCTCGGGCAGCTCGATATCGCAGCGGCGGCGCAGCTCGGCCAGGCCTTGTTTTTGCCGCAATTGGCAAGCGGTGCTCAGATCATTAATTAAGCTCGCCAGTAATTCCACGGCCTCAAAAAAAGCGTGCTCGGGCGGTGTTTTGCCTTTGGCGGTGCCGCTAACTAGTTTACTGCTGCTGAGCTTAATCAGCTCCTTGCTGTCGATATCCTGCCAGCCACCATTGCCCGCGATATGGTCATCGATCAGCAAAAAGACTTTTTCTAATTGCTCTGGCTTATAGCTGTTTTGCTTTAAGGCCTTGCTGGCAGACAGCTCCAGCAACATTTTCTTAATGGCTGTTGAATGCTCACTCCAAAGCTGGCGATAGTTCTCGAAAGCAGCGGGTAGTGCGGCGCTTAATTCTGCGGTATCGGCAGCCGTACCCAGCTCTACGGTATGCAGCAGCGGTTGGCCTAAATGGCCATAGACCACGCGCAGCCATTCCTCTGGGCTGGCTTTGCTTTTAAGTAAATACTCGGTGTAAATCGCATCGGCGGGGTAGACCTGCTCGCGCCAAAAATCTGCGGCAATTTCATCTAGCACCGGGCCGGTATCGCTGAGGATTTCCATACCAAAATCAGCGCCGCTTTCAAAGGCAGATTGGATAAGCACCCGCTGGCAAAAAGCGTGAATGGTATGAATTGCCGCCTCGTCCAAGCTAGCAATGGCGCGCTGCAAGCGGCGCATTACCTCGTCTCGTCGATCTGCGTGCTGGATTAATAGCTGTTCACAAAACGGATCGAGTGCTTCTTCGCCCTCGAAAGATTCCAACACCTCGGCTAGCCGCCCACGGATGCGATCGCGCAGCTCGGCGGTGGCGGCTTCGGTAAAGGTGACCACCAGAATCTCAGGCACTTTTAAGCCGTGCTCAATCACCAGCCTTGTATATAAACCCGTAATCGTCCAAGTCTTGCCCGTGCCCGCGCTGGCCTCGATCATATGCGGGCCAGCTAATGGCATATCAAACAGATTTAAGGGGCGAAGATTCATGGGTAATCCAGACGGGGCGGAGGATGAGCGGTAGGGGGATTATAAAGGGCTAGGCTGGGCGCGTCTTAGCGATCCCTTGCGATGTGGTGCATAAAAGCAAATCGCCCGCCGCAATATTAAAACTGCGCTAGCGTGTAGTTTGTTTTTTATCACGAAGTTAGGGGTGTTTTTTGTAAGTAAAGTAATTTTAAAGTCAGTAATTATAGATTTTAATCAATAAAAACTTACTTAAATAATAAGCCTTATATGATGAAAGCATTTTTGGTAAGTTACAATATGCCGGTGTAATTTTGCACGCTGGGATTTGTAAATAAAATGCTAATAAAAATATTGATAATGTCAGCAATGGTTTTGACTACACCCGCTATTGCAGAGACACCCATAGCCTATGAAACTACCGTGGCAAGCAGCCCCTTTGAAGTTAGCTACAAAGAAACCAGCAACTGGGGCAGTGGTTTTAATGGCCAATTTACGATCAAAAATACCGGCAAAACAGCGATTAATAACTGGGTGCTACGCTTTAATTGGCAGGGCAAGATCACCAGCATCTGGGAAGGCAAACTCATTTCTAATGATGCGGTTTCTGGTCTTTACACCATCAGTGATAGCGGCTGGAACGCAAGCATTGCGCCGGGTGCTAGTGTCAGCTTTGGTGTGGCTGGCGTTGCCAGCACCACGGCTCCGATTAATTTTGATCTGAATGGCTTGTCCTTACCCCAATTTGCAAATACGGATTTTGAGAAGAATTTAAGCAGCTGGTCCATAGAGCAATGGCAGCCTCGCTCAGAGCAAATCCGTGTGGAAGAGGGCGTAGGTCGCAACAATAGCAAAGGGCTGGTGATAGATCATGCTGGCACGCTGAATGTTACTGCCTTACATCAAACAGCGAGCGGATTGACGCAAGGCCAAGCTTATGTCGCTTCGGCATGGGTAAAAATGGAGAATGTGCAGCCCAAACAAGGGGCAAGCACAGGTGTTATTGTTAATTCATGGCGCAAATGGGCTTACGGAGAGGGATCTTCTAGCAGCGAAGGCTCTACTGGTACGAGCGATTGGCGTAAGCTGGAATACACCTTTGTTGCCGATGCGCCAACTCACGACTTAGCCATCAAGCTAGGGCAGTGGAATAGTGAGGCATCGGGCAAGGCCATTTTTGATGATTTTAAAATTGAAAAGCTGCATGAAACGCGCAATAGCGCGAAGCACTTTAGCTTTCAATTACTGACAAGTGATTTTACGGCCATCAATGACAGCCAGTGGGGCGCGTGGATGACGCGGCTCGATTCTGCCTATGAGGCTTACCAAGAGCTGGTCGGCGGCACGCCGTTTAAAGGCGAGCGGATGAAAGTATTAGGCGTTACGCAATACCCCGGTGGCTGGGCCGTAGCGGGTAATCCTATTTTGTGGATGGAACAATTTATTCCTGAGCAGCTAAGTAGGGCCAACGTTAATAATGATTGGATTTTTGGCATCATGCATGAAATGGGCCACAACTTTGATCTGGATTATCGCTGGGTTTGGGGTGGATCGGCCGCAGAATCACTGGCTAATTTCAAGATGTACCATGTGGTTGAAACGCTGAACGCAGTGGTTTACCCGAACGAGCAAGGCTACCGTGGCGCGGGCTTACGCGAGTTTTACTATGATAAATGTGATGATCTCAACCAAGACCGCGTATGCGATATTACGGGCGACACCATCACCGCCCGCCTGATCCGCATCCGCTTTAAGCTTGGCAATTGGGACGCCTATAAAAAGACCTTCCGCGAAATTCAAGCCCTGCCTGCGGCCCAAGTGCCACAGAGCAATCGAGCGAAATTTGATCTATTTGTCGACGTACTCAGCCGCCATTCCGCACTCAATATTCGCGCCGAATTTAGCCCCGAAGAGCTGGCATTTATTGCGGCGGACCATAAAGACTAATTAACTTCTTTGATTAAAAGCCTAAACAATTTTTCGAAATAGAACGGTTGCTACTGGTCGGGTGGGTGAAACCCAATTTTTAACAGGGTAGAGCTGGGGTTTTATAGGGTGTGCAAGTCGTTTTTCTTGCGCACCGCTCTCTGTACTCTGATGCGAAGCACCGATTCAACTTAAGCAAAAGACTCGATGTTTTTTGTAGGAGCGGCTTTAGCCGCGAAAGCGCTGTGTATAAAAACATTCGCGGCTAAAGCCACTCCTACGGTTCAAATCCTCAAGTTGGCAGGATTCGGGTGAAACCCGCAGCTTACATTCGCTCTACAATATTCAAGAGACCAAATGACTTCCTTTCAGACAAGTATCCACGCTGCCATGCAGCCCCTAGCAAATGATGCCGCCGCCATCGCCATGCGTGCTTATCAGCGCGATCAGTTTGATTTTCTGGGCGTGGCCGCCCCTGCTCGGCGTGCTGCAACGATGCCTTTGATCAAAGCACTAAAGCCAGCCAACGCCGAAGCATTAATTGCCGAAGCGCAAGGCCTGTGGAATTTGCCGCAGCGGGAATACCAATATATAGCCGTGGATTTGCTGGCAAGGCATGTCAAAGTTTTAACAGGTGCAGACATCCCCGCCTTACTCAGCCTAGCGCAGCAGAAATCTTGGTGGGATACGGTAGATGGCTTGGTGAAAGTAATCGGCGCGATTGCGAAAGCAGACAAAGCCCAGCAAAGCCAAATGGATGCCGCGCTGCTTCACCCTGATTTTTGGATCAGGCGCATTGCCATGCTGCATCAGCTGGGCTGGAAGAGCGAAACCGACCTTGCCCGCTTACAAAATTACGCTAAACAGCTTGCGCCCGAAACCGAGTTTTTTATCCGTAAAGCCATAGGCTGGGCGCTCAGGGAATACGCATGGCACGATCCCGCCGCTATTCGAGTATTCTTGGCCGAAATGGGCGATCAATTGTCACCATTAAGCCGCAGAGAGGCGGGGAAGCATTTATAAATAGGCTTTTTTGACCATTATCGTCAGCAATATAACCTAAAGCTTTCAATATATTTAAATTCCATCGTCATGGTATGAAATATATAAATATGATTGGGGTAATATTTGGCTAGAATTCAGCCTTCTTTCGATGTCTATCAGCTACTTATATGATTCTTCGCGGTCCTTTTCTTCCTGAACTTTTGCGTGCAGAAACGCTGGCTGATTTGCTAGAAAGCACGGCGCAGCGTATTCCTGATCATCCGGCCATTTATTGGCAATCAGAAGTGCTGAGCTATAGCGAGCTGAACCGCCGCGCCGATCTGGCCGCTCATCATTTAATTCAGTTTGGTGTAAAAGCGGGGCAGATTGTGGGCCTTTGCCAGCCGCGTGGTGCTGCGCTGTTGATTATGCAGGCGGCGATTGCCAAGGCGGGCGCGGCTTGGCTACCGTTTGAGGCAGATACACCCGTTGATCGTATGCAAGTTTGCCTGATCGATGCCGCTGCGCTGCTCTTGATCGGCGATGGCGATTTAGCTGGCACGGGTGTGCCGGTATTAAGTAGCGCGCAATTATCTGTGCCGTTTGAGGGCGATTTACTGCGCCGTAAGGGCTTACTGCCTAGCCATCCGGCCTATGTGATTTACACATCCGGATCAACTGGCAAGCCTAAGGGAGTGCCGATTAGTCAGGGCAGTATTTGCCATTTCTTGCGCAGCGAAAACTCAGTGTTGGGTGTGCGTCAGGATGACAAGGTGTATCAGGGCTTCTCGTGCGCATTTGATATGTCGTTTGAAGAAATCTGGATCAGCTATTTAGTAGGCGCTTCCCTTTGGCTGGCACCTAAAATACTGACAGGCGATCCAGATGCTTTGCCTGCGGTATTAAACCAAGAAAAAGTCACCGTGCTGCACGCCGTGCCGACCTTGCTGGCGCTGTTCAGCCAAGAAGTGCCTAGCTTACGGATTATTAATCTGGGCGGCGAAATGTGCCCAGAATCACTGGTCGAGCGCTGGGCCACCCCAGAGCGACAGGTGTTTAATACTTACGGCCCAACTGAATGCACGGTATCGGCCAGCCTTGCCCAATTACGCCGTGGCGAGCCTGTTACGATTGGTAAGCCGCTGCCCAATTACGGCCTTTTAGTGCGTAGTGAAGATGGCCGCTTATTGGCGCAAGGTGAAACTGGCGAGCTGTGCATTATTGGCCCCGGCGTGGCGGATGGCTATTTGGGCCGCCCTGATTTAACCGCTGAAAAATTCTTCGACAATCCCTTTTCAAATCTCGAAGAATTCCCGCATGAGCGGCGTTTATATCGCACCGGCGATTTAGCGCGCATCGATGAAGCAGGCCAAGTTCAATGCCTAGGCCGCACCGACGATCAAGTGAAAGTGCGCGGCTTTCGGGTAGAGCTGGGCGAAATTGAAGCCTCGCTTTGCCAGATTGCCGGTGTAGGCACGGCCGCCGTTTTGCTGCGCGAGCTAGCAGGTATCGATCAGCTGGTGGCCTTTGTGGTGGCAGAAAGCAGCGATGCAGCGGCTTTAAAAAATGAGCTAAAACGCAGCCTACCTCCCTATATGATTCCAGCTCGCTTTGAATTTATGAGCGAACTACCAAGGCTGACGTCAGGCAAAATCGATAGAAAAACGCTGAAAGCGCGCGAGCTCATCATTCCTACGGGTAAAAACCTAGAAAGCGACGAGCCCGTTAGCGATGCAGAAAAAGCCTTATTTGCCGCACTCAGCACCCTTTTTCCCGGCCAAGCCTTACGTTTGGTTGATGATTTCTTTGGCGAGCTAGGCGGGCATTCCTTACTGGCGGCCCGATTAGTCTCTATTTTGCGGCGTAATCCGGCTTATGCCGGTATGACGGTGCAAGAGATTTACCAGAGTCGCACCCTACAAGTGATTGCGACTCGCTTAGATGCTTTGGCTCAGCAGCAGCCGGAGCAGGTAGAAATAGAGCCGATTCGTAAAGTGCCTTTCTTACGTCGTCTGCTTTGCGGTAGTGCGCAGCTGGCTACCCTGCCATTTTTAATTGGCCTGCGCATGTTGCTATGGCTGGCGCCATTTTTTACCTATCACTTTATGACGGGTGAAGAGGGCGACAGCTTAGGCGTGGCGGTTGGGACGGCTATTTTGGTTTATTTGGGCAGCCTCCTATGCAGCTTTGCCATTGCCATTGCTGGTAAGTGGCTGATTTTAGGGCGGCTAAAAGCAGGCCGCTATCGCCTCTATGGGCTGACTTATTTCCGCTGGTGGCTGGCCGATAGGCTGATCGATATTACGCCGCTGTATTTCCTAACCGGCTCGCCTTTGCAATCGCTTTACTTACGTGCCCTTGGTGCCAAGGTCGGCAGCAACGTAGCCCTTGCTGCAATCAGCGTGCGTGCTTACGATTTGCTTAGCATTGGCGAGGGCGCCAGCATTGGTGCTTCGGTCAATTTTGAAAACTTCCGAGTCGATGGCGATCATTGGGAAGTCGGGCCGATTACGATTGGCAAGGATGCCTATATTGGCTCCTATACCGTCTTGCAATCAGATACCCATGTCGCCGATTTAGGCCGTTTAGAAGGCTTATCGGCCTTATCCCGTGGGCAAAAAATTGCCGAGTCTGAAGTCTGGAGCGGCTCGCCAGCAAGGTGCAGTGGCGATCCCGTGCCAGAGATGCCTGCTCGCCCCGTGCGTAATCCCGCGTTTCGAGGCTTGCATGGCTTGGCTTACGCAGGTGGATCGGCCTTGGTCGCCATCTTGTTTTTTGTGCCGGTCTTCCCTAGCTTTTTGCTCATTGACTGGTTGGATGCGCATTGGTTTGATCTCACCGAGCAAGGCGTTGCGCTGCCCGAAGCGTTTATGTTTTACCTGATGCTGGCGCTGCCTGCCAGTACGGTACTGATTGTGCTGACACTGCTTGGCTCCGCCGCCGTGCGTTGGCTACTGCTACCGCGTAATCCACTCGGCAGCTGGCCGTTGTTTGGTGCAATGTATTACCGCCGCTGGCTGACGAATCAGATTCAGGAATCCAGCTTAAACATCTTGCACGGCCTTTACGCATCGGTTTACGCAGGCTGGTGGTATCGCCTGTTAGGGGCAAAAGTAGGGCGCGGCACCGAGATCTCTAACGCCATTGGCGTGGTGCCTGATTTGCTAACACTGGGTGAAGACAGCTTTATTGCCGATGCCGTCATGCTAGGGGATGAAGAAATTGATAGGGGCTGGATGACGCTACGTGCCACCGTGGTCGGCAATCGTAGCTTTGTAGGTAATGGCGCTTACGTGGCTGATGGCAGCATCATCCCCAACGATGTATTGATCGGCGTGCAATCACGCGCCCCAGCCAATGATCGAATGCAATCTGGCCAAACATGGCTGGGTAGCCCAGCACTATCGCTGCCTGCCCGTGAGCACGTCAGCGGCTTTGCCGATAGACTGACTTTCCGTCCAAGCTTGGCACGTCGCCTAGCCCGCGGCTTTGTCGAAGCGCTGCGCACCGTAATGCCGCTGGCGGTAATCATTACCGTCGGCTATCTCACCGTATTAAAAGTCATGCCGCTGGCCGAAAAGGAAGATTTTCATGGCGTATTTTGGGCGCTGATGATTGCGGGTGTCTTATACGGCGTGGGCTCATTCATCTTTATTCTGGCGCTAAAATGGCTAATGATAGGCCGCTACCGCCCGCACTCAGCACCGATGTGGACCTCCTTTGTATGGCGTAGCGAAGCACTAACCAGCCTTTACGAATCCATCGCCGTGCCCAACTTCTTTAACTTCTTACGCGGCACCCCATGGCTACCCATGGCATTTCGCTGCATGGGTTGTAAGATTGGCAGCGGAGTATTTATGGATACCACCGACATCACAGAGTTCGATTGCGTCAGCATCGGCGACGATACGGTGATGCACGCATGGTCCGGCCCACAAACTCATTTGTTTGAAGACCGCATCATGAAAATTGGCCGAGTAGAAATCGGCTCTGGCGTCAACGTCGGCCCGCGCAGCACCATCCTGTACGACGCCATCGTCGGCAACGGCGCCCGTCTCGGCCCGCTGACGCTGGTCGTCAAAGGCGAAACCATCCCCGAAGGCCAAGCATGGACCGGCAGCCCCGCCGTGCCATGGCGGACATGCCGCAGCTAATTGTCCACGATCTATTTGAGTTGGCGCTGTTTAAAAACAGCGCCAGCCATCAATCGACCTTAGTAAGACTATGGCTGCACACCCAAGTGCAGTCAAGATCAGGCGGCCAACTGCTAGAAACCCCCACCGGCCCCGCATTCGCCACCGGCCCATGGCAAATTTCACTCTCCTACAGCAATGATTACGCCGTCTGCGCACTATCTAAATGCGCCTACCTCGGCGTTGACATCACCCCCATCCAATACTTCGCCGAACTCACGGAAGTCGCCCAACTCTACTTTTCTCCTGCTATTGCCCAAACACTTAGCCAGTTGCCTGAATCAGAGCAAGCATTACGCTTTGCTAAGGAATGGAGCGAGCTGGAAGCCAAAACTAAGGCTTGCAAAATGGGGCTGAGGGAATGGTCAGAAGGGCGGGAGCAAGCTTTTCAAATAGCAAAGACAAGCGATGTCGTCAGGCTGGAGAATGAATTGATTACGGTGGTGTGGGCTTGATTTTTGGCTCTAGCCATTATTAATTTACTTGATTTGCCAGTTATTGAGTCATGAGCGATTGCCAGCCAGCTACGTATTAATTACTTACTAGGAAAATAAGACTAAGTGTTGTTTTTTGTGTGGTTCTTGAGTTTAATAATTGCGTTATGCTTACATGCTCGTATTGACACATATTTGGCTACAATGATCCTCAAATCTCCCGATTCAAAACAAGCACAGCTTGACGAGCTTAATGGCCTGCTTGCCCAAGCAAACCTAAGCGCAAATCAGCGCGACTTAATTACCAAAGAAATTTATATGCTCAAGCAGGGTGTTCTAGGTGAGCAGAACAGCGAATATGAAATTAATTTCTATCTGAAAGACTCAACAAAATGGGCAGTGATTCACGACCTGCGCATTGAACACAATGGCCGAGTGGCACAAATTGATCATTTGCTGATTAATCGCTTGCTGGATGTATTTGTTATTGAAACAAAAAATTTTAGTGCCGATTTGCAAATCAATGAGCAGGGCGAATTTACGGCTTGGTATAACAAAAAGCCAATCGGCATTCCCAGCCCGCTGGCACAAAATGACAAACACATTGAAGTACTAAAAGCGCTCAGCAAAACACTGCCCTTGCCTACACGCCTTGGCTTTACTTTAATGCCCAGCTTTACCAGCGTAGTAATGGTTAGCAATAAGCAACGTATTACTCGCCCTAAAAAATTAGATACCGAAAATATTATTAAAGCAGAGAAAATTTTGGAATGGGTAACTAAGACAAATGTTGATAATGCAAGTATTGGAACTGTTTTTGGCAGCTTAGCCAAGATGGTTAGCCCTGAAACGGTCATGGAAATTGCCGAGCTATTTACCAGACACCATCGCCCCTTAAAGGCCGATTACAAAGCAAAGTTTGGCATCAAAGAGCCCACTGAGGTTCCCGTCGTTCAAAAGCCTGAAGTGCAGGCGCCTGCACCGCAGCCAGAAGTGGTGACGGCAGCTATTACAGCAGAAGAAACAACCAAGCTCACTAGCTCCAAATTAGCCGCAAAACTTGGCCTTAAGAATACTCAGGAATTAATTGATAAATTGCTTGAGAAGGGATTTGTAGAAATTGTGGATGGCAAAACAATAATAACGGATCAAGGGAAAGTAGCAGGTGGCGAGGCCAAATTCAGTCCTAGATTTGGGGCATATTTTATTTGGCCTGTTGATATCTTTTAATTAGTTTAATTGGAAAATAAATTGAACACTTCAACAAATAAAAATCCTCTTCTAAGTCCTCAAAGAGAAACTGCAGGAGCTACGACATTTGGAAAATATGAATACCAGTATCATTGGGCATTATTTCGCGCTCTTCAGGAATATGCCGACGGTAATGAATTCGTTGTTTTTGTAGAGTTACATGAGGATGTTGTTGTTGGGGATTCATTAGATTGTAGCAAAGTTCGTTTTGAGTTTAATCAAATTAAAAATATTACAGGAAGACCTTGGACTGTAAATAAAATTACTAAACGGGATAAAAAAAATGGGAAAGAAAATAATTCTGTAGTTGGTAAAATGCTACAAGGAGTTGATGGAAAAAAATTTAAGGATAAAATTGATAAATTAAATTTAGTTGCAACTTGTGGCTTTAATCTGAAGCTGAAGGATGAATTATTAAAATTTGATGTTATTGGTTTTGGTGATTTGCATGATGATTGTGTTAAAGAGATTGAAGATGCAATTTCAAAAGAACTAATTGGTGTAAACGTTCCAGTAATCATAAATTTTGTAACTCCTAAGTTGCCTGCAGAAGGGTTTGATCACCGTGTTGTTAGTGAAATAAGCGCCATTGTAGAGAGTAAAAATTATAATGGTTTTTCAAATGTAAGAAATATTTATAGAATACTGATGGATGATCTTAGGAAGAAAGGGGTTGTGGTATATGATTATAATGATTGGAATGACGTTTTAAAAAACAAAGGGTTGACAAGTACAGATGTTAATAAGATCACCATGTCGAATATTAGAACGGCTAATAATATCGAGGGTGTTTCTTCTTTATTTGATGATGTTATGAATGAACTGAATGTTCACCTTGGTGAAAAATCAAAATTGAAACGCGCATTTACTTCGTATGAGAATAAGGCTTGCTTTGATAAAACTGTTATACAGTTAGAAATTTCAAATGAGTTAAAGAAAGTAGTGGCAAGCAATATTGAAATATTTGAGAAGTATGGAGTGCCTAAATTTATCGATGCGATATTTGAAAATGCTGATCATTCTTTAATAGGTAGATTTCCTGATGATACAGAATTTAAGGGTGCAGTTATTTACGAATTAATTATGAGTATTTTGTAATGCAAAAAAAATCAGTAGAAAATTTTAAAATTCTTATAAGAAACCTGAGAAAAAAACAGCATGAAAAATTTACAATTAAAACGCCTGCATCTACTGTCCGATTTGGACTGCTCTGCAAATCAATTCGAATTTTCGAATCGCTTCAATCTGATAACCGCCGATGACAATAGTGTTGGGAAAAGCACATTAGCAAAGATGTTGCTATGGGTATTTGGTTGTGATCCAGAGCTTGATGATGCATGGAAGTTGTTAGATTGTAAGGGGCTAATTGAGTTTTCTATTGGGAATGTTAATTACCGAGTTGCTCGACATGGTAATTTAATGTTTTTCGCTGAGGGTAATGGTGAGCTTGTGCGCTATCCAAAAATTACAGGTGAATTTTCACGAGTAATTTCGGAGCTGGTAAATTTTAAGCCACTTTTGCCAAATAAAAAAAATAATAACGTACTAGAAATACCGCCACCAGCCTATTATTTTTTACCTTTTTATGTTGATCAGAAACGTGGGTGGACAAAACTATGGGATGGTTTTAATAATCTGCAGCAGTTTTCTAGGTGGCATAATACAATAATTCGTTATCACACTGGATATTTAACGGAGGAGTTCTTTGAATTTGAAGAGAAACTAGCTCTTAAACGGGCTGAGAAATTGGTTGTTTCTGATGAAATTAAAAAAATTGAAACAACTTTAGAAATTGTAGGTCAATATTTCCCAGTTGGGAGACCTGAGTTTGCAATAACATTTGTTGAATTGGATTTTATGTCTTCTCAAATTGAAGTTGATTTGACCGCACTTCAAAATGATCAGGAGCGAATATTTAGTGAGCTTGCTGACTTACAAGTTGAAGGCCAGTACCTACAAAGTCAGCTTGAGTTAGTAAAGGTTGCAAGTGAAGAGTTAGAATTAGATTATGTTTTTTCTGTCGAAAGGATTTACGGGGAAAGTATTCAGTGCCCATTGTGTGGAGTCATACATGATAGTTCGTTGGCTGAACGAGCTTCAATATTAGTAGATAAAGATCAGGCCAAAGATCAGGCGATAGTCTTAGAACGAAAATTTAAAATAAACACGAATAAAATTTCTAGTTTAAAGAATGAAGTTGAGTTGGTTAGAGATAAGATTAATAGTTTTAATATTAGATATTCAACGGATGATATGAATAGTGAAAATGGTGCTTCTATTGTTGATTGCCTTGCAGCAAAGTCAATAGAAGGTGTTGTGTTTAAGTCGAAAAATGAAAATATATTAAAAGAAAAAGAGATAGGCAAGGTAGAGCGTAAAATTAAACAAGATCAAAAAAATATTTTAAATGCTGAAAAAATTGAAGAGTTGAACAATTTTTTTAAGGATAAGATATCTAAGTATGTTGAGCAGTTAAAGGCAACGGGAGTGAATCTTACAAGCGTTTCTTCTCCTCTTGATTATAAGAAATTGTTGGGTGGTGGTGCCGCAGAGGGGGCTCGTGGTGCATTAGCTTATTTAATGGCTACTATTCAACAAATATACAAATCGAGTAATGAGGTATGCGCACCATTTATTGTTGATACTCCAAATCAACAAGAGCAAGCTGGATTTAACTATGAGCGTATCATCAGTTTTTTACTTAAAGAAACTCCAGCGACAGCACAAATTTTTCTTTGTGCGATGAATTCTCCATTGCTTTTACCATATGTGGAGAAAGCTAAGGTAATTGAATTAGGAGAGGATAAAATTTTTCAAAAATCGAAGTATGCAGTTGTTCGCCCTTTGTTTTATTTTTTAGAAAAATAAATTTTGTAGAGTAGCTTTTTATCCAACTGTTAGTCATTGGAGAGATTGATTGTCAATTAACTCTTAACGGCATTGTTATTTAAAGTCTGGTAAAGGTGTTTAGAGCTCCGCTAAGCCAATCCTAATATGGGGCATGATGCTTTTGTAGGTTGGGTTAGCTGGTTTATTCGGCTGTTGGGGCGGATAAACCAGCGTAACCCAACATTTAGGCGAAAAAGGATGTTGGGTTACGCGATAAGGCCAGCTAACCCAACCTACAAAGTCCCCGTAAGTTGATAGGATTGCCCGCTAAGCGCCCACTGGGGCGATTTGATTACTTATATGCAGGTGCGTGATGACAGGGGTCGGTTTCGGGCGGAGCAGGTTTGCTTTGTGGGGCCGCACTAGGGAGAGTCCGAATCCGGCTTTGTCTCTCTCTTGTGGTCCTTAGTATTTAGTACAAGCAACAAACTCAATCAGCAGCAATCAAGCCGCAAGCTCATAAGACGTACTACGCCCACCCGATTCAGATTTCTGCAGCACGCCCAGATTCAGCAATTCAGTGATGTCTCTGAGTGCGGTATCGGTGGAGCACTTTGCGATGGCGGCCCATTTTTTTGAGGTGAGTTTGCCTTCAAAGCCATCCTGTAGACGGTTGAGCAATTTGATTTGCCTTTCATTGAATGATGTTGCCGACCAGCGCTGCCAGAAATTCGCCTTTACGAGTACGGCATCTAGAGTGAGCTGGGCTTGTGCAATGGCTTGGAGCAGGGTGGCAAGAAACCAACTTAGCCAGTGTGTGATATCCAGCGTGCCTTTCTGGGTTTTTTCCAAGATGTCGTAATAGCCAGCTCGCTCGCGCTGGATTTGTGCGGACAGGCTGTAAAAGCGCTGGTTATTGCCATCCGCACGCGCCAGTAGTAAATCACCCACCGCGCGGGCAATTCTGCCGTTGCCATCATCGAAGGGGTGCAGGGTTACAAACCATAAGTGCGCAATCCCTGCCTTTAAAATGGCGTGGTCTTCTAGGCTTCCGTGATTTAGCCAATCCAGAAAATGAGCTATTTCTTGCTGCAAGTCTTCTGCCGGAGGCGCTTCGTAGTGCACCTTTTGCCGACCAATTGGGCCGGAAACGACTTGCATGGGGCCATCTTCATCTGCTCTGAATTCGCCAATCTGGATGCGGCTCATGCCGCTAAAGCCGTTGGGGAACAGGGCGGCGTGCCAGCCGAATAGGCGCTCTAATATGAGGGCATCCGCACTGTGGCTTGTTGCATCCAGCACCATCTCGACTACTCCCTCGACGTGCCGATCTGTGGCAGCCAATGCACCAATATCAACGCCAAGGCGCCGTGCAATTGATGAGCGCACGGTGCTGGCATCAAAGTGCTCGCCCTCGATTTCACTGGTCTTAAGTACATCTTCGGTTAATACCAGCAGGCTGGCTTGCTCACGCAGATTCATGCCCACATCGCTTAAGCGCCCGAGCAGCATGCCTTGGGCACGGCAAACCTCTGCCAGCGGTTTTGCCAGTGCTGCCAGATCGTAATGCCAATTTGGCCAGTCGCTAGACTGCCATATATATTTATAATCGCCGCTATTCATGCGGTGATTATGGAGTGCATTCGCCGCAAGGGCAATATAATGTCTGCAAAATATGCGGTGAATAAATATGCTATTCGCCGCACTGTTACACTCTGGCGTCTCTAATGGCCTAATTACTGTGTTTGCTTACTCAGAACTTTGTATTAGTGTTCTTCAATAATCCCCACTCCTTTTTAAATTACCAAACGAGTTTCTATGCGCTTTCAAGGAAAAATCAGCAGTTGGAAGGATGATCAAGGCTTTGGTTTTGTCGTTCAGAACGGCGGCGGGGAGCGGGCTTTTTTGCATATTAAGGCGTTTGAAAATCGTGCCCAGCGCCCGGCAGAGGGCGATTTGATTACTTATGTGCAGGTGCGTGATGACAAGGGCCGGTTTCGGGCGGAGCAGGTTTGTTTTGTGGGGCAGCGAAGGGTGGCTGCGGCTGAATCTGGCTCTTGGCCTGTGATTTGGGTGCTGGTGTTTTGTGCATTTATAGTCTCTGCCTGCTATATCGGGCGTTTGCCGTGGCTGATTGCTGGTGGCTATTTGTTGATGAGCATCGTGGCTTTTATTGCCTACGCCCTAGATAAATCCGCAGCTAAGAATAATCGCTGGCGTACTCAAGAGAGCACTTTGCATTTGCTGGGGCTGTTGGGTGGCTGGCCGGGGGCTTTGTTGGCGCAAAGGTGGCTAAGGCATAAATCTAAGAAGACTGCGTTTTTGCTGGTGTTTTGGGTGACGGTGCTGATTAATTGTGCGGCTTTGGTGTGGGTTTTGCTGCGCTGGCGTTGAGTTGCTTAAGGCCAAAGGCGGTGCGCAAGAAGAACGACTTGCACACCCTATATAAGCCCGTATTCATCATCTAAGCCCAGTTCAATACGCACAGCGATATCGCATCTTTATCGTTATTCCACGTCACCATCTAAGTAATCCAGCCAAAGTTGAATCCAGATGGGTTGCTGCGGGATGATGTTTTGGGTGCGGGTTAGATAGTCGGTTTCATGAAAGGACATGGTTTTTCCAAAAGAGATAATTAATCTAGCCAACATCCTCTTAATGCTGCACTGCAACATTGATGCTTATCAATCTGCTTACAGCTTTTCCCTGTTTTATCGCTGAAATATCAATGCTTTTTTATGTGTATGTATTCGTGTAATTGGCGTGTAAAAAAGTGCTAGTTTATTTGAAAAATCATGTAACGAGACTATCAGTATCTTGCGTGGTTTGTTTGTCTTTAGGGGGGATTAACAATCCTTTCAACTTAAGCGAAATGTTTTTCGTAGGGCGGGTGAAACCCGCGAGCAATGCTGAAAAGAACGCGGGTTGTTGCTCCCACCCTACGGTGATTCAATTCCTGCCATTCCCGTGTGCTTTTGGCGGGAATCCAGAGCAGCTAGATCCCCGATAAAAGCACTCGGGGATCACGGTTTTGTGTTGATTAGCTATCCCGTGATTTATTTCGAGCCACATTATCCTTGGGGTGGATCTGTTGTTAGCCCTTAGCGCATGGCAAATGCTTCGTGGTGAAAGCGCGGTGGCTGGTTCATTTTGGCGATGTGTTGGCTGATGGCTTTGCCTAGGCTTTGTGGGCCGCAGTACCAGATATCATCGAGTGTTTCCATTCTGATTTCGGCGATATTGAGGCGCTGCCCAGCGTCGCTTTCTATCAGGTGCAGGCGCAGGTTTTTGGCGTGGCAGGCGGCTTGGATTTCTTCTAGGCGGGCGGCGTTTTTTGCGCTTGTTACGCAGTAGTAAAAGTCGATTTGTTGGCCTTTAAAATCTGGGCTTTCTAGCCAAGCTAAAAAGGGCGTAACGCCGATGCCGCCTGCTATCCAAGCTTGGCGTGGGCTATTGGCCTCGCCATCAAAGCAGCCGTAAGGGCCTTCTACTTTTACTTTGCCGCCTACTTTTAAATCTTGGGCCAGCGTGTGGGTGTAATCGCCTAGCGCTTTAATGATAAAGCGCAGCTCGCCATTTTGGCGCGGGGCCGAGGCGATGGTGTAGGGGTGTGCGCCTTCGCTTTGATTAAAGTTGACTAGGGCAAATTGGCCAGCTTGGTGGCCGTGCCAGTTGCTATTCATTTGGCAAATCACTTCTAGCTGATTGGCGGGCAATGCGGTGATTTGGCTGATATGGCCATTCACTTGGCGGCTTTTGCCGATTTTGCCGAGCAGTGAGTAGATCGCGCAGATTGATCCGCTAATGAGTAGTGCCGCCAGTAGTGCGCCTACAGGCGTCAGCCACATGCTGCGTGGCATAAGGATCAGGCCGTGAAACGCGCCCATTAAGAATAGTGGGGCAAAGAGTTTATGCACTTTGCGCCAAAAGCGGTAAGGCACGGCACGTAGCAGCGCCAGTATCACCATCGCCAGTACGGCCCAAGCGGCCCATTCGCCCACATCTTTGGCAAAAGAAACCAGCGGGTCTTTTACTCCGCCGCTGCGTTTGATGCGCGGGGCGGCCCATTCCATCGCGATGACTAATTTAGGGGATAGTCTAATCAGCCAGTGTGTTGCCAGTAAAATGCCCGCCGCAATGCCCAGTTGCCTATGCAGGCCGTACATTTTATCTAGCCCACGCAGTGGTTTTTCTAGCCAAGCGGGGCGGGTGGCGAGCAGCATGGCAGCAGACATCACGGTCATTAGTTGCACGCCACTCAGCAGCACTAATTCATGCCGCCAATCCCAATAGCTGGCGGGGATGCCGTTTTGAAAGTAACTGCACAGGCTGTAGAGCAGGGTGCTGATCAGCAGGAGTATCGGTAAGGGTTTCATAATGGCTTACTCGTCTTTAATTCTTGTTAATGCCCATATTGAATGCTTTGAATATGAATTGAAACTTAAGGCGCTTGGGTATTAATGGCACGCGGGCTAAGGAATGAAATAAGTTTACTGCCATACAGGCTGTGCCTTATGTAGAATGCCTCGCACAGTTTTCTATCCGAGCGCTATGAATATTGCCGTATCACACGATTCTCAAAGACATTCGTCCTGGCTATGGTACGGCTTAGCGGCTTCTATCCTTGTGCATCTCTTGTTTTTGCTGCTACCCGCTGCCGAGCCAAAGGCATTGCCACAGCAGGCGGGCAGTCAGGAGATTCAGCTGCAATTGCAGCCCAAGCCTGCTCCGGCCCCAAAGCCCACGCCCGAACCCACGCCTATTCCTACCCCGCCACCAGTCATGACGAAAGCACCGCCTAAAGCGCCGGTGAAGCAAGATTACTCGGTGCCTGCACGCCCAGCCAGCCAAGTTGCGACTAAAGCCGTGCCAAGCAAAGAAGTGGTGATTGATGATCTGGGTGACGCGCTAAGTGGCAAGCCGAGCAAACAGCCTACCGAGCTTATTACTCGTTATGCCGATCTAAAGCCTAGAGAAGAAGATCAGCAGGAAAATGGCGCAACGCGCGCGCAGCAAAGTGTGGATACCCAAGCGCTGTTTAATATCTGGGAGCCGCAAATTCGCAAGAAGGTAGAGCGAATCGGGCAAATGAATTTCCCTAAGGATGAATATGGGCGCTCGATGTTCGGCACTTTGCAGTTTCGCCTTGTGCTCAATGGCGATGGCAATATTGCATCGCTCACCTTAGAGCAAACATCGGGTAACCCGGCTTTGGATGCGGCGGCTTTGCAAATCGTAAGACGCTCCGCCACCTTCGGCCCCGTGCCTGTGCCACTCTTGGATAAGCGCGGCCAGATTATGCTGCTGCGCTATTATCAGTTTATTAATGAAAGAGCGGTGTGGGGTAGGTCTTGAGGTCAAGCTAGGCTGGGTATTGTGCTCACGAGAGGCCGTAATTTTAAGCGAAGGGTACGCAATGCATCTTTTGTAGGGCGGGTGAAACCCGCCAGACTTTGCCACAACATGCTAGAAAAACGGCGGGTTTCACCCGCCCTACAATGATTCAATGCTTGCAAGCGCGTAGTCGTATAATGACGAAAGCTTAACTTGATGCGTATAGAGCACGCTTTTATGCCCACGCTGGCAATAACGCTAGGCTGATGCATTTTTGGTAGGGCGGGTGAAACCCGCCTTTATGGCATGATAGATTACAAATCGGCGGGTTTCACCCGCCCTACGAATTGCGCTGTACCTGTGTGCAATAGCCACATTCTGAGATATACAGACGAAAAAAAACAGGCTGAGCGCCTGTTTAGTTGGTTTCTGGTGGGGGGGGAAGGATTCGAACCTTCGAAGGCTAAGCCGCCGGATTTACAGTCCGGACCCGTTGACCGCTGGGGTAACCCCCCCACAGAGGCCCGAATAATACGATCCCTCTGGCCGCTTGTCAACGCCCTTTCCATAAAATAGTCATTTTTTATTCATAAATCAGTCAGAAATAGCTAGGCCACTTGGTTTTGATGCGTTTCTTTGCCCGTTTACCTCAATCAGCGCAATGAACACTAAAGCCTAACAGGCTGTTAGACTGCCGCTGTCCAGTTTCTACCTTCAAAAATATCATGATGAAAAATGCTTTAGGTGGCCTTGTTTATTCCACCGAACACGGCACGATGTGCCCAGATTGCAGCCAGCCCAAAGACGCGTGCATTTGCAAAAAGCAGCCTCGCCCAGCAGGTGATGGCGTGGTGCGCGTATCTAGGGAAACCAAGGGCCGCAAGGGTAAGGGCGTTACGCTGATTAAAGGTGTGCCGCTGGATGATGATGAATTAGCCGTACTGGCCAAGCAGCTGCGAACTCGTTGCGGCTCTGGCGGCACAATCAAAGACGGCGTGATCGAAGTGCAAGGGGACCATTGCGATGTGGTGCTGGAATTCTTAAAGCCTAAGGGCTGGGTGGTGAAGCGAGCAGGTGGCTAGGCTGTTTGTTGCTGGTTTTGTATAGGGTGTGCAAGTTGTTTTTCTTGCGCACCGTTTTCTGCGCTCCGACTTCGTCGTTGTACACCCTATAAAACCTAATTCATAAGCTGTTTTCTCCGTGAAACTCTGTGCCCTCTGTGTTTCAAGGTTTGGGTTTATTCCGTATTTTTATTCCGCCAATAAAGCCGCTTTCAAGTATTCAATAAAGCGGCTGACTTTGGGCGGGATAAAGCGGCTGCGGGGAGCGATGGCCCAGATGCCGTCTGTGAGTGCAAAAGGCTCGAGCACGCTGATCAGCTGGCCGCTTTGCAAATAAGCATCGACGTAATAATCCGGCAATTGCACCAGCCCCAAGCCTTTTAAAGCCGCTTGCACTAGGCTGCCTCCGCTATTACAGCGCAAACGCCCGTTGACGGATATTTCGCGATGCTGAGTACCTTCCTTAAATCGCCACATATTCATCGCGCCAATTAAGCATTGCTGCTGCTTTAGCTCGGCCAGCGTATGCGGTGTGCCGTGTTGATCTAAATATTGCGGCGATGCGCATACATGGTGAATACGGCTGCCTAGCTGCGTCACCATCAGGGATGATTCATCCATCGGCCCCAGCCGAATTGCCAGGTCGATATGATCTGCCACCAGATCGGCCTTGCGGTTATCAAGCAGTAATTCAGCATTGAGCTGGGGAAAGTCAATCAGGTATTGGTGCAGGATGGGGGCCACTACGGTTTCGCCATAGTAAACCGGCGCGGTGATGCGTAATTTACCAACTGGCTTATCTTGCGTTTGCAGCAGCGCTAGCTCGGCCTCGTGTAGGCCATCAAGTAGCGGGCGACAGTATTGATAATAGAGCTGGCCTTGCTCGGTAAGGCTGACTTTACGTGTGGTGCGGTGCAATAAACGCGCGGCAAGGCGCTGCTCCAGCGCGCTGACTTGGCGGCTAACTTGCGCCACTGACATTTCTAGCTTTTGCGCCGTTAGCGTAAAGCTTTGCGTTTCTGCCACGCTGATGAATTCAACAATTCCTTGCCATTGCATGGTTTGATTCTCGGTTTAACTTAAGTCCAAAAACTATTTTTAGTGCCTGCGGCACATTGATTTAGGTGCGGGCGTCCCGCTGGACCTTCCTTTCTTGCGCGGCCAAGAAACGAAGCCAAAGAAGGCCGCCCCGACCAGCACGAAGGCCCCTCACTGCGGATAATCGGCTCGGCGAAAAAGGCTGCTCGCTCGCTGCCTCGCTACCCCTTTTCCGAAACCCCGAGCCACTTATTCCTCGCTTCGGCGTGCTTCAAGGGGGGATTTAAGCCAATCCTATCAACTTAAGCCGCTTGCCTTTATTCAAGGCATGCGGCAACATCTTTAATCAATCGCAACTCACTGATTTATAATTACAATATGATTAAGCGCCTTAACTGACATAATTGGTAATTTATCGACTCTTTTGC
>JAPLQI010000143.1 GCA_026399755.1 Pseudomonadota bacterium
CTAAAACTGGCACTGAATGAGCTATGCAAAGCAGTGATTTACTTCGACCCTCATGCAAAAAAAGATCGCCCCAAACACCCTAAGCCGCATGATTTTACAGCCTATAAATCAGGGGTTTGAGCTTAAGTTGATAGGATTGGTAAAGCTGCCCCCTGATACTCCGGTAATATAATCCACTTCATCGAGCATACTTGTAGCCCCAGCCTTACCCTCAATTGGGGTGGCGCGTAGGGCTTCGAGTACACCATAAGAAAACGCAGAAGCGCGCGTCCCACCGCCAGAAAATGCCAACATCAGTAGTGTTTCTGGATCTTGCTTAGGGATTTTAGTGGGATGAGAAAAGCGGTAGCCTTTATCAAGGGTCACATGGTCAATTGCAGGATTGATGGGCCGAGTTGCACACGCACTTAGCAATACAGTAGCGCATATTAAATAATAATATTTTTGAATTTGCATGCATGAATCTCAATATGTAGCAGGTAATTAGTTGATTTTCCGCATGCAATTTATGTTGCGGCTAGCTTCGATACGGCGCAATGCGTCTGGATAAAGCCTCAGACTTATTGCGCCCTACGGTTTTTTACTCTTCCCATCCCCCGCCTAAAGCCATAAACACCGCAATCTGATTACTAGTGAGTGCGGCATTTGAGCTGGCTAGGCCACTTTCTGCGCTGGCTAGGCTGCGATTGGCATCCAGCACGGTGAGATAGGTTGTTTTCCCTGATTTATAGAGTTGCTGCGCTTGTTTGGCCGCTTCGGTGCTGGCTGCTTTGGCGTTGATCAGTGCCGCATTGCGGTCCAGTTCGCGAGCGTAGACGGTGAGGGCGCTTTCTACTTCTCTGAGGGCGGTAAGCACGGTGGAGTCGAACTTCGCCAATGCCCCATATGCACCTGCCGTGGCCGCTGCAATTCTGGCGCGGGTTGCACTGGTGTTCGGTATGGTCCAAGAAATCAGCGGGCCGATGCCCCAACGCATGGTGTTGCTATCGCCAAATTGATCGAGTGGGCCGGTGGACCCTGCGGTTAATCCTAGGCTGATGCTGGGGTAAAGATCGGCCGTGACGACGCCAATACGGGCGGTGGCCGCGGCTAGGCTGCGTTCGGCTTGGCGAATATCTGGACGGCGGCGCAGTAAATCACTGCCTTTGCCGCTAGGAATCGTGCTGGCCAGCTGTGGTGTGGTATTGCACTGCAAAACTGCGGCAGGTAAGGCTGATTCGATCGCCTCAGGCACATGGCCGGTGAGTACGGCAAGGCGATACATGGCGATGCGGCGCTGTGCTTGCAGGGGCGGCAGGGCAGCTTGTAACTGGGCCAATTGCCCGCGTGAGCGAACCACGTCTAAAGATGTGCCCCGGCCTGCTTTAAATAACTTTTCATCCAGACCCAAACTTTGCTTTTGCAGGCTGACCGATTGCTCGGCCACTTGCAGCTGCCTGCCCGATGAGCAGATATCGGCAAAGGCGCGGGTGGTTTCACCAGCGACAGACACGCGGACTAAATCGTAGGCAGCTTTGGCGGCTTCGCTATCGGCTTGTGATGCTTCAATGCCACGGCTGATTTTGCCGACTAAATCAAATTGGTAAGCCACGCTGACGCCGGTGTCGTAGCTGTAATCGTCGTCTAACGCTTTGGGTAAGCCTTTGGCGGCTGCTGAAGGGCGGCCATAGCCCGGAGTAAGGCTCATGCCGATATTGGGCGATTTTAAGCTTTGTGCTTCACCTAGCAGGGCGCGGGTGCGGGCGAGATTGGCGGCTGCTTGACGTAAATCGGTGTTGGCAGCAAAAGCCTGCTCAACCAATTTGTTGAGTGCAGGTTCACGGTAAAGTTGCCACCAGTTTTTAGGCAGAGCTTGCTCGCTTTTAGCGTCTAAAAACCCACCTTGTGCGGCGCTGCTGTCTACTTTGCTATCCGCTGGGCCTTGGTAATCAGGGCCAACGGCCGCACAGCCAGCCAAGGCAATCACGGCGAGTAAAGGTATTTTCATGATCGTCTCTTATTTATTTGCGGCAGGCTGGGCATTTACTTTTCCCATTTTTTCCGCAGGCTGGACTTTAACCGTCACCGTTTGCCCAGCAACCAGTCGCACTTCGCTTGGCACTTTATCAATGGCCACGCGCACTGGAATACGCTGGGCTAAACGCACCCAGTTAAAGGTGGGGTTAATATTGGGTAATAGATTGCTGCTGGCGCCGCGATCCCTATCGGCAATCCCTGCGGCAATGCTTTCTACATGGCCTTTAATTTCGGTTTTTTGCCCCATGATATTCATGGTAACGGGGGCATTTAATTTGATTTTCCCTAGTTTGGTTTCTTCAAAATAACCCTCTACATAGAAAGAATCACGATCAACCAGCGCCAGCGTGGGTTTACCTGCCGTAGCAAAGCCGCCTTTTTGCAAATCTAAGTTGGTGATCACGCCATTCACCGAGGCATAGACGCGTGAGCGTGCCAGATTAAGCTTAGCCACATCGTGATTCGCCACAGCTTGGGCCATTGCGGCTTGCAGCGATTCAACTTTGGCGAGTGTCTGCTCTATGCTTTCCTGTGAAATCACGCCGCCCAGTGATTTATTACGGCTAGCTTCACGCTCTGCTTGCTTTAAAGCGCTGCGCTGCGCTTGTACGGCGGCTTCGGCTTGGCGTAAAGATAAGGCAAAGCGTTCTCTATCGATTTCAAATAAGAGCTGCCCTGCTTTTACTTCCTGGTTATCCCGCACAGCTACGGCAGTCACTTGGCCGCTTACATCCGGCGCCACTTGGATGACTTGCGCACGCACCCGGCCATCGCGTGTCCAAGGCTCTACTTCATAGTGATTCCATAGCTGCATGCCGATATAAATAGCAGCGGCCACTACGATTAAGGTAATCAAAATTTGAATTATTTTTTTCATTTTTTAACTCGATAGAAGCGTGTTGAGAATGCCTAAAAGGACGACAAAAAGCGCTGTATCAAAGAGCGCAGGATGCCAAACCCATTGGTAAAAACCGATGCGCTGTAAAATCCAGCGGCTTAGCCAGTAAGGTAGAAAAGTCAGTACGCTGAGCACTAAAAGCTGCGGCATAAATAGGCCAAATAACTCTATTTCCATCATTGCTGTGGCCCCTGAGTGAGCCGAAAAAAAGCAGGGTTGATCATGGTTTGTCGTCCTGATGATTGGGCAGGGCTATGGCTTGTTGAGATAAGTCTGCGATGGGTTGATGAGATAAATCTGCTACGGTATTTGGGAATAAATCACGGCGTATACCGACTAAGGCGGCAATCAAGGCCAGTTGTGCGCTTGAGGCTGTTTCTTGAATGCTCCCACGCAAGGCGCTATCTAACTGACTGAGTAGATCGGTAGAAGGGATCGCTTCTTTGGCGCGCTCTGCAAAATATTGTGATAGTTGCGTGAGCAATGGCTGAATATGCAAGGGCAGTTGGTCTTGGTGCTGAATCAACACCGTCATTTCGTGACCGATGCGCAAATCATTCAGCACGCTGGCAGCAGGTGCGGGGTCGCTCAGAGTGGCTAAGCGCGGCGCAAGCAGGCCCAGCCTGTCTATCATGCGTGAGGCAAAGGCTGAATCTGGCGTTGCTGCTTTGCCTAGCTTGGCTAAATCTTGCCAGCCTGCAAGTAAGAGGCGATTAACGACCCACTCACCCGATAAAGATCGAATGAGCCCCGTGACGATCAGGGCACTGGCAAGGCCTGCTAATTCACCGAATTTATTATTTAAAAAAGTATTCATGTCCGCCATGGCCGTGTCTTGCAAAGCCAGTGTGCTGGCCAGCACCAGTGTGGTCATCAGCGCAGGAAAAGCGCTGGCTGGCCGCACCATAAAAATGCCTAAAATAAAAAACACAGGAAACATCAGCATCGCCAGCATGCCAAAGCTATGCGTGGCGGGAAGGACCACCAGCAGGTAAAAAGCAGAGAGTGGAATCGTCACCACCGATAAAATAAAGGTGACTTTAATGGCGGGGGCAGGGTTATCTAAGGCGGCAAACAGTGAGCAAGCCACGGCCGCCATCACCGGCGCCATCATGCCCGATGGCCAAGCCGAGGCAATCCAGAAAGCACCGCTCAGGCTAATGGCCAAAAAGGCTGTGAGCGCCGATCTAAACGCCATGCCTCGGTCTTGATGCAATTTATCCATACTGGTTTTGATTAGGATTTTTTCGATATCAGGGCTCAGTTGCGATGAAGATTGATCCATCGCACGGCGAATCTCAGCTGCATGTGAGCAGCACTGAACCAATGCAGTAAGCCGCGTGCCCAGATTGATCAGCAGCACATCATGCCAAGTGCTTTGCGGGCTGACTTTGGGGGTGATCGCTGCTATTTCTGCATAGAGCGTATCGGTTTGAGTGGCATCGGTGCCCGTTTCAATCCACGTTGCGATGCGATTGAACAGCGCCTGCCATTCTGACGGCAACTCGCCCAAGGCCAGCTTGCGGTCTTCAACGGCGTAAAGCAGCGGCAGCGCAAGGGCCAGTTGATCGCAGAGGCCATTTACTAGCCCCGATGCCCAGCGCAAACGCGAAGTATCAAAGGGCAGGTGGGTGGCTAAAAGGCGCAGCTCAGAAATCGTGCCCGCCATTTTGCGTCGATCGCTGTCGCTATCTTTGGCGCATTTTAAAACATCGAGTATCCATGTTCTTGCTTTACCCCGCGCATCATCAATCCGCGCCAGCAAGTTAGGGCCAACGGGCACCGGCAGAATCAGGCTATGAATCAGCGTGGCGCAAACAATACCCAAGGTGATTTCTTCTACGCGGGCGAGCGCCACATCAAAAATGGCGCCAGGCATGCTGACGCTGGGAAAGCCAATCAAGGCACAGGTGTAGCCTGCCAACAAAAAGGTATAGCTGCGCGGGGTGCGATCAAGCAAAGAGATATAGATGCAAAGGCTGATCCAAAGGGCCAAAGCCAGCAGCAGTAATTCGGGTGAGTTAACTAAATTGGGCACCAGCAGCAGCGTAACGATTGAGCCCAGCACCGTACCTATTACTCGATAAATGGCTTTGGAGCGCACCGCACCCGAAAAAGGATGGGCCACAATATACGCCGTAAGCATGGCCCAGAATGGCCGTGGCAAATCCATGCTAAAAGCAATATATAGCGCCAGCATGGCGGCGGCAAAGCTCTTGAGAGAAAAAGAGATTTCGCCAAATGTGGGCAATTTCACGCGGATTGCTCGCTTAAGTATTGTTCTAAGGTTAGGCTGATATGGCTAAAAACACGGTTGCAAGCTTCAAGATCTTCAAGCGCTAGCTCGCCAAAAACTTGCTCTCTTAGGCCCGCGAGTAAGATTTCCACTTTATCCGCTTGAACTCTGCCCGCCTCAGTGAGACAAAGGATTTTAGCGCGGCGATCCAGCGGATCTTCTGTACGCAACACCAGCTCGTCGCTCACCAAACGATCTATCACCCGAATCAAAGAGGCCGCTTCAATGCCCACCATCTCGGCTAAGACACCGTGGCGAATGCCGCTGCTGCGGCCAATCAGTACCAAAGGCAGAGCGCTCGCCATGCTTAAATCACAGCGATGTGCGCATTGATCGACGGCACTGCGATATAGGCGCGATAGCAGGGTAATCTCGTGGGGGAGCGAGATACTTAGCTGCTTTTTAAGGGGGTCCATGCATTTATCTCTCAAACTAATAGTTAGCATGGTAGTTAATTTTATGGCGTTTGGCTTTCCAATTATTGCCATCCTCTCAGACGCTACATTAAATATACTAAAAAAGATGCACTATCCCTTGAATACTTTCAATTTACATTTAAATGTGGACATAATTGAGTAAGTTATCTCTTTGTCATTGCTCCTTACTGATTTTTCCTAACAAGATGGAAACTATGAAGCCTTCCCGCCTGACATTTCTAAGCTTAGCGCTTGCTCTTGCTTTTCTGCCTGCCATCAGCTCCGCCGCCACAAAGCCGCCAGTAAGCAGTCACACTGCTTCGGGGATTAAACTCATTCGTACCGTAGAAGGGATGAATGAATATGAGTTGAGTAATGGCTTAAAAGTATTGCTGGTGCCGGATGCCAGCAAGCCCATTACCACGGTGAATATCACTTACCGCGTGGGCTCTAAGCATGAAAATTATGGTGAAACAGGGATGGCCCACCTTTTAGAACATTTGATGTTTAAAGGCAGTAAGGCGCATCCAAGGCTATGGGAAGAAATGAGCCAGCGTGGCGTGCAATTTAACGGCACCACATGGCTGGATCGCACCAATTACTACGAGACTTTTGCCGCCAAACCAGAAACGCTGGCATGGGCAATTGCGATGGAAGCCGATCGCATGGTGAATTCGCGTATCTCGGGTGAAGATCTAAAAACCGAGTTTTCTGTTGTTCGAAATGAAATGGAAAAAAACGAAAACTCGGCTTCGCGTATTTTGATTCAGCGGATTTTATCGGCGTCTTACCAATGGCATAACTACGGCAAAGACACGATAGGCGCGCGCACTGATGTCGAAAACGTCAGCATTCCGCGCTTGCAAGATTTCTGGCGCAAATACTATCAGCCAGATAATGCAGTCTTGGTGGTGGCGGGCTCTTTTGATACTGCGCAAACGTTGAAGCTCATTGAAAAGAGTTTTGGCGCAATTCCCCGCCCAAAGCGCATTCTTGAAAACACTTATACTTTAGACCCAGTGCAAGACGGCGAGCGCAGTGTGGTGGTGCGCCGTGTGGGCGATAGCCAATTTGTGGGCGCGGCCTACCATACTGTGCCAGCAGCACATCCTGATTATGCCGCTTTTGAAGTGCTTTCGATTATTCTGGGTGATACGCCCAATGGCCGCTTATATAAATCATTAGTAGAAAGTAAATTAGGCACAGGTGTGTTTGCATGGTCGGCTAATTTAGAAGAGCCAGGCTTTATTTTGTTTGGCGTTGAATTACGTAGCGAGCAAAATTCAATTGTGCCAGTTGAAAAAAACGATCAAAGTATCGTAATGGCAAAAAAAGTATTGCTGCATACCATTGAAGATTTAGCCACCACGCCGATTAGCGATGAAGAATTGGCAAGAGCTAAGGCTAAAATAGATAGTGATTTGAGCAAGGTATTTAATAGCCCAGAGCAATTGGGCGTGGCTTTATCGGATCATATTGGCAATGGCGATTGGCGTTTATTATTCTTATTAAGAGATCGAGTTAAAGCTCTCAGCAAAGCCGATGTGCAGCGTGTGGCGCAAACTTGGTTAAAAGCTAGCAATCGCACCACCGGTGAATTTATTCCCGAAGCCGATCCACAGCGCGTACCTAAGCCTGCCAAAGTTGATATTGTCGAGCAAATTAAGCAATTTAAACCTGGTGTTGCCGTGGCTGCCGGTGAAAGCTTTGTGGCATCTCCCGAAAATATCGATCAGCGCACGCATAGCGGTCAGTTTGCCAATGGTATGAAATACGCATTCCTGCCTAAATCAACCCGTGGCAATACCGTATCGGCCAGCTTGTCTTTTAATTTAGGCAATGAGAAAAATCTGCAAGGCAAGGCGATTGCTGCCAACCTAACGGCGGATATGCTAGACCGTGGCACTAAAAAACTCACGAGCAAGCAATTTGCAGAGCAATTAGATCAATTACAAGCCAAATTGCAAATCAGCGGCGATGTAAATCGGGTATCCGTCTATTTAGAAACCGTAAAAGATAAATTACCTAAAGTATTAGATTTAGTAAACGATGCTTTACGCGAGCCTGCTTTTGATGACGCAGAGTTTTTATTGCTGATTAATCAAAACTTGGCACAGCTAGAATCCAGCCGCAAGGAGCCGCAGCCGATTGCCTCTGATTTGCTTAGAAGTCATTTAAATACTTGGCCAGCTGGGGACCCTCGCGCTTATATCCCCCTTGAGCAGCAAATTACCCAAGTGAAAGCGGCTAAACTCGCCGATCTTAAAGCCTTCTGGGCCGAATTTTACGGTGCAAGCCATGCCGAAGTGGCCGTAGTGGGCGATTTTGATGAAGTGGCGATTAAAGCCCAATTGGCTAAGCAATACGGCAATTGGAATGCCAAACAAGATTACGCTCGTTTGGCCAAGCCATTTCAGCCGAATAAGCCATTAGATCTTAAACAGGCAACGCCGGATAAAGCCAATGCCTTTTTTATTGGCCGCATCGCCTTGCCTGTAGGCGATCAGCATGCTGATTACCCTGCGCTGGCCTTTGCTAATTATTTATTGGGCGGCAGTATGAATTCCAGAATTCTGGAGCGTATTCGCCAAAAAGACGGCATTAGCTACGGCGGCGGCTCTAATGTGCAAGTATCCAGCACCGATGAGTCGGGTAGCTTTGTAACTTACGCAATTTACGCACCAGAAAATCGCGCCAAGCTAGAAACGGGTATTCGTGAAGAAATCGAACGGGTACGAAAAGACGGTTTCGCTGAGACAGAAGTCAAGCTAGGTAAAGAAAGCTTTTTGCAGCAAGTCCAATTATCCCGCACTCAAGATGGTAGCTTGGCTGGGGCATTAAGCAGCAATTTATATTTGGGGCGCACAATGCAATTTAGTGCCGATTTAGAAGCTAAAATTAAAGCCCTTAGTCCAGCGCAACTTAAAGCCGTGATGGTGAAGTATATCGATCCAGCCCAATTGTCCGTTGTGTATGCTGGGGATTTTAATAAGAAATAAGTTATTGATTAGATGAGAAAAAACCGACGCATCATGCGTCGGTTTTTTATTAACAACTGATGTTACGCAGAGATCATCTTTTTAGTGCCTTCGGCACGTTGATTTTGGCGCGGTATCACCGCGGGGGACTCCCTTTCTTGAACGGCCAAGAAAGGAAGCAAAGAAGGCCGCCCCACGAAACACGAAGGCCCCTGCGCTGCGGACAATCGAGTCGGCGGCAGGCGGGATTGGCTCGTTCCTCGCTCCGGGGTGTTTCAAGGGGAGATTTAAGCCAATCCTATCAACTTAAGCCGCTTGCCTTTATTCAAGGCATGCGGCAACATCTTTAATCAATCGCAACTCACTGATTTATAATTACAATATGATTAAGCGCCGTAACTGACATAATTGGTAA
>JAPLQI010000119.1 GCA_026399755.1 Pseudomonadota bacterium
CGATTACGGCGGCTACAAAGCGCTGTTCAAAACCGGCGTAATTGAGCTGGGCTGTTGGGCGCACGCACGGCGTAAATTCTTCGAATTGCATCAGGCCAACGGCAGCCCCGTGGCATTTGAGGCATTGCGCCGAATTGGCGAGTTGTATGCGCTGGAAGCACAAGCTAAAACGTTCGAGCCCGAACAGCGCCTAGCGCTACGGCAGCAACAAGCGCAGCCTAAATTGCTCGAATTCAAGATTTGGCTGGATGAAACCGGCAGCAAAGTCGCGCCCAATAGCGCCCTGGCTAAAGCGATCATTTACAGCCAACGGCGCTGGGTGGCGCTTGAACGCTACGCTCAAAGCGGCATCGCGCCAATCGACAACAATCCGGTCGAAAACAGCATTCGGCCGATTGCGATTGGCAAAAAGAACTGGCTATTTGCTGGGAGCGAACGGGCCGGCCAACGCGCCGCCGCGATTCAAACGCTGCTGGGCACCGCCAAACTCAACGACCTCGACCCAATGGCCTGGCTAACCGACACCCTAGAAAAGCTCCCCACTTGGCCGAACAGCCGCATCGATGAATTACTGCCGCTACGACTGCTAGCAGAAACTTAAGCGTCAAGGCGGTGGAGCGGCTGAGCCTTTACGAGCCTAAAATGGCAGTAATTTGCTCACGAGAGTATGGGTAATTAGGCTTCCCTAGCTCTTGCCAGCACTGGATCATACGGCGATAAATTTGTGTTGTAGGTGAATGGGAATTTTTTCTAAGTCTACCAATAGTGTTCGTAAAGTGACCGTTTTCAAAAAGCGCATCTGTAAATGAACATAACTCAACTTCATTATTTCCATCAAACCCTAGGAAATTTAGCTCATGTTCATCAATGCCACTTTTATCTTGTAGTTCTTTATAGCTATCACGCATATCACCATAAATACCGAGGATAGCAAAAACATGCTCTCTGTCCGCATCAGAAAGATCATCTGAAACTGAGTCAAAAATTTTCATATACAGCCATTTATGCCCCTCGCGAAGTGAGACCGCAAGCCTTGAGTAATACTCTTCTTGGCGAAGTTCTCCAAGAATTTCGTATTGGTTGGCCAGAATGAGTCGCTCTACCTTTGATAGATTTATGTCGTGCATTTTTTACCCCCCCCATTGTGAATTAAATTTTTTCATTAATCATAAAGCTCAGGCAATGCACCTGCCAGAAACAATATTAATTCTCTTTCCTTTAGTCCACAGTATTCATATGAATTCCCAATCTTTTTTATTGCGAAAAGATGTGCCGTATCAGGTGAGTCGGCTCTATTTTCTTCAAGCAAATATAGTTTATATGCGTTTCTAGCCTCTTCTTTTGCTTTTGCTTTTGCTTTTGCTTTTGCTTTTGCTTCCCAGTACTGCTTATTTATGTCGTTTTTTTTCATGAAGTATATTCCAGCAAGCATCAGAGAAAGTTGCGTAGGCACAATTAATAAAAATTACGAAAAAATTAGTTCATTCTGGGTCGGTATATTCAACAACACCAACTTACTACTCATCTTGTGCTCGTAGGGAATGCCTTAATTACTCCGAGGTTGCATCCTCAGATTTTTTTGCCATACTTTTAAGCTGCATTGCACGATATATTTTATGAACATCTTTTCCTGTTTGAGTTAATGACCAATATTCCTTAGTGTCCGAAACAGGGTGCTTTTTTCTACTAGGTTCGACAAGCTCTAAACTTGCCATATCAGCAAATAATACACTCACGTAATTTATTGGATATGGCGCTTTGACAGCTAATTCTTCACTTTCTTTTGGCTTAAAATTTAACCCTAAATTAAATGATGCGTCTTCGATGGATATTTCATTCATCATCTCAGGGGCAAGCAAGGAAAAAATTTTAAAATAAGTGGTATTAACTATAATGTCATACTTAGAACCGCCTTTCTTTTTCAAGCAAACTGCATGAGGAATCGCATTTAATGTTTTAATTTTTTCTAATAAAAATTCTTTATAATCGATTCCCTCTTGATTTACCGCAGCCTCAAGCTGCACTCGTAAATCTGCATTTTCTTTTGATAACCGAGATAATTCCTGCATTACTTCAGGCCCTGCCACTGCTGTTGCCCGTGTCCATCCTGCTCTTGGTGTTGTATTAAATGCCTTCCCTAATGCAATTGCCACTTTCCCATGCAGATCATCTGCGGACTTCCAAAAGCTAACTGGGCGTTTTTTTACTTTGTCTTTGAAATTTGCCAGTGCAGCTACTTTAACCGGATCAGTTTCACTATTTATTGCTAATGCTTGGACTGTGCCATCTAGCATAAAACCGTAGACGGGAATGCCCTTACTGATGGCGTAGTCAAATTCCTTTTCTGTATAACTGATGCCGTCACTTAATGTGCCATAACGGTGGGCAACGATGATCACGTAGTAGTCGGTTTCATCAATTTGTCTGGTGATTATTTTCCATTGTTCTTCATCAGCTGCACTGAACATTTCCATACCAACAGGGATATGCCCCATTTCAAGTACCGCTTTGATGACCTGAGAGCGCTCCTCTTTTAAATCTTCATATGTTGAGCTGACAAATATTTGATATTTATTATTCATTTTTATCTTTAATTTTAAGATGAGTTAAATTAATTATCGGAATGTTTAGATCCTGCTTTTTAGACTTCACGCAATATGATGAATGCTGTAAAAATCGCAAATATCAGTAGGCACTGAAATCGCCACTTTAAGCGAGCTGTATTTACTACGTTTTCTGCACAGGCGGTGCAGGGGTGCTTCAGTTGTTCAGTCGCATCATTTGCCCTGCATGTTTCTTGTTTTAAATCGGTCTGGCTTTGGGCTAGCTGCTGAGTGATCAGGAGGGTGGCCAGCTCTTTTGTTGCAAGTAAGGCGTTGGTTTTTTCTTGTTTTTCCGAGTCACGCATGGTTCGTGTTTGTATCACTTCTGCGATTTTTTGCAGGGTGGCGATTTGTTCGAGTTGCAGGCTTTTAAACAGGCTTACGCCGTAAAGAGTCTGGCTGATTTTTTCTATTTCTTCTTTGCACTGCCCATCGGTGCAGATTTTCATCAGCTTTGAGACTGCATGATTTAATGCTGCCGTTTGCCTGATCGTGGCGTCACTTTGTGGCAGGTGAAAATGAATAGATGCCCCATGTTCGGCATTTACTGCCACCCCAACATCTCCATCTATTTTCACCTGAGCTTGCATTATTTTGCTTTCTCATTCTTTGACATATCAATCCGAAAATCACCACCCGTTACCGTATTGATTTGCTGCCCAACATTTCCTGCCACAGCAAATACAGGGACTGAAACGGGTGCAATAGATTTTGCCGCCAATTTCACTACCGCCCGCGCTAGCTGATCTGCGTCAATCTTCTTTCCCAGTGAGAGTAAGTCAACAGCATCCAGTACCGCCTGATGCACGGCGGACTCTCCAATCCCTTGGCCTTGGCGCTGGCCAGTAATGATGTACATGACATCCACACCAATCGCTGCCAATGCAGACAATTGCAGAGCGGTTGGCGAGGTTTTGCCAGCTTCCCAATCGGCATAGGGCCGCCTAGTTACTCCCGCAAAGGCCGCAAATTCTTCTTGATTAAAGCCAAGGCGTTTGCGCTCGTCTTTAAGTCTCTCTTCGATCATGCTGAATACCACGCAAATAAATATTGACTTGTGCTGATATCAGCACAATAATAAACACATCAAATGCACAACATCATTCACACAAGACGCATCGCCATGCGGCCTGTGGAAAACCCCAGAGGAGCCAATGCTATGACCCCTGCTCAAATCAAATCAAAGTTCCGTCGTGAAGGAAAAACCTTCACGGAATGGGCCGCCCAACACGGCTACACCCGTAATCAAGTTTATCGCGTGCTTAACGGCACTGATAAAGCGCATTACGGCAAAGCTCACGATATTGCCGTGAAGCTGGGTATGAAGTCAGCCGAAACAATGGAGGCTTAATCATCATGAAAACGCTCGCACTTTCATGCACTGCTAAATCATCCCCTGACGCATTGGTGGCTACCTTGTCTGCAGCATGCCTTACGCAGCAGTTAGATCGTATTGCTCTGGCCCGTAAACAGGCTGCTCAGCCTTTTGCAATGTCCATTAACGCAAGCCGCTCAGACAAACGCTAGGAGCTGATCATGGATGCTACTCAATATTGCCAATATGGCTTCCCAATCAATGCTCTGGTGTTTGGCGAGTGGCCCGTGACTCATCCAGTTGATCGCACAGCCAGCGCAAAGACTCCCGCGCCTCAGTGTTTAGATCTGGGCGTTGTGGCCAGCGGCGCTTCAGTAAAGAGCGCTGCAGACCTGCCGCATCAAAGCCCGACTCTGTTTCCAGAGCCGCCACCAGAGTCAGCCAAGCATGAGCCATAGCATTCATTTGAGCTTCGACTTTTAACAAGCGATTTGCATCAGACATTGCCGTATTCCTTGTGAGTGATTATGCCTTTTTAGTTTCGACCATGGAAAGAAGTTTTCATAGAGCGAAAGTTTTTATTTGTTTAGAAGACAGCAAAAACAGGGGTTTCTAAAAATGGATAGAAATTGGAACAGTTTTATTCCGATTGATGCAGCTTCTTCAATTCGTGGTTGTTTGGGCAAGGCTAGGGATAAAAACAATAAATCCGTTGAAGGCGTGGCCGATTTAATGGCGGCCACCCATCACGATTTATATAAGTGGCAAGCAAATGGCCGTATGCCCGCCATTTTAATTCCAGCCTTTGAATATGCCTGCGGTGCTTCTTTTTTATCTGAATGGCTGGCGCTGAAATCAGGACGTTTAGTGATCAATGTGCCGCTAGGGCGAAATGCCAATGCACAGGATGTGAATAAATTACAGAGCCTGCTCACCGATGCCGTTAGCCAGATTTTGAAATTTGCTGATGGGCAAACCGATGCCACCACCGCTGTCGCCGCGATTCATGCAGGGATGGCGGGGCTAGCTTGGCACAAGGTGAACATTGAAAAGCACAGCCAGCCAGAGCTGGCATTGGGAGATGAAGAATGAGCAAAACCCAAGCCAGCGGTAAAGGTAGCCGGGTGTTGCAAGTACTCAAAGCGCTGCGAGGCCATACGGTGACAGGCCTATCGAATAAAGACCTTGCGGATGCGCTGGAATGCAGCCCAGCCAATATCACCCGCGATATGGCGGATCTGATTGATGCGGGTTTGGTGGTGAAATTAGAAAATGGCCGCTTTGCTCACAGCATCGCCATGCTGCAAATCGCCCAAGCCCATGCCGAGCATGTGGCGAAGTTGCAAGACCGAATCACTGAAATTAACCGTCGTATCGTGGCTGGGGCCATGAACTAAAGGAGATGTGAGATGGGACGTACTAAAGACAACACAACTGACCTAGTCGATCTGCCTGCTCTACCTGCTGAAAAAATCATGGCAGATCAACAGTTAGCTAGTCGAATGGAGGCAGCCTTTAGCGATGAGCAAAGGCAGGTTACACAGATGATAGGCGAGCGGATTGGCCGCAGGTCGATGGCGTTGATGATTAGCAAACTCCTGACCGTTAGGGATTTGCTTGACCTGCAACAGATTAAGGAATCCAAGCAGTACAAGGGTTTTATCCACATTGATGAAAATAAAAACTCCTGCCCGGTCAGGACTTGGGCTGATTATTGCCGCCTCGTTGAAGGTCGATCAGAGCAGGCAATTGATGAGGATATATATAATCTCAAACAGATAGGCCCCGAGCTGTTTGACTCGATGCGCCAGATTGGTATCGGCCCTCGCACCATGCGCGAGTTGCGCCAGTTGCCTGAAGACGAGCAGGCGGTGATTGCAGAGGCGGCTAAGAGTGATGATAAAGAGGCGCTGCTGGAGTTGATTGATGATTTGTCGGCTAAGCACGCTAAGGAAAAAGAGCAGGCTAAGGCAGCACTGGCGGCCAGTGAAAAAGCGCGGGCAGAGTCACAGTCTAACTATCAATCGCTTAGCCAATTACAAGCCAATACCAATGCCGAGCGCGACAAACTTAAGCTTGATTTAGCCAAACGCGAAAAACTGATCGCTGAAATGGACCCCATTGATCTAGGGGATAGCCTTAGGGTTGAGGTTAGTCAACAGGTCTCTGCAGCCGAAATAGCCCTGCGCTCATTAAAAAAACCGTTTGCCGCATTAGCTGAACACACCGAGCAGCATGGGTTTATGCATGACGATTTTATGGCTGGGCTATTGGGGCAGCTGCAATTTGCACTGAATCAGCTACGCGGTGAATTCAGTATTAAAGAAGCGCCCGATGGCGAGGTGATGCCTGCATGGCTAAGAGAAGAAGCCCCGCTGCCTGCTGCGCAGGAAGAGGCCTAAGCCATGAGCGCCGTCCTGACCGAACGCATTGTTGCAGTGGCCCAAGCCGCCCGCCTTGCCGGGCATGGCGGCAAGGGGGCGATTTATCAAACGGCCTGCCGTGATTTATGTCTTTCTCCCGCCACGCTGGCCAAAAAGTTGAAGGAAGTGGCTGTGACTCAAACACGTAAACGGCGCACCGATGCGGGGCAAAGCCAGCTGGGCAGAGATGAGGCCATGTTGATCTCGGCTTTGCTGATGGAGTCCACCCGTAAAAATGGCAAGCGTTTGTATTCGGTAGCGGATGCGGTGGAAACACTCAGGGCGAATGCCATGATCCGAGCAGAGTTTCTTGATAAAGCGTCAGGGGAAGTCAGGCCGCTTTCAATCACGGCTATTTCACGGGCGTTGCGTACTTATGGATTGCACCCCGATCAGCTGCTGGCCCCTGCGCCGGTGATGGAGCTGGCCAGCCTGCACCCTAACCATGTTTGGCAAATTGATGCCAGCTTGTGCGTGTTGTATTACCTGAAGCCGTCTATTGATCTGAACGCAAACGGGCTGCGGGTGATGGATCACGCAGAGTTTTATAAAAACAAACCTAAAAACGTGGCGCGGATTGCGGCCGATCGGGTGTGGAGTTATGAAATCACCGAGCACTGCAGCGGCTGGATTTACGTGGAGTACGTGATGGGGGCGGAGTCGGGTGAAAACCTGTGCTCGGTGTTGATTAATGCGATGCAAGAACGTGGTGGCGCAGATCTGCTGCACGGGGTGCCGAAGATCCTGAACCTAGACCCCGGCTCGGCCAATACGGCATCCATGACTAAAAACCTGTGCCGGGCGCTGGGCATCCAGATGGTGGTGCATAAGGCAGGCAGCGCCCGCGCCACCGGCCAAGTCGAAAACGCCCGCAATATTATCGAACGCAAGCTGGAGCCGGGCTTGAAGTTTCAGCCAGTGGCTAATTTGGACGAGTTAAATGCGCTGGCTAAGAAATGGCGTGCTCATTTTAACGCCACCGCTGTGCATAGCCGCCACGGTAAGACCCGCAATCAATTATGGATGACGATTTTAGCCAGCCAGCTGATTAAAGCGCCGTCGGTTGATATTTGCCGCGAGCTGGCGGTGGCCGAACCAGAAAGCCGCAAGGTGTCGCCTAAGCTGCGCGTGTCATTCCAAGGCCGTGAGTTTGATGTGTCCAGCGTGCCGGATGTGATGGTGGGCGAAAAGCTGATGATCACCCGCAATCCGTGGCGCAGTGATGCGGCGCAGGTGGTGTTGGTGAATGAAGATGGCTTTGAGGTGTTCCACATCGTACCTGAGGTGGTGAAAAACGAATACGGCTTTGCTGAATCAGCAGCGACTTTTGGTGAATTTAAATCCCATGCAGAAACACCGGCACAACGCGCCGTTAAAAGCATTGAGCAGCTGGTGACCGGCACAGGTTTTAACTGATGCGGAAGCCGCCCGCAAAGCCAAGGTATTGCCCTTTGGTGGCCAGCTTGATCCTTATAAGCATATTGATGATGCCCAGCTGCCGACCTATTTGCCTCGACGTGGCACCGAGCACGATCTGACTGCACCAGAGGTTTCTTTCCCTCCGCTCTCGCATATTGAAGCTGCCAAATTACTGAAGCCGCGTGTTGAAAACGCGGGCGGTGAATGGTCTGTTGACCGTTTTGCATGGCTGCAGCAGCGCTTCCCCGGCGGCGTGCCACCAGAGCAAATTGATGTGATTTTTGCTGAGCTGATTAGCCCTGCGGCAGATAAAAAAACACCGCTACGCATCGTTAAAGCGGCCTGAGCAAGGAGCTTGAAATGTTGAGATTAAAAGGCGTATTGCACTCTTTATTAATAAAGCAAAGTGATTTAGCCACCGCCATTGGTGTTTCAGATGCGGGCATAGCGCAAATCATTAACCACAACGATTGGCCCAAGCTCAAAAAAATGGATGAATTAAAAACGGCCATTTTGGCGTTTTTAGCGGAGCACGGCGCTGCTGTGGCGCAGACCCAGTATGTATTTGATGTAGAGCCGACCCCTGCGGCGTTTGCAGGGATTCGGGTTAATAACGATCAGATTCAAAACGCGCGGATTCACCATTCAAAAACTGTACTCAACGAGGATGACGTCATGTTGCTTAGAAAACAAACCTTGCATCAAGCCACTCGCAAGCATTTTGGGCTGTTTCGAGATCCGTTTGCGGATGAGGCGGTGCAGTCGCACGAAGATATGTATATCAGCCCCGATGTGCGCTATGTGCGCGAGGCGATGTTTCAGACCGCTAAGCACGGCGGAATGATGGCGGTGGTGGCGGAATCTGGCGCGGGCAAGACTACGCTGATGCGCGATTTGCAGGATCGCATCCTGCGTGAAAATCTGCCGATCATGATTATTCGCCCCTACGTTTTGGCCATGGAAGGCAACGATCGAAGCGGTAAAACGCTCAAGGCCAGCGACATTGTGGAAGCGATTAAAAGCGCGGTGGCCCCGCTGCAAAGAAACCGAGTTAATCCAGAGGCGCGGTTTAAGCAGCTGCACACGGCGCTGTGCGATAGCCATCAAGCGGGGTATAGCCATTGTTTGATTATCGACGAGGCGCACTCTCTGCCGATTGCCACGCTTAAGCACTTAAAGCGATTTTTTGAGCTGGAAATGGGTTTCAAAAAGCTGCTGAGCATCATCTTGGTGGGCCAGCCAGAGCTAAAAGCCAAGCTTTCCGAACGCAATTCAGAAGTGCGCGAGGTGGTGCAACGCTGCGAGGTAGTGGAGCTGCTGCCATTAGATGGGGCGCGGCTAGATGATTATCTGAAATTCAAGTTTCAACGCATGAATAAGCCTGTGGCGGAGGTGATTGATACAAGCGGCATTGAGGCGCTACGGGCCAAGTTGACGCTAGCCAATAGTCGGACTGGGCGTAATGAAGTGGTTTCTCTGTTGTATCCACTCGCGGTCGGCAACCTGCTGACTGCGTGCATGAATCTGGCTGCCCAGTTGGGCGCGCCTGTTGTCACTGCTGATGTTGTGAAGGGGGTGTGAGATGGGAATCGCAATCAATGGTTTATATTTTCAGCGCCCCGGCTTGGCCGAGGCAGTCAATGTTGCGGCAAGCGTCATGGTGTCGGTGCGGACCATTGACTGGTTGATTCGCAAAAAAATAAGTGTGCAGTTGCAAGGCAGCCGTGATGCAAAAACGGGTAAGCCCTTTGTGCTGATTCAGTATGCAAAGGGTTGGTGCGCCAAGTTTAAGGCTGATTATGGCGCGGAGATTGTGCAGCGCATGTGCAGCAAGGAGGGGCAATTTGAGCTGTGGCAGTTTGAAATACAGGGGTGTCTTGTTCAATGGTTTGAGGAGGTGTGAGATGAGCAGCGTCTTGAATCCTGAGGTGATGAGCCGCCAGAACGAAGTATTGCGCCGCCTGCGTGAATTTGGGGTATCGGTGCTGCGGGTGATCCCTAGCTCGCAAGTTGTGCCAAGTGATGATGCGATCACGTTAGAAATTGACGCTGTTTTTCGGCGGGCATTGCGCAATGTGATGTTGGGCAAGATGCAGGTGCGCGATGTAGAGGGCGTGCGGGTGTGTGTGCAGAGCACCCAGTTGTATGACGTGCATATTTTGTGGCGGGAAGCGGCGTGATGCGCGATCTGGATGAGGCGACCCGTGCTGAGCTGGTGAATAAGGTAGATCAGCTAGTGCTAGGCGGGATGGATCGCTTATTTGCTCGCCGCCAAGTTTGGAATGATTACCAAGCGGAGCTGGTAGCGATCGCGGCGGGAGTTGAAGGCATAGACGAACGCCCACCGCCACCGGCTTTCCCACCGGTGCGGGAAATGGGCAAAAGCTATCAGCCCAAAAGCTGGTATATCCCCCGCCCCGATAGTGGCCAAGGTTTTTTTACCCCAGAGCGCATAGAGAAATCCCGCAGCGAGCTGGAAAAACTGAAACAGAATCTAAAAGCAGGAGTGAAATGATGAAGCCTGACGATTTCATGGAAGACGCCAAGGGGCGATATATTCCGATTCAAAACATCAAAGATATTGATATTGAACGCGACAAGTTGGTGAGGGAGATTGTGCTGAAGGCCAAGGAAATGCGCGAATTGCTGCGTAAATTTAAGCTGGATCTGATGGGCGATGTGCAGGCGTTTTGCGAGCTGAGTTTTGAGCGCTACGGTGCGCCGATTGGTGGTCAAAAAGGTAATGTGACGCTGACCACGTTTAACGGCCAGTACAAAGTGCTGCGGGCCATGCACGATGTATTGGCGTTTGATGAAGGCTTGCAGGCAGCCAAGGCGCTGATCGATGAGTGCGTCAATAGCTGGTCTGAGGGTGCAAACCCGAATATTCGCGTGCTGGTGAATGATGCTTTTCAGGTGGATAAAGAAGGCAAGATCAGCGCAGGCCGCGTGCTGGGCCTGCGCCGTTTGCAAATGGTGGACGCCACGGGCAAGTGGGAGTTAGCGATGCTGGCCTTGGGCGAGAGCCTGCGCGTGCAAGGAACGGTGCCCTATATCCGTGTGTATGAGCGTGTGGGTAAAGAAGGGAAATATGAGGCGATTTCTTTGGATGTTGCTGGGGTGTAGCTGTAAAAACGTTTTTTTAACGCTCTAAAGGAGCAAAGCATGTTTAAAGCAGATTTGATCAACAAATTAACAATCAAGCTTCAAGACCGTGAAGTGAGCAAGGCCGATGTTGAGGCGTTTCTCAGCGCTTTGGGTGAGGTTACGCAAGAGGCGCTGGCCAAGGGCGATGATGTGACGTTGCCGGGGCTGGGCAAGTTATCAGTTGCAGAGCGTGCTGAGCGCGAGGGGCGTAATCCTCGCACAGGTGAAACCATCACGATTGCCGCCAGCCGCGCTGCAAAATTTAGCGCGAGCAAGGATCTAAAAACCGCCGTTAACCGCTAATCCCCTGCGTACAGCGTCTTTATATAAGGGCGCTGTGCGAAGTGTATTAAATCAGGAATCAGATCATGGCAAGTAACGCTCATTTAGCTCAAATCCATATTGCAAAAAAACAGCTTGCGATGGATGACGATACCTATCGCGCAATGTTGAAAGAGGTTGCGGGTGTTGAGTCAGCCAAAGATTTAAGCGTCCCTAAAGCTCTGGCGGTGCTGACCCATTTAAAGCGGCGAGGTTTCAAAGTGACATCTGCAAAGGCTGGTTCAAGCCGACCATTGGATCAGGAAGAAACGAGCAAAAAAATCAGGGCGCTGTGGTTATTTTTGCATGATTTGGGCGGCGTTAAAAATCCATCAGAGGCGGCGCTGGGTGCGTATGTGAAACGAATTACGGGTGTAGAGGCGCTGCAGTGGATTAATCACAGACAGGCAGAAACGCTGATTGAATCACTCAAAAAATGGGCGATGCGGTTTCTACCTGCCGCCGTGGCGAAGCTGCAGCAAGAGATTGTCGCTGCTGGCTGCTCTGAAGAGGTGAAGGTTGAGATGGCCAGATTGCTCAGTCTTACCAGCCGTGGCGCGTTTGATCCGATGCACGCGGCGTGGGAATTCATGACGGATCATTTGAATCATTCAAAGGAAAAATCATGAGCATGGATAAAAATTTCCGCAGCAAGGGGCCAGAGTTGTTGGTCGATCTAACCGACAATATCGCAGCGGCATTGGTTGAGCTGGCGAGTATCGATCAGGAAAAAGCCGCGCAATTGGCTAGCGAGATTGCAGACCGAATGGCGGCACATTGGGGCGGGCAGAATATCTATTTTCCGATGGGCTTGTCGGTGAAATTATCCAAACGGGACCAGCTTATTTACGATGAGTTTGATGGCACCAATCACAGCGATCTGGCTCGCAAGTTTGGTGTGTCGCTGCAATGGATCTATAAGATAGTCAAAACAGTACGGCAGGAAGAGATCGCCCGCAGGCAGCAGGATCTGTTTGTGTAAACAAAAACGAGCCAATTTGTGGCTCGTTTTGTTTTTCACATGCAGCAAGAGTATTTCACTTCAACCTTCCCACACCTTCCCGTATCATCCCAGCCAGTCCCACTTATCGTGCATACCCCTGTGGATTTATCTCACACCCCCTCAATTTCCCCTTGAAACACGCCGTAGCGAGGAACAAGCGGGGCGGGGGATCGCTTGGGAGCGAGGAACGAGCTGATCCCGCCCGCCGCCGACTCGATTGTCAGCAGCGAAGGGGTCTTCGTGTTATTGGTGTTGTGGCTTGGCTTCGTTTTTTGGCCACACAAGCGCGGGACACCGCACCTAAATTAACGTGCAGAAGGCACTAAGAAAACGACCTCAACGTAACATCAAGCCCTCACCCCCTCAGCAACCTCAAACCATTCAATACCACCAACAAACTCACCCCCATATCTGCAAAAACCGCCATCCATAACGTACCGTGGCCAGCTAAGGTGAGCGCTAGAAACACCGCTTTCACTAACAGCGCCAGCGTAATGTTTTGCACCAAAATGCGATGCGTGGCACTGGACAGGCGGATGAATTCGGGGATTTTGCGTAAATCGTCGTCCATCAGCGCCACATCGGCGGTTTCGATAGCGGTATCGGTGCCAGCCGCACCCATAGCAAAGCCAATGTCGGCGCGAGCTAAGGCCGGCGCATCGTTGATGCCGTCCCCGACCATGCCGGACGATGCGGCCATGCCTTCCACAAGGCGCAGCTTGTCTTCTGGTAGTAAATTGCCGTGCGCTTGGGCGATACCCAGATCGCTAGCAATCGCCGCCACGGTGTGCTCGTTATCTCCTGACAATACAATTGTTTCCACGCCTAAGGCTTGCAGCTGGGCAATTGCTTCGCGGCTACTTGGCCGCACGGTATCGGCCACGGCAAACAGCGCCAGTACGCGATCAGAGGCCAATACCACCACCGATTTGCCCTGCATTTCCAGCACTTGCAGCTTTTCTTCCAGCGCTAGCGAGCAAAGGCCCAGCTCTTCGATCAGGCGATGATTACCCATTGCATAAGATATGCCCTCAATCTGGCCACTGATACCGCGCCCCAGCAGGGCTTTTACATCGCTGACTTCAAAATAATCATTACTCTGCGCTGCAATCGCCTTAGAAACAGGGTGATCCGAGCGCGCACCAAGGCTGGCTGCGATACGCTGGCAAACATCGGACGACACATCCGCCAAGGCCACCACATCGGTCTGCACCGGCTTACCAAAAGTCAGCGTGCCGGTTTTATCCAGCGCCAGGCTTTTTAATTTGCGCCCATCTTCTAGATAAGTGCCTCCCTTAATTAAAATACCCAGCCGCGCCGCACGGGCCAGCCCGCTAACAATCGTTACCGGCGTAGAAATCACCAAGGCACAGGGGCAGGCAATCACCAGCATCGCCAGCGCACGGTAAATCCACTCCTGCCACGCACCACCCAGCAAGAGCGGCGGAATTACCGCCACGGCCAAGGCCAGCACGCACACCACAGGGGTGTAAATTTTAGAAAATCGATCCACAAAACGCTGTGTTGGCGCACGCACACCCTGTGCCGCCTCCACCGCATGGATAATCCGCGCCAGCATGGTGTTACCCGCCACCGCCGTAACCCGATATTCAAACGAGCCGGTTTCATTAATCGTGCTGGCAAACACCGTATCGCCGATATTCTTTTCAACCGCCAAGCTCTCGCCGGTAATCGCCGCCTGATTAATAAACGATTGCCCAGAGATCACATCGCCATCCAGCGCAATCCGCTCGCCAGGCTTTACCCGCAAAATACTGCCTAGCGCAATATCGGCCGCCGCTTGCTCTTGCCAGCTGCCATCCGCCTGCTGCACGGTGGCGCGCTCTGGTGTGAGCTGCAATAAGCCACTAATCGCATTCCTGGCGCGGCCCAAAGATTTGGCTTCGATCAACTCGGCAAGGGTAAACAACACCATCACCATCGCCGCTTCCGGCCACTGGCCAATTAACAAGGCCCCCGTCACCGCAATACTCATCAGCGCATTGATATTTAAATCGCCATTAGATACTGCAATCCAGCCTTTTTTGTAAGTCGTCAGACCACAAGTCAGCACCGCCGCAATCGCAAGCACCGCCGTTAACCACACCGGCAGCGCCAGCCAATCGCAAACCTCGGCACCCACCGCCAGCACGCCTGCCAGCGCCAAAGGCCACCAAGGCTTAGCCACTTCGGCAACGACTGCTTTGCTTCCATCATCCACACGCGGCGTAAAGCCCAGCTCAGCAATCGCAGCCAGAATCGCAGGCAAAGCCTCCTGGCGATGCGAAACCGTCAGCACGCGTTGCAGCAAATTGAACTGCAAACCACTCACCCCCGCCATCGCCCCCAGCTTTTTGCGAATCAGCCCTTCCTCGGTCGGGCAATCCATCTGCTGGATATGAATTTTACTCAACACCCCAGCGCCACCCCCTTGTGGCAAAGGTGGTTGAGGCGAACCGACAACGCGGTAGCGAGGTTTGGCGGGGGAAGAATGCTTGCAACAATTGGACACGGTGCGTACTCCTGATATGCTTTAGAGCATTACACAGCCTGAAGCCACTTTAGGGTCAAGCGCCGTTGCAAAATAAGTTTTGTAGGGCGGGAAAAACCCGCCAGCCTTTGGCATAAATACAAAAAAAACGGCGGGTTTCACCCACCCTAAATCACGATGCTTGCAAACTTGGGCCGTGACGTAAAACTTAGCTCACGCAAGAAGGAAAACCATGAAAATCGGAGAACTCGCTCAAGCTGCACAATGTACCGTTGAAACGGTCAGGTATTACGAGAAGGAATATCTGCTACCCGAGCCGGCCCGCACCAGCGGCAATTATCGTGATTACAGTGAGATTCATCTGGAGCGCTTAAGCTTTATTCGCAACTGTCGTGCGCTGGACATGACGCATCAGGAAATCCGTGCCTTGTTGCAACTGATGGATCAGCCTGAAGACAACTGCCACTCAGTCAACACCCTGCTCGACACACATATCGAACATGTCAGCATCCGAATTCAAGAGCTGCTGAAGCTAGAAGAGCAGCTTAAAACACTCAGGCAGCAGTGCCAAAGCGAGCAAGCGGTGCAAGACTGCGGCATTGTGCAAGGTTTAAATAATATGGAAGTCAGCAATACCCCTGAGCGGCATACTCATTTAGGCTAATATCTTACACACGCAAAACCCCACACCACACCTACCGGACTTGTGAATGTCGCCCTTCTTTAGAAAAATCGTCCTCTATATCGTCGCCCGCCCGCGCCTTGTTGCAAAGCTGATGAAATTTGGCTTGAACTGGTTTCCCGCCATTCGCCGCACCGGCTGCAAAGTGACCGCCGTGTCTCCTGATGTGCGCTATATCCGCGTGGAGCTGCCGCTCAATTGGAAGACGCGCAATATCAATGGCACGATTTTTGGCGGCAGCATGTTCGCCGCCACCGACCCGTTTTATATGACTATGCTGTATTTTAATTTGGGGGATGATTATGTAGTTTGGGACAAAGGCGGCACCATCCGCTTTAAACGCCCAGGCCGTGGCACACTGGTGGCCGAATTCAGAGTCGACGAATCCGAGCTCACCGAAATTCGCGACCTACTCACCCTCACCCCAGAAATAGACCGCATCTACCCTGTGCAGTTGATCGATCAAAAAGGCTATGTCTGCGCAGAAGTAGAACGCGTCTTATACATCGCCCATAAAAGCGCTTACGACAATAAGATGGCGGAAAGAAGGGCAAAGCGGGATTTGGCTGAGGCGGAAAGCTCCCTCGCAGAATAAATGCAATGTAATCAAAACCCAACAGCCATTCTTATGGGGGCGGGCCTGATTTATATTAATTAGGCCTTAACTGCCCAAATTCTAAACAGCCTGCTTCGCAAATTTCTTCATACTTAGCTACACTGCTCAGCGGGCCAACTTGCCATCGGTGCGTAACCAGAACTGAATCGCTATTCAAAAATGAAATTTCCAATTCTCCAGCATTATTTTTCCCATACCTCAAACTTCTTATATGAGAAATGCTATCCCAAGTTATTAATCCGTGTTGCGTGCTATAAAGACCATTTTTATCCGCGGACAAATAATCACGCGTAAAGCCTAGTCTCCAGTGAATTAGCCACGCACCTAAAGCACCACCTATTAAAATCATAATCATACTAAAGTCCATATATTCATCAGAACGGGCAGCAAGATTAGGTTTAGGTAAAAAAGGAATAAAAGCTAGTTTTCCACTATTAATCAAATCAGGCATAAAAATAATATTTGCCATCACCCATAAAAAAAATGATACAAATCCAATAATATGCGCATTTCTCCGGCTTTTATTCGCCACACTATGCGCCCGCCATTTGTTTTTTTCTGAGATTGGCGTATTCCAATTCGCGGTTGGCTTGCTCAACGCACCCTCAGGCAAAAATTGAACCAGCTCTTTTAAAGTATTAAAATCAATCTCACGACATTCATAGATAAACAAACAATGCTCTTTTGAGCCGATTTTCAGCTCAAAAGACTGAACCTGCTCCGATTGCGTTGTCTGTGCCCCAATACGGTTTTTCATTAGCAGCGTAGTATCTAAATCTGGCCAAGCAGTCGGCTCAGTCTGATGATTAAACCAGCAGCCACTTTTATTAAAACGAACAATCAATTTTCGCTCTGAATAAGCAAGAAAAAACCAACCTCCCAGCATCAAAAAAAAAATACTGATCACTTGATATTTTAGCCAATCGCCCGGCGCATACCATTGCACCTCATCCAGCCGAATCAAGATCATAGCCAGACCTGCCAAACCCAGGAACAAAGAGAGAATACTTAAAAACAGCAGTGAAACACCCAGCCATTGGGTGAATTTCTCTGCCTTGGTCGAAACATGATTCGTTTGAATTACATTTAAACTTCTAATTGGCGTATTTTCTTGTCTAAATACAGATTTAGATTGTGTTTTCTTTCGCATTGAATCACAGCAGGTAAAATAACGGGGGTTTCAATATAAATAAAGCCTTGGTAAAAATTAATTTTCACCAAGGCTGCGATACTTAATCAGGGAAGATGTATCTGTCTTTCAAAAAGCCGCCGCCCTCACGCCTTGTCCAGGTTTGAGAGGTAATCAAAACGTTTCTTAGCTCCGGCGCATCGGCATCGGTCAGCACAGGGAAAACTTTATCCGTCTTTAATTTATTTTGCTCTTCAACAGAAAAAACCCGTTCACTGTTTTTTCTATTTTTTTGTTTATTTTTCAATAGATCTCTGATCTCAGGGTCTGCCTGCACATTTTCATACACTTTTCTATCATATGCTTTTTTCTCAGAAGGAGGATCCTTTTGCATTTCTAATAAACGCTCGGCTTTTTCTTCTTTCGTCACATAACCCGCCAGATAAAACCCGGCCAAAGAATCATGCACATGCAGATCCAGCAATTGTAATTCGGGCGGCAAGGTGGCATCCGGCACGGCATCAAATAGTTCTAATGCCATACTTTCTATCGCATCCGGTTTATTACGATGATCAGATCTGGACAATGCCCGCTTATTGGCCAATTTAGCATTTTGCTGAAAATCAATACTATCATTAACAGGAAAACGGGCTCGCTCAGGAGGCCTTGGCCTGCCGCCATTTGCACGCTCTTTTAATAACTTTAAATCACCCTGCAAAAGGGCGTTATAGCTGCTTATATCTTCTTTCTCTTGTGGATTAGCATTTTTAAAAGCTTCTGATTTTTCAAAGCCATTTAAATAAAAACGACGATAGCGATAATACATTCGCATATGGGCATTGATTAATTCTTCATAACTACCCGCCCATGCACCAGCCGCCATATATAAATTCCAGCGCTTGGCTAATTCGGCATCAAGTTCAAAATCAACTTTCAGCCTGTCATCCATTTCCTGATACAACGCCAGCGGCACACCGGCCAAAACCGCCGCCTTATGCATATGCAATAAAGGAATCTGAGAAAGCATTTTTCCTATACTGCCCGCGCGGCCCTGGTCATTCTTACCGTAGCCCCCGCCAATATCCGAATGTACGCCGGGATAGATATATTCGCTGGCATTGCCGCCCAATACACGGGTAATCGGGAAATTCATCCGCTGCTCGTGCGCCGCAATATAGTGCACCGTTTTTTTAACCAAGCCGGGCAATGGTTTCAGTGTTTCTGCCGCCCAATCAAAATGGCCATTAGCAAACCAGAGTATCGTGGTTTCTGCCGCAGAATTAGCCAGGCCGACCGAGGCTACCGAATCAAACAAACCTAAAAAATTGACTTCTACCGGAATGCCACAAAGGCTGCCATGATCTAAAGCAGCATCCAGCCAATAGCAAAAAGCCCGCGCCTCAATCGCCCCGCGAGAGAAACCAAATACCGCAACCTTAATGGCCGGAATCATCGGTTTGGGCTTGGCTTTCCGAACTTCTTCCAGTTTTTTATTTAATTCCTCCCGTAAATCGGCAAACCAGCTCTTGCGATTGGGCCTGGGCTGCCGTCTTTGTGGATCATAATTATTCTGCTGCTCTACATCTTCTTTATAGGCTTTTATTTTTTCGGCAATATCATCTTCAGTCAACCAAGCATCATCGTTATTCACGGCTTTATATACCGAGTTATAAAGATGGAACAAAGCAAATAAAATACGCGCTTGCCCTCCCTTGGCCATCGCTTTACCATCGGCAGTTTCTCTTAGTTCATTATTCTCCTTAAAACGGGTCCCCACTCCTGGAATATAAACTGCGTAACTACCCATTTTTTTTAATGAAGCAGATTTATGCTGGCTAACCTTATTTACTTTAAACAAGCGAACAATATTACTATGTGAATGGTCGACCTCATCACGCTCCATATTATTATTAGTCCCGTCAAAAAACAGACTAATTGCTACTTCTAACTTACATGAGGTCGAGCTAGCCTGCTCCGCAGAGCAAATCCTTTTCATGACTTCATTGGAAGGCAGCGCCAGTTCATTTTCAGCATTGTTGAAAATTATTCTTGGGGCGGAGAAAATTGAACTCATTACTCCACCTCCGGTGGAGGTGTAGTGGCGTCATATAAAATAGGATGATTTGGACTCAATGCGCCAGCATATGCAGATGGCACAACACGCACTTGGTCATTTTCAAAGAAATGTACATATAAAACACCTGGTTTTTCATACGGCATGATATTGGTATATTTCTCCACCCAATTATCTTTTCCTTTTATTGGGCGATTCCAACGCACTTTCACTTTCATATTCGGCTGCCACTTTCTTGGCAAGTCATAACCTCCAGCAACCAAACCACCACAATTACCCCCTCCCACCATTCGGGGACTAAAAGGCTCTTTAACAGAGAAAGAATGAATATATTCCTTCTCTGAATGCTGGACACACGTTATCGACACACCCAACATCGGTATTTCCTTATCCAACTCATCTGCAGCCCTGGCTTTATTATCTGCAATCTTATTTTGACCGGGAAAACGCTCGTAGCTACTGCACGCGCTAATGGTAAATACCATTATTGCTACAAATGCGGCGCGAGGTAAAATATTCAATTTGTTTTTCATATATCACACCTTTTCTAATCCATATTCAGAAAATACTTACCGCCAGAAAGTGGCGGGTAAATGGTTTATGGCATCCGCCAGTTCCTGCCCGTCCAGTATTCTTTTTATGAATACGGCGTAATCTTTGGACTGATTAATGCCTTCTGCGGCCATTAGCTGAAGCAGTGCCATTTGCAGTACTTCCTGAGCGCCATTCAGCTGTAATTCTTTTGCGTCTTTTACTCCTTGCTCTACCCGTTTAAACTGCTCACCGCAGGTATAGGGCAATAAAATACTGCTGTATTGATCCCGCACGGTTGCTAAAATAGAATCTGGCGTTGCCGCATCAATCATTTTAGAAAACTGATTTTCATCCATTTTCAACACACCCGCTTCCGCATTCCAAAACGCAGTATTTTTATTATTGCCAAATTGATTTTGTATTTTCCCAAATCGATCAGGGATCATCCAGCAGTGAACAGGCTCAAGTAATATGCTTTTTTGCTCTTCATTTAATACATCAAAAAGAGAAATTAATATCCGTGTATCGGCATAGCGCAACGGCCATTCTGTGTTGTCTTCGCAATAAACCTTTAGCAAATACTCCAGATGCAGTTTTAAATCGCTTAAATCACAAGCACTGCGAATAAAGCTCAGCATGGGCTGCCCCTTGCATAGCTCTATCAATTTAGCAATATGTGCTGCGCTGTGATCCTCTCCGATCAAATACAAGACGGGGGAATATTTGCCTAAATCAGCCAATTCAGTATTTTGATAAAGCTCGACAGATGGCCATTTTTTCAGTTGCTTACTTATTCCCAAATTAAATGCAGAATCTACAATGGCATACAGTGCGCCGTATTCCGCACCAGAGGCAATCGCATCATAAAGCGCGGCAGTATCATGAATGACTTCAACTAAATTCGTCATGCTTGTAATACTCCTTAAGCGATAAAAGGGCTACCTGATTTCATCGCTGCTAATAAACATGGAATACAAACCGAATTTGGAAACTGCGGCAATGGCGGCATCATTTGCGCGGGCCCACTCACATCATGATTCGCCCCCTTCACCGTAACCGTTCCTGGGCAGTGGATTTCGATATTGCCGCCTTTTAGCCGGATATAGCCTCCCCCTGCCGTCACCAAAATTTCGTCTTTAGCGACGACGGTGATGCTTTCTTTGCAGGCGGTTATTTTGATGCTTTTATCTCCCGTTATTTCAATATCGTCACTTTGCGCTTGCAGCTGGATTTTGCCTTTGGCTGCAATGATCTTCAGCGCGACTTGGTCTTTTACCCCCGCCACAAACAGGCTGATGTGCTGACCAACGTTATGTATCCAGCGGCGGCCGGAGGTTTGGTTGCTGTCTCTTTGGGCGACCAGATCGAGATTAGTGCCTGCGGCAATGGTCTGGCTTTGCGGACTGCTGATGGCGACGCCGTCTTCCCCGTGCAGCAGGATAATTTTTTGCTGGCCCGCCTGGTCTTTGGATTTGCTTTTGCCGTCTTTGTCTGTATTGCTGCCGGCTTCAAGGCTTTTGCTGGCGTGCACATTGTGGTGCAGATGGCCGGTGGTAGCTTTTTCGCCTGCGCTGTTGTCAGGCTTAACCGTTTTATCGCCTTCGCCGGTTTCAATGGTATCGGCGAGCTGGTTGGATTCCAGCTGGCTTTGGGCGGGGCTGTGGTCGAGTTGCTTGCCGGATGCACCGCTTTTGGCTTCAGTGCTGATCAAGAGGCCATTGGCGCGGATTGCGCCCTGATTATCCGTGCGCAGCTCAAAGCCTTCGCCACGTGGCTCGCCTTTTCCATCCGTGCGCGGGTGGATTAAGTAGCCAAGGTTGAGCTGGGTTTTGCCGTGCTCGCTCGATAATTTGGTACGGACTTCACCTTTTGTATCGTCAAACAGCAGCTCGCCATACTGGCCGCCTTCATGCTCTTTGGTTTTGATGCCAGATAGCGTTTTGTTGGCGGGTAATGCGCCTGCACCGCTGAATGCTGGCACAGGATGGCTGCCGTTATAGACCACGCCAGTGATGATGGGGCGGTCGATGTCGCACTCTATAAAGCTCACCGTCACTTCTTGACCGATGCGCGGGATGAACTGATGCCCAAAGCCTGCGCCTGCCGATGGATAGGCCACGCGTATCCAGCAAGAGGATTTGTCATCAAGGTTTGCGCCAAATTCTGGGTGCTCTGCGGCACGCTGCCAGTGGAACTGCACCTTGATGCGCCCCTGCTCGTCGGTATGGACTTCTGATCCGGCAGGGCCCACCACGGTGGCGGTTTGTACGCCTCGGCTTTTGGGTTTGCTTTGTTTTGCATGGGCAAAATCAGGCGTGATCGGCTGGCCGCGTCTTTGGGCGGTGAAGTTGGCCTCATAAGGTTTGGCGGCATCAGCGGACAACAAGCTGGGTGCAAGCAAGCCTAATTGCTGGCTTAAATCCGCTGGCAAATTATTGTTAGCGGAAAATTTCAGCTCGGTCACGGCGAATTCACGCTGCTCGGCGCTATCCCATTCGTGGGCGGGGTGGTCTTCTAATCTGAACCACTGCCCTGCCTGCAAGCTGCGCAAAGTACCGGAGCCGGAGAAGGATTTCTTTTGCGCGTCTGATGCTTGCTGACGTAATTGCGCGTAGTGGCTTAGCCCTTCGGCATCACTGGCGTAATAGAGCGCTTGCGGGTCGTAATCTTCAAAACTGGCTTGCAGCTGTTGCCCGCCATCGCCTTGATCGACACGGCTTTCATCAAAGCTTTGGCTGGTACTAGTGGCTTTGTAATCAAAGCTGGCAAGCGACACGCTACCGCTGCCCACTTGGCGCTGGCTATTCCACGTTGTAAGAGAGTCAGATTCTTCAGTGGCATCGGCTCTGTGGAAACGCACCTGCATTTCTTGCGACTCAGGGATCGCAAACGCATCGTCAAAGACCACAAGCTGAACTTGTGGATTATCCCCTGCCAAATGTTCAAACCGCCACGCTAAACCTTCTTCCGCCAATAACCGTGTCAGAAAATCGAAATCTGATTCGCGGTATTGTAAGCAGTAGGATCGAGGCGTGTGCGTGCCAGATAGTTTGAAATCTAGCGTTTGCACGGCAGCAAACACAGGGTTTTTGGCTTGGTGCTCTGCCAAGACTTGCTTAACAATATCGGGTACCGATAAATCTTGAAGCACGCGGGAAGTCCGGCGGTAGCGGAGTAAGGCAAACGGCGGTTCTACCGTCAGCGCATATTTGGCAAAGCCACCATCAGACCCCAGTAATTGCGCTTGGGAGATAACGCCACAGCGCTCAACCGCTTCGCCATTGGCATCAGCCACCGATAAAACAATGGGTAAACCAAGTAAGGATTTAAGCTCTAAAGCACCATCAGGGGATAAGCAATCAATCTGATAGCGGTAAGCCTGGTTAATCCCTTCGCTGCCATCCACCCGCTGAGGTAAAAGCTGCTCACCCCATGCCCCGCCATCGCCAAGTTGCAGAGAAATAAGCCGCTGGTTTTGAGAAAAAGCAGCGGCGAAGGAGGCGAGCAAATCATTTAGGTTCATAATGAATCAAGGGCTTACGCGAAGTTAGCAATATTACACGAAACTTTACTTCGGCATGCACATGTATTATTTATGGCTTACCCTAAAAATAAATAGCTCACCCTATTGATAAAAAAGGCGCCAGATTTTGCGCCAAAATAAACAGCTTTTATAGGTGATGTTGCTCACACATGGCATTATTCACCCCAAATCCATCAGAGTAAGGCTGCATTTCCAGCCACAAAAGAGCACATCTGCAACACCACCCTGCCATCAAAAACCGATAGCCAATATCGCCCAAAGCGTAACTACCGTGCCGACAAAGGCAATGCCATAGCAAAACAGCCGCGCCACGGGGCCGGCGTGGATGCCGACATCATGCAGGCTATGAAAAATACGATGCACTGCATGCCATAAAAACAGCGCGATAATCGCCAGAATTAATACCTTACCCACTAGATGCTGAGCAAAACCCTGCATATTGGCGTAAGAAAACAGCTCGGCAGGCAGCAGGCCCAAAGGAGCGGCGAAGCTAGTGATCAAGACCAGCATGGCGCCAATTAGCGCAGACAACATGCCGCCCGCACCAAAAAGCAGCCAGAAAATCGGTTCATTAGAGCGCTTTAAATTGGCCTTCATCACATTCCCCTCGCAACAAA
>JAPLQI010000004.1 GCA_026399755.1 Pseudomonadota bacterium
CGCAATTGACTCAAGCCAATCTGCACCTTATCAGCCGCAAGCTCTTTCTGTAATCGTCGTGGGCCATAAGTCATTCTGCCGTGCGCATGTGCTGCACGTATTTTGACCTCCAGCAGCTGTCGATGCGCCAGCTTTGGTGCCGCTTTGGACTGCAACCAGTTATAAAATCCGCTGCGCGACAGACCAAGCCATTGTGCCATTTGTGAAATCGGATACTGCTTTCTTTGTTGCTTCATGAACGCGTACTTGGCGTGGATTCCTTGGCAAAGTACGCGGCGGCTTTTTTTAAAAAAGCGCACTCCATTTTGCTCTCGGCCAGTTCTCGTTTGAGCCTAGCGACCTCGGCGCTGAGCTCGTCGACAGGCTGAACACGATGTTGATCGAGCCCCGCTAGCTTGCCTTGTTGCGCCAATTTCACCCACTTATCCAGCGTCTGTTTAGGCATCGCTAATTGCTTGGCGGCTTGCGGTACATTCAAGTGTTGTTCGAGTACTAATTTAACGGCTTCTGCACGAAATGCAGCGGTATAACGACTTGCCATGACTTACCTCCAGAGAAGATTTTATCTCAATTGGAGGTGTCCATATTTAGCAGCCTACCTCAGACCTAGCCTTTTAAAAAAACCTTCACATCCAAAAATATATTGTAAGTTATTTGAAAAAAATACCATATATATGGTTCTATATACTTAAAAAAAACCGATTGATAACAACAAGTAAAGATCAATGATCTCCCCAATAAATACGGCCTGCGCTATTAATGGGTGATACCCATGCTTTAAGCCAATACGAGCCCAATGGCGAGATTGTATTTGATGAGGCAGATCTTAACCGAACTGTTAATTGTGCTAAGAAATTGCACTTAAATAAGCGCTAATCTATTTAGTTTTTTTCACCCCCTTGCTGACCAAAATTTAATATGAGCGCTTGATCCCAGACAAAACACTTGAGAGACGATTTAATACGAGCCACCAAAGAAGAGAAGACGATAAGCCTCTCACTCAGGCTCTACACGGGGATTTAATACGGATTAAATCGCCGATATTTCGCAGCAAAGCCCAAATATTAGCCAAGCCAGCATCAAATTTCCCACATCATCGACTCCCCTATCTGAAGGCATTTCAGGACGTGCTATAGTCGACAGACGGTCACTAACAGGGAACCTTGCACTATGAAATCGCGCTTATTAGCTATCGCACTTTGCATTGCCAGCATCACTGCCCACGCTGAAACAGCACCTAGCAGCCAGGCTACTGCCCAAAGTAAGCTAGAGATAATTGATGTTAAAACTGGTACGGGTAAAGAGGCCGTTACTGGCAGCACGGTCACTGTGCATTACAGCGGTTGGTTATTTGATGCCAAGGCGGCTAAAAACCGTGGAGCAGCATTCGATAGCTCAGTCGGAAAAAGCCCATTTAGCTTTCCCCTAGGCGCAAAGCGTGTCATTAAAGGTTGGGATATGGGTGTGGCTGGGATGAAAATTGGCGGAAAGCGCACACTGATTATCCCTGCTGAATTAGCCTATGGAGAGCGTGGCGCAGGCAATGTGATTCCACCTAATGCGCCACTTGTATTTGACGTTGAATTGCTAGAAGTTAAATAGTATTAATAAAAAAAGCCAAAATACCCTTCACAGCATTTTGGCTTTTTATTTTAATTTATTACTTATTCAGGGTATTGCTTTGCAAACCGCTCGCTCTGCGGGTAAGGGTAAAAATCTTCAATAAAGCCCTGCTTAATTCGCTCTTTAGCATGCTGCCAAAAGCGTGGGGTGAGCAAATCGGCGTGGTGCTGCATAAATATTTTTTTCACGTCGCTACGCCCTAATAGAAAAGTACCGAATTCTTCTGGGTACACTTCATTCGGATTGCCACTAAACCAAGTATCGCTGCTCATTTCAAACTCTGGAGCCGGCGGTGGTGGAATCCGGCGGAAATCGCAATCGGTCATATATTCTATTTCGTCGTAATCATAGAAAACCACACGGCCTTCGCGGGTGACACCAAAGTTTTTAAATAACATATCACCTGGGAAAATATTAGCAATAGCTAGCTCACGCAGGGCATTGCCGTAATCCTCAATCACGCTGGCGATTTCTTCATCACGGCGTTTTTCAATATATATATTCAATGGAATCATGCGCCTTTCAATATACAAATGGCGCAAAATCACTTTATCTTCGCTTTCTTCTAATATAGATGGGGCTAATTTACGTATTTCTTCTAATAGCTCTTCGTTAAAACGCTCCTTCGGCAAGGCTACGTCAGAGAATTCTAATGAGTCGGCCATACGCCCAACCCTATCATGATGTTTAACCAATAAATATTTGGCTTTTACAATGGTGCGATCCACTTCTTTAGGCGGAGCAATCACATCTTTAATAATTTTAAAGACAAAGGGAAAGGATGGCAGGGTAAATACAATCATCACCATGCCCTTAGTGCCGGGCGCAAACACAAAGGAATCGGTTGAATGGCGTAGATGATGAAATAGTTCGCGGTAAAACATCGTTTTACCCTGCTTGCCCAAACCCAACATGGTGTAAAGTTCAGCCCGTGATTTATCTGGCATTAATTTTTGCAAATAGCGCACATAGGCCGATGGTACTTCCATATCCACTAAGAAATAAGCGCGGGATAATGAAAACAGATGGCTAATTTGCCAAGGTTCAAACAGCGCAGCATCTAAAAATAATTTCCCCTCGCTATCTCGGCAAAGCGGCAAGGCAAAGGGGATTTCTAAATCTTCATGAATCGCTTTGCCAATAATATAAACCGCTTTATTGCGATAAAAAGGCGAGGCTAATACTTGAATTTGGGTATTAAGTGCGAACTCTGGCCAGCGGCCTAAAAATTTATGCAGTGCGCGCAACAGCCGACGCACATCGCGGTCTAGATCAACAAAGGGCAGCTCTAAATTAAAATCAGTAAACATATTAGCCAGCGTGGCATGCAGCCCCGTTTGAATTGGATAATAGCTACGATAAATTGGAGGTTCTGATTCTATATATTCAGTAGATACCGCAGGGCGATAAAAAATAAAATCATTATGAAAATAAGTGCGGTGCAAAATACGGCAACAAACTGAATTAAAAAAAGTTTCAGCCAGCTCTGGTTGCTGATGATTAATCAACAGACCAATAAAATAAAGTTTTACTTTAGACCATGTCGCATCCGGCAAGCTATCGGCATTAAAATCTTGTTTAAGCCGCTCTGCAGTCTCTATAACACGCAGATCATAAAAAGCGATTCTATCGCGTACTTCTGCACGCTGGGCATGAAAATCACCCTCTATAAAATGAACTTTGGCCTTGCGGCTCGATTCCCTAAATAAGCGATAATGCCAATCAAACCCCTCTTGCAGAGCCAAAGCAATTGCGGCGACTTCCCAGTGATCAGGATTAGGGTTATCTAAGCTCGACGCTAGTCTTACGCTATTCATTGGCATGGGTACTTTCCTTTGAAATACAGCAGCAATTATTTACAGCTTTATTGACATTCACTTATTTATAGACAATATAATTGTAGGCTACATATTTATAGATAAAACATGATCTTATTTTGCAGATTCAGGAAAACAAGATCTTTTAAACAACATACACTATTTATGTTTTTAGCCAACTATGTAAAACCCTAAGAAAAAGCCCTCGAATCTATCGAGGGCTTTGCTTGAGCTATTTAAAACAAAAAATTAATTACGCTCTACTGCCAAGGCAACACCCATACCGCCACCAATACATAATGTGGCCAGGCCTTTTTTAGCATCACGGCGTTGCATTTCATGCAATAGGGTCACCAAAACACGGCAACCCGATGCACCAATTGGGTGACCCAAAGCAATTGCACCGCCATTGACGTTGACTTTGTTAGTATCCCATTTCATTTCACGCGCAACACCAATCGCCTGCGCTGCAAATGCCTCATTGGCTTCAATCAAATCCAAATCTTCAACATTCCAGCCTAAACGCGCCAATACGCGTTGTGTTGCTGGCACAGGCCCCATACCCATGATGGTTGGATCTACGCCAGCAGACGCTGCTGCTCGAATTGTAGCCAACGGCGTTAAGCCTAGCTCTTTGGCTTTAGCGGCGCTCATCAACATAACGGCAGCTGCTCCATCATTAATACCTGATGCATTACCTGCTGTAACGGTGCCTTCTTTATCAAAAGCGGCGCGCAATTTAGCCAACGATTCTGCTGTAGTAGTTGGTTTGATAAATTCATCTTTATCAAACACAATTGGATCGCCTTTCTTTTGCGGAATCACAACAGGGAAGATTTCGTCAGCAAAGCGGCCAGATTCTTGGGCTGCAGCGGCTTTCATTTGTGAAGACAATGCCAATGCATCTTGCTCTTCACGTGTGATGCCATATTTTTTGGCGATATTTTCGGCGGTCACGCCCATATGGTAGTTGTTATAAGCGTCGGTTAAGCCGTCATACACCATGGTGTCAACCAGCGCCGTATTGCCCATGCGGAAACCATCACGGCTGCCTGGCAGAATATGAGCTGAAGCTGACATATTTTCTTGACCGCCCGCAATAACGATTTCGCTTTCGCCAGATAGAATCGCTTGCATGCCTAGAGCAACTGCTTTCAGGCCTGAACCACATACTTGATTGATTGTTAATGCAGGGATGGCATCAGGCAAGCCAGCACGACGCAAAGCCTGACGCGCTGGATTTTGGCCCAAGCCTGCCGTCAATACATTACCTAAAATCACTTCGCTGATTTGGTCTGCTGCCACGCCGGTTTTAGCCAGCAAACCACGAATTACCGTTGCACCCAATTCTGCGGCAGGCACTTTAGCAAGGCCACCACCAAAATTGCCCAGAGCAGTGCGACCAGCAGCAACAATCACGATCTCAGTCATGCGGTATTTCCCTTTCAAAAGGCTGATTTAGGCGCGGCCCAAAGCAGCTGATTAAGCAACGATTTATTTATCGACAAGGCATCAAGCCTGCGACTGATTACAACCTCAAAGCCCTATGCCAATTCATTAATTTTAGCAATGGTAGGACTTTATCTTTGCTAAAAAATGAACGGGCATAGTGTTCTATTAATTAATCTAAACGCTCTTTCACATAACGCCCTGGCGCTGGCTCAATGGGCTTAAAGGCCGCATTACCATGTGTTTTAGGCGCAGCAACTTCATCCCCAGACAAGGGAATGAGCCATTGGCTCCAATCTTGCCACCAGCTACCTGGACGTGATTCGGCCCCATTAAGCCAAGCTTCTGAGTCACCAGACAAATCTTCATTTACCCAGTAATTACGCTTATTGGCTTTTACCGGATTAATCGCGCCTGCGATATGGCCGGAAGCCCCAAGTACATAGCGTAGTGGGCCTTTGAAAATACGAGTGCTTAAATAGGCAGATTGCCAAGGCACAATATGATCTTCGCGAGCAGCAAAGATATAAGTAGGTGCCGTAATAGTGGTTAAATCAATAGGCACCCCACAAAGACTGAATGAATTAGGCTTGGCGAGATTATTTTCTAGATACATATTACGCAGGAAGAAGGTATGCATCGGCAGAGCTAGATTGGCCGAATCATTATTCCAATAGAGTAAATCAAACGGTGCTGGCGTTTTACCCTTTAGATAATTATTAACTACGTAATTCCAGATCAAATCATTTGAGCGTAGTGCAGAGAAGGTGCGGGATAATTCTTTACCGCCAATCACACCACCTTCGCTTAACAGTGCTTCACGTTTGCGAATCAGATTCCAATCAATAAAGTGCTTGATATCGCCAGGCTCGGTGTGATCGATCATCACGGTCATTAAAGTAACCGATTCGATCCAATCTAAACCACGCGATTGCATCACAGGCATAGCGGTAGACACTAATTCGCCACCAATGCAGAAAGACAAGACATTGATTTTTTCGGACTTGCCTATCTTGCGCACCACATCACATGCGGTAATCACGCCATTTTCAACGTAATCATCCCACTCTAAATGGCCCATTTCGGGTGTGACGGATTTCCATGAAACCAGAAAGGTTTTAAAGCCTTGGCTAACCGCATAAGCCACGAGTGAATTATCAGGCTGCAGATCCATGATGTAGAACTTATTCACGCACGGCGGCACAATCAACAGTGGGCGGGAATAAACTATGGCGGTAGAGGGGGTGTATTGCAGTAATTGGAAGAGCTCATTTTCAAAAACGACTTGTCCAGGACTAATCCCTAGATTTTTGCCGACCTCAAATTGAGATTCGTCCGTCATGGTGATAGTGCCTTTCTGCATATCAGCCATTAATTTCTTCATGCCTTCCTGCAAGCTTTCACCTTTACTTTCCAATGCCAATTTCATGACTTCAGGATTGGTAAAAGCAAAATTTGCGGGGCTCATGGCATCGACATACTGGCGCGTAAAAAAGCTCATTTTTTCACGGGCGGCATCATCGGTATTGGCTTGATCCACCATTTGCAATAGCCAGCGCGAGGTTACCAAGTAATTTTGCTTGATGTAATCAAACAAAGGCTGCTCCCACTCTGGCGCATTGAAGCGGCGATCCCCTTTCTCTGGGACTGCAACAGGAGTTTTCTCTTTAGCGCCAATCAGCCCCAGCCATAAATCAAGCTGCTGCTTATAAAAATCGCCATGCTGCGCTAAGAAAGGATTGCTCTGTGTCAGGCCAGCCATCATCTGCTGCATAGGCGCAAGTTCAGCGACAGGCTCTGTGGGTTTAGAAAGATTAACCCAGCTTTGCATCAGCTTCTGGTTGGTATCAGTAAGCTGCTGGAAAAATTCATCCATCGATTTGTTATTAAACATCGGTTTTCTCCGAAAGCAACTCGAAAGGAACACCATTCTAGCAAGTTATTGCTGCACTGCAACAACAAACTAACGTTAGAAAAACAAAAACATGAAAAAATACTTTAATCCGATTTCTAGCAAATCGTACCGTACTATTTGATTTAACATGACATTTTAAAAATCATTGCGTAAAATAACATCACAATTATGAAGGATGCCAGCGTCATTTTTGGCCATCCCTAGCCTCGGAGTATTTATCTCATGCTGTACCGCATTTTCTCCTGCTGCACTCTTGTTGCAGCGCTGGGCCTAACGGCGCCAGCCTTTGCGGCGGCAAATACTGACCATAAAACGGTCACAAAATCGTCAGCGAAAAAACCTACAAGCCAAGCGACTAAAGCTAAAGCATCAAAAACAAACAAAGTTGCCGTAAAGAATAAATCAGTAAAAAAAACAGCCTCTAAATCAAATAGTAAACACATCAGCAGCCGCGCCATTGCGAATGCCCGCAAAGATGTGTCCGTTTCACGTGCTCTAGCCATGCCTACCACTCTGGATAATCCAGGCGTGCAATCTGTCGGCGTATTGGTACTAAATGAGCAAAACGGCGAAATTATGTATGAGAAAAACGCCGATACGCTCACGCCTATCGCGTCGATTACCAAGCTGATGACGGCGATGGTGACACTCGATGCGCAATTGCCATTAAATGAATTGCTCACTATTAGCCAAGCCGATGTGGATACGCTCAAAAATACCAGCTCACGCCTCACCGTGGGCACGACGCTAACGCGTGGCGAATTACTGCTTTTAGCACTTATGGCTTCAGAAAATCGAGCGGCCGCCGCATTGGCTCGTACTTTCCCTGCTGGCCAAGCTGTTTTTATTCGCAAAATGAATGAAAAAGCCCAATCTCTTGGCATGCGTAATAGCCGTTTTTATGACTCAACCGGCTTAACTCCAAATAATATTTCTACACCACGTGAATTGGCCTTAATGGTCAAGGCCGCACATCGCTACCCTGAAATCCATGATTTCACCACCAGCAGCGAATACAGCTTTGTTTCCAATCAATCGGGCAGAAACTTAGCGTTTCATAATACCAATCCACTGGTTAAAGAAGTCGATTGGAATATTGGCGTATCCAAAACTGGCTTTATTAATGAAGCAGGCCGCTGCTTAGTCATGCAAGCCACCATTAATGGCACGCCTGTCGTGATTGTATTGCTTGATTCCAATGGCAAATACACCCGCATTGGTGATGCACAAAGAGTACGCAAATGGATTGAAACAACCTCTTTTAGCAAATTACGCGCTGGCTAATTTTATTAACGGCATAAAAAAGCCCGAATGCATATTCGGGCTTTTTATCATGTAATACTGATTAAGTATTTTTCTGAATCACAATTTTTGGAAATTTACTGGAGAAGTCTTGCGATTTAGCAGCAATTTTCACCGCCACTTTACGGGCAATCGCTTTATATAATTCAGTAATCTTGCCATCAGGTTCCGCCACTACCGAAGGATGGCCTGCATCTGCATTCAAGCGAATCGATAAATCGAGGGGCAATTGGCCGAGCAATTCAATGCCATAATCCGCCCCCATTCTTGCCCCACCGCCCTCACCAAAAATAGCCTCGGCATGGCCGCAATTGCTGCAAATATGCACGCTCATATTTTCGACCAAGCCTAAAATAGGCACGCCGACTTTTTCAAACATTTTAATGCCCTTACGCGCATCCAGCAGGGCAATATCTTGTGGCGTAGTCACAATCACCGCGCCGGTCACCGGCACTTTTTGGCTTAAAGTTAGCTGAATATCACCGGTGCCAGGTGGCAAATCAATCACCAGATAATCAAGCTCGCCCCACATCGTTTCATTCAAAAGCTGGGTTAAAGCTTGAGTGACCATTGGCCCACGCCACACCATAGGTTGCTCGGTATCAATTAAAAATCCAATCGACATCGTTTTAATGCCATGATTTTCAATCGGTAAAATATATTTGTTTTCTACCGCTTCAGGCTTTTGATCAGCAACGCCCATCATGGTGGGTTGCGATGGGCCATAAATATCCGCATCTAATAAACCCACACTTGCGCCTTCAGCTGCTAAAGCCAAAGCCAAATTTACCGCAGTGGTTGATTTACCTACGCCGCCCTTGCCACTGGCCACCGCAATAATATTTTTAATGCCTTTTTGCAAAGGCAGGCCGCGCTGTGCAGCATGCGCCACAATATGGCTAGATACCTTTACTTGCACCGACGATGTACCAGAAACGGCAAGCAAAGCGCGCTCAATTTGCGCGGCAATTGCCGCTTGTTGGCTCCTTGCTGGGTAACCTAGCTCTACATCCAGACTCACAACGCCCTGCTCAGCTTTTAGATTTTTAATACATTTAGCCGAAACAAAATCACGTCCCGTATTCGGGTCTATTTCAAGAGCAAGCGCGGCAAGTAAAAGGTCGTGAGAGGGCATGGCAGATATTCCAGTGGGCTTGCGAAATAAGCGATCAAAAAAGGTCATAGAGAACTTAGGACAATGAATAGGGGAACAAGTAATAGAAGGTTAATTCAATAGATGGGGATGACCTAAGCAAATGCAAGCTGACCTATCGCTATGCGATAAGCCGCTTGCAATGAAACAAGGGGGCTTAAGTGGTTTTTTTAAGGCAAGCACTCATAAATACTTTGCGCTCGTCGCCTTTCTTGCCAGTCGCATCTTTATTACACTGTTTCATTTTATCTTGCTGTGTGATTGGGGCGGCTGGGGCGACGTCTTTTTTAAGGCAGCCACTCATAAAAGACTTGCGCGCATCGCCTTTTAAAGATTGAGCTGCGGCATCTTTATTGCACATCGCCATTTTTTCTTGTTGTGGCCCTGCATAAGCGGTACCCAAGCTAAGTGCCAACAAAGCCATCAATAAACTCAGTTTCAACATACTATTCCCCTAAGTAAAAAAATACGCGTGATGAATAAAACTATCCTACATTTAAAACTGATTGCCCAACATTAAATAATAACGCAGTTTTTTGTTGTCACCATATGACGCACCCAGATAAAAAGGCCCTAAATAAGTATCTGCCGCCCAGAAACCCGTCAAAGAATAATGCCAGCCTTCATTATTTTTATCTAAGGCATTGAATACTCGCCCAGCCTCTACTGCCCCACCTAAATAACTGCCCCCCACGCTTAAACCTAATAAAGAAACGGGCATATAGATTTGGGCTTTTGTATACATAGGATGATCTCCAATCAACTCGTTTTTACGATAGCTAGATAAATTCATAAACCCACCTAACGATTGGTAATCAGGCAGAAATGGCCCATGACTATCAGAGTAACTGGCTTTGGCGGTAAGACTTCCTTTAAATTCACCCAAGGTAAATGCATGCACTGCACTCACAGCCGTACGCCCATAGGGCTTAAAATCACCCTGACCTTTCAATGCATAATAGCTAGAAAAATTAAACGAATCCCCCTTTCCTGGGAAATAAAGGTGATCTAATTGATCATAATAAACATTAAAGCCAACACCATAATCACCCGCTACCGCATCCGGATAAAGGTTTTCACCAATCTGCTTAACCGCATCATAATGCTGATACTTAAATCCCAACCGCACCTCACCAAACCGGGTCAGACTAGAACCAATATCTACCCCAATTTGGGATTGTGAATATCGGTACTGAGCTAAATTTTCGCCACTTTGCCAAACTGAAACGGGACTCGACTTATACCGCACATAGGGTGCAATAAATGCATAACCATCTAATTGTAATGGTTGATAATATTCAGACTGAACAGATATCTCATCACCGACTCTAATCGACGATTTCCATTCTGCCCCTAATGAGTTAATCCAAGTTCGTTTATACATTGCGGTAAGGCTATATGGATTATTGCCCTCAAAATCAGTCCCCATCCCCAAGCCAAAAGAAAGATAATTAGGCCCCCAGTCTTTTTCTAGCGGAATAAGCGTTAATTTTTGTGAGCCCTTATGATCGGTTAATTCATAATCCAGCTGTGAGAAATCACCGCGTGCGTACACTTCAGCCAAGCGATTATGAAATTTAAACGTATCAAGTGGCTCACCCATTTGCACATCTAGTGCTTCCTTCAATACATCAGGATTCACTTTGCGCATGGGTGCAACTTCAACTTCTTGAATCGGCTGAGGGCTAATTTTCCTACCTAATTTCTCCTGCTGCCATGCTTTATATTCCGCCTCAGGTAATGCATATTTGTGTAGCTGATATAAGCTTAAAGTAGCCGCTTGCTCACCCTTTTCAATAAACTCTTTACCGCGTTTAAAATCTGCGGAGCTTAAATTACCTAATTCCGGGGTAATTAAAATATCACCAGATTTTAAACTATCTAATTGTGGTTTAACATTTTGCGCAACCATTAAGCGCGTATATTGATCTGCGGTACTTAAAATACTATTAATTTGTAAACGACTTAAAGGCTGCGCCCCTACATCCACAGCAATAATGACATCGGCACATAATGAACGCGCCACATCAACGGGCACATTCCGTGCCAAGCCCCCATCAACCAATAAACGAGAGCCCATTGTAACGGCAGGAAATAAGCCAGGGACTGCCATACTAGCGCGCATGGCGGTCACAAGATCACCATCTTTGAGCACCACCATTTCACCGCTTTCTATATCGGTTGCAACCGCACGGTAGGGGATCGCCAAAGAATCAAACGTTTCTACTGTTCCGCCAAAAGTCATTTCGCGTAAAAATAAGGAGATTTTTTGCGTGCTAATGGCCGCCGAGGGCAAGGCCACTTCACCACCATCGCGAAGGCCTAGTTCAATACCCACTAAATTAAGTTTATCGTCTTGTTTTTTACGAACAGCGCTAAGTTGCCGAGGTAAGCTTGAGCTTAATAAATAATCCCAATTAGCTTTCGTTGCTCTAAGCTCTAACTCCTCAGGAGTGCGCCCAGCCGCGTATGCTCCCCCCACCAACGAGCCAATACTGGTGCCAACCACACAATCGATCGGCACTCTCGCTTCTTCTAGCACTTTAAGAATGCCGATATGCGCCAAGCCCCGAGCCCCGCCGCCGCCTAACACCAAACCAATTCGAGGTCGATCAGCAGAAAATGCGAGTTGTGACAAACAACTCGCTCCAATAAGCAGGACAAATACTGATTTATTCAGAAAAGTTCTAGCACGAAGCATGCATCGCATCCTAAAATTAAGGTATTCATTTTGCCCAAGAGTGTAACCGATTCTATGTTGCGACTTGCACATCGCGGTTTACACCGCACAGCAGCAGAAAACACCCTTGCAGCGTTTGCTTTAAGTTTAACCGCAGGCTTTGCAGGGATAGAAACAGATGTGCGGCTCTCTGCCGATGGAGAAGCCGTTTTATATCACAATCGAAACGCCCCCAATGGAGTCGCCGTTTCTGCATTAAGTCGGAGCGAATTATCCCATTTATCTGGGTATATCGTCCCAACTTTATCCGAAGCACTGGATGCATTTCCTGATGCTTATTGGAATATAGAAATAAAAACCCCTTCTGTTTTACCTAAATGCTTAGAGATTCTTCAAAATTATATCCATCAACGACAACTACTTATCAGCTCATTTCATCATGACATTGTATTGCAGGTCGACAAAGAGCTACATATAAATTGTGGATTATTAATAGCCCATCGCCCAGCTCAACTTAATGAGCTACTTTTATCGGCCATGCCACACCGACATTTGCGAACGCTCATTTGGGATTATGAAATTCTTGACTTAGCGCTTTTGCAGCAAAGTTATGCACAAGGTTTTAATAATTATGTGTATGGCGCACAAACAGAACAAGAGCATCTTATTTGCCATGAATTTCCATTACAAGGCATCATTACAGACTATCCAGAGTTTGTCGGCCTGCCTATTATTGCTATGCGGCAATAATCAAATAATGGCGATTTATTAAAAATATAGAATCATATAAAGGCATAGTCAATGAAACTGCTTAGCTCAATTTTAGCGCTTAGTTTACTTTATTCACCACTTAGCCATGCCAGCAATGATCCTATTAAAATTCGCTTATCCAATCAAGAATGGGCGCCTTATATGGGCAAAAATCTTGCTGAATTTGGTATTCTTTCCAAGCTGGTCTTCGAAGCCTTTGCCCGTGAAAATGTTCAAGTGATATATGAATTTTACCCCAATAATCGCACTCTCGAAGTGGCACGAAAAGGGATTTTAGATGGCAGCTTTGGCTGGGCGATATCTGCCGAAAGGCAAAAAGATTTGCTTTACACCGATCCAGTTATGTCTGCCAATATGATTTTTTTTGAACGAGTTAATTCAAAAATACCTTGGAAAAAACTGAGTGATTTGAAAGGTCATCGAATTGGTATTACGCTAGGAAATTATTACTCTGATGAATTTGCATTACTTGAGAAACAAAAAATACTAAACACAGACCATGCCACTAATGATTTAAGTGGGTTTAGAAAGCTAATGGCCGGCCATATTGATTTGTTTCCTATTGATATTGAAGTCGGCCAATATTTATTGCAGCACAATTTCCCACAAGAAAAACGCGCTCAAATAACTTGGCAAAAAAATGCATTCTGGATTGCACCGATGCATGTTGTGATTTGGAATAAACACCCACGCGGAAAAGAACTGATCGATCGATTTAATAATGGCTTAAAAAAACTTAAATCGAGTGGCGATTTTCAAAAAATTGTAGATGAAACTAGAAGTAAAATAAACAAATAAGCCAGTAACATGCCATTGGTTTATTGGCACATATTCCCCTATGCAACACACCGCGATCTCTTTAAAAGCCGTAAAATACAGCTCTTCTCGCTTTTGTAGATTCTGCCCATGCTGCCTTCAATTCACCAACGTATTGCCACCGAAATCGCCTGCCGCGAAGCCCAAGTGATTGCCGCTGTTACTTTGCTGGATGATGGTGCCACCGTACCATTTATTTCCCGCTACCGTAAAGAAGTGACCGGTGGGCTGGATGATACCCAACTGCGTAATCTGGAAGTACGCCTTGGCTATTTGCGTGAATTGGAAGAGCGACGTATCAGCGTGATCAATAGCATTAGCGAGCAAGGCAAGCTGAGCACTGAATTAAAAATACAATTACTCAGTGCCGATAATAAACAGCGCCTCGAAGACCTTTACCTGCCCTTTAAACAAAAACGCCGCACCAAGGCGCAAATTGCAAGAGAAGCGGGCCTTGCACCGCTGGCCGAGCAACTACTCTCCAATCCGCAACTCAATCCTGAACAAGCTGCCAGCGCATTTTTGAATGCCGACGCCGATGTAAAAGATAGCAAAGCAGCGCTCGATGGCGCGCGCGCGATTTTGATTGAAACCTTTAGTGAAGACGCCGAGCTGATTGCCAAGCTACGCAACTTTTTGCAAGGCAATGCCAGCAGCAAAACGGCTGTGATTGCGGGCAAAGAAGCTGAAGGGGCTAAATTTGCGGATTATTTTGATTACCACGAAAAAATATCCGCCATGCCTTCGCACCGTATTCTGGCCATTTTGCGCGGCAGAAACGAAGGCATTCTGAATCTCTCCATCCTCTTGCCCGAAGAGTTAGCCGCCAGCCTCGCCAATGAAAAAACCCGCAATAGCCCACCGAATGTTTGCGAAATGCGTATTGCAGAGCGCTTTGGCGTCAAAAACCAAGATAGACCCGCAGACAAATGGCTGAGTGACACGGTAAGGCAAAGCTGGCGCACCAAGATCTTTTTAAGCTTGGAATCCGAGCTATTAAGTCAGCTGAGAGAGCAGGCCGATATTGAGGCGATTAAAGTATTTGCCAGCAATATGAAAGATCTGCTCTTGGCCGCACCCGCTGGGCCTAAAGTCACCCTAGGCCTTGATCCGGGTTTGCGTACCGGCGTAAAAGTGGCCGTGGTCGATCGCACCGGCAAGCTGCTCGACACCGCCACTATTTATCCGCACGAGCCACGTAAAGCATGGAATGAATCGCTGGCCACACTCGCGGCCTTATCCAAAAAACATGGCGTAGAGCTGATCTCCATCGGCAATGGCACGGCCAGCCGTGAAACCGATAAGCTCGCCATCGAGCTAATTAAACTAATGCCTGAGCTAGCGATGCAAAAGCTGGTGGTGTCCGAAGCGGGTGCATCGGTTTATTCTGCTTCTGAGTTTGCAGCCAAAGAATTCCCTGAGCTGGATGTCAGCCTGCGCGGTGCGGTATCCATCGCTCGCCGCTTGCAAGACCCACTGGCAGAATTAGTTAAAATCGAGCCAAAAGCGATTGGCGTAGGCCAGTATCAGCACGATGTAAACCAAAATGAGCTGGCACGGATGCTCGATACTGTGATCGAAGACTGTGTGAATGCGGTAGGGGTAGATGTGAATTCGGCATCAGTGCCACTGCTAAGCCGAGTATCGGGCCTTAGCGCCACGATGGCAGCCAATATTGTGGCGTACCGCGATCAGCATGGCGCGTTTTCCGAACGTAAAGCGCTGCTGAAAGTGCCGCGCATCGGCGATAAAAGCTTTGAGCTGGCCGCAGGATTTTTGCGCGTGATGGCAGGTAAAAACCCGCTGGATGCATCTGCCGTTCACCCCGAGGCGTATCCGCTGGTAGAAAAAATCATCGCTAAAGTTGGCAAAAATATCGGCCAGATTATTGGCGATAGCGCCCTACTCAAAAGCCTTAATCCTACCGAATTAGTTGACGCGCAATTTGGTGTGCCCACCATTAAAGATATTTTGGCCGAGCTAGAAAAACCCGGCCGCGATCCTCGCCCAGAATTTAAAACGGCCAGCTTTCTAGAGGGTGTAGAAAGAATTCAAGATTTAAAACTAGATATGGTGCTAGAAGGTGTCGTAACCAATGTAACCAACTTTGGCGCGTTTATTGATATTGGCGTGCATCAGGATGGCTTAGTGCATATCTCGGCGCTATCCAACCGCTTTATTAAAGATCCGCGTGAAGTAGTGAAAACCGGCGATGTGGTGAAAGTTAAAGTCGTAGAAATTGATGTCGCCAGAAAACGTATTGCGCTGACCATGCGTTTAACAGATAGCGCCGCGCCCAGTGGTGAAACGGCGAAGCAAAGCATGACACCTAGGGATAGAAAAATCGTTGAACGTCAGCCAGAAGCACAGAGCGCAATGGCTGCGGCACTGGCCGCCTTAAAAACTAAACACTAAAAAAAGACGAAAAAAAAGGCAGCCACTAGGCGGTGGCTGCCAGACTTGCTCCTGTCTTAGTGACAGAGGAAATGGCCCGATAACTTGCTAAAGCATTTTCAACCCTAGGCGGAGGTCGCACCGAAGGTGCCAAATCTTGCCTTGCCGCCGACATCGCAAACTGAGGCCAATAGAGCGCCGAAGCCATCAGCATTTGCGACACAATCAGTTGTGCATCTAATACCTTGCTCTCAGCAATACTGCGGTGCACTTGCAAATCAAGCGGCAAGACGACATCTACCTTTGCAGCACTGATTTCATCTTTAAAAGATGCTTTTTCAGCACGCGCAGCCATCCCCACCAGCAATTGCTGCTGCCGGTTATGCACGTCATCTTGTTGATTACGTACACTCCAGCTTTCCGATGAGGTCTGAGTTTGAGTATTCATACCCCATCATCGACGATTTTTCTGATCAATGACTAGGAAGAATTACCCAAACCCATGGGTAATTTTTCTTTATATTACAAGAGGATATGAGACAAGGCGAAGCCAGAACCCACTGAAACCACCGAGCAAACGAGGCCCGGCAGCATAAAGCTGTGATTCAATAAATACTTGCCTATCCCTGTTGTACCCGTACGATCAAAGTTAATTGCGGCGATCACAGTTGGGTAGTTAGGAATAAAGAAATAGCCGTTTACGCTAGGAAACATGGCAATTAAAGCCGGAGCAGGAATCCCCAAGGCAATCCCCAAGGGAAGCAAAGCGCGAATGGTTGCGGCTTGTGAATACAATAAGATCGACATGCCAAAAAGGGCAATTGAAAACAACCAAGGCTGGGCGGTAACGATCTCTTTTAGCGAGCCAGAAAACAGCGCCATATTAGCCTGAATAAATGTGTCCCCCATCCAAGCCACACCGAATATCCCAATCACCGCAGCAGAGCCAGCCCTAAATACCGAGCCTTTCACCACTTCATCGGCCTTTACTTTGCAAAAGAGCAAAATTAAAGCGGCGGTCGACAACATCACAATTTCAATTGCTTGCGCCATATTCAACTGCACGCTTTTGCCTGCCACCAGCCACTCAGGCCGCAGTGATGGAAAGGTACCCAGCATAACCACCGAAATCACTGCCAGCAGAAATAGCCATACCGAACGGCTGGCTTCCTTAGGCAAAGCCAAGCGCTCCTCAGCTTGCAGCGCCTGAATTTCCCCACGCTCTAATCTGCCCCGATATACCGGATCAAGCTTCAACTCACAGCCTTGGTGGCTGGCCGCGAATGCTCCTGCCATCGTGCCCAAAAGGGTAGCAGGAATGGCAATCATTAAAATATCGCCTAAATGAATACCTGCGGGTGAAAGCAATGAAAGTAAGGCCACCGTGGCTGCAGAAATGGGGCTGGCCGTAATCGCCGCTTGGGATGCAATAACTGCAATGGATAAGGGCCGCTCTGGACGAATACCTGATTCATGCGCAACCTCGGCAATCACAGGTAACACGGCATAGGCCACATGGCCTGTACCTGCGAAAAGCGTGAAAAAATACGTTACCAATGGCGCGTAAAAAGTGATGCGCTTTGGATCTCGGCGTAGCAATTTTTCAGCAATACGCACTAAAAAATCCATCCCTCCCGCCGCTTGCAAACAGCCTGCCGTGGTAATCACGGCAAGAATCATGAGCATCACATCAATCGGCGCAGTGGTGGGCTGCAAACCAAAAATAAACACCAAAATGGCCAAACCCAAACCGCCCATTACCCCCAAGCCGATCCCAGAGAGCCTGGCACCGAGTAAGATTGCGGCAATCACCACAAAAAACTCTAGAGCAATCACAATATATATCCTCAAAAATGCTATTGGCCATATTGCCATGACGCGCAATGCCACAAACTGAGGCAACGCAAACCCATCTGATTTAGGCAGTGTATAACCGCAGGTCTGTGCTAGAGCATGTCTTGATTGAAGGGGGGGCTTAAGCAGAGTATGGTTTAGTGAGGACTTATGCGGGAGTGAATATCATGGCCTTAGGAATTTCTACTAACTTGCCATCGCTAAATGCACAGAATATCTTGAGCGGTACGCAAAAAGCACAGAGCAATACGCTCAGTGAGCTTTCTTCTGCTAAGCGCAGTACCCAAACTGATCCTGCTAGCACCGTGCTGATTGAGCAATTTGCTGCGCAAATTGCCGGCAGTAATCAAGCCAGATCTAATCTAAACGATGGCGTTTCGCTCACCCAAGTCGCCGATGGGGCCTTAAGCACCATACAAGATAATACCCAGCGCATTCGTGAGCTGACCGTTGCCGCAGGTAACGACACGCTCAGTACCCAAGATAGAGCCGCAATTCAGGAAGAATCAAATCAACTGTCTTTAGCCAATGCCGATATTGTGCAAAACACCAGTTTTAATGGCACGTCTCTATTACAGGGCCAAGGGAATTTAAATTTTCAGGCGGGAGCCAATGCAGGCGATCAACTTTCTGTATCAAGACCCGACCTGACCAAGCTCAATAGCAGCACTGGCCAAATTAATTTATCCAGTGCTGCGGCTGCAGGGCAAAGTTTATCTAGGCTAGATAGTGATTTAGCTTCTGTTTCTAGCGCACGTTCAGATTATGGCGCGGTAAGTAACCGACTGACTGCCAGTGCAGCTAATTTGCAAAATCGCTCTGAGAATCTATCTGCAGCCAAAAGCCAAGCGGCAGATACCGATTATGCTGCGGCGACAGCCAATCTAGTACAACAACAAGTAAGAGCGCAGGCTAATACCGCGGCATTAGCTCAGGCCAATGCCTCACCGCAGCAGGTACTCTCCCTACTCAGAGCATCTTAAATTAGTGCCGCATCTTGCACCACGCGATTGCGGCCTGATGTTTTAGCCATATACAGCTGAGTATCTGCCCGCTGATAAAGATGGTTTGAATCTATGCCGCTCGATGTGGCAATGCCTACGCTCACGGTGACATACGGCGAGGTTGAGGATGTTTGATGAGGCATTGCTAAAGACAACACCGTTTGCCTAATTCGTTCTGCCACCACATAAGCGCCTGCCAACGTTGTCTCTGGTAGCAAACACGCAAACTCTTCTCCCCCGATTCTAGCCGTCAAATCCGCAGGGCGGCGTAGCTCAGCCGAAATCACCGAGGCAATGCGCCTTAAACATTCATCACCTTCTGGGTGACCATAACAATCATTAAACCGCTTAAAAAAATCTACATCAATCAAAACCAAAGAAAGCTGCCCACCTTGCCTTTGTAAGCGCTGCGTTTCTTGTTTTAATGCTTCATCAAAATGACGACGATTAGCAAGATTAGTCAGCCCATCCGTAATTGCCAGCCGATGAAGCAGCTCTCTTGTGCGTTTCATTTCAAGCTGATTACGAATACGCGCTTTAATACTCAAAGCCCTGCAAGGCTTCACAATATAATCCGCGCCACCCACGGCAAAGCCTTTTTCCTCTTGCTCTGGGTCACCCAAGGAAGTCACAAAGATAATAGGGATATCTGCGGTAATAGGATCTTCTTTGATCCGCTCACAAATGGCATAGCCATTCATATCTGGCAACATCACATCAAGCAAAATCAGATCGGGTTTAGGCATTTCTTTAATTGCAGCTAATGCATCTTGCCCAGTGACCGCAAATCTAAGCTCATACTCATCCTCCAACATGGCAGCTAACATTTCAATATTGCTCGGCTCATCATCAACAAGAAGCAGAATAGGCTGGTGAATCAAGACAAGCTCCAATACATGAGACGGTGATACTTCAGAGCAAAAAAACGAAGTACTTATGCAAAATTTTTCCAGCAAGGCTTACGATATAAGCTGTATATGTAATGCAGAGGAGCACAACGCAGGGTATTTTACGTAATATTTATAATGTGTTTTATGTATGCTTTAGACATAAATGGATAATACCTCAATATGAGAGGTATCAAGCAAAGTCTCTTTTTATATCAATTGATTGTAAGGCCACTCTGGCGGATTGATAGTCTAATTGCTCCAAGGCCGCAGCGATTTGCATCGTTTTGTTTTTATCTAGACAGCTTAAATCAGCTTGTAATTTAATAAAGCACTTTCGAGCACGCAAACTTCTTAGTCTTAGCAATTCATCTAACTCTGTCGCACATTCCCAAGTGAGCTGAACTGATTCTGTATTCTGAACTAAGAGCGTTGCATTATCATTTAACCAACCATCAATACTCGTCATCACCTCATCTAATGCATGCCTCAGCTCAGCAAGCAGCCCCTCAATTTGCGTATTACCCCCATGCAATTGCTCTTCTATTTTCTGAGCAATAAGATAAACAGAGAAGGCCTCTAAAGTGCCCGCCACCCCCTTTAGTGAATGCGCCAAGCGCTCAGCCTCAAATAGCTCTGCTTGCAGCAATAATTGGCGTAAACGCTGAGGGGTATCTGCATATTGATCACGTAATCTAGGCAACATGCGCTTGAGTAAAGCCAAACTGCCCAAACGATCCAATGCTCGCTCTAGCCCTAGTCCCGGCAAATCTGCTAAACGATTTATCACATCATCCACTTTTAATAGAGGACTAGCATCGTTGGTGGCTCCCCCTGTCCAACTAAGTAATACTTTCAGCAATTGTTGTGGATTAATCGGCTTAGCCAAATGATCATTCATCCCTACTTCTAAGCAGCGGAGACGCTCGGCTTCCATCGCATGGGCGGTTAAAGCGATAATCGGCAGCTCAGAGGCGGATAAATGGGCCCGAATTAACCGAGTGGCTTCCATGCCATCCATTTCAGGCATTTGAACATCCATTAAAATCACATCGTATTTTTTGTGCTGATTTAAAATAAGCTCAATCACTTCTCGGCCGTTTCCTACCGCATCCACACTTGCACCTAATGCACTTAATAGTGAAACACTCATTTCACTTAAAAGCTGCGTATCTTCAGCAAGTAAAATATTCACCCCAAGTAAAGGCTGCACCCTTGTTTGGGTATAAGTAATTGCATTTGAACTCGATACCTTATTTGACTCTAAGCTATTAACAATAGCTGCATATAATAAATGAGCAATAATGGGTTTACTTAAAGAGTAAACAAAAGTACGAGCCCCCCAATACCCCATTACGCGATCATGACTTAATATGGTCGTCAATAATATAATCGACATTTTTTCACGAGTACGCCATATTTTGTTTATGACTTCAGGATGGCACTGATCAAGTAAAGTAGCATCCATAATCAATAAATCAAATGTGTTTTCTTGAATACTAATGATCGCCTCTTGCGCAGAGCTCACCACGCTAGGCTGCATACCCATTTCTTTTAAATATAGGCATAATTGAATCCGCGTCCCCGAATGCCCTTCAGCAACCAAAACACGAGACCCTTTATACTGGGGGATCATAAAACTACTTTGCTGCCCTTTTTTCAAACACAAGGTAAATTCAAATACAGAGCCTTTACCTAATACACTCACCACCTTGATATTCCCCCCCATAATACGAGCCAATTGTTGGCTAATGGCTAAACCTAGGCCTGACCCACCAAAACGACGTGTGGTAGAGGAATCTGCCTGTGTAAATGGGCTAAATAAATGCTCTAATATATTTTGGCTGATACCAATACCCGTATCATGAATACTAAATTTAAACTCTACCCGTTGCTCACTCTTTTCCTTACACAATACGGCAAGCTCAACTTCACCTTTTTCAGTAAACTTAATTGCATTATTAATTAAATTAAGCAGTACTTGCCCCAAACGCAAGGAATCACCAATCAGCCATTGCGGTGCTTGAGCATCTACACTGTATATTAATGATAATTTTTTATTCTCGGCTTGAATGGCTGCAACGCCTGCTAGGTTTTCTAATAAAACATACAAGTCAAACTGAGACTCCTCAAGCTCTAATTTACCTGCTTCAATTTTAGAAATATCCAATATATCATTAATAACACCGAGTAAAAGATTGGCTGAGGATTGTACTTTAGCAAGATAATCACGCTGCCTATTCGCTAATTGCGTATCCAAAACCAAATGGGTATAGCCAAGAATAGCCGTTAGAGGCGTTCTAATTTCATGGCTCATATTAGCCAAGAATTCACCTTTTACTTGCAGTGCCGCTTCTGCTTGATCACGAGAAACAACTAATTCTTCTGATTGTGTTCGTAATAAAATACTAGTATTACGAAACACCAATAGGCTCTGCGCCATAATAGAAATTTCATCCCTACCACTCGCATCGATGACCACATCAAAGTGGCCCTTCGCTATGCTTTGCATGTTTTCTGACAAAACAACCAATCTAGAACTAATTTTTCTTCTAATATAGATAAAGCCAATACCAAATGAGATTAACAAACTAAATAAAGTTAAACCTGCTAATAACCAAGTGCTTGTTTCTAAGCGCTGAGAAAGCATCAATGTTTCATCATTCAGCTCAAGTTTAAGAGTCTGCTCTGTTTTCTCTGCTTGATTCACTAATAATTGTGTCGCACTCTGATTTTTTACAATCAGCTGCTGTAGTTCGTTATTTAATATTAACTTTTCTCGCCCTATAGAGAACACGCCATCCTCTGCTTTGGCTAAAGCCAGCATAGTAGATAACTCTCGCTTTAGTTTTTTCAGCTCTTCTACATGATTTATTTCACTTAGTGTTCTTTGTGCTTTTACGGTGGATTGAATAAATGATCTTTCAATTTCATCTAATTGAATAACGCTTTGCGCATTAGCGGCTTGCGCAATTAAGCTGGCCAATAAAACCACATCGCCGCGAAAATGCTGCACGGCACTTAAAGAGGCCACCTGCTCTGCAACCAAAACGACGACGGCATTGGTTGAATCTAAGGTGATTTGATCACTGCGAGAAATCATTTTTAAAGTAATTTGGCTAATTAAAGGCACCATCACTTCATCAAATACCGCAACCGCATGGGTAACATCCCGCCTAGGATCGGTTAAGGGGCGCTGCAAGCTAGCGACTAAATTTTTCCCTGCCTGTTGAGCCAGCGGATCTGCTTTTTGCAAATAGCCTTGAATCCCAGTCAGTAAGCTACTTCCCCGTTTACGCAACGCAGGCTCGCCCTGCTCACCCACCACCGCCGCTAAACGAAAAGCATCTGCCCTCGCTTGTTGGAGTGCATTTAATTCTGAAAATTCGTTATCAATCAGGGAGTGGACCGATGCACCTGCGGCCACCGATGCGCGACGAGTTGCGGCAAGTAAATCAGCATTTTTAGCCAATAACACGGGGTCAATCGCTTGCAAAAAGCGCTGCTGTGCCTCGCCTACCTGCTGCAAAATATTATTTTTACGCTCATCTAGCCGTAATTGCTGGCTCACCAGCTGATCTGTAAGCGGTACATTTTTGGATAATTCCAGCACCAACTCAGATAGTTTTCCTGCGTCATTCGGGCGGTTCACCAGCAAGGCATCAATTTGCCTTGGTAAATCGGCAAGGGCTAATTTCACCCTAGATAAAGCGCTATCTCGCGTATTTATATTTTGTGCATTGGCAAGGCTCGCCAAAGCTGATGAGAATTCTAAACTACTGGCTTCTAAACGAGCCGAGGCAATGGCGGCAGGAAAGCTTTGCTTTGAAACGATGGAATAAGTGCTTTCAACCGAGTGAAATGCCCATAGGGCTGCGCCGGAGGCAAGCAATGTTGTGGCTGCAACCAGACCAAAGGCCAATCGCAGGCGTAGTGCAATAGATTGCCTGAATGAGCCTTCTGTTACTTGCATTCCTCCTTTCTCCAACTGCAAACGATCACTGGTGTAGTCCATCTATTTAAATTTCTGCAACCTTGCAATTAATATTAATCTACCAAATAGAAACATCCACTTAAATTTCCATAATCTTACGCATAAATTTAATTTATGATTTTAAAATCATGGAAAGATACGCTATGAAGATAGTTTATGTTTAACTCATTTCAGGAACCTGTCATGACTAGCTCTGCACCTATGTTTGCAAGTGTGCCATCTCACAAAGCATCGTTACGAGCAGCTTACGAAGCGTGGTTAAAAGCACGTACGCCTCTCGTTGCTACTCAAAAAAAATCACCCATTTCCAATCAAAGAGTAGGCATCGTCGGCGCAGGTATGGCAGGGCTTTATGCCGCTTTATTGCTCAAAAGCCAAGGCATAGCTTGCCGAATATTTGAGGCTCACCCCGAGCGTCTGGGTGGCCGTGTTTACACTCATCGCTTTAATCAAGAACCTAATCAATATTTTGAAGCTGGTGCAATGCGCTTACCGCAAACACCTGAGCAGCAGCCGGTCTTTGATCTGATCAATTATCTCAATGAACAAATACCCGACTCATCGAAAATTGATTTAATTCCTTACAATTTATACGATCCAAATGGCAATTTAGTGTACGTGAATGGTAGGCGTGCTTTTGGCGGCTCAACCATGACGCTCGAATATGCCAATCAGCACCCCGAGGCCTTAGGTTTTAATCTAGCCCCAGAAGATCGCAATAAAACGGCCTCACAATTGCTCGATGAAGTACTGCAACCTTTTTTCGATTTACTAGAAGAAAATTTCGAGCTTGGTTTTGCCAAAATTGTTAAATACGATAATTTCTCGCTCTATACCTATCTCACCGAAATTGCCGGTTGGAGTATGGAAAAAGTAAATTACGTAGAAGTCATGAATTCGGCCACCAATCAATTCCAAAGCAGCTTTACCGAAATGGTGATAGAGAGCATGGATTTTTCTGGTGCAAAGTGGAGCACCATTGCCAATGGCATGGATAGGCTGCCCCTCGCTTGCGCAAGCCTCATTGGCGCGGATTCAATTTCAATGAATACGCCAGTCACACAAATAGAAAACCTACAAGATGGCCGAGTAGCCATTCATTACGGCGAACTGGGCGAATTTGATACCTTTGATAGCGTGATTCTGGCTATTCCCCCAGCGGCCCTGCGTATGATCTCTTGCCCACAATGGTCGCCTACCAAGACGCAAGCGATTCGTGCCATGCATTTTGAGCCACTGTATAAAATCGGCCTGCGCTTTAAAACGCGTTTTTGGGAGCAGCTACCCAATGCGGCGATGGGCGGGCAATCCAGTAGTGATTTGCCGATGCGCTGGTGCGTTTACCCCTCTTATGGCTTGGGGGACGCGGGTGCGGGCGTCTTGCTGCTGTATTCGTGGATGACCGATGCTTATAACTGGCTACCGCAAAACCCGGATGAGCGTATTCGCTTAGCGCTGAGAGACTTACAAACGCTTTACCAAGACACGGTAGATATTCATGAACAATTTATTGAGTCTTATGATGTGGCGTGGCCATCAGAGTGGGCAACAGGGGACGCCATGTTTTTCCCTGGGCAATTTAGGCAGCTGTTTAATACCGCTCGCCAGCCAGAGCAAAACATCTACTTTGCTGGTGAGCATTTAAGCGTGCACCACACTTGGATTGTTGGCGCTTTGGATTCTGCCTTACTCGCCTGCCAACAACTGCTGGGTGATGAAACGCTAGCGCCACTGTGTTCTGCGGCTCAGGAGCCTCTAAGCCCTCTCGATTATAATTACAGCCAATGTGCCGCCGCGCCCATTTTGCATCGCTAAGGCTTGAGCTCCTATTCACTTCCCACGATGAAACATCGTCATTCCCGCACGCCTTTGGCGGGGGTCCAGTAGTAGCGCAACTGGATCCCCGATAAAAACACTCGGGAATGACGCTGTGCTCTATCAGGCGCTTATTTCAAACCCATTCTTAAGGACTCAATCATGCGCAAGCTTTTTTGTATGATGCTGCTGCTCAGCAACAGCATCTATGCCGCCGAAGAAGAGTTTGTGCCTGAGCCCTTAAAGGTCATGGGCTCTTGGAGTATGTTGAGCCAATTTAAAGATTATGAAAAACCATTCTGGACCACACAACTTCCGGCTCTCAGTGAGGGCAGAATCAAGGTCAATCTAAATGCTTTTAATGATGTTGGCTTAAAGGGAAGCGAAGTCTTACGTCTAATGAAGTTGGGCCTCATCGATTTTGGTACCACCATTTTGTCGTATGTATCCGAACAAGACCCTCGTGCAGAAGCGGTAGATCTAGCGGGCCTGACGCTTGATTTAACGATGGAGCGACGGGTCGTCGATAGCTATAAACCTGTGCTTGATCGCTATTTTGAACAAAAACACGGCATAAAAGTACTCGCCATGTGGCCCTATGCTGCACAGTTTTTGATGTGTAATAGCCCCATCAAAAACTTGGAAGGGCTCAAAGGAAAAAAAGTAAGAGTCAGCATGCGGACCACCAGCGATCTGATCGAAGCTTACGGCGCCATCACGCTCAGTATTCCTTTCGATCAGGTTTACACGCAAATGAAAGACAAGCAGCTCGATTGCTTAATCACCTCAGCCTTGGCAGCACACAGCGCTCGTTTTTATCAAGTGGCATCCAATATTTATCATTTGCCGCTAGGTTGGAGCATGGTCATGCTGGGGGTCAACCAAGTTTCATGGGCAAAAATTGAAGCACAAGATCAAAAAATCATTGAAACAGGCGTCACTCAACTAGCCAATGATCTGTGGCAAGCCGCCGACACCCAAACAGCCCTTGGCATCGCTTGTAATACCGGTAAAAACTGCTCCTTAGCCGAGCAAGGGACAATGACTCTGATTAAGCCCAGTAGCAGTGACGAGGCACGCCTCGCCAAGACGGTCAAACAAGTTGTGCTTAAACGTTGGGCAGAGCGCTGTGGCAAAGAGTGTGTGGCAGAATGGAATGACAGCATAGGCAAAACACTGAATATCACTCTCCATCCCTAGTTGCCTTATGGCTGCAAAGTAAAAAACCACCGTTTAGTAGCAATGCACAAAAATTAAGCAATGCCATTTTTACCATAAAATACAAATAGTTAGCCATAGAGCTAACAGCTTATCCACAGACCGACATAACCTTTTGGGGGATAAAAGCCAAGATGTCCACAAGTGATATAAAGCGCTGCGCTTGGTGCAGCAGCGATCCGCTTTACCAGCATTATCATGACGAAGAATGGGGGCAGCCGCTGTTTGATGATCAAGCGTTGTTTGAGCTGCTCTGCTTAGAAGGCGCGCAAGCGGGCTTATCGTGGATTACCGTTTTAAAAAAACGCGAGCACTATAGGGAAGTATTTGATGGCTTTGATGCGCAAAAAATAGCCCGCTACGATGCAAGCAAAGTGGCCAGCTTGCTCGGCGATGCAGGCATCATCCGCAACCGAGCCAAAGTAGCCGCCTTTATCAGCAACGCCGCAGCCTATCTGCAATTAAAACAGGAAGGCCGTTTTTGTGATTTTTTATGGTCTTTTGTTAATGGCAAAACCATCGTCAATCACTGGCCCAATATTGGTGACACCCCCGCCGCCACAGCAGAATCGACGGCCATGAGTAAAGCCTTAAAAAAACGCGGCTTTAAATTTGTCGGCCCCACCATCTGCTACGCCTTTATGCAAGCCAGCGGCATGGTGGATGACCATAGCCCTAGCTGCTGGAGGCGTAAGGGAATGTAGGGTGAGTGCAAGCTGCGTATTTTTCAACATCACTCGCGGGTTTCACCCGCCCTACAAGTACAAACTGTTCTATTTCGGGAAGTTATGTCTTTACCTTAGCAAGTAGCAAAAAACATAATGACCACACTCTATGCACGGAGCTTTTAGAATCCCCTTGAAACACGCCGAAGCGAGGAACAAGCGGGCGGGGTTTCGGCGAGGACTGTTTGAGCGAAGCGAGTTCCGCAGCCGCCGCTCGATTGTCCGCAGATGAGGGGCCTTCGTGTTTCGTGGGGTCGCCTTCTTTGCTTACTTTCTTGGCGAAGCAAGAAAGTAAGTCCCTTGCGGGGGACTCCCGCACCTAAATAAACGAGCCGAAGGCACTAAAAAGGGTCTTTTTGACTTTGCTTAGCGTACAAGGGGTGCAAACCGCCGTTTTCCGTAGCATTCCATACCAAAGTCTAGCGGACTTCACCCGCCCTACAAAAGCATGAAATACTTGCAAAACGGCTCAACGAGCCGTCCTAGCAATACTTATTCCGCCATTTCTTCCGCAGTAAACAAACGCGAGATCAGCGACTTTTCAAAGCCTTCTTCCATCGGAATAGAGATCTTCACGCCATTGCCTGCTGCTAATTCACAAGGATTGCCGCTCTTATCGCGCATGGCAGCCAAGGTAATAATGCGATTGCCGCTTGGGTGAATAATTTCTAGCTGGTCGCCAACAGCAAAGCGGTTTTTGACTTCGATTTTGGCCCAGCCCTCTTTAATACTGATGACTTCACCGACAAACTGGCTTTGCTTAGATTTCGAATGACCATCCAGATAGTTCTGCGCTTCGTGGGTGTAATGACGCTGATAAAAGCCGTCGGTGTAACCACGATTAGCCAAGCCATCTAGATCAGCCAAGAGCGCCGGATTAAACGGACGCCCGGCTACCGCATCATCAATCGCTTGGCGATAAACCTGAGCGGTACGCGCCACGTAGTACAGCGATTTAGTACGGCCTTCAATCTTGAGCGAATCCACGCCGATCTTAGTTAGGCGATCGATATGCTGCACCGCGCGCAAATCTTTGGAATTCATAATATAAGTGCCGTGCTCGTCTTCCAGAATCGGCATCAGCTCATCCGGGCGGCTTTGCTCGGCAATCAGATAGGTTTTATCGGCAGATGGATGGCGCTCAGCACCACCACAAGCGGCAAAGCTTTGATTGGCTTCTTCCATGGCCTTATTAAAATCAAACTGAATCACCTGCGGCTTCACATCGCCTGCATCGTCTTCCACCGTGTCATTCATTTTGTAATCCCAACGACAGGCATTGGTGCACGTGCCTTGATTAGGATCGCGGTGGTTAAAGTAACCCGATAAGAGGCAGCGGCCAGAATAAGCAATACACAAGGCGCCATGCACAAAGACTTCCAGCTCCATATCTGGACAAAGCTGGCGGATTTCTTCGACTTCATCAAGGCTCATTTCGCGCGATAAAATTACGCGCTCTAGCCCCATCGATTTCCAGAACTTCACCCCTGCGTAATTCACGGTATTGGCTTGCACAGATAGATGAATCACCTGCTCAGGCCATTTCTCCCGCACCATCATAATCAGGCCGGGGTCGGCCATAATCAGCGCATCGGGCTTCATGGCAATCACAGGCTCCATATCGGCAAGATAAGTTTTAACCTTGGCGTTATGTGGCAAAATATTACTGGCGACAAAGAACTTCTTGCCCCGCTGATGGGCTTCGATAATCCCTAGTCCAATTTGCTCAAGCTTAAATTCATTATTGCGGGCACGCAGTGAGTAGCGTGGCTGACCGGCATAGACCGCGTCTGCACCGAAATCGAAAGCGGCGCGCATTTTGTCCAAAGTGCCAGCGGGAAGGAGAAGTTCTGGGGCTTTCATGTTGATCCGTTCTTGTAAGCGCCTGCAGCAAACCAAGTCAGTGGCACACATGCAGATTTTAAAAAAGCGCGATTATAGCACGGACTTTTTGCCTATTTTTTAATCAGCATTAAAAAACCGACTGAAAACAGCAGCTTAATTGGCTTATCCACAAGCCATCCACGGACTTGCTGGATAAATTCTTGGATAAACGGCAAAAACTGCCTAAAAAATATGCAGCACTAAAAAAACCTGACAGAGCAATGACTTGGCTTACTTGTCCACAGGGCGTACACAGGCTTGTTCGCGCAGGGCGGGGATAAGCTGAAATTTTATGACACAGGCCCCCGCTGTGCAAAAGAGGGGCCTGTGAGCGCATCAAAAAACGCGGATTAAATGGCTGTTATCCGAAGCCACCTAGCTCGACTTAGCCCTGATCAATGAGCAAAGCGGTCAACTTTTTAACTAAAGGCAAAACCAAGAGCAGGGTAGGAAAAGCCACCAGCCAAGATAAGCCCCAAGCGCTGGGCCAAAGATCAAACAGCCTAGATGTAAAACCCACACCACGCAAAGTGCTTATCAATGAAACAACGCAAGTCATTAAAATAGAGAGTAAAAATGGCATAACTAAATTGGCATGCCTAGCGGGAATTAAGCCCAATCGGCGACGAGCGGAAGGATTTGATGATTTCATAGCAACTCCATAAGCCGGACAAACAAGCGCCTTTTTGCAGCAATGCGTCTTAAGCCCTTGCTCAGGGAAAAAAACGCTCATAAAAAAAAATTTCTTATGGCAGCAGCAAAAAACAAGCACCGGAAATATCCGGCGGCTTTAGCGCGTTGATTGACGTAAACGCTTACGGCAAACCAAGAGATGATTTACACCATCATCATATCTAAACATACAAACAAGTTCAAGCTTAAAATCCAGCCAATAATGCTTGGATTTTCCAAGCCCAACGGCGCACAGACGATGTATCAATGATGTGTATTTCTACCCCGTCCCCCGCCAAGCTCACCCAGCCCGCTTCCTCTATCAACTCAAACTCGCCTTCAAGCAATACTCGGGTCTGTGGCAGTAAAAGCTCCCCCATATAATGCGGCGTGTATTGAAGATGCAGCTTGCCCCGCTGCACCAAGATCTGTGTGCCAGCCCTTAAATAGCCACGTACTACTTGGCCTTTGCGTAAAACTTGCTTTTTCATCGCCTTGCTCCGCCACTTTTGATGCAGACCATCTTAAATTGCAGCAAGGCGCAAAAACAGCGACAAGAAATCAGCATCTGCTACGCAACAAGGGCGATTTATTTCATCTGTTATGCTGTGGTTTATCGCTATCTATATCTATGTAAAAGCACACTGTTACTGCATGATTCCCTTTCATTAGGCGGAGGCTTTATGGATTATCTTTACCAGCGCTGGGCGTCGCACTATCTGGCCGCCATCGTGGCAGGCACGCTTAAAGTGGGTGAGCGCATGCCATCCCTGCGAGAGCTAATGCGCCTGCACGGCATCAGCCTCTCTACCGCCTTGCAATTGTGCCGCCAGCTTGAAACCGACGGCTATCTAGAGGCAAGACCGCGCTCCGGCTATTTTGTACGCCAAAGGATGCGCATCACGCCGGTGACAGAACCAAGGCTAGAGATCGATCCTGCGCAATATGTAGGAATTCATGCCCGTGTTTCTGGTTTTATTGCCCGCGGTAGACAGCAGACGATTAAGCATAATTTCTCAGTAGCCCGCTGCTCACCCGATCTTTACCCTGGCGAAGCGCTTAAAAATGCCGCGATTCGGGCCTTAAAGCAAAGCCCCGATTTATTTGTCAGCGCCGTCCCCAATAAAGGCCATCCAGAATTTAGAGCTGTATTGGCTAAGCGGGCAATGCGCATGGGCGTGCTGATGTCGCCCGATGAGGTGCTCATTACTCATGGCTGTATCGAGGCGCTTAATCTGGCGCTGCGAGCAGTAGCCCAGCCTGGCGACACCATTGCGGTTGAATCGCCGACCTTTTACGGGCTGCTGCAAGTTTTGGAAAGCTTGGGCCTACGTGCCATTGAAATTCCCACCAGCCCGCAAACCGGTATTTCTATCGAAGCCTTGGAGCTGGCTTGCCAAACTTACGACAATATCAAGGCCGTAGTGGTGGTGCCGCATTTGCAAAATCCACTGGGCAGCATCATGCCAGAGACGCATAAAGACCGGCTGGTAGCGCTTTGCGAAGCGCAGGCGATTCCATTAATCGAAGACGATACCTATAGCGAGCTAATCAACGACGACATTCCGCTGCGCGCCTTAAAAGCACGTGATCAAACCGGCAATGTGATTTATTGCGCGTCGCTGCATAAGATTTTAGCGCCAGGTATGCGTTTAGGCTGGATGAGCGGTGGGCGCTGGCAGGCGCGGATCGAGATGCTGAAATACGCGCAAACGCGCGATAACGAGGCATGGTCGCAAATTGCGGCTGCCGAATATATGGGCTCCAGCGCTTACGATCGGCATTTACGCAAGCTACGCAGCACGCTCAAAACCCAGCGGGAACGCACTGCCGAAGCCATTGCCCGCTATTTTCCAGTGGGTACACGGCTGAATGTGCCCAATGGTGGGCTGGCATTATGGGTGGAGTTACCCGAGCAGCTATCGTCTAAGCGGGTTTTTGATGCAGCACTGAAAAAAGGGATTTTAATTGCACCTGGGCTGATGTTTTCTAACTCAAATCGCTTTGAGCATTTTATTCGCATCAACTGCGGCTGGCCGTTTAGCCCAGAAATAGATCGCGCTTTACAAAGCTTAGGCAAGCTCATAGAGGAAATGAGCAGCAGCTTAAGCACGACCCATTCTGCCTAAATTTAACTTTCACGCAAATGTAGAATTAAATCTTGTAATGCTTCTTGAGAAACGCCATCCAATGTAGGGGAACGGCGCTCTATTTCATTGGCTAAATCAAAAAGCATCCATTCCATTTCGCTCAGCATGGCTTGCAATTCAGCCAGCATTTCAGGGTCTTCTTCCCCAAAGCTATACATAGACTGCACATCATCGGGGTTTAAACCTGCCTGAACAATCAGCGCACGAATGCTCTCCATACGCTCAAATAAAAATCCTAGCGGTGAATTAAGGCTCGCCCCTTCATTTATTTGTCCTTTTAACATGGCATGTAAAGCCAGCCATGCTTCAAGAAAATCAGCAATGTGCGCTAACTGCAAGGAGACATCTCTTTCTACCACGACTAGATGTTCATCATTATGCACCGAGCCTAATAAATCCCTTAAAGCCTTAACCGTTACTGGATCAAAACGAGAACGAAGCAAAGTAAATAAAGCGTCTAATCGCTTTGAATCAAAACGATGTAATACCGCATCGGTGACGTCAGCAATGGCAATGATCTGCGCTAGACGGCTCACCGCGTCATCACGTAAACCATGGGGATAACCGCTGCCATCTAGACGCTCATGATGTTGCAAAATAGCATGCGCGGCAGCCAGCGAAAACACAGGGAAACTATGCACCAGCATATAGCTAGTAATTGGATGCACATAGATAAAGCGGCGCTCTTGCTGTGTAATTCTATGCGCGGGTGTCAGTAGTTCTGGGTCCGTATGCATCTCACCCAAGTCGTGGCATAGCGCCGCCAACACTAAGGCCGTCTTATCAGATTCAGGCAATTTCAGCTGCTGAGCGAGGGAATAAGAAACAATACAATTTCTTAGAGCATGTTCAAATAAATTAGGCCGCTGATTTTGCATCACCGTTAGCCTAAATCGAATAGGCATAGGCAAGACTAATGCCGCTAGCTGATGCTTAATGGCTAAAGGATCGCCAGCCCTCGTGAGTAGTCTCGCTAAAGTCGGGTCTTTCTCTATTATTTTACCAACTTCAAAAGCCAATTGGCCGCCATCAAGGGGCCGATCCGTTGCTAAAAGTTGGTCGAGAGGCGTGGCTAATTTGTGCTTAACCAAAAGATCAAATTGGTGGCTGCTAATCTTTGCTCCTTTAGCTACCAGCTTCATCCCATTGGCCGCAAAAATATCTTGATCAGCAATCACATCAAGGTGATCCCCCATTTGCGTAGCGGCACGCAAATAGTGAGGATTTTCTTCAGGCAATTCAGATAACTGCGATAAAGCATCTGGAGTCATATTGATGTAATTAAATAAGTGAACTTTCTTAGTCTAGGCCATTTCAAACCTTACTGAGATTTATCTTATTTAAATAAAATTGAATCCATGAAATACAGTATTTTTAGCCGCTATTACTTACTTTTCACCGATGATCGCATGCACTCTTTTACATATAAAAAAAACGAGGCGAAGCCTCGTTTTTTTAACGTAATCAAACCACAGATTTAGATAGCCCAGCGCTCACGAATGCTGGTTTCAACCCCTGCGGCATCCAAGCCGCATTCGGCCAGTTGTACCTGCTGATCGGCATGCTCCACATAGCGATCAGGAAAGCCCAGTTGCAATACCGGCTTACACAAATCCTGAGCCATTAAGCTTTCTATTACTGCAGAGCCTGCACCGCCCATGATTGCGCCTTCTTCAACCGTCACCAGATAATCATGGCTGGCGGCCAATTCGGCAATCAATGCACTATCTATAGGCTTCACAAAACGCATATTCACCACCGTTGCATCTAATGCTTCACCCGCCTCTAAAGCTGCGCTAAGCACAGGACCAAACGCCAAGATGGCGATCTTGCTGCCACGGCGGCGCACTTCAGCACAGCCCATAGGGAAAGCAGTCATCGTACTTTGCACTTCAACCCCTAGCCCTGTGCCACGTGGATAACGCACTGCGCTTGGGCCATCATGCAAAAATGCGGTGTAGAGCATCTGACGGCATTCGTTTTCGTCAGATGGTGTCAGCACCATCATATTGGGAATACAGCGCAGGTAGGAAAGATCGAATGATCCGGCATGCGTAGGGCCATCGGCCCCTACTTGCCCCGCACGATCGATCGCAAACATGACCGGTAAATTTTGCAAAGCCACATCATGAATCAGCTGATCATAAGCGCGTTGCAAGAAGGTGGAATAAATCGCCACCACGGGCTTTAAGCCTTCACAAGCCAAACCACCAGCAAAGGTCACCGCATGTTGCTCGGCAATGCCCACATCAAAATAGCGATCAGGGTGTTCTTGCTCAAAACGCACCAGCCCCGAGCCTTCACGCATGGCAGGAGTGATGCCTAATAAGCGCTTATCCATTTTGGCCATATCGCACAGCCAATCGCCAAACACCTTGGTGTAGCTGACTTTGGCGGCTTTCGCGCCCTGCATGCCGTCTTCTCTCTCAAATGGAGTGACCGCATGGTATTTCACCGGATCGGCAACAGCTTTTTTATAGCCCTCGCCTTTTCGCGTTACTACATGCAAAAACTGCGGGCCTTTAAGCTGCTTAATATTCGCCAGCGTAGTGACCAGCGTGTCTAAATCGTGGCCATCAATCGGGCCGATGTAATTAAAGCCAAACTGCTCAAACATCGTGCCAGGTGTGAGCAAGCCTTTAACGTGTTCTTCGCCTTTTTTGGCCAACTCTTTTAAAGGCGGTACCACATCCAGCACTCGGCCGGAGGCGCTGCGAATGCCGTTATAAAACTTGCTCGATAATAATTTAGACAAGTAATTGGTGAGTGCGCCCACATTGGGGGAGATCGACATTTCATTGTCGTTCAGCACCACCAGTAAATTCACATCCCGATGGCCCGCATTATTAAGTGCTTCAAATGCTTGGCCTGCGGTCATCGCTCCATCGCCAATCACAGCAATCGCGTGGCGATCTTCGCCCTTGAGCTTAGCCGCCTCGGCAAAACCTAAGGCTGCACCAATCGACGTGCTGGAATGCCCCACGCCAAAAGTGTCGTACTCACTTTCTTCACGCTTTGGAAAGCCTGCCAAGCCATGCTGTTTGCGCATGGTATGCATCTGAGCACGACGGCCCGTTAAGATTTTATGCGGATAGCTTTGATGACCCACATCCCAAACCAAACGATCGTGCGGTGTGTCAAACACATAATGCAGGGCAACGGTTAGCTCGAGCGCGCCTAGATTAGAAGCAAAATGCCCTCCGGTCTGGCTCACAGAATCAAGCAGGTAGTTGCGCAATTCATTGGCAAGCTGAGGCAAATCGGCTTTGGCCAATTTTTTAAGCTCCAGCGGACAAGACACCTTATCTAGCAGGGGATAACTCATATCGAGTTTCTTCATCAGTTAGTGCGTTCCACAATAAAATCGGCCAATAGCACCAAACTACGGGCTTTTTCACCAAAAGGTGCAATTGCCGCCAGCGCATCCGCTTTCAACTCCACCGCCTTTTGCTTAGCAGCCGCTAAGCCAAGCAATGAAACATAGGTGGGCTTGTTATTGGCCGCATCTTTTCCTGCTGTTTTGCCCAAGGTGGCCGAATCCGCCTCTTCATCCAAGACATCATCGACCACTTGAAACGCCAAGCCGATACATTTGGCATAGTGATCTAAGCGAGCGCGATCCTCATCATTCATGGCCTCGCCACAATAAGAACCCAACAAGACCGCAGCCCGAATCAAAGCACCCGTTTTTAAACCATGCATTTGTTCTAACTCAGGCAGGCTCAAGGCTTGGCCTACGCTGTAAAGATCGATTCCTTGTCCGCCACACATGCCTAAACTGCCCGATGCGCGAGCGAGGATATTCACCATTTTTAGCTGGTCGCTAGGATCATTGGCTAAGGTACAGGAAGTCAATATTTCAAATGCGGTAGTTTGCAATGCGTCCCCCGCCAATAATGCCGAAGCTTCACCAAAGGCAATATGACAAGTTGCCTTGCCACGACGCAACACATCGTTATCCATCGCAGGCATATCGTCGTGCACCAGCGAATAGGCGTGGATCAGCTCTACCGCTGCAGCCACATATTGCAAACGCTCGAACGAGGCGTCAACTACTGCACCCGCAGCAAACGCCAATAAAGGCCGCACCCGCTTGCCGCCATCCAATACTGAATAGCGCATGGCGGTATGTAATTGAGCAGGAAGATGATTGTCGCTTGGTAGCAGCGCCTCAAGCGTCTGTTCCATGCGATTCTGGACGTCTTGCATCCAGTTTTTAAATTCTAAGGTCATTTATTCTTTATCCGCAGAGAAGGGCTTGAGCTCAGCACCTTCAAGCACTCGAATACGCTGTTCAGCGTCAGCTAAGCGGCTTTCGCAAAATTGCAGTAGCTCGGTTCCGCGTTGATAAGTAGTGAGGGCCGTTTCCAGCGGTAAGGAGCCCGCTTCCATTTCAGCAATCAAACTTTCTAACTCTTGGAGACCGACTTCAAAGCTAACGGGGCTTTTAGTGGCTTTCGGCATGCGCTAAATATCCCGAATAAAGGCGCAAACTTTAATCCTCTGGGGCTATACAGTCAATATTCATCGGGCTTTTAGCAAGGCGCTGCTATTTTAAATGCCTGATTGCCACATGATTAATTAATAATACAATCCTAGCAGCGATGATTTAATTGATTTATGAGGATAAAAATAGTCATATTTTCCTTACAACTTTTATTATTCCCTCTATTTAAAACAAAAATATCAAGCTCAACACCCGCCGTATCAGCTCGCTGCACGGCCTCACATCGTGCATAGCATCATTGATTGATTACCTATTCAGGTTAAAATCAAGCTCTATTACCGATGGATACTCAGAATGCGTATTGGCTATTTAATCCTTTGCCACGCCCACCCTGCGCAATTAGGCCGGCTTTGCCAGCAAATTTCTGAAGAAAATACCCGGCTTTATATTCATGTAGATGCCAATACATCAGAGCATGAATTTGAGGCCATGAGAGCAGCTGCCCCCAAAGAGGCGCACTTTATCGAGCGGCAACGCTGCCGCTGGGGAGGATTTTCCTTGGTAAGTGCCAGCTTGGCCTTGACTCAGGCGGCGCTGAAAGACGATTGCGATTATATGGTTTTATTATCTGCACAAGATTTTCCGATTAAATCGCAGCAAGAAATCGTTACGCAATTACAAGGCAGGGCTGGGTTTATTGAGTTTCGCCGCCAGCCAGACCCAGAGTTTGATATTCGCTATCGCTACCAAAGCTATCATCCAGAATGGCTAAAAGGCAGCCTCGCAGGCAAATTGCTACAAAAAATACAGCGCCCGATTAACAAATTTGGCTTATTTAAGCGCAGCCTGCCCCAGCCATTAACAGCGATTTATTCTGGCTCACAGTGGTGGTGTTTATCTAAACGCGCCTGCCAAACGCTGCTTCATTTTTGTGAGCAAAATCCAAACATCATTGCTTACTTTCGCCAAACCTTAGTACCCGATGAAATGTTTGTGCAAACCATTTTGATGCACACGCCCATCAAGGATGAGCTAATCAACAATTCACAGCACTATCTGGAATGGGCAACTGGCGCTTGGTCGCCTCGTACCTTTGAGCTCAGTGATATTGAGCGCTTACTGGCGCATCCTGCACTCTTTGCCAGAAAATTTGCGATTGACGGCCAAGTGACAACGCAAATCAGTCAGCATTTAAAACTCATATAATCATGCACTTATTCAAAACTCAATGAGTCATGAAATTTTGATTTTTATATCAGATAATACAAAGGACTATATCAATCTAGAGACACAAAATGGGTGCTTTGATCGGAATCGTTTCTCAGAACAATGTTCTGAGCAATATTAATCAACAACTCGCCCCTCTAATTGAACAAGGCCATTGCAGCGCAACCCTTATTAGCGATCAAGCCGATGCGCAAATTCTATCCTGCCCTATTCTCACCTTGCACCGGCATTTGCACGAGCAAACGGCACATCGGGTTTTAATCCGCTTAGATTGGGATAAGCCCAATAGTAGTAGTGTGGCCAACTGCCGACAATTTATATCCGTGTGTTGTCGAGGCTTAATTGAAAATAGTGAAGCCTTGCAAGATAAATTGGCCATCTTGGGCTATTTAAACGAGAGAGTAAGCACAGCCCAACTTGCCGCCGATTTAATTCACTGGCATTACCGCACCCAACATGATTTATTAAAAGCGGTTCATTTAGCCGCCAGTGAAATCTGCGGTGTTTATGCCTTGGGGGTGATATCGACAGATCATCCTGATGAAATCATCTGCACCTCAAAGCAGATTCCTCTCTTTATTGCGCTAGGGGAAAGCTGCGCAGCTTTCTCAGACCAGCCACAAGTACTCCAAAGCATTGCTCCAGAAATGCACTGCTTGGCCCTTGGTGATACAGCAAAATTTAGCACTAAGGAATGCACCATTGTCGATCATCAGGGCGAGCCCTGCCAACGATTGGCGACAGATCTTCAGCAAGTCAGCATCAAGCTGCATGGCTTTCATCACTATATGCAAAAGGAAATCAAAGAGCAGGCGGCCATTTTTGCCGACATCCTTGATGACACGGGTTGTGACGCCAATTTAGCTCAGCTACTCGATAGCGATGCCGCGCGGGTACTTTGCGATATAGAAGGCATTTCATTACTGGCCAGTGGCAGTAGTTATCATGCGGCACTGATCGCTCGCTACTGGTTTGAAGCCTTGGCTGGCCTCCCCTGCACAGTAGAATTAGCCAGTGAATATCGCTATCGCGATGCAGTTCAGCACCATAACACGCTGATTATTGCGATCTCCCAATCAGGGGAAACCGCCGACACCATTGCCGCACTGAAACATGCACAAAGCCAAAATCACGAACACACACTGGCCATCTCTAATGCGTCCCCCAGCACCTTGATGCAATTGGCTCGCTTCCAGCTCTTTTTAGCTGCGGGGCCAGAAATTGGCATTACCTCAACCAAAACTTTTAGCACCCAATTGCTTGCCTTATATCGACTAGCGCTCAGTTTTTCAAAATTACGGGGTCATCTTGCTCCCGCAGCAGAAGCCGCTGCCTTTGATGACCTGCAACGCCTACCCCGTGCAGCAAGTGAGCTAGATAGCATCACCGAACAATTGCAAGAATGGGCAAAAATGATATACGCCTGTAAGCATCTGTTTTTTGTTGGCCGCCATCTTTATTACCCCCTCGCCCAAGAGGCTGCTTTAAAGATGCAAGAAGTCGCTTATATCCATGCCTATGGCTTCCCTGCTGGTGAACTAATCCACGGACCACTGACATTAGTAAACAAAGACTTACCTGTCATCGCCTGCTTACCATGGAACCGCCTAACCGAAAAACTACTTGCTAATTTGCAAGAAGTCAGGGCACGAGGTGGCGAGTTATTTATTTTATCTGATGCAGGGCTCGCCTCAGCAGAACACTTTAATGTGATTTGCATGAGCCATAATCTGCACGATTTAAATCCCGTTTTATACGGCATTGCCTTACAAAAATTGGCATATTTAACTGCAATATTACAAAATAACGACGTGGATACCCCAAGATTTCTAAGCAAATCGGTAAAGAAATCTTAATAAAAATTCAGCAAAAAAAATACTCAAGACAGCTATTGTTAGCTACATAAGGATGGGCTACCACCTCACCCTCAAGCTAATGACTTGTCATTAAAACGCAATGTAATAGTCATATTCTTCGACGTTTTTCTGCACCACAGATTTAGAGACGCCTGATGAAAATGACCACGCAATTAAAATGGGTAAGCAGCTTAACCGTCGCTGCTCTTATTTCTCTTGGCGGCTGGATGGCCTGGGAAACCCATGCACTTGCACATGATTTTACCGTGGATAGAGACAGTCAAGATGCCGTAAAAGCACTGAATAAAGCCCGTAATACCATGCTCATTATTTCCCGCTTAGACCCTCTGGCAGAATCGGCGAATAGCCAATTAAACGCAGCCCAACAAAGCGTGCAAACGGCAGTGCCCATCATTAAAAAATACTTAAGCCCCGCCGCCAAGCAACAATTAGACGGCATGCTCAGTGGTCATTGGCAAAATTATCTAAAGCAGTTTCAAAGTGCCATCACTATTGCCACAGACAGCCCGCAAGACGCTTTAAGCATTCCTGAGCAAATCTATAAAAATGAATTAGAACCTAGCTTGGCGGTACTCAATCAAATTGAAATGGCTTTACAAAGCCAATCACAAGCAGCCAATCACATTATTGATTCACGGATTAATCATTTATTATTTGTTGTGCTCTTGCCGCTACTTTTGTGCGCTCTATTTATTTTGGCCAGCCAGCTGCATTTTGCCCGCAAACTAAAAAGCCGCTTACAAGCCATGGCTATTGAAACGGCAAAACTAGAAATGGGAGATTTAAGCTGCCGTATTGCAGAAACACCCGATGAAATGGGTGAGCTGGGCCGTGGGATCAATCGATTTTTAAATCAGCTAGAAAGCACACTGCAGCAAGCACGACTAGCCTCACAGCTGTCTAGAGAAGAAGCAGGCCATGTAACGCACCTTGCCCAAGCCAACCATGAAGGTGCCACATTACAAAGCAATCACTTACTAGAAATTGGCTCAAGTAGTGTGCTACTGCAAGATTCTATTAACCATATCAGTGTACAAGCCTCTCGAACCGCCAGTATCAGCCAACAATCGCTGCATAGCGTACAAGCAGCTCATTCGGCAGGCAACGATTCAAGGCTCAAGCTAGAAGCACTGGCGGGTGACTTTAATCAAATCGAAACCACCATGCAGGCTTTAAGCCAAGCCATCCGCCAAATTGTAAATGTAGCTGGCATGATCGAAGACATTGCAGGGCAAACCAATCTACTCGCGCTCAATGCCGCCATTGAAGCAGCTCGCGCTGGCGAGCATGGCCGTGGCTTTGCGGTAGTGGCCGATGAAGTACGCAAACTATCCCAGTCCACGGCAGAATCAACCAAAAATATTCGCCGTATTTTAGTTGACACCCAAACCTGCACCCAAGACACCCTAGAAGCCATGCAATCTGCCGCCACCCGTGTGACCGAATGCCAACAAGATAGCCAAACGATTAGTAGCGCCTTAGGAGATATCAATCAGGCCGCGAGCAAGGTGCACGATATGATGGCCACCATCACCGCCTCAGTAGAAGAGCAAAGCTCATCTAGCGAAGCGATGAATGAAAGATTGCGTGATATTGGCGGCAACGCACAGGCGAGCAGCCAACGTAGCGAACAAATGCTGAACGAAATGCGCGAGCTGACTTTTGCTGCCAATCATCTCGATACACAGCTGGCCTTCTTTAAATTTCGCCGTCACGGCCATGATCATAAAGAAGAGCCAATTTCTATCAGACCAATGACTCATTTCGATTTGCGCTTGGCCGCTTAATAGGGGAAGTTTGGAACATAAAAAACCCGAGCCTTCATGTCTCGGGTTTTTTATTCTCAGTAGCACGGGTAGCTTGGGCTAAAGCTTTATCAGCCCAACATGCCAATAGACGGGTGATGCGTTTAGCTGATAAAGCGCTCGCAGCATGACGGCACTTCGGCGTAATGCCAACAAATCAAGATTTACGGCGTTTATTCATCACAAAACGAGCAATCTGTACCACACCAAACGCGAGGGCTAGGTGCTTTTTTAAGCCTTCAGAACGTAAGGCATATCGGGCTAATTTTAACCAGCCCAATACGCCACCTTGAGGCTGACTCATCGCCAAGCCTTCTTGCAAGATATTCATCGGTTGAGAAAAAGCTTTCAACTCTTGCCTTAACGCTTGCCGCTGCTGCTCGGCCTTAAGTTGTAGAAATTGCTTACGGTAGAAGCGGGCGAGTTTCATGCCTCCTCCTCCTGACCGGCTTGCAATAAAGCTTTTCGGTCTCGTGCTAGCTCGGCACACGTTACTGGAAATAAATCAGCAGCATGCCTTAGCCGATAACGCAAGCAAGCAACGCATGCCAGCGCAGCAGTGCCATAAGCCAAGGTTAAGCCCAGCGCGACCGCGATCCGATGACTATCCCAAAAGATAATCAGCAGCAGTATTGCAGCGAGGGCTAAGCACAATCCCCCTAAGATGGCGGCGATCACACCTAAAATAAGATGACTTAAAAAGCGCTGCAAAGCGTCTTGCAGCTCTAAGCCAAACAACTCTAAGTGCGTACTAGCCAAGCCGAGGCCGTGCGCAAAAATTCGCCGCACACCTGTAAAAAGAGGAATTGAGGGTTTCACGATTAGCGGCGCGAAATCAGCATGCCGACCAGTGCACCCACCGCAGCAGCCACACCAATGGCCTGCCAAGGATGGTCATGCACATACTCGTCGGTTACTTTTGCCGCTTGTTTTGCCTTAGCAACAGCCACTTGTTCTACTTCAACTAAACGCACTTTAGCCGTACGTAAGCGCTCCACCGCGCGGGCGTACAACGCTTCAGCATCTTTGCCACCTGCTTGTGATGCTTCAAGCAAGAGTTGTTCCGCTTCTAGTAAGATATCTTGTGATTGATCGAGTAAAGTTTCGCTATTGGTATTCATAAGAAAGACTCCTTAGAAGTACATAAGAAAAAAAACTGACACAAGTTACGAAGTGATTTAGCTGGAAAAGTTCAGTCTTTAAACAAAACGCATCGATAAATCGACCGCTTGAATATCTTTGGTCAGCTTGCCAATCGAAATACGTTGCACGCCCGTCTCGGCAATTTCGCGCACGGTCAGCTCATCTACACCACCCGAGGCTTCTAAAATAGCACTGCTTCCTGCCAATGCCACTGCCGCCCGTAAATCTGTTAAGTTCATATTGTCGAGTAAGACCGATGTAGCGCCTGCATGTAGAGCTTGTTCTAGCTCATGAATAGTTTCTACTTCAATTTGAATACTAACATCAGGCGGTGCCAGTTTCACAGCAGAGTGTAAGGCTGCGGCAATACTACCGGCAGCTAGAATATGGTTCTCTTTAATTAAAATGCCATCGTATAAGCCAAGACGTTGATTTTGGCCACCTCCCACGGTTACCGCATATTTTTGCGCCAAACGCAGCCCAGGCAAAGTTTTGCGGGTGTCATGAATTTTTGCCGTGGTGTGTGCAACTAAATCAACGTACCGACGGGTTTCTGTCGCCACTGCAGATAAAGTTTGTAAAAAATTCAAAGCACTTCGTTCTGCCGTCAATAAGCTACGTGCCAAACCATCGATGCGGCAAAGCGTTTGATTTTCTTCAACACGCTCGCCTTCTTTAACCAGCCATTCGACTTTTACCTTGGCATCCACTTGGCGAAATACTTCGTCAAACCAAGCCTGCCCACACAGCACGGCACGTTGGCGAGCAACCACCGTAGCTGTGCCTTGGGTGTCGCTAGCAATCAATAACGCAGTCCAATCACAACAAGCAATATCTTCTAATAGGGAGCTCGCCACTTGAGCGGCAATCAAATGTGAAGCAGGAATCATCGTTTTTTCCAAAAATAAATCTACACGTGTCAGTAAAGTCTTGCTTAGAGTAATACAAGTCAACTCTATAAGTATCACACTAAGGCCGTATAGTAAAAATCATGTAGGGCGGGTGAAACCCGCGAGCAATCGTGCATAAATACGCGGGTTTCACCCGCCCTACAAATGCCCAAATACCTAAGTCAATCCTTATAAGGGTGATGTACATACCCCAATGGGAATACATATAGCAGCATCTACCCTAGGTGATTTTTCTCTAAAAAAATACGTCCACAACCATCGTTCCTACGCTCGCGGAAACTCAAGCGGTGCAATCGCGGCCGCTAATTCTGAACGTATCCTTGCTAAGCCCAAGGGCGTTTGCGCCTCTATCCTAAGCGTTAATACGGGCGTGGTATTAGATGCGCGAATCAGGCCAAAGCCATCGGCGTATTCAATGCGTAAACCATCAATCGTAAAAATCCGTAAAGCCTGAGGGAAAACAGCTTGTTGGCTAATTTGAGCCACTAGCTGATGCCCATCTTGCGCCAAAGCCACTTGCAGCTCAGGCGTGGAAACAGAAGTGGGCAAGCTGAGCAACATTTGCTCCAAATCATGCTCAGCCATCAGGCTTAAAAAACGCGCACCTGCAAACAAAGCGTCATCATCTTGCCAATCAATAAAAGCAAAATGCCCCGATAACTCGCCAGCCAGTAAGGCTTGAGAAGCGTGTAAATGACGCTTCATATGCCCGTGGCCCGTCGGAATCGCAGCGCAACTACCGCCTTTGCTTTTAACCCATTCGGCAATTAAACCGCTCGATTTCACATCGTATAAGATATGACCCGGCTGCTTTTCTAGGGCGGCGGCGGCAAATAACATTAGCAATCGATCGCCAGGGATGCTTGCACCATGACGAGTCACCACACCTAATCGATCGCCATCGCCATCAAATGCCAAGCCAATATCTGCACCATGTTCTTGTACCGCAAGTTTTAAATCTGCGAGATTCGCCTCAACCTGTGGATCGGGATGATGATTAGGAAAAGCACCATCAACTTGGCAAAACAGCTCAATCACTTCACAGCCTAATGCGCGATATAAATCAGGGGCAAAAGCACCTGGCACGCCATTACCACAATCGACCACAACCTTAAAAGGCCGCGCTAAAGGGCTAGTAGCAGCCACAGCCGCATAATAATCAGCAGCAATATTTAGCGGCTGAATCTGGCCGCTACCAACAATAAAATCATCAGCCTCAATCCGCAGCCTTAAAGCTTGCAAGGCTTCACCATCAATGGTTTCGCCAGCCAACGTCATTTTAATACCGTTATAGTCAGCAGGATTATGGCTTCCCGTAATCATGACGCCTGAGCCAGCGGCATACTGACGCGCCGCAAAATAAAGCAAGGGCGTGGCAGCCATTCCCAAATCCAAGACAGTGATGCCACTCTGGACCAGCGCATCAATCAAGGCACCTGCTAAGGCAGGGCTTGAAAAACGACCATCTCTTGCCACGGCAATCTGCTTAACCCCCCGCGCATGTGCTTCGGCACCGAGGCCTAAGCCAATAAAATGGGCAGCCTCTGGGTTCAGCAAGGAAGTTTTAGCGCGAACATCGTAAGCTTTAAAGAGGGACGGAGAAAGGATAGGCACAAGTAACTTCCTAACGGGGTAGATGACACTGAAAAAAACGATGCAAAGTTTGCGGCAGCCATTGCAAATGGCCGGGCATGCCACCAGAAACAAAACCAACATGCCCGCCTTCTAGAGTCTGCATCAGTGTAACGCGATCGGACACATCCGCCTGCGAAGGCAAAGATTCAAAAGGCACAAAAGGATCGTTTTTTGCATTAATCACTAAACTAGGCAGGCGAATCGCAGCAAGATAAGGCTTACTACTCGCGGCCTGCCAGTAATGTTCGACACCTTTAAAGCCATGAATCGGGGCGGTGACTAAATCATCAAACTCACGCAAAGTGGTGGCGCGGCGTAAGCCTATCTGATCTAAAAAAGGGTTATCGACCAGCTTGAGCTTAGCAAAGGTCTTTTTGCGTAAGCTGCGCAAAAATTCACGTGTATACACTCGGCGATTAAAGCCCTGATCTAAAGCCACACCCGTCGCGGCCAAATCCATCGGTGCGCAAACGGCCGCAGCCCCATCAATCACCGCCGCCGCAGCATCGCCCTGCTCTCCCAACCACTTGAGTAAAGCATTTCCGCCAAGCGATACACCAACCGCAAAGATCGGCACATCGGGATGCTGCGCACGAATACGGCATAACACCCAATCGATTTCAGCAGAATCCCCTGCGTGATAAGCCCTAGGTAAGCGATTAATAGCATTACCACATGAGCGAAAATGCGGCACAACGCCCCGCCAGCCTTGCAAATAAAGATAATCAAACAGGGATGTAGCGTAATGGCTACGTGAGCTGCCTTCTAAACCGTGAAATAACACCACCAAAGGTGTTCCGGCTCGGCCATCAACCCAATCGACCACAATGGAATCCAAATCGGGCGTGATCCATGATTCTCTTCGATACGCCGGCATTTTTTTCCACATCATGGTGGCAGGATAAATCGTCTGCGCATGCCGACCCGGCAGCCATGCAGGAGCTAGATAAGCCGGTACAGAAAAAGGAAGGGCACGAGACATAGCCAGAGAAATATCCAAAAAGGAAAAATGGGCAGAAAAAAAGGGGCGAATAAACGCCCCTTTAATTTTAACACCAAAACTTACATAAAGTTTTCTTTAGATTTCAAAAAAATAAGCATTTTGAAATGAGTGATGCAGCTTAATCAAGACCTCGGCTCGCCAAGTAATCTTCATATCCACCCACATAGTAATTATATGTGCCATCACCATTGAGTTCTAAGATTTGCGTTGCTAACGAGCTTACAAAAATACGGTCATGCGATACAAACAGCAGCGTGCCCTTGAATAAATCGAGCGCCAAATTCAAAGATTCAATCGACTCCATATCCATATGGTTAGTCGGCTCATCCATAATCAGCACATTTGGCGTTTCAAGAATTAACTTACCGTATAGCATGCGGCCTTTTTCACCACCTGACAGCACGGTAACCATTTTCTTCACATCATCGCCGCCAAACAATAAGCGGCCCAAGATGCTGCGAATGACTTGATCGTCGGTACCTGGCTGGCTCCACTGCTTCATCCAATCAAACAGGGTGATTTCTTGTTCAAAATCGGCTTCATGATCTTGAGCAAAATAACCAAGCTGAGCTTTTTCTGCCCATTTGATCTTGCCGCTATCAGGATGAATCACATCCATCAGCAGCTTCATCAGCGTGGATTTACCTACACCGTTACCACCAATGATGGCGATTTTCTGACCCGCTTCGATAATCAGATCCAGATTTTGGATCAACGGCTTATCAAAAGACTTAGACACCAAGGACAGCTCAACCGCTTGACGATGCAGCTTGGATTTTTCTTCCACTTCAAAGCGGATATAAGGGTTCTGGCGGCTCGATGGTTTAACATCGACCATGCCTTCTTTAATCTTATCAGCCAGCTTCAAGCGGCTGGTTGCCTGACGTGCTTTCGATTTATTAGCCGAGAAACGCGCAGCAAAGGAATTGAGCTCAGCTACTTTTTCTTTGGCTTTTTGGTTATCTGTCAGCAAACGTTCACGCGCTTGCGTCGATGCGATCATATAATCGTCGTAAGTACCCGGATAGATGCGGATTTCACGGAAATCTACGTCGGCCACATGAGTGCACACTTGATTCAAGAAGTGCCTATCGTGCGAGATAATAATCATGGTGGAATCGCGCTCATTCAGCGAGTTTTCCAACCAACGAATCGTGTTGATATCCAAGTTATTGGTCGGCTCATCGAGCAGTAATACTTCAGGATTAGAAAACAGCGCTTGCGCCAGCAATACACGCAATTTCCAACCTGGCGCTACATCGCTCATCGGGCCAGAGTGCTGCTCAATCGGAATACCTGCACCTAATAACAAAGCACCTGCGCGCGCTTCGGCAGTGTAGCCATCGTATTCGGCTACTTTACCTTCCAACTCAGCCGCACGCATATAATCATCTTCGGTGGCTTCTAAATTGGCATAAATCGCATCACGCTCTGCCAATACAGCCCACAACTCTGCATGACCTTGCATGACCACATCGATTACACGCAAGTCTTCAAATGCAAATTGATCCTGTGTCAGTTTACCCAGACGCACGCCAGGCTCTAACATCACATTGCCACCGGTCGGCTCTAAATCGCCGCCCAGAATTTTCATAAAGGTTGATTTACCGCAACCATTTGCGCCAATCAAGCCATAACGATTACCGTCGCCAAATTTGACCGAAACCTTTTCAAACAAAGGCTTTGCGCCAAACTGCATCGTAATATTAGCCGTACTAATCATGGTCCGTTTACCCTATTGCTGCACAAAGACATCGTTGTATTATTCAAAAGAAATGACCATTTACTGACTTTTGCGCAGATGGCCATCTGTAATATTAACCGCACTTATCGTGATCCGTTTACTGCTGCACAAAGACATCGTTGTATTTTTTAAGAAAATATATTTTTTACTGATTCGTCAAACAGAGATGCGCTGTCGCAATTTCAAAGTAGAGACTACGCCAGTACGCCAGCATAAAGGGGAGGATTTTATCACAGCACAGCCACTTGATCGCCATGCTATCCCCAGCAGCCGATTAGATGTGAGTAGAAAAGGTAAAACAAGGGCCTTAGTGGCATTAATTGCGTAAGCAAGGCTTTAAGTTGTAAGTGTAGCAACGCTATACTAAAGCGACTTTCTTACTCCGTATCTATACTGATGTGGTGTCTTTCACATAAAACATCGGCTTCACCAAGACACGATCAATGACTCAGGCATTATCCTTTCTAATTATGTAAAATAAAACAATATTAAATTTAATTGACTTGGAAATTTGCTGTTAATTATTAAAAGAGAAAAAATGCATTAACCGATCTATCGAGATAAATCGCAAAGCAATAGAATTGTTATTTCAAAAAAGAACAGCTCAGCCCTTTTTTTACGCATAGCATGCGACTTAGTAATATTTTTCAACCGATTTTGTGCAGCAAGGTAGGACCACGCAATGTTTGATATCAAAGGCCTTGTAAATTCACTCTTTCAGCAAAACACGCAAGAAGGTGTTTTTGATCTGAAATCCGCCACAATTTTTATGGAAGAGCTGCCTGAGAGTGATATTTTACAAGCGCAAATAGAAATCGTTAAAGCACTAAAACAGCTCAATAGCACCCCAAAAGTCAGTATGAGCGAGCGCTTTAAAACCATCCCCTACCTTGAAGAAAAAGCACAACCACTACAGAACCACTTACTTGATATCTACCATGGACGCCTTATTGAAGAAGGCATCACCGCCCACCAAGTTTTGCCCACCATATTAAGTTTTTGGCATGAAATGGCAACCGGATATCTGAGCTGTATTAAGCAAGTTAATCAGAAAAAGTTCACACTTATACAAGAAAAAAAAATCGAGCTTTTTACGCTAAGAGCAATGGAGCTATATGCTATCCAAGCGCAATACTCTTATATGCGCCACTTGGAGATTGATCATCAAATTTGGCGCAATCTCAATCGCCTGTATCACTTTGCAGAACAAAGCAATTTTGCAAATAAATCACTAAATGCAGAAAATACCAGCATTCAACGCTGCTATATTCAAGCCCTCATGTTATCGCTTTCTAATCCAGAAAAACTACAATCCGCCCAAATAGAACTCATTGCAATCTGGCTACAAAAATGGAGTGCTGAGATTAAGCTTGAAACAGCGCTACAAACACAACAACACTTATTTGCTATTAATTTAACTGGCACATCCGCCCCCAAGCGTATCCGCCGCGATATGGTGGGGGAAAACTGGCGCTATTGGTCAGCAGATCCTATTACAGAACAAATCCAAAAACTCATTACACAGCTCAAGCAAGGTGAAACGCCTAATAACTTAGGCCTCCCCACAGAAACAGCATCCCCAATTAATTTAGAACAATTACAGATTCTCAGCTCTTTATGGTCACGCGACGCAGAAACACCTATACGCAAACACCAAAGGCAAAATAATACTAAATCAATTCGAGTGATGATCGGGATTCAACACATTGTTCCCTATATGGCTCAGCAAGGGAAAACATCCAGTAATAGTGGCGATCATATCAGTACCGAAAAATGGGAATTAGGCGACGAAAGCGCCAGCGGCTTTGGCTTAAATTACCATAGTGAGACTCAACTCGAAATTGGTGAGTTGCTAGGCTTAGCCAATCTAAGCAACTATCCATTTACAATTGGTATTGTGCGCCGCTTCAATCGAAGTCATAAAGGCTTTGTAAATGTTGGAGTAGAAACACTCACACAAAGCCCTGTAATGGTTGAGCTCACCCCTCTACTCAGTGAAAACAGCTTTCAGTGTATTTATGCCCCCGAAGGGCCTAGCAGCAGCCCCGCGCGTTTTCTGATCATCCCCAATGCGGCATACTCTGAAAACAGAGAATATAAATTCACTGCCCAAGGTAAAAGCTACCGCATTCGGCTGTCCCCAGCGCTTGAGCATACCACCTCTTTTGTGCTGGCTAAATTTACTGTTTTAGAAAAACTTTAAGACGCCAAACCCGTTTAAATCTTTTTTCATAATTTTCTTTACACATTCTAAAAAGTTCCGCTATAATGCGTTCCTGTCTGAGTTGCAAGACAAAGACGAAAGGAAGTGTGGCCGAGTGGTTTAAGGCAGCAGTCTTGAAAACTGCCGAGGATGCAAGTCCTCCGTGGGTTCGAATCCGACCGCTTCCGCCAGGATTCAACTAAAGCCCCTGATGAAAATCAGGGGCTTTATGCGTTTGTAAGTCAGATAAATAAGCACAAAAAAAACAAAACATCATCATCCTCAATACCAGAAATAGCCGCCAATACCCCCTCAAAAATCCCTACTGACACAGACAGATCACCACTAGACCCCACTTAATACAGCACTTTAAGTAAATATTGGGCAATACTTAAAACGCAAAAAACCCCACCTAAGTGGGGTTTTAATATCATTTAATTGAGTTAAATGATTAGAAGCCTGTCCATGTACCAACAGTGATACGTGTGCTGTTACCTGAATCAGCAGTCGAACCATCGAAGTGAGTCGATGCTTTAGAATCATACTTGTGGTAACGGCCCTGTACGAAGAACTGAGTGTTTTTCGACAACATATAGCCCCACTGACCAGCAAACTGCTGAACACCAGAATCAACAGTATCGCTACCCTTGTTTGCTGCGCGAAGACCACCAGCCAACTTAGCATCCATAATTTGCTGATAGCTAATGTTAATACTGTTTTTGCCGAAGTTATAACCACCACCAATCAACCATTGGTTAACATCAACTGAAGATGCACCACCGCCAACTTTAACGTAGTTACGCTTGTACAGACCACGAACATTGAAATCACCAAATGTTGCACGGGCGCCAGCAAAAGCCAAACGTGATTCGTTACCAGCTTCAGTTACATCGCCCCAGTTAGCAGGGCCATTGCCATTTGCCAGCGCCATTTGTACAAAGGCGCGATCATTTTGCTGCTGATAACCAGCATCAAGATTGAAGTTAGCATAGGCCACATTACCAGTCAGGTCGTAAGCGTATGTATTTGTATCGCCCTTACCAGCTGGCGTGAAATCATTTTTACCTGTTTCTGCATTCAACGAATACTTAGCTGCAGCCGGGCCAGCTTTGTCACCAATCTTGTACTGAGCAGCAAAAGAAACAGGACCAAACTTAGGTGACATATAGTTCAGGGAATCTTTCCACTTGTCTTGTGAAGTACCAAAGTCAGCAGTGAGATTGCCAGAACCATTTACACCATACGGCCAGTCAAGCACGTTCAGGTAAGAATTAACAAACTGCGTACCAGCACGTAGTTCACCCCAAGTACCAGCATAACCAATCCAAGCTTCACGACCACCAAAACCATCATAACGATCTGGTGTTGCAACTTTAGAAGCAACACGCCACTTCATTGTGCTGCCGTTATCTAGTTTGTCGGAGCCATCAAAGTTAATAACGATTGCTGTTTCTTGGTATAACTCACCACCGGACTTACCAGCACCCGTTTCACGGTTTGTACCAAACATCAGGTCCATTTCAGCAGAACCATTAATAGACACATCAGCAAAAGCTGGGGCAGAGCATGCAGCTGCAACAGCAGCGACGATCAGAGCACGTTTAAACATTATTCATCTCTCTCTTAAAGGGATATGGTTTTTTTAACTTCAGTACATCAAGGCATATTTGCTTGTGTTACGGAGCAAGAATACTCAATAGGTACAAACCCATGCAATATTGCGTCGCTTATCTGCAACATTGTGTGGCCCAAATGCAACACAGATCCTTCAAGAGTGGCGTAGATACTAGCGCGCACAAAAAAACGCCACGACTTGCGTCGTGGCGTTTTTTTTATGCTTTTAAAGTGTTAAACCAGCATTTGATGCTTGTTTTTCACTTTTAGGGCAGGTTCTAAATTAGAACGCTGTCCATGTACCGATCAAGAAGCGTGTAGAGCTATCTTTGTTCACACCAGCAGAACCATCAAGCTGTGAAGCACTTGTCATTACGCTAGCTTGACCAGCAGTATCTAACATGTGATGACGAACTTGAGCGAAAGCTACAGTGTTCTTAGACAGTGTGTAGTTGTACTGAGCATTGATAACGTTCATACCGTTATCAAATTTCTGACCGTCAGTCTTGCTGTCTTGAACGCGTTGATAACCAAGGTTGAAGTTGTTCTTACCCATCGTGTAACCAGCAGCAACCAAGAACTGGTCAACTGTAGTCTTGCTACCGGCCTTGTCACCAGCAATACCTGCCAGATTTACTTTACCGTTCCATTGGTTACGCTTGTAACCAGCAGCTAAATCAAATGCGCCAGTTTTGTACTTAGCATCGATATTGTAAGTGCGTGCTGAGTTTTCAGCTGGTGAATCATTGGTAGTGAACTCGCCAGAATGACCCCAGTTACCGTTACCACCAAATGTACCAGCATCAGAAGACAAGTTCTTAGCATTTTTTGCTTCAGAAGCACCAGCAGATACATCAAAACCGTAGCCAGCGTAGTTAGCTGTCAATTCCATAGCGCGGGCTGAGTTACGACCGTTACCTAAATCGTATTGACCAGCAAAGCTAAAGCCGCTGAATTTAGGTGAGAAGTAGCTTACGCCGTTAGCGTATTGAACTTGTTGCGAACCAAAATCAGCCCACAAGTTACCTGAACCATTGTTCGCGAAACCATCCATTTCTAGGTATTGGTTAGAGAACTGGTTACCGAAGCGAACTTCACCGAACTTAGTTTCGTAACCGATCCAAGCTTCACGTTGACCAAAGCTGTCGTAACGACCTGGTGTTGCTACTTTTTGCGCAACACGCCATTTTAGTGTATCGCCAGAATCAAGCTTATCGCGACCATCAACATTGATCACAACAGCGATTTCTTCAGCAACTTTGCCTTTACCATCTGTACCAGCTTGGTTGGTCTTGTACATCAAGTCCATTTCAGCAGAACCGCTGATAGTTACTTCGGCGAATGCAGCAGGAGCTGCAAACATTGCGGATACGGCAGTAGCGATAAGAACGCGCTTAAACATACTGAGATTCCTTTATCAATTTTAAGAGCCACGAATCCATAGTTGAATTCGGATCCATAGGATTTGAAAGACCACTCAAGCACTAATTTTTTTAAAGCCAACTCAGTGAAAAAACTGAATCTACTTAATAAAAAATTGAGCGTGTTAAGTGCTCCGAAGCCCGTATATAACCACAGAGATAATTTTTGTTCTGCTGTAAAAATACCAAACCCTTATACGTAAAAATACCAACAAGTATTTAATTGGCATACACTAGGTAATGCACCCTATATATAAATAATCGAGCGCAAAAATACATTAAAAATAATATTTAATATCGTAAATAATTTACACATTAACAAGGAAAAATACACGTACTTTTAATTGTTTTTAATGTAAGTAAATCAGTGTTATTTAAGTTTTAATTCAAAAGGAATAATCAATTGTCATTTTTTCTTTAGTGCGTTCATTTTCAAATTTATGAAATTTGAGCTTTTACTCCCACGGAACAGCAGCCTAAAACTTAATCAACAAGTTATGCGCGTTGCTAATTTGCAACATGTTTTCTTATAAAAAAATCAGAAAATATAGTGTAGTAACCAAGCATAGTTAGTGGACTTAGCACAATTCTGCGTAAACCTAGGGTGCTCAGATGCTTTTCTTAGGCGCTGCTGTAACCGCAAAAACATCCTTCTCAAGCAATTTGCGGCTAAGCCGTTTTTAGGGCATTTGTACTTACGTAGAGAGGATTTGGGGATGGCGTTATAGGTTTGCACCGGAGAGCAGCCCTGTATCGCACCTTAAGCAAAACAGCCTTAGTACAAGCAAGCCCTCCCTCACAAGTATTTGCTATTCAGCAGGCAAAAAAATACCCGCATCGCTGCGGGTATTTTTATGAAACTCGATACTTATTGAAAGCAGAAATAAGCCAAAACGCTTATTTAGCGTTCCACAGAGCCTTAGTAGTATCAAGCATACGGTTGGAGAAGCCCCACTCGTTATCGTACCAAGACAATACTTTTACCAAAGTGCCACCAGAAACCTTAGTTTGCGATGCTTCATAGGTAGAAGAAGCTGGATCATGGTTAAAGTCGATCGACACCAATGGCAGGTCGTTGTAGTTCAACACGCCTTTCATTGGGCCTTCGGACGCTTCTTTCATGATCTGGTTGATTTCTTCGACAGTCGTTGCACGAGCAGCGGTGAAAGTCAGGTCAACCAAGGACACATTGATTGTTGGTACGCGAACAGCGAAACCATCCAGCTTACCTTTCAGCTCTGGCAATACCAGTGCAACCGCAGCTGCTGCGCCAGTTTTAGTTGGGATCATTGAATGTGTTGCTGAACGGGCACGACGCAAGTCTTCGTGATAAACGTCAGTAAGCACTTGATCATTGGTGTAGCTGTGGATCGTGGTCATCAAGCCTGAAACCAGACCGATTTTATCGTTCAGTGGCTTAACCAGCGGCGCAAGGCAGTTGGTTGTGCATGAAGCGTTAGAAATAACGGTGTCGCTTGCTTTCAGCGTGTCGTGGTTTACACCAAACACGATGGTTGCATCGACATCATTACCACCAGGAGCGGAGATAATGACTTTTTTCGCGCCTGCAGTAATGTGAGCCGAAGCCTTTGCTTTGCTAGCGAAGAAGCCAGTACATTCCATCACGACATCAACACCGATTTCAGCCCATGGCAGATCAGCTGGATTGCGCTGAGCACAAACGCGAATTTTGTCGCCGTTTACGATCATGAAATCGCCATCAACCGATACTTTGCCAGCAAATTTGCCGTGCACGGTATCGTATTGAGTCAGGTGAGCATTGGTCTTAGCGTCGCCCAAATCGTTAATTGCCACGATTTGGAATTCATCAGTACGGCCAGACTCATACAAAGCGCGCAGTACATTGCGACCGATACGACCGTAGCCGTTAATTGCGATACGAATTGCTGCCATTGCCTGGTGCTCCTCAGAGAGTTCAGAAAAAACGCGCTCGCTACAGAGGCGCGCATAAAAAAATTGAATACAAAGAATACCCAACTGTCGCCTTGCTGACGATATGGCTATTCCCTATAAATAATAAAATATTGATTTAAATCTTAGGGTGAGCAAGTTTTTGCCCCCACCTTACAATTTAATTACTTTCTAAATGCAGCCGCAGCACGAGCTAGAGCGGTAATTCCAGCCCAATCACCTGCCGCAACCATTTCTTTTGGTGCCAGCCATGAGCCACCTACACAACCAACATTCGGCATCGCCAATAGCTTAGGCGCAGATTCTGGGCTTACACCGCCAGTTGGGCAGAATAAGATTTGTGGCAATGGGCCGCCCATTGCTTTAAGCATGCCGATGCTGCCGGCTTGCTCAGCTGGGAATAATTTCAAAGCATCAAAACCTTCTTCCAAAGCAGCAATCGCTTCGGATGGGGTCATTACACCGGGTAGTAATTGGATATCGGCAGCACGGGCCGCAGCAGCCAGCTTAGGTGTTAAGCCAGGCGTCACCGCAAATACCGCGCCAGCGGCTTTAGCTTCAGCAAATTGCTCTGGGCGCACGACAGTGCCCACGCCAACAATCGCACCAGGTACGTTATCAACAATGGCGCGCACTGCTGCCAAAGCTGCATCGGTGCGTAAAGTTACTTCAAGCACACAAATACCACCCTCAACCAAGGCTTTTGCCAATGGAACTGCGTGCTCTACTTTCTCGATTACCAAAACCGGCATCACCGGACAAGAGCGCATGATTTCGCGAATTTGCATGGGGTTGTTCTTCCTGTTCTGTAACAATTAGATATATAAGGATGGGAGGAGCAGAGTGATACCCATCAGTAATGACGATTCGATGAGTATCTCGCTGAGTGCAAATGCTTTGCTTCACCCAGCGATGCTCCCCCATCAAAAAAAACTTAATTAATGAGCAAGGCCCATGCTGATTGCGCCTTCTTCAGCACCAGTAGCCGCCGCGCGGAATGTGGCAAACAACTCGCGCCCCATACCATGCTCGTTAGCAGTTAAATCTGCTGTATCCACAGTGCGAGCAGCCCATTCAGCAGCATCGACCTTGGCTTCAACCACACCAGCATCAGCATCGAGGCGGATAATGTCGCCCGTTCTGACCTTGCCCAATGGGCCGCCATTTAATACTTCTGGTGTCATATGAATGGCAGAAGGCACTTTGCCGGACGCGCCCGACATACGGCCATCGGTGACCAAGGCCACTTTAAAGCCGCGATCTTGTAAAAGTCCTAGCACCGGCGTGAGCTTATGCAGCTCTGGCATACCATTGGCACACGGGCCTTGGAAACGCAGCACGACTACAAAGTCTTTTTCCAACTCGCCACGCTTAAAGGCTGCCAACACGTCATCTTGATCATCAAACACAATCGCAGGCGCTTCTACACAGCGATTTTCTGGCTTAACTGCAGAAATTTTGATGACAGAGCGGCCCAAGTTACCCGCCAACAAGCGTAAACCACCGTCAGCACTAAATGGATTACTTGCATGGCGAACCACATTATCGTCCACAGGCTCAAGAGGTGCAGCGCGCCATACTGCCTTGCCATCTTCACCTAAGAAAGGCTCGTTGGCGTAAGGACGTAAACTTTTGCCAGCAACGGTCAGCACATCTTCATGCAGCAAGCCCGCATCGAGCAATTCGCGAATCAAGAAGCCCATTCCACCCGCAGCGTGGAAGTGATTTACATCGGCAGAGCCATTTGGATAAATCTTTGCCAGCAAAGGAATAATGGCTGATAAATCATCAAAATCAGTCCAATCAATAATGATGCCTGCCGCTCGAGCAATCGCGATCATATGGATGGTGTGATTGGTCGAGCCGCCTGTTGCAAGCAAGCCAACAATGCCGTTCACAATGCATTTTTCATCGACCACTTTACCTACTGGCGTAAATTCATTGCCTTTATAAGTAATTGCAATCGCACGTTGTGCCGCAGCAACAGTCAGGGCTTCACGTAAGGGAGTATTAGGATTAACGAAAGCTGCGCCAGGTAAATGCAGGCCCATCACCTCCATCAACATTTGATTTGAGTTAGCCGTACCAAAGAAGGTGCATGTTCCTGCACCGTGGTAAGAGCCTTCTTCAGAAGCCAATAATTCTTCACGGCCACATTTGCCTTCAGCAAATAACTGACGTGCTTTGGCTTTTTCGCTATTGGCGATGCCCGAAGTCATTGGGCCTGCTGGCACAAATACCGTCGGTAAATGGCCAAATTGCAAAGCACCAATCAATAAACCCGGCACAATTTTGTCACAGACGCCTAAGCAAACCACACTATCAAATACATTGTGTGAAAGTGCTACAGCAGTCGACATGGCAATCACATCACGGCTAAACAGGCTGAGTTCCATGCCCGGCTGGCCCTGAGTGACACCATCACACATGGCAGGCACGCCACCTGCAAATTGTGCCGTGGCTCCTGCCTGACGAACGGCCTCTTTAATAATGGCGGGGAACATTTCAAAAGGCTGATGCGCCGACAGCATGTCATTGTAAGCAGAGACAATACCCAGATTGGGCTGACGCATTTCACGCATCATAATTTTGTCGTTTTCAGGCGCCGCAGCCCAGGCATGAGCCTGATTGGTACAGGCTAAGCCTTTACGCGATGGCTCCTTGCTGGCGGCCTTTTCGAGGCGGGCTAAATAACGAGAGCGTGGGCCTTGGCTTCTTGCGATAATGCGCGCAGTGACTTCGGCAAGCTTGGGATGAACGGACATAGACAAAGGCTCCGAGTTACGGCGCGATCACAGCACGCCACGTGCGTTTCTATAAAATTGATCGTAGTTTTACTACAAAGCATCTATAACTTCAACCGCATCAGCGTGGATTGTTCGTTTCATTGCTCTGCATCAATAGTCAACATTTACACAGGGTTACCATTCTACGCTACGTGTTAACCCCCACCATTCAGGGGCCTAGGCGAATTTCGTTTGCGCCACTATTTAATGGTGTAGTAAGATTACAAAGTCTTACGTGCCCGCCAAGGCCCGAAAACCGACTCAAAGAATAAGGACTCTCGCGGATGACTCAGATCGACGCTTTCGACATGGTGCTGTTCGGCGGCACTGGCGACTTGGTAATGCGTAAATTGCTACCTGCGCTCTATCACCAACATCAAGAAGGCAATCTGCCCCAAGAAGGACGTATCGTCTGTTTGGGTCGCAGTGTTCCAGATACCGCTGCTTACCTCAAGAAAGCCCATGCCTTAGCCGTTGGCTACTTAGGCAGCCACTACAACGATGCTGATTGGGCCACGTTTGCTGAGCGAATTGAATACCTGCACCTCGATGCAAATCACCCCGCAGAATTCACCAAATTAGCCGATGCACTGAATGCTTTTCCTAAGCGCGTTCGTGTGTTTTACCTCTCGACTGCACCTGATTTATTCGCCCCTATTTCAAAGAGTCTATCCGAAGTGGGCCTTGCAGCTGGCAACGCTCGCGTCGTGCTTGAAAAGCCATTGGGACACGATTTAGCCTCATCAAACAAGATTAATGATGAAGTCGGTGAATATTTCCAAGAACACCAAATTTATCGCATCGACCATTATTTAGGCAAAGAACCTGTCCAAAATTTGATGGCTTTACGCTTTGCCAACACATTGCTCGAGCCGCTCTGGCGTCGTGAATGGATACGCGACGTACAAATTACTGTTACCGAGCAAGTTGGCGTTGAATCCCGCGCTGATTTCTACGACAAAACCGGTGCGCTGCGCGATATGGTGCAAAACCATCTCTTGCAACTGCTGACTATTGTTGCGATGGAGCCACCTGCATCGATCGATGCCGATGCAGTTCGCGATGAAAAACTCAAAATTTTACGCGCCTTAAAGCCCCTCTCTACTGAAGACGTTCACACTAAAGTAGTTCGTGGTCAGTATCGCGCAGGTGCAGTGGCTGGCAAGCCAGTTCCTGGTTATTTGAACGAGCCTGATGTGCCTGCTGGCTCCAAAACAGAGACCTTTGTTGCGCTCAAGGTAGAAATCCAAACTTGGCGTTGGGCAGGTGTGCCGTTTTACCTGCGCACCGGTAAACGTCTATCAGACCGCCTTGCCGAGATCGTGATTAACTTCCGTGAAACACCACATTCTATCTATGGCCGCACCGCCAGCACGCCGAATCGCTTAGTGATTCAGCTGCAGCCTGATGAATCCGTACGCCTCTATATGATGGCAAAAGAGCCGGGCAATCAAGGCCGCTTGCGCCCTGTGCATTTGGATATGGATTTCAAAGAAACCTTCCAAACCCGCAGCCCAGAAGCTTACGAGCGCCTGTTGCTAGATGTGATTCGTGGTGATCTGTCCTTGTTTGTACGTCGCGACGAGCAACGTGCGGCATGGCGTTGGGTTGAACCCATTATCGACAACTGGGAAAACAGCTCCGACAGCCCTAAGCCTTATACTGCGGGCACTTGGGGGCCAGCGGCATCATCTGCCTTGCTATCCCGTGATGGCCTTTGCTGGCATGAAGAAGAATAATTAAGCACTGAATCAAGCGGGCCGGTTTTCTGGCCCGCTCTTTCATTCTCAGAGGTAAAACATGTTGTCATGGCACGAATGCTCGTCAAAAGACGAATTAGATCAACAACTGGCTGATTTCATTGCTGAGCAATTAAGTGCAGCCATTGCAACACGTGGCCAAGCAGGAATTGCCGTCTCAGGCGGTAGAACCCCTGCGGGCATGTTTAAAGCCTTGCGAGTTAAAGAGTTAGATTGGTCAAAAGTCGTGATTACCTTGGCTGACGAGCGCTGGGTAGCACCGGACCATGCAGATAGCAATGAGCGTCTTACCCGTGAAAACTTGCTGCAAGATAAAGCCGCGAGCGCGACTTTTATCTCACAAGTGTCTAGCGCAGCTACCGCGCATGAAGGCCAAGCGACGATCGAAACGCGCCTTGCTGCCCTACCCTCACCGCTGGATGTCTTGATTTTAGGCATGGGTGATGATGGCCATACCGCATCGCTATTTCCTAATGCGGCCGAATTAGAAGCCGCCTGTGCATCTGATGCGCTGTGCGCGGCAGTCACTCCACCAGCAGCGCCCCATCAGCGAATCACGCTCACTTTGCCGACCCTAGCCAAAGCCCGCTCGGTAATCGTACATATCACTGGCGACAGTAAAAAAGCATTATTACAAGCTGCTTTACTTGAACAAAAACCAGAAACTGAGCTGTTCCCGATCCGCCGTGTGCTAGATAAGTGCAATGGACTCAAACAGGTATTTTGGGCTACTTGATACGCGGCCTTAGGCGATCTGAGTACGTGGTTTACCTCGTTCAACGATGTGCCCCTAGCCCCGAGCTTCATGTGCCATGGTGGGTTACGCCCAGCCAAAAACCGCTGGGCTAACCCACCCTACAATTGTGTGAGAAAAATACATGCTCGAACGTATCAAGGCCGCACTCGATAGCCTCAGCAAATCAGAACGCAAAGTCGCAGAGTTGGTGATTGAGCAACCTAATTTGGTGGCTAACGCACCGATCGCTCAAATTGCCGAACTGGCATTGGTTTCACAGCCTACCGTGATTCGATTCTGTCGCTCACTCAACTGCTCTGGCTTGCAGGATTTCAAGCTACGTCTTACACGCAGCTTGGTGTCTGGCGTGCCCTATGTGCACTCTATGGTCAGCCGCGATGATTCGGCTCACGATTTAGCGCGTAAATTATTCGACAATAATATTTCGCATCTGCTGCGCTGCCGTAATGAGCTTGATACCGAGGTGTTAGAGCGCGCCATCACCATTTTGTCGAATGCTAAAAAGATTGAAGTCTATGGCCAAGGGCAATCAGGTGCGGTGGCCATTGATGCACAGAACAAGTTTTTCCGCTTGGGCGTGCCTACTGTTTCCTATACCGATCCGCATATGCACGGCATGAGCGCATCGATGCTCGGGCCAGGGGACGCCGTTGTGGCCGTTTCTAACTCGGGACGCACACTGGATTTACTGCGCTCAGTAGAAATTGCCCGTGATGCAGGGGCGGATGTAATCGGGATTACCCATTCCAAATCGCCCTTAGCCAAGCGTTGCTCGCTTTGCCTCTATGCTGACACGATGGAAGACCCTGATCTTTACACCCCAATGATTACCCGTATTGTGCACTTGGTGATTATTGACGTACTTGCCGTAGGCGTAGCACTCAGACGCGGGCCAGAACTCATAGACCAGCTCGAAAAAATGAAACGCAGCCTCAAAGAAAAGCGTGTTCGTGGTCATGACAACTACAGCTGATTTTTAAGGACCCATTTACTATCATGCAAAACCTCACACAAACACCAGCGTGGCTTGCTCTAGAAGAGCACTTCAACGAAGTGTCTCCCTTGCATCTGCGCGATCTGTTTAACGATGATCCACAGCGCTTTGAAAAGTTTTCGCTTGAATCAGGTGGCTTGTTTTTTGATTATTCAAAAAACCGCATCACCGCCAAGACCATGACTTTGCTGATGGATTTGGCACGTCAGTCTGGGCTGGAAGATCGCATCAAAGCGATGTTTTCTGGGCAAAAAATCAACAGCACCGAGCATCGTGCCGTCTTGCACACTGCGCTGCGCAATCTAGACAAACATCCGCTGATTGTGGATGGCGAAGATGTGCTGCCCAAGGTCAATGCCGTTAAAGAAAAAATCGGCGTTTTCTCAGATAAAGTGCGCTCGGGTGAGTGGCTGGGTTACACTGGCAAGGCGATTACAGATATTGTAAATATTGGAATTGGCGGCTCAGATTTGGGCCCGCTGATGGTGTGCCAAGCGCTGAAAGATTACGGCCATAAACGCTTAAAAATGCATTTTGTTTCAACGGTAGATGGCGACCAAGTGATGTCAGTGCTCGCTGAACTTAACCCAGAAACAACGCTCTTTATTATTTCTTCTAAAACATTTACCACCCAAGAAACGCTGACCAATGCCCGCACATCGCGTGCTTGGTTTGTAAAAGCCTCGGGTGATGAAAAACATATTGCCAAGCATTTTGTGGCCGTTTCGACCAATGCCAAAGCCGTTAGCGAATTCGGTATTGATATCAACAATATGTTTGAGTTTTGGGATTGGGTTGGTGGCCGCTATAGCCTATGGAGCGCAATTGGTTTACCGATTGCTATTTATTTAGGCAAACATAATTACCAAGATTTGCTGCATGGTGCATATACCATGGATCAGCATTTTTGCAGCAAGCCCTTAGAGCAGAATTTGCCGGTGATTATGGGCATGCTTGGGGTTTGGTATGTTAATTTCTTTGGCGCATCCACCCAGCTTATTTCTCCTTATAATCAATCGCTTTATCGATTCCCAGCTTATTTGCAACAGTTGGATATGGAATCAAATGGTAAAACGGTTGATTTGAATGGCAAACGCGTGAATTATCGCACCGGACCTGTTGTATGGGGTGACACCGGTATTAACGGGCAACACGCTTATTACCAGTTATTGCATCAGGGCAGCCAAATCGTACCGGTCGATTTTATTGCCACAATTGAGCATCCAGATATTCCTGAACCGCATAACACGATTCTGATGGCCAATGTATTTGCCCAAACAGAAGCGTTTTTACGCGGTAAAAATGAAGCCGAAGTACGGGCAGAATTAGATATTCAAGGCATTATCGGCGAAGAGCAAGATGCTTTAGTTCCACATAAAGTATTTGAGGGTAATCGCCCAACTAATACCATCTTAATGCAGCGTTTATCTCCGCGGCGTTTAGGTGCACTGATTGCCTTGTACGAGCACAAAGTATTCGTACAGGGCACGGTCTGGAATATTAATTCCTATGACCAATGGGGGGTTGAGCTTGGTAAACAATTGGCAAAAGCCATTGAAGCCGATTTAACCACTCCCGGTTTAACCACAAACCATGACGCTTCGACCAATGGTCTGGTGAATTATTACAAGCGAAATACCCCCCGTTAAATGGGATGTATTTTTATTTGCCTATTACAATGCAGGCCTTTTAAAGCAGGCTGATCCACACAATCAGCCCGCCTTCGCACAGAGCGAAGAATTAACCCACTCACAAGGTAGAGAGACCAATGGCAGAGCAGCTTCATGACCTCGATCCCCAAGAAACGCAAGAATGGCTAGAGTCACTCGATAGCGTCCTCGAAAAAGAAGGCGCAGAGCGCGCCCATTTCCTGGTTGAAAAGCTTGTTGATCATGCACGCCAAGATGGCGTCAATATTCCGTATACAGCAACTACCGCTTACATCAATACCATTCCAGCACACCTGCAAGCCAAGCACCCAGGTAAGCCTAATCTGGAAGAACGTATTCTGGCCTATACCCGCTGGAATGCAGCGGCGATGGTGGTTAAAGCCAATCGCGACGAAGCAGAGCCGGGCGGCCATATTTCTTCATTCGCCTCCGCAGCCACTTTATACGATATCGGCTGGAACCACTTCTGGCACGCGCCTTCAGAAAACCACGGCGGCGACTTGGTTTACTTCCAGGGCCACTCTGCGCCAGGCGTTTATGCACGGGCTTTCCTTGAAGGCCGCATTACTGAAGACCAACTGAATAAATTCCGCCGTGAAGTAGAAGGCGGCGGTTTGTCGTCCTATCCGCACCCTTGGCTGATGCCTGATTTCTGGCAGTTCCCAACGGTATCAATGGGTCTTGGCCCACTGATGGCGATTTACCAAGCCCGCTTTATGAAGTACCTAGACGATCGTGGCTTTAAGCAAAAAGGCGATCGTAAAGTTTGGTGCTTCTGCGGCGATGGCGAGATGGACGAGCCAGAATCCTTGGGCGCGATTTCCCTAGCTGGCCGTGAAAAGCTCGACAATCTGATCTTTGTGATTAACTGCAACTTGCAGCGCCTTGATGGCCCTGTACGCGGTAACGGCAAAATTATTCAAGAACTGGAAGGCGATTTCCGTGGCTCGGGCTGGAATGTGATTAAAGTTGTCTGGGGCACAGGCTGGGATGCCATCCTTGCTCAGGACAAAAAAGGCCTGCTGCAAAAACGTATGATGGAAGTAGTCGATGGTGAATACCAGACTTACAAATCCAAAAACGGCGCTTATGTACGCGAACACTTCTTTGGTGCTTACCCAGAATTGCTCGACTTGGTTGCGGCCATGTCGGATGACGATATCTGGCGTCTGACTCGCGGCGGTAACGATCTTTATAAAGTGTACGCAGCTTATAAAGCAGCGTCCGAGCACAAAAATCAACCGACACTGTTGCTGGTTAAAACAGTGAAAGGCTTTGGCGTAGGCGCGGCTGGCGAATCGCAAAACGTAGCGCACAACACCAAAAAGTTGTCCGATACCGATCTGCTTTACCTGCGTGATCGCTTTAATATCCCGCTGACTGACGAAGAAGCAATTGCTTGCAAATTCTACCGCCCTGCTGACGATAGCCAAGAGCTGAAGCATATGCACGAGCGCCGTTCGGCACTTGGCGGCTTTGTGCCATCCAGAAAGCCCATCGACGAGCCACTGGAAGTACCTGGCTTAGACGCATTGCAAGGCTTATTGGGTAGCAGCGGTGAGCGTGAAATGTCCACCACCATGGCTTTTGTTCGCATCTTGAACACCTTGGTTAAAGACAAAAAAATCGGTAACCGCATCGTGCCTATCGTGCCGGATGAATCGCGCACCTTTGGTATGGAAGGCATGTTCCGTCAGCTAGGTATTTGGTCGCATGTGGGTCAGCTTTACGAGCCACAAGATGCTGATCAGCTGATGTTCTACAAGGAATCCAAGACTGGCCAAGTGTTGCAGGAAGGGATTAACGAAGCCGGTGCGATGAGCGATTGGATTGCCGCGGCAACGTCCTACGCCAACCACGGCGTCACCATGATTCCGTTCTACATCTACTACTCGATGTTTGGTTTCCAACGTATTGGCGACTTGGCATGGGCAGCGGGCGATTTACGCGCTCGCGGCTTCTTGGTCGGTGGTACGGCTGGCCGCACTACGCTGAACGGCGAAGGCTTGCAGCACCAAGATGGTCACGGCCATCTGTTTGCTGAATTTATCCCGAACTGCGTGTCTTACGATCCAACCTTCGCTTACGAGCTGGCGGTGATTGTGCAAGACGGTATGCGCCGCATGTATCAAAATCAAGAGAACATCTATTACTACTTATCAGTAATGAATGAAAACTACAGCCACCCAGCTATGCCAGAAGGCTCGGCTGCAGGCATCTTGCGCGGCATGTATATGTTCCAAGAAGGTAGCAAAGATGCGGCACTGAAAGTGCAGCTGATGGGCTCAGGCACGATCTTCCGCGAAGTAATCGCTGCGGCAGACTTACTGAAAGCCGATTTCGGCGTGGATGCAGATATCTGGTCTTGCCCAAGCTTTAACGAATTGCGCCGTGATGGTATGGCGGTTGAGCGTCACAATATGCTCAACCCAATGGCAGCGCAGCAAGTGCCTTATGTAACTGAATGCCTGACCGGTCGTACTGGGCCTGTGATTGCGGCAACCGATTACAAACGCGCCTTTGCAGATCAAGTTCGTGAATACGTTCCTGCTAAATACGTAGTGCTGGGTTGTGACGGCTATGGCCGCTCCGACTCACGCAAAGCATTGCGTAGCTTCTTTGAAGTTGACCGCTTCCACGTTGCGGTTGCTGCACTGAAAGCACTGGCTGACGAAGGTAAAATTCCTGCTGCGAAAGTAGCAGAGGCCATCGAAAAGTACGGCATTGCCAACCGCCCAGCGCCTTGGACCGTGTAAAGCAGTGAGACTTTGTCTTAAGCAGCACGCTTAAAAGACAAGGAGAAGGGATTCGTCCCTTCTCCCCTCTCACTCCATACCCCTCACAGGATTCGTATATATGAGCACATTGATTGAAGTAAAAATCCCCGACATCGGCGGCCACGAGGGCGTTGAAGTGATCGAGGTTTTTGTAAAAGTTGGCGATACCATTGAAGTAGAGCAATCACTGATTACACTCGAAACCGACAAGGCAACGATGGAAGTGCCATCGACCCACGCCGGTGTAGTAAAAGAAATGAAGATTAAAATTGGCGATAAAGCGTCTGAAGGCAGCATTGTTTTACTGCTAGAAGCCGCAGATACCGCCAGTGCAGCTGCACCTGCTGCGGCTCCCGTTTCAGCTGCGCCTGCTCCTGTAGCTGCTCCAGCTCCGGCAGCGGCAGCGGCAGCGGCTCCCGTAGCCAGCGTTGCCAGCAGCATCGAAGTGCGCGTACCGGATATCGGTGGCCACGATGCAGTTGATGTGATCGAAGTGTTTGTAAAAGTCGGTGATGTGGTTGAGAAAGAGCAATCACTGATCACGCTAGAAACCGACAAAGCCTCGATGGAAGTGCCGTCCCCTGAAGCGGGTGTGGTTGAAAGCATCACGCTCAAAGTAGGCGACAAAATCAGCGAAGGTGGCTTGATTCTGGTACTGAAAGGCACTGCATCATCGGTAGCCGCAGCCCCCGTGGCTGCAGCTGCTAGCGTTGCGGCTCCAACACCAGCTCCTACTCCAGTTGCAGCACCTGCTCCCGTTGCAGCTCCCGCAGCAGTAGCGCGTCCAGTTGACGAAGCCAGCTTCAAAAAATCCCATGCATCGCCTTCGATTCGCAGCTTTGCACGCGAATTAGGCGTTGATCTGGGCCGCATCACCGGCACTGGGCCTAAGGGCCGTATTCTGCACGGCGATGTACAAGCTTATGTGAAATCAGTCATGAGCGGCCAGGCTGCAGCGCCAAATGCGCCCGCAGCAACAGGCTCTGGTCTTGATCTGCTGCCTTGGCCAAAAGTTGATTTTGCCAAGTTTGGCCCAATCGAAACCAAGCCTTTAAGCCGCATTCAAAAGCTATCTGGCGCTAATCTGCACCGCAACTGGGTGGTGATTCCGCATGTGACGTTTAACGACGAATGCGATATCACCGAGCTGGAAGAATTCCGCAAATCCATTGGTAAAGAGTGGGAAAAGAGCGGCATGAAGCTCTCGCCACTGGCCTTTATTATTAAAGCCGCGGCTGAAGCGCTTAAAGCTTTCCCTACCGTCAACGCCAGCCTCGATGGCGACAATTTGATCTTAAAACAGTATTACAACATCGGCTTTGCTGCTGACACGCCAAATGGCTTGGTTGTTCCTGTTATCAAAAATGTCGACCAAAAAGGCCTGAAGCAAATCGCCAAAGAATTGACCGACCTTTCCGCCTTAGCGCGTGAAGGGAAACTCAAGCCAACCGATATGCAAGGCGCAACCTTTACCATTTCTAGCCTTGGCGGCATTGGCGGCACTAGCTTTACGCCTATAGTCAACGCACCTGAAGTGGCGATTCTTGGCGTGTGCAAATCCCAAGTTAAGCCGATCTGGAATGGCAAAGAATTTGTGCCACGCCTGATGTGCCCATTGTCGCTATCCTTCGATCACCGCGTAATCGACGGCGCAATGGCCGGCCGCTTCACCGTGCAACTCGGCAAGCTCCTAAGCGACATCCGCCGCTTGGTGTTGTAAGCAGACAAAGATCTGTAGACACAGAGAAAAAATAAGAACACAGAGCACACAGAGAAAAACAAAGATTAAGGTTTTCTCCGTGTTCTGCTTTTAAGCTCTGTGTGCTCTGTGTCTACAGAATTTTTAGACGTTCAGCCCCTTGCACAGATCAAATGGAATAAATGATGAGCAATCTAATCGAAATTAAAGTCCCCGATATCGGCGGCCATGACAATGTGGATATCATCGAAGTCTTCGTTAAAGTCGGCGACACGGTGGCCGTTGAAGAATCCCTGATTGCGCTAGAAACCGATAAAGCGACGATGGAAGTGCCTTCCACCCATGCTGGCGTAGTAAAAGAAGTCAAAGTTGCAGTTGGCGGTAAAGTTTCTGAAGGTAGCCTGCTGGTGATTTTAGAAGTGGCAGCAACTGCCACCGCTACTCCAGCACCAAGCTCAGCAGCTCCTGCCCCAGCACCACAAGCCGCCCCAGTCGCTGGCAGCCACAGCGGCGCTGCCGACTACGAATGCGAAATGGTGGTACTCGGTGGTGGCCCCGGTGGCTACTCCGCCGCTTTCCGTGCTGCTGACCTTGGCATGAAAACCATCGTCGTTGAGCGTTTTTCTAAGCTGGGCGGTGTGTGTTTAAACGTTGGTTGTATTCCTTCTAAAGCCCTGCTGCACAATGCGGCGGTGATTGACGAAGTGAAACACTTGGCGGCCAACGGGATTAAGTTTGGCGAGCCAGAGATCGATATCGACGCGCTGCGTGGCTTTAAAGAAAAAGTAATTGGTAAGCTGACTACTGGCTTAGCCGGTATGGCCAAGGCGCGCAAAGTTGAGTTTGTACGTGGTGTAGCGCGCTTTATTGATCCTCACCATATGGAAGTGCAAATCACTTCGGGTGATGGCAAAGAAGTCACTGGCGAAACAAAAATCATCAAGTTCCAGAAAGCGATTATCGCCGCTGGCTCTTCTGTATTTAAGCTGCCTTTTGTGCCGAACGATCCACGCGTGGTTGATTCAACTGGCGCGCTGGAGCTCAAATCAGTGCCAAAACGTATGCTGATTTTGGGCGGCGGGATTATTGGTCTGGAAATGGGCACGGTTTACTCCACATTGGGCGCACGCCTTGATGTGGTAGAAATGCTCGACGGCCTGATGCAAGGTGCTGATCGCGACTTGGTTAAAGTATGGGAAAAATGGAATTCCCATCGCTTTGACAACATCATGCTCAAGACCAAAACCGTCGCACTAGAAGCTAAAGAAGACGGCATCTGGGCTACGTTTGAAGGCGAAAATGCCCCGAAAGAGCCGCAATGCTACGATCTCGTGCTGCATGCTACTGGCCGTGTACCTAACGGCGGCAAAGTCGGCGCAGAAAACGCGGGGGTGATCGTGACTGATCGTGGCTTTATCCCTGTCGACAATCAAATGCGCACCAATGTGCCGCATATTTTTGCGATTGGCGATTTGGTTGGCCAACCTATGCTGGCGCACAAAGCCGTGCATGAAGCGCACGTTGCCGCTGAAAACGCAGCCGATCACAAAGCCTTCTTTGATGCCCGCGTAATTCCTGGCGTGGCCTATACCGATCCTGAAGTCGCCTGGGTGGGTGTTACCGAAGATGAAGCCAAGAAAAACGGCATCAACTACGGTAAAGGCGTATTCCCATGGGCAGCATCTGGCCGCGCCATTGCCAATGGCCGTGACGAAGGCTTTACCAAATTGATCTTTGATCAAGACACCAAGCAAATCATCGGCGGCGCGATTGTTGGCCCGCACGCTGGCGATATGATCGGTGAAATCTGCCTAGCAATCGAAATGGGTTGCGATGCCGTGGATATCGGCAAAACCATCCATCCTCACCCAACCATGGGCGAATCGATTGGTATGGCCGCCGAAGTATTCAAAGGCGTATGTACAGATCTACCTCCGCAGAAAAAGAAGTAACACTTCTTCTGTAAAAAAACCCAGCTTGCTGGGTTTTTTTACGCCTATGTTTTTTAAGCAAGGCAGATCACTCAAGCCATGACCATGCAGTGTTGCAGTGCGGGTGAAACCCACCGAACGTTGGCATGAAATTACGAACCCATCGGGTTTCATTCCATATGCGCTAATCAATTAGCTTTTATTTCAGCAAACAACGAAAAATACAATAACCATGGCTACCTGCATGGGGCTTGAAAATCCCCTTGAAGCACGCCGAAGCGAGGAATAAGCGGTTCGGGGTTTCGGAAAAGGGGTAGCGGGCTTGCTCCCGAGCAGGCTTTGTCGACTAGCCGATTATCCGCAGTGAGGGGCCTTCGTGCTTTGGGGGTTGCGGCTTGGCTTCGTTTCTTGGCCGCGCAAGAAAGGAAGGTCCAGCGGGACGCCCGCACCTAAATTAACGTGCCGAAGGCACTAAAAAGAACTGTTGTTGGGTATGGTTAGCCCAGAGAGGATTTCACTCCATACGAATACCATGGCACCTGCAAACGTGCTGCACACCATCCTTACCCACCACAAAACGCCCATCGCATAGGGGCATTTTCTCATTTCAAGCAACAAACTTACAAAAAATCAAAAAAACTTACAATAAAATAGCCTAAAAACTTAAAAAATAACTACCGTTAAATTACAAGAGCCTTGAACGTTGTCCAGACTAACCTAAGCTGCATAAGGGAAGAGATGAATATTCCGTTCAGAAGGTAATCTACGAATGCTCGCTACCTTAAATGAAATCGCCCAACAGCAACTGCTTGATCAGGTTCCGTGTAGCATTTATCTATGTAATGCCAGCGGGCAGTGCCGTTATACCAATACCGCTCTACAAACAATGTTTGGGCTATCGCAGAGCGATTGCCTCGACTATGGCTGGCTAAAAAAGCTACATCCTGAAGACAGCAAAGCAGTCTATGCACAGTGGCAAAAAGCCCTCGCCACCCCTCATGAATTTGAGATTTCATTTCGTATTTTGCAAGCCAATCACGAAGTTCGCTTTTTACGCTCTAAAACAAAGCCAATCTGGGATGCTCACGGCCAGATCTCTGGCTATATAGGCTGTGTAGAAGACCATTCTTTCAATTTACAAGAGCAAGATGACAGCCGTTTTTATACCATTATCAAAGCATCCCCCGTGCCCAGCGCCATTTATGATGCTAGGGGTAAGGTTATTTATCTAAACCCTGCGTTTAACCGTACTTTTAGTTATTTTCTGGATGATATTCCTAAACTAGAAGACTGGTGGAGCCTCGCTTATCCCGACCCTGCTTACCGACAATGGGTAATAGAGCAAAGTTTGCTCCCTCAGACCATAGAAGACGATTACGTATTCCCTAATTTAGAATTACGTGTCTGCTGCAAAAATGGCCTTTATAAAACTGTGGCAGTAAGCCGCAGCCTCTTGCCATTTAAGCAAGCCATTTTAATTACCTTGGTTGATCTCACCGAGCTACATCAGCAAAAAGCCACCTTACAAGAACGGGCGCAGCGTTATCGGCAGTTATTCGACAATGCTGATCTATCAATCTGGAATCAGGACATGACCACCCTGCTCACCCATATCACAGCACTAAGGGAAGCGGGGATTACTGATTTAGCGGCTTACCTCGATGAAACACCCACCGCTTTGCTCAATATGATCAGCATGTTTCGCGTGATCGATATTAATCCCGCCACCCTTTTACTGTTTGATGGCCGGAGCAAAGCTGAATTTATGCAGGGCTTTACATCCCTTTTTGGACAAGATGCCCTTGAGGTGATTCGCCAAGAGTTGCTGGCTTTTTGGCGCAAAGATGCTATTTTTCGCAGCGAAATTAATCTTAAAACCTTAAAAGGTAAATCTTTCCCTGCGCTACTCTCCTACCCAATTCCTACATCGATGGATGAGGCGCGGATTGTTCCTGTAAGTATTCAAGATATTAGTGAGTTAAAAGAGAGTGAAAGCCGCTGGCAATTTGCCATCGAGGGCTCTGGTGACGGGCTTTGGGATTGGAATATTCAAGAAAACACGGTTTTTTACAGCCGCCGCTGGAAGGAGATGCTGGGGTTTTCTGACGATGAAATTAGTAATACTTTGCATGAATGGGAAAAACGCGTTTACCCCGATGATTTCCCTCGCGTGATTGCCAATGTACAAGCGCACCTCAATGGCAACACGCCGCACTTCTGTCATGAATACCGGATTCACAATAAAGATGACAGCTGGAAATGGATCATAGATAGAGGCATGGTCGTTGCGCGTGATATGGAAGGCTTGCCACTGCGCGTGATAGGCACGCTACATGATATTACCGAACGCAAAAATAATGAGAATGCACTCTTAGCCAATCGCAGCCAGCTGGCCGGCATGATCGATTCGGCAATGGATGCCATTATCACTACCGATGACCAATTCAACATTATTCTATTTAACCAAGCGGCTGAGAATATGTTTGGTTATTGCGCACAAAAATTGCTGTACACCCCTATCGAACAACTACTACCTAAATCTCAAGCCGCCAAACATGGCGAGCTGATGCATCAATTTGCCAAGCAAGGTGAAGGGCATCGCAAAATGGGGGGAAGTGCCGCACGCCAAGTGATGGGGCTGCACGCCGATGGGCATGAGTTTCCGGTAGAAGTGGCGATTTCTTATTTAGATAATTTCGGCAGCCCAATTTACACCGCCATGGTGCGCGATATTACCGATCGTTTGGCTTATGAATCCAGCCTGCTGCAATTGGCCACAACATTAGAGCATCGCGTTATCGAGCGCACCCAGGAATTAGAAGCGGCCAAGCAACTCGCGGAAAATGCCACCCATGCCAAGAGTGCATTCTTAGCCAATATGAGCCACGAGATTCGCACCCCGCTCAATAGCGTACTGGGCATGGCACATCTGGCGCAGCTCACCCCTTTAAGCCCCAAGCAACAAGATTATCTGCAAAAAATCACTTTATCTGGCACTCATCTGCTTGATCTTCTCAACGATATTCTCGATTTTTCCAAAATAGAAGCCGGCAAGCTCGAAATTCATAAGCATGATTTTAACCTGCCCGAGCTGCTAGATAATGTTTACGAGCTGATCCAGCAAAAAGCAGAAGAAAAAGGCTTACAACTTATTATTACCATGAGCGAGACTTTGCCCACCTTTTTGCACGGTGATGAATTACGCATTAAGCAAGTGCTGCTCAATTTACTCAGCAACGCCATTAAGTTTACCGAAAGCGGCAAGATCACCCTCAGCACTCACTTTAATACACCTTCTGGCCAGATCTCATTTAACGTACAAGATACCGGCATCGGAATTTCGGCCAGCGCTCAAGCCCAGCTATTTCAATCTTTTCAGCAAGCGGATAACTCCATTTCCCGCAAATATGGCGGCACGGGGCTGGGGCTAGCCATCAGCAGCCAATTAGTGCAACTGATGGGGGGCGAATTAACTGTAGAGAGCCAGCTTGGCACAGGGAGTAACTTTAAATTTTCACTCACACTACCGCAAGTACTCTCGCCATTACAAACACGCCCAGCGGTCACAGATATTGATACCTCTTTCCTAGCTGGAAAACGCATCTTACTGGCCGATGATCACCCCTTTAACCAACAAATTGGCGCCGAGTTATTGCAGATTATGGGTGCAGATGTAGTGATTGCTAATCATGGCCTTGAAGCCGTGCTGCTCGCCAGCCAAAGCAGTTTTGATGCCATCTTAATGGATGTGCAAATGCCTGAAATGGATGGCATCACCGCCAGCCAAACGCTCAGAAAAAACCCAGAATTTAGCACGCTGCCCATTATTGCTATGACAGCCAATGTTTCCAGAGAGTACCGGCAACACTGCCTAGATGCAGGCATGAATGATTTTATTGGCAAGCCGGTTCAAGCAGAAAAACTCTATCAAACACTAGCTTACTGGTTGGGGCCTCAGCCCCAACCCAACCATACTACCCAAGACTCAGAGCCTGCCGGATTAATCCATCCACCTGAGCTCAGTACTGATTCTGACCTGATTAATCTGGCCGAAATGCAGAGTATGTTGGGCGATAATCCACAGCGCCAAAGAAAATACTGTGCAAAATTTGCACTAGCCATGCAAGAAGGGCTAAGTATCCTCACAGAGGCACAGCTCAATAGTGCAGAGTGCCTTAGCCCCGAAAACGGCGAAAATAGCCCCTTAAGAAACCAAGAACAACCTTTTTTCTCTTATAAAATTGCACAAGAATGCCATCGCTTAAAATCGATTGCCCGCACCGTTGGCGCAATGCGTTTAGGTCAGCAACTCGCTAAGCTAGAAAAAATAGACCCTAATACTGACCTTAAGTGGTTACTAAGTGAAATTAAGCAGCTGCATATTTTGCAGCAGCAAAGCTGTGAACAACTACAGCAAATGGGCTTGCTTAACAGCACACCAGCTCCCCTTGCTACTTCAAATGAACACCATCAATCCATCAGCGTGCTACTGGTGGATGATGATCATTTTATGCTGGAAGTCATACAGCAACATTTGAGTGATTTAGGCATTGCACAAGTTAGCCCCTTTCTAAATGCAAAAGCCGCCTTGGCGCGCCTCGACCAAGCTAACCCTCCAAACTGGGTGTTTTGCGATCTACAAATGCCTAATATGGATGGAGTCGCTTTTTTACGGCAACTTGGCATTCAGCATTACAGCGGCAATATCGCCATCCTCTCGGCCATGGACAGGCAAGTGCTGAAAGCCGCTGAATTACTCGCCCATTCATTTAATCTCAATCTCGGTGGTGTACTCACCAAGCCAGTTAAAAAGAGCGAGCTGGCCACACTACTACTCCAACACCCCGCTCAGGCCACCTTAAAAAAACATATTGAGCCAGAGCTGCAGCTAATTGAAGAAGAACTACGCAGCGGCCTGAGTAAGGGCGAAGTAGAGCTCTACTATCAGCCCAAAGTCAGCACCAGCCAGCGGATTGTGATTGGTGCTGAAAGCCTGGCTCGCTGGCGCCACCCTAGCCGTGGCTTATTGGGGCCTCATCTCTTTGTACCTGCTATTGAAGCGCTGGGATTAATTGATGAGCTGACCTTTTGCGTACTGCGCCAAGCCGCAAAGCAACTGCGTATTTGGCAAGAACAAGGCGAGCAAATTAAGCTTTCGATCAATGTATCGATGGGAAATCTTCATTGCTTAGAGCTACCCGAGCGCTTCGCTGCCATCTTGCAAGAAAACCATGTAAGCCCCGAATACATTACGCTCGAAATTACTGAAACCCAGCTTTCACACGATTATGTGCTGAGCCTCGACATCCTCACTCGTCTACGCATTATGGGATTTGGCTTATCGGTCGATGACTTTGGTACCGGGTTTTCTACGATGGAGCATTTGATTCAAATCCCCTTTACCGAGCTAAAAATCGATAAGGCTTTTGTACGGGGTGCCACTCAAGATATCTCCGCCAAAACCATACTCGAACACAGCGCCAATTTGGGTCGGAAATTTGCGCTCAACCTCGTCGCGGAAGGCGTTGAAACACAAGACGATTGGGACTTGGTCGCCTTAATTGGTTGCAATGAAGTGCAAGGCTATCTAGTCGGCCGTCCCATGCCCGCTGCCGATTTTATTCAGTGGAAAAACAAATGGGAGGCAAATTCTCCTTAAAGTCGCTTATCCCAATCAGCGGCAGATTACCCACTCGCCAAGCACACTTTACAATTTTCGCAATCATCACAACGACCACTATTACAGGAATTTTTTATGAATGACCAAGAAAAACCACTGGTACTCATCGTTGATGATGATCTATTTATGCTGGATTTTATCTTTGACGCACTGAGTGAATCCTGCAATGTCATTACCGCTGAAAACGGCAAAACAGCACTCCAACTGGTGCAGCAACAACACCCGCAGCTGGTATTGGCCGATGTAAAAATGCCAGAAATGGATGGCTATGAATTATGTCGGCAAATCAAAGATGATTTTGATATCAGCGATACACCTGTGCTGTTTTTATCGGCGCTTGATGGGATAGAAGATCGCTTGCAGGGCTTTGATGTGGGGGGCGAGGATTTTGTACTCAAGCCCGCTAACCCCAAAGTACTGCAAGCTAAAGTCGCCCATGTTTTGCAACTGATTAAAGAGCGGCAACAATTAAAATCGCAAGCCCAATACGCCACTGATACCGCCATGCTGGCCATGGCGAGCATGAGTGAAACCGGCTTATTAATTGAAGGCATTAAGTATTTTAATAATTGCACGATGCCGTTGGAGCTTGCCAAGGCACTGATCAGCGCCATCGCACTTTTTGAAGTTGAAAGCGTGGTTGAGCTCATTCTGCCCAATGGAGAATCCCTCGCCGTGAATGCGCGCGGGCCTGCCAGTGCGCTAGAAACCTCGATCATGCACCATATGTCGACCATGGATCGCATCACCCAATTTAAAAGCCGGATGGCGATTACCTATCCGCATATTCGCGCCTTTATCAGCAATATGCCCGAGCATGATCCCGATCGTTGCGGACGCTTGCGCGATAACCTCGCCATCTTGCTTGAATCCACAGAATATCGGCTCGAAGCGCTCAATATCATGATGCAAGCCAAGCAGCGCGATCTTGCCATTGCGAGCACCATCAAATCGCTGACGATAGCACTCAGCAGTATCGATGAAAAACAAAGAACGGGCCGCGCCTCAGTCGCTATTATTTTAAGCTCTGTCACCGCCAGAATAGAAGCCGCCTTAGTCGGCTTACAACTCACAGAGCGCCAAGAAACGTCCTTGATCGATATTGTTCGTTTTGGCTTAGAAGACGTTTCCAACACCCTACATGCCGATGCAGATTTTCAAGATCAACTTAGCCAAGCGATTAAAGCGCTACAGAACACAGCGTTGAGCAGCCAAGCCTAAGCCATCTCGTATAAATCGTGTAGGGCGTAGCTACGAACTTAAGCGAGGGGGATATAGAGCAAAATTCCTAAGCACCAAATGATCGTAGGGCGGGTGAAACCAGCCGCTTTTTAGCATTCCATATCAAAGTCTGGCGGGTTTCACCCGCCCTACAAAAAAAATACGGTCGTCATCGGCTTAACTTGGTGCGTATAACGCAATAAAGCCGTTAACCCAAGGTATTCGCCAATAAAACCATCAAATGGAGAGAGGCATGATCCGCTGGCTACGGCGCTCGCTCAGTACCCGAGCCACCCTTTTTACACTGCTTATTTTTATAATCAGCATCTGGGTGCAGGCCTTCTATGCAAGGTGGATTCTGCACGAAGATATGCAGCGCTTACTTAGCTATCAACAGTTTTCCACCGCCACCATCGTAGCAACAGATATCGAGCAACATCTGCAAGATAGGATGGATGCACTCCAGCGAGTAGCGTTAAGTATTTCCCCCTCAAGCTTTAGCCATGACGATGAGCTACAAGATCTTTTAGAAAAAAATACCCTGTTCCAATCTTTATTTAATGGCGGCACATTTATCACCCAAATAACAGGCTCGGTGACCGCCTCGGTGCCGCGCTCTGCCAAGCAGCGTGGCGTCAATGATATGGAGGGTGATTTGATTGCCGCCACGTTGCGGACAGGAAAACCTATGATCGGCCAACCCATCATAGGTAAGCAGCTTAACGCGCCTATTTTTGTGATGGCCGTGCCGATCAAAAACCAGCAAGGCCACGTCATCGGTGGCTTGGCAGGGGTGATTAATCTGGGGCTACCTAATTTTTTAAATGCCAGTATTGGTCATCGCTACGGCCAAACGGGTGGCTATCTCTTGATCGCCCCGCAGCAGCGCTTAATAGTCGCCGCCAGCGATAAACGACTAATGATGACCCACACTCCAGCGTCGGGAGAAAGCCCTCTTGTCGATCGATTTATTCAAGGCGGTGAGGGCACGGGGATTTTGGTTAACACCCTAAATATTCAAGTGCTCTCCGCCACTAAACGAGTCCCTGTGGCTGGCTGGTATGTCGCCATCTACCTACCTACCTCCGAAGCCTTTGCGCCTATCCTGAAGATAGAGCGGCGGATGTTCTTGATCACGGGCGTGATGACCCTGCTGGCAAGCTTACTCTGCGGCTGGTTGCTTAGACGCCAGCTTTCTCCACTCAGCTCAGCGGTTAGTCTTGTGGCCCAAATGGTCCAAAGCGAGCATCCACTGCCGCCGCTGCCCATCGCCAGAGATGATGAAATTGGCCAGCTGCTGAGCAGCTTTAATCACCTGCTCACAACCTTAGCAGAACGAGAAAGTGCCCTCAAAAAGAGCGAATCTTTTATTCGGACCATCACCGAAAATATCCCCGGCATGCTGGCCTATTGGACCACTGAACTACACTGCTCTTTTGCCAATAAACCTTATTGCGCATGGTTTGATCGCACTTTAGAGCAGATACAAAATATACCCATGCAGGAATTATTAGATGACAGGCTATTTGCAAGAATAGAACCCTATGTTCGTGGCGCCTTGCAAGGTGAAGAGCAACACTACGAGCGCTCCATCACCAAGGAAAATGGTGAAGTCGCTTATCTTTTTGCCCAATATATTCCGCATAAAATCGAAAATGTGATCCAAGGTTTTTTTGTATTACTCACCGACATTACCAGCATTAAACACGACCAAGAGCAGCTTAGATTAAGCGATATCACCCTGAAAGCCATCTCCCAAGGGGTGCTGGTTAGCAATGCAGAACAAAATATTATTTCAGTGAATCAAGCATTACTGACCATTACCGGCTTTAGTGAAGAAGAATTCCTAGGGCGTAATTGCCGTTTTTTGCAAGGACCACTTACCCACCCCGATACCATCGCTCAGATCCAAGTTGCCCTGCGAAATAAATTGGAATTCTCGGGTGAGATTCTTAACTATCGCAAAGATGGCAGTGTTTTTTGGAATGATTTAAGCATCTCACCTGTTCTCAATAAGAAGGGAGTAATTAGCCACTTTATTGGGATTACTCGAGATATCACCACTCGAAAAAATGCCGAAGCTGCGCTACTAGCCAATCAAGCACAGCTGCAAGGCATGATAGACACCGCGATGGATGCCATTATCAGCACCGATGCGGAATTTAATATCATCTTATTCAATACTGCAGCCGAAAAAATGTTTGGCTATCCAGCGGCTAGAATCTTAGGCAGCCCCATTGAGGTACTCATCCCCGTTGCACTCGCCCTCAGCCACCGTGAGCAAATGCACCAATTTGCCAAGCTAAAAGAAAACACACGGCTCATGCAGGGGCGATCTGTACGGCCCGTATTGGGGCGGCATGCAGATGGCCATGAATTTCCTGCCGAAGTGGCGATTTCTTATTTAGAAAACGAAAAACATCCCATTTTCACCGCCATGGTGCGCGACATCACCGAGCGCAAAGCGCTGGATGAGGCCTTGATGCAATTTGCCACCACGCTAGAGCTGCGCGTCATTAGCCGCACACAAGAGTTAGAAGTCGCCAAGCTGCAAGCAGAACACGCCAATCAAGCAAAAAGTATTTTTTTAGCCAATATGAGCCATGAAATTCGCACGCCACTCAATAGCGTATTAGGCATGGCGCATCTGGCCCTCATGACAGATTTAAACAGTAAGCAGCGTGATTACCTGCAAAAAATCAGCCTATCGGGCACGCTGCTGCTCGATTTAATCAATGACATTCTGGATTTTTCAAAAATAGAAGCAGGCAAACTCGAGCTAAACCCCAGCGACTTTAGCTTGCCGGAGCTGATCAATCATGTCTGCCAGTTGATCCAACACAGGGCGCTAGAAAAAGGCCTAGCCCTGCACATTCTGATCGATGAAAAAATCCCCAAAGCGCTGCACGGCGATGATTTACGCATCAAACAGGTGCTGCTGAATTTACTCAGCAATGCGATTAAATTTACCGCGCAGGGCAGTATTACCCTATCGGTAACGGCGGCGCTTGGCGAGAGCCAAATTTTATTTAGCATTATCGATACCGGTATCGGCATTTCCCCATCCGGCCAAGCACAACTCTTCCAATCTTTTCAGCAGGCAGATAACTCCATCACCCGCAAATACGGCGGCACGGGCTTGGGGCTAGCCATTAGCCGCCAGTTGGTAGAACTCATGGGAGGTAAACTCGGCATGCAGAGCCAACTCGGCCAAGGGAGCGCATTTAGTTTTCAGCTTTGCCTACCTCAAGCCGCTGCCAACGTACCCACACCTCAAGATGCAAGCAGCCCAGACACACTCTTTTTGCAAGGTAAACACATACTACTGGCCGATGATCACCCGTTTAATCAGCAAATAGGCGCTGAATTACTCGAACTCATGGGGGCAAAAGTAGTGATCGCCAACAATGGCCTTGAAGCGGTGCAATTAGCCAGACTATCCCGCTTTGATGCTATTTTGATGGATGTGCAAATGCCTGAAATGGATGGCATTACCGCCTGCCAAACGCTCAGAAAAGACCCCAAATTCGATCACATACCGATTATCGCCATGACGGCCAATGTATCAGTGGAATATCAACAACGCTGTATTGCAGCAGGCATGAATGGCTTTATTGGTAAACCTATCCAAGCTGAAAAGCTATATCTAACATTAATGATCAGCTTTAAAAAACAAGAAAACGTAGCCATCGCTGAAGTCATGCTCGATACAAAAATATCTGCAGCATCAAAAGAAACAACAGCAAGGCCATCTGAATTAATCAACCGATTAGAATTGCAATCCTTGCTCGGAGATAATACTGAACGCCAATTAAAATACTGCCTTAAGTTTGTCGCAGCTATGCAAGAAGGGATTGCAAGTATAGATCAAGCCCAAACCAACCATAATTACCTATTGATTAGCCGAGAGTGTCATCGTTTAAAGGCTATTGCACTCACCATCGGTGCAATGCCATTAGGCGCATTACTAGCAAAGATGGAAAAAGAAGAGCAAGCTTTAGAAGAAAAAATAAATGATATCGCAGAATTAAAATTGTTATTTCAACAAAGCTGCGAGCAGCTTCAACACATGCAATTACTTGATAGCGAGTTAAACACGGCAGCTCATAAATTTTCAGGATAATGTCTATAGATAGACTAGGTGAATTTTATTGCTTGCAGCTTGCGGCACAGCTCTACCGATTTAGCTAAATATCACAGTGCCTACCGCACAATGACAAGCATTGAGTCATTGTAGGTTGGGTGAAACCCGCGTATTTTTCAGTATGGCTCGCGGGTTTCAGCCGCCTTACGAAAAATATTTCCTTAAGCTGATAAGATTTGGTTTCATTCGCCTAACAATACGAATTAAACACGGCAGCTCATAAAGTTTCATTCGATTCCCCCTCAAAGGATTCCCCATGCGCTTACTTGCCCTACTTAGTTTTTGCAGCTCAATCAGCGTTGCAGCCTGCCCGCCGTTGCTGAATTACCAAACAAAAACACTAAAAGGAGAATCTTTTGATTTTTGCAGCTATAGCGGCAAACCTATTCTAGTGGTCAATACCGCCAGTAAATGCGGCTTTACCCCACAATTTGATAAATTAGAAAAAATCTATTCTAAATATAAAGAACAAGGCTTATTGGTGGTCGGCTTTCCATCGAATGATTTCAAACAAGAGTTAGCCGACAATAAAGAAATCGGCGATTTCTGCCGCCTTACCTATTTTGTAGAGTTCCCCATGCTAGAGAAATCTAGCGTGCGTGGCGCAGACGCCAACCCTCTGTTTAAGCGATTAACGGCGGCATCAGATACCTCACCCAAATGGAACTTCTATAAATACCTGATCGCCCCAGATGGCAAAACAGTCACCGCCTATAGCTCGATCACCGAGCCTGACGATAAGGAAATTATGAGTAAGATTGAAGGCTGGCTGAAGAAATAAACCAAAAGAAAGCGCAGATTAAAACGCCATCCCTAGGAACGAACCGCATGGCGTTTTGTACCTAGGGAATAAGCCAAAAGCCTGAATGAATACGCTTAGGCAACCTTCGCCCCAAACCTAGCGAACAAAACTTGTAATTAAAATTTATAGGTTTTATCCACCAAACCCCAATTGAGTTTTCTTATATCTTTCACTAAGCTGATATCGGTCATTTGGCTCAGATCAAAGACCTACAACTCTTATAACGATGGATGAGAAAACGATGAATAAATACGCTCTGCCAGCCTTGCTGGCTAGTCTGCTTGCGCCGATTGCCAGCACCCACGGCACGATGGAAGTACCGATCAGCCGTATCCTAAGCTGTTTTAAAGAAGGCCCAGAAAACCCAAAATCAGCAGCCTGCCAAGCAGCAGTTGCGCTCTCTGGCCCGCAAATGCTTTACGACTGGTCTGGCGTTAATCAGCTGCCCAATGGCGATCACAAAGCCTTTGTACCAGATGGCCAACTTTGCGCCGGAGGGAAATCTAATTATGCAGGGCTGAATCTGCCACGTACCGATTGGCCAGTAACACCGATTGCGGCGGACGCAAATGGGCAATTTGATTTTATTTATACCGCCCCTGCTGCGCACCAAACCCGTAATTGGCAATTCTTTATCACCAAAGATGGCTGGAATCCTAATAAAGCACTGGCTTGGTCTGATCTGGAAGAAACGCCCTTTTGTACGCTGGGCAATACCGCCGCAATCGATAAAAAATACAAACTAAGCTGCCCGCTGCCTAAAAAAACCGGCGTGCATATTATTTATAATGTGTGGCAGCGTAGCGACAGCGCCGAGGCGTTTTATTCCTGCTCGGATGTTAATTTCTCTGGCGCGCTTTCTACCTATAAAGAACTGGGCCAGATTCGTGCTCAGCAGGATTTAAAAGCCGATACCAAGGTGACATTCCGCCTGTTTGATAAAGAGGGCCGCGATGTGGAGAGCTTCTCGATCACTACCGGCTACGATAGCCAAACGGGTGAAAATACCGCTTTAGCCGTGAACTGGCCTTTCTATTTGGCGCAGAAAGTGAATGTCAACTCGCGCTATATCAGCGTGGGCGTACTGGCGAGCAACGGCAGTGTTTCACCCGTTAAATCGGTGCAAGACAACCGTGTCTATGCCCGCAATAATGGCGAATACAGCTTTAAAGTGGATATCGGTGGCGTGATTGTGCCGACACCTACTCCAACACCTGTGCCCACTCCAGTACCAACACCTGTACCAACTCCAGTTCCAACGCCTGTACCCACTCCGGTTCCTACACCAGTTCCAACGCCTGTACCGACTCCTGTTCCTACGCCAGTGCCAACACCTGTGCCGACTCCTGTTCCTACGCCAGTGCCAACACCACCACCATCCAGCAGCTGCGCGCCAGATTGGAAGACAACCAGCACTTATGCCACGGTCAATACCAAGGTCAGCCAGAACCTGCGCAACTACCAAAACAAATGGTGGACCGTCGGTGAAGAGCCAGCAAAAAGCGGCCAGTGGGGCGTGTGGAAAGACCTAGGCGCTTGCAATAAGTAAATCTTTTAGGGCGTTTTATGTCTTAAAAGCTTATAAACGTCGGGTTTAACCCCATGTGCGCTAAGCAAATGGTTTTTTCATGTGCAAGCAGCGAAAAAATCTATTGACCACGTTCTTTGCACGGGGCTTTTTGAACTCCCCTTGAAACACGCCGAAGCGAGGAACAAGCGCGCGGGGTTTCTTTGATGCCTGTTTGAGCGAGCCTGCGAGCGAGCGAGTTCCGCAGCCGCCGCTCGATTGTCCGCAGATGAGGGGCCTTCGTGTTTCGTGGGGTCGCCTTCTTTGGCTTCGTTTCTTGGCGAAGCAAGAAAGGAAGACCCTGCGGTGGCTAACCGCTCCAAAATCAACGTGCCGAAGGCACTAAAAAGGTCTTTTTGACTTTGCTTAGCGCCTATGGTGTTTCACCTGCCCTACAAATGATGCATGCAAGTGAGTAGTAGAAATATGCCAAACAGCCGCGAGAACCCACAGGTCTTCGCGGCTGTTTTATTTAATGTCGTACCACGGTGCGTAACACCTCTGGCGTTTTGCACCCTATAAACTTTAACTACGCATCAAATGATCAAATGCACCCAGTGAAGCTTTTGCACCATCACCCATGGCAATCACAATTTGCTTGAATGGCACGGTGGTCACGTCCCCTGCTGCAAATACGCCAGCTAAAGAAGTTTGGCCACGGTTATCCACTTCAATCTCGCCGTGTTTACTTAAATCCAGCGTACCTTTTAGCCAATCGGTATTCGGCAACAAGCCGATTTGCACAAAGATACCTGCCAGATCAACCTGATGCGATTCACCTGTTTGTCTATCGGTATATTGCAATCCGCTGACCTTTTGCCCATCGCCTAATACCGATGTGGTTTGCGCTTGTTTAATCACCACTACATTGGGCAGGCTATAAAGTTTTTTCTGCAATACTGCATCGGCGCGCAGATCTGCGCCAAATTCCAGCAGAGTAACGTGTTCCACAATCCCAGCCAGATCAATCGCTGCTTCTACGCCAGAATTACCCCCGCCTACGACGGCAATGCGTTTACCTTTAAATAGCGGGCCATCGCAATGCGGGCAGTAAGCCACACCGCGGCCACGGTATTCTTTTTCCCCCGGCACATTCATTTCGCGCCAGCGCGCACCGGTCGCAATAATCACCGATTTGCTTTTTAAAGTAGCGCCACTGGCAAGACGAATATGGCTAATGCCGTTTTCATCGAGGCTGAGCGATTCGGCGCGTTGCAGATTCATAATATCCACATCGTATTGCTTTACATGCTGCTCCAGCGCCGTCACCAGCTTAGGGCCTTCGGTTTCTTGCACCGAAATAAAGTTTTCAATACTCATGGTGTCCAGCACTTGCCCACCAAAGCGCTCGGCCACTACACCGGTGCGAATTCCTTTACGTGCGGCATACACCGCCGCTGCCGCACCTGCTGGCCCGCCGCCAATCACCAGTAAATCAAATTGATCCTTGCCTGAAATCGCTTCTGCCTGAAGCTCTGCGGAGCCGGTATCAAGCTTGGCAACGATTTCCTCTATCCCCATCCGACCCTGACCAAAGACTTCGCCATTTAGATAAACCGAAGGCACGGACATAATTTGCCTTGCGTTGACTTCATCTTGATACAGCGCGCCATCAATCATGACATGGCTAATCTTTGGATTAAGCACTGCCATTAAATTAAGCGATTGCACCACTTCTGGGCAGTTTTGGCAGGTCAGCGAGATAAACGTTTCAAAGCGCAATTCACCTGGTAGATTCTTAATTTGCTCAATCAGTGCTGCTTCAATCTTGGGCGGATGGCCACCAACTTGCAGCAAACCCAGCACCAAGGAAGTAAACTCATGTCCCATCGGAATCCCAGCAAAGCGCACACGGGGCTCTTCGCCAACTCGGGCAATGCCAAAGGAAGGTTTCAACGCAGCATCATCAAAGCGCAGGGTAATTTTGTCTGATAGCTCGGTGATTTCTTGCAATAAGCTATTCATTTCTAATGCAGCACTACTTTCATCTAATGAAGCAATGAGCTCAATTGGGAATTGCAGTTTTTCTAAATAAGCAGCGAGTTGCGTTGTGATATTAGATTCAAGCATGATGAATTCTCCGAAATCGTTTTTATTGAAAAAGCGCTTTGCGCTAAGAAGAAAAGTGCTTTTGCAATAAAAGCGAGGGTCGTAGGGCGGATGAAACCCGCGAGCAATGCTGAAAAATACGCGGGTTGCATCCACCCTACGAATGACACAACTTATAGTTGATAGGGTGAGAATGCCCCACCCAACCAGATCAATTAATTAAATCTTGCCCACTAAATCAAGCGATGGAGCCAAGGTTGCTGCACCTGGTTGCCATTTAGCTGGGCAAACTTCGCCTGGGTGCTTGGCGATATATTGAGCGGCTTGCACTTTGCGCATTAGCTCAGAAGCAGAGCGGCCAATACCGTTATCGTGAATTTCGCACAGCTTGATCTGGCCTTCTGGGTTGATCAAGAAAGTGCCGCGCAGTGCTAGGCCTTCTTCTTCGATCATCACATCAAAATTGCGAGTCAGTGTGCCGGTAGGGTCAGCCAGCATCGGGTAGTTAATCTTTTTGATCGTGTCCGATGTATCGTGCCAAGCCTTGTGAGTGAACTGGGTGTCTGTTGAAACCGAGTAAACCTCTACGCCCATTTTTTGGAATTCTGGGTAAAAATCAGCCAAGTCGCCCAATTCTGTAGGGCAAACAAAAGTGAAATCGGCTGGGTAGAAGAACACAATCGACCACTTGCCTTTTAGATCCGCTTCGCTTACTGAAGTGAATTTACCTGCATGGAATGCGTTAACTTTAAATGGTTTAATTTCGCTATTGATCAAAGACATGGTGTAACTCCTAAGTAGAGAAAGTGTTGTTTGTGAAGCAGTGAAGTCATCTTAAGCCCCTCGCTCTCTCAGGTCCAATTGATAGTTTAAATCTTGTACATTGATAATTGCTATATACAAAATCTATTCATACATCATGGCAGAATCCCTCCTCCACACAAGGTAGAAGACCGTTACACGCCAATTTAGAAACCCCTGCCTCATTCAACTAGAATGAAAGTGATTTCTTATAAAGGATGTCCGGTATGGGCAAAACGCGTTTGGAAGCATTCAGTGATGGGGTGATCGCTATTATTATCACCATCATGGTTTTGGAACTCAAAGTGCCACACGGGGAAGATGCCCATGCGCTCTTGCTAATGATTCCAATTTTTTTAGGCTATGTATTCAGCTTTATCATGGTGGGGATTTATTGGAATAATCATCACCATATGCTGCATATCGTACACAAGATAAATGGCCCTGTTTTATGGGCCAATTTGCACTTACTTTTTTGGCTGTCTTTGATTCCGGTAACTACCGCCTGGATGCAGGAAAGTCACTTCGCCCCCCCAGCAGTCGCCCTCTATGGCTTTATTCTTTTTATGGCGAGCGTAGCCTGGCCAATTCTGGCCCATTTTTTGATTAAAATTCATGGCAATCAATCCGAGCTAGCCATCGCTTTTGGGGAGGATCGCAAAGGAAAAATATCCATGCTGATGTATCTGCTCGCCATTCCTCTCGCCTTTCTCAATGTATGGATAGCGATTAGTCTATATATTGCAGTGGCCGTGATCTGGTTTATTCCGGATCAGAGAATTGAAAAAACCCTGCATCACTGAGTAGATACAGGGTTTCTTTAGCGAAAGCGCGCTTATTGATTAAGCTGCCAGCGGGCGGTCAGGATAGGGATGCGCTTTCTTTGCTCCATGCAATCAAAATCACCCTCCTGATAATCACGACAAATCCACGGCCTTTGCTCATAGATCGTACACATCATGCTGCGGCGATCCAGCGCAGCACACCAGCCGTCTTCCAGCCTATGCATAATCTCGCCGCCCCAAGCATCCTTCTCAACATACTCCGGCGGCACATCATCATCCCCAGCAATCAGCATGACTTCCAACTGGCAACAACAGGCTTTACAGCTACTACAGGATACGGCGGAAGACATAGTTCACTCGATTGTTCTGTGAGATTCAATTTTATAAAAATTGCGTCATGCGTAGGCTGGGTGAAACCTCATACGCTCTAAGCAATTAGTTTTGCAATAGCAAACAACCAAAAAACATACTGACCTCGCTCTCCGCATAGGGCTTTTAAAGTCCCCTTGAAACACGCCGTAGCGAGGAACAAGCGGGGCGGGGGATCGCTTGGGAGCGAGGCAGCGAGCTGATCCCGCCCGCCGCCGACTCGATTGGACCGCAGCAGGGGCCTTCGTGTTTTTGAGGTTGCGGCTTGGCTTCGTTTCTTGGCCGTTCAAGAAAGGAAGGCCCCCGCGGTGGCCAACCGCTCCTAAATCAACGTGCCGAAGGCACTAAAAAGATCTTTTAGACTTTGCTTAGTGCTCTTGGCGTGAAACCTGCCAATACTATGAGTAAATTCGGCGGGTTGCACCCGCCCTACAAAACCATAAACACCTCACAGCTCCTTCACCACCCACTTCAACCCATTGTCTTCTGGATGAGTTTGAATGGTGAAGCCAAGGTGTTTCATAAAGGCCAGCATGGTTTTGTTACTGGTGAGCACTTCGCCTTCGATAATCGATAAACCCATATCGCGGGCGGCAGTGAAGAGGGCTTCCATCAGGCGATTACCTAGGCCTTTGCCTTGCCATGCATCGTCGATCACCACGGCAAATTCGCAGCTGTCTTTATCGGGGTTGGCAGTATAACGGGCTACGCCGATAATTTGCTCGCCTTGGCCAGCTTGCACCGTGGCGGCAATCGCCATTTCTCTTGCGTAATCAAGATGAGTAAAGCGCGCCAGCAGGCTTTGCGGCAGGGATTTGAGCACACTCATATAGCGGTTATAACGCGTCTCATCCGATAGGCGGCTAACAAACTGAATCAGCAATTCGGCGTCTTCTGGCCGAATCGGACGCAAGATCATCGGCATGCCGGTTTTGAGCTGGGTAAGCTGCATCAGATGCGATGGGTAGGGATGAATCGCCATATGCGCGTAGCGGCGGGCTTTGGGGTCAACGGCAGCCACAATAATGCTAGCATCCACGGCAATCACGCCGTTTTCATCGCTAATCAGCGGGTTGATATCCAACTGCTGAATCTGTGGCAATTCACAGACCATTTCAGACACGCGTAGCAAGACGTTTTTAACCGCCTCGATATTCACTGCGGGCTGGTTTCTGAAAGGAGCCAGCATTTTTTTAATCCGCGTGCGGCGGATTAAATGCTCGGCCAGATAATCATTTAAGGGCGGCAGTGATACCGCAATATCGTTAAATACTTCTACCGCAATCCCACCCGCACCAAAGCTAATCACCGGGCCAAAGGCCGAATCGTTAACCACCCCCACCATCAGCTCACGGGCGTGCTTTTTGCCGTGCATAGGTTGCACCGTCAGGCCACGCACGCGCTCGACTCCCAGCTTATCGTGGGCACGGCTGAGCATTTTATTGGCTTCACTGGCCACACCAATCAGGCTGTTTAAATTAAGCACCACGCCGTCGATATCGGTTTTATGCATTAAATCGATGGCGTCTATTTTCAGCACCACCGGCAGGCCCATGCCCATGGCGGCATTCACCGCATCGTCGGCGCTATTAGCACGCACCGTCATCGCAACGGGAATATGAAACGCCCTTAGAATCGCTTTTGATTCAATTTCATCCAATAGGCTGCGGCCATCGGCCAATACTTTATCAATCACCATATGCGCCGTTTCCATATCCGGCGCTTCCCACTCACCCAGCGGCGCTGGCGTTTGCAATAAAAGCTGCTGGTTATGCTGCCATGCGGCTAAAGAATAAAACACTTCTACTGCATGCTCTGGCGCAGAAAAGCTTGCACATCCGGCCTTAACCAAGAGCTTGCGGCTGGCATCGACTTTTTTACCGCCTATCCACGCCATCAGCAGCGGTTTGTCGCTAGTTTTTTTAAGCGCGATCATCGCCTCCGCAGTGCGTAAATGATCGGTGCCTGCCTGCGGGGTAAACACCACCAAGACACCATCAATATTTGGATCGGCCAATACCGCTTCAACCGCCAATTTAAATCGCTCGGGCGAGGCGTCCCCCAAGATATCGACTGGGTTATTGCGGCTGGCTTGCGCGGGCAGATTTTTAGCCAGCCAAGCCACGGTGCTAGGGGCCAGCTCAGGTAAAAGCACGTGTAAATCACGCGCTCTATCCACCGCCATCATCCCCGCGCCAATGCCATTGGTGACCACCGCCAAGCGGCGACCCTTGGTTTTGAACGTGCCATTCAATACTTTTGCAGCCGTAAACAGCTGATTAATCGAGCGTAGGCGCAGCACACCGGCGCGTTTAAGCGCGGCATCAAACACATCATCTCGGCCAATTAGGCGCTCGGAATGAGTGCGGCCATGCGCGGCAGAGGCATCGTTATAACGGCCAACTTTTAGCGCCATCACTGGCTTAGAGCGCGCCGCAGCCCGTACTGCCGACATAAAGGTGCGGGCCTCTTGCAAATCTTCGATATACAGCAAAATGCTCTGAGTTTTAGGGTCTGCCACTAGGTAATCCAGCACCTCGCCCACATCCACATCTGCCGCCGAGCCTAAAGACACCACAGAAGAAAAGCCCACATCGTGCGATTCGGCCCAATCTAAAATCGCCGAGGTAATCGATGAGGATTGCGATACCAAAGCCATGCTGCCATTTTTAAGCTTGCCCTGATAATTGCCCGCCATAAATTTAGCGCTCACGCGGCAGAGGCCAAATACCGTTGGCCCCATAATCCGAATGCCGTAATGCCGCGCCCTCTCCATAATCTTATCGAGCTGTGCCTGGCTCTTTTTATCTGTCCCCACAAAATCGCAAGACATAATCACCACCGCTTTAACGCCTTTTTTGCCACACTCTTCAATTAAATCGATCAAGGTTTTGGCAGGGGTCGCGATAATCACCAAATCCACCACCATCGGCACTTTGGCGAGTGATTTAAATGCCGCAATGCCCTGCACCTGATCGTGATGCAAATTAACGGGAAATAGTTTTCCGGTGTAGCCGCCATCTAGCAAATTGGCAAACACCGTGCTGCCCACTGCACCGGGCGTTTCAGATGCACCAATCACCGCCACCGAGCGGGGGTCAAACAGAGGGGAAAGATAGTGTGGTTTCATGGCTGACAAATCATAAAGGGTTGCTGCGTAGTGTATACCGCCCAAGTGTTCATTGCTGTGTAAGGAGTGCTTATTATATATGGAGCAAAATACCTACAAGCAATGATGCATGCCGCCGCCGCAAGCCTTATAATTGCCGCCGTTCTCAATTGAAACTATGGAATCATCCAATGGACATCAGCAAAATTGCCGCAGGCAAAGATTTACCAAACGATTTCAATGTCATTATCGAAATCCCTGCTAATGCACCACCGATCAAATATGAATTCGATAAAGCATCGGGCGCTATCATCGTCGATCGTTTTGTTGGCACATCGATGTCCTACCCAATGAACTACGGCTTTGTGCCGCACACCCTGTCGCTAGATGGCGATCCTGTGGATGTGCTGGTTCACACACCATTCCCATTGCTGCCAGGTATGGTTATCAAATGCCGCGCGATTGGCGTATTGGGCATGGAAGACGAAGCCGGTATGGACGCAAAAGTGATTGCCGTACCCGTAGAGAAAGTATGTGCTATGTATGCACACATCCAAAAACTGGAAGACCTGCCAGAACTGCTCTTGGCTCAAGTAAAACACTACTTCGAGCACTATAAAGACTTAGAAAAAGGCAAGTGGGTGAAGATTACAGGTTGGGGCGACAAAGCCGCAGCCCACGCAGAGATCATGGAAAGCTACGATCGCGCACAGAAGTAATAAATACTCGGCACCCTGCCGATAGATGCACGCTAAAACGCGGGTTTCACCCGCCCTACAAGATAATTGATCTTGAAGGGTGGGTGGGGCCCGCGTTTTTTATTGTACTTTTAGCTTACAAAACTCAAATCTTGAATCACGGAGAACACTGAGAAAAACAAGGCTTGAGTTATGTTGTTTTGTAGATTTTGAGTATTTTAAAGCCCCGCAATAAGGATTCATATAGCCGCTGGTGGTATGGGGCTTAAACCTCCCCTTGAAACACGCCGGAGTGAGGAACAAGCGGGGCGGGGTTTCGGCAAGGGAGCGAGGAACGAGCCAATCCCGCCCGCCGCCGACTCGATTGTCCGCAGCGCAGGGGCCTTCGTGTTTCGTGGGGTCGCCTTCTTTGCTTACTTTCTTGGCGAAGCAAGAAAGTGAGTCCCCGCGGGGATCCCGCACCAAAACCAACGTGCCGAAGGCACTAAAAATGAACTACGCCCCCAAATGATCCGCATGAAAACGTAAATGCGCTTCAATAAAGCTGGCGATAAAGTAATAGCTGTGGTCGTAGCCGGGCTGGATATTTAATGTAAATGGCCACTGTTTGGCCAAGGCGATTTTCTCTAAGGCTTCCGGCTGTAATTGCTGTGGCATAAAGCTATCTTGATCGCCCTGATCAATCAGTAGCGGCAACATTCGGCTTGCGTGCTGCATTAAATGGCAGCTGTCATAAGCCAGCCATGTATTTCTATCATCCCCCAGATACTCACTAAACGCCGTTTCACCCCAAGGCACTTGGGCGGGATTCACAATCGGCGCAAAAGCCGAGGCGGATCGATAGGCTTGCGGGTTTTTTAAAGCAATCATCAAAGCGCCATGCCCTCCCATCGAATGCCCGCTAATGGACTTTATATTCGTCACAGGAAAATGGCCCTCGATTAAAGCAGGCAATTCGCTGACGATATAATCGTACATCTGGTAATGCCGCTGCCACGGTGCCTCGGTGGCATTCACATAAAAGCCCGCGCCCTGCCCCAAATCATAACGCCCCGCATCGGCCACTTCACTGCCACGCGGGCTGGTGTCTGGCATGACCAAAGCAATCCCCAACTGTGCCGCCACCCGCTGCACACCTGCCTTGGTGGCAAAGTTTTCGTCATTGCAGGTCAGGCCAGATAGCCAATAAAGTACCGGAACCTTGCCACCTTGCGCCGTTTGCGGCGGTAAATACACTGCAAACGTCATCTCGCACGAAGTGCTGCTGGCCTGATGCTTATAACGTTTATGCCAGCCACCAAAGCTGCGGTTACTGCTGATAAGTTCCAGAGACATAAGCATCCTTTAGATACCCAAAAGCTAAATGCAAAAAACCTAAAACAGATCTGTAGACACAGAGAACACGAAGAAGAACAGCGAGAAAACCATTAAGAAAAAGCAACGCTGAATTCATTCGTTTTTCTCTGTGTACTCTGTGTTCTTAACGTTCTCTGTGTCTACAGAATTTAGGATTTTTATACGCGGATCAAACCTTAAAAATGAATCACCGAGCGGATTGATTTGCCTTCGTGCATGAGCTCGAAAGCGGTGTTGATTTCTTCCAGCGGCATGGTGTGGGTAATGAAATCAGACAGGGCAAACTCGCCTTTCATATAGCGATCGACAAAGCTTGGCAGCTCGCTACGGCCACGCACGCCGCCAAAGGCTGAGCCGCGCCATACGCGGCCGGTAACCAACTGGAAAGGCCGAGTGGAGATTTCTTCACCAGCCCCAGCCACACCAATAATCACCGATTCGCCCCAGCCCTTATGGCAGCACTCCAAGGCGGAGCGCATCACATTCACATTGCCGATACATTCAAAAGAGAAATCCACCCCGCCATCGGTCATTTCTACGATCACATCCTGAATCGACTTTTCAAAGTCTTTAGGATTGATCACATCGGTCGCGCCCAGCTGTTTGGCGAGCTCAAACTTACTAGTATTGATATCAATACCAATAATCCGGCTGGCCCCGGCCATACGCGCACCTATCACTGCCGAGAGGCCAATCCCGCCCAGGCCAAAAATCGCCACGGTGTCGCCGGCTTTTACCTTGGCGGTATTCATTACCGCGCCCATGCCAGTCGTTACACCACAGCCCAGCAGGCAGACTTCTTCTAAAGGCGCTTCTTTATTGATTTTTGCCAGCGAGATTTCTGGCAGCACGGTGTATTCAGAGAATGTAGACGTGCCCATATAGTGATAAATCGGCTGGCCGTCTTTATAAAAACGCGTGGTGCCATCCGGCATCACACCGCGGCCTTGAGTGGCGCGGATTTTTTGGCACAGATTGGTTTTGCCAGATAAGCAAAACTTACATTCGCCACACTCCGGGGTGTAAAGCGGAATCACATGATCGCCAATTGCAACGCTGGTCACACCCTCGCCAATCGCCTCCACCACGCCCGCACCTTCATGGCCCAGCACCACAGGGAAAATCCCTTCCGAATCCTTGCCCGATAAAGTGTAAGCATCGGTATGGCAAACCCCACTCGCCACGATACGCACCAACACCTCGCCTTTTTGCGGCGGCATCAGATCAAGCTCTTCGATCACCAAAGGCTGATTAGGCCCCCAAGCAACAGCAGCACGTGTTTTAAGCATCTTCATGGCGTATCCCTTGCGTTTTGATTACCACCATTTTAACCATTACCCAATTAAAGATAATTAGCCTAATAAGAAAGATATTGTTACTGGTGTGTAATAATTAATACGCGGGAGAACCCCATCAAGCGGAAAAAACCCAAATCTTGAACCACTTCGGCCCCAGAGAACACGGAGTTTCACGGAGAAAAATAGGTTTTGAATTACGATATTTAAATAGGTTTTAAATGTTTTCAAACCCAGCGAACTAACTTTTTATCGCGACTCGTGACATGGGGCTTAAATCCCAATCCTATCAACTTAAGCTCAAACCCCTGATTTATAGGCTGTAAAATCATGCGGCTTAGGGTGTTTGGGGCGATCTTTTTTTGCATGAGGGTCGAAGTAAATCACTGCTTTGCATAGCTCATTCAGTGCCAGTTTTA
>JAPLQI010000060.1 GCA_026399755.1 Pseudomonadota bacterium
AATAGCTCAGGTGGAATCGGCAGGTCTTTGGCGAGCATTTTTTGGATCGTTTCATGCTGCAACTGAAGCTTTTGGTGGCGAAAGTAGAACACGATCGCCACAATAAACACCGGCATCAAAATAGACACAATAGGAATGATAATTTCAGGCGAGAAAAAAGCTTGCAGGGCGTTCATGGCGTTTTCCTTGGGCGTCGATGTCTACTTATTCTGACGTCATGTCGCCGTTTTTGGCAAGAAAATCGCGATAATTGCTAACAGCAAGCTGTTACTCGCTACTGCTGGTTTATTGAGTGTTGCTGTTTAATAACGCCCCTTCCAAGTGGTATTACAGCTTGATTGTAAATATTTGAGCGCACGCTCCATATAAAAATCAGGACGATCTGGATCATTATCTGCAAGACCATCGCTGGCGGCGTGTTTTAAATCGTTGTACCAGAATTTTTTTAACTCCTCCTTATAAATATCAGGAATATTATTTTCAATAAAATGATGAATAGATTCTGCGTTAAATCCTGATGTTCTAAAGGTGCCAATCACTTCTTTGGCTTCACGCTTTAACATGCTGGGCTTTAAAGGTAGGCCTGTTGCCGCAAATAAAAATAAAGTACTAATGACGCTGTCGTCATCATCATTTTGCTGGGTGAGTTTTCGCCAGTTATTAGCTATTTCATGATCATGATTGCTAATTTCGCTGATATCGCCATCACAAATATAATAAGCCTCGGGCATAAATTGAGGCGTTTTCATTTTTGCTAGCTCATTAGCGATAAATGAATCCATTTCTATTTGTGCCGTCTGTTGGATAGCGACGGGTGCTGCTGCAAAAAATAATTTAAATCGTTCTACATTGAATGCGGCTTTTGTGCTTGTAGCCGATTTAATGAGTTTGCTGATCTCGGCCCGATTCGGTAATTTTAATTTGGCTTCTTTAACCCATAAAATCAGCATTACACTTTGAATAAGTGACTCTGCATCACAAAAGGTATCGGTGGCCAAGGCCATTTTTTTTGCCAGCCAAAAACCTAAATCTATTTTTTGCTGATAGCCAGATCTTTTATTGATTTCTGCTTGATATTTAGCTAAGGAAATACGCTCAGCAGCAGTTTGCTGATTGAGATAAGATTTCTGTTCTTCAGCGGATTCATTCATAGCTGAAACCAGCAGCGTTTCGCGCGGCATGCCATGTAATTTTCTGAGCATATCTGCACCCGCTTTCGAGTGGGATAGCAGGCTATTATTTCGCAATGAAAGCGCCGCGGTTTGAATATCGCCTTGAGAAAGGTTCTCAAGGTAGAGGCTGATTAAATTAACCGTACGAATTAAAGCTAGCTCAATATCAGGGCGTAAATAGGCAGTGCCAAAGTAATTGGCAATTTGCACTATACCTTTGGCTAAATCAGCTTGAATCGTTTGTAAGCGCTCAGGGCTAATTAAGCCTTGTGCTATGCCATGGCTGAGCGCTTTATCAAAATATCGGCGGCTATCAAAAGTGGATAGTGTGGTCGACACGATGCTCATGTCCATTCCCTTTAGATTGCAGATTCTTCGGAATCACTTTCAAGATCAATTTTTTTCATCAGCTCTTCAATCATTGAGTCGCTGATAACGTTGTTTTCTAGCTTGATATATTTAGCTAATACTCGCCCTTGCAGCTCAAGAATAAGATGATCGAATGCGTCTGGCAGCTCGTGGAATAATACCCACATGGTTTCTTTCCAATCGCTATCGGCGATTTCTGCGCGTGATACATTCCATTTTAATTTATCAATAATATGTTCTGTAGAATGAAATACGGCAAAGAACTCTTTGATTTCATCGATTGAGCTACTGCCATCATCACACATAAAAGGTAGTGCTACAGTTGTGGGGCTAGCATGCAGCACAAAATTAAAAACTTCTTCGTGAAAATCATGAAAGTAATCGGCAAGTGTTTCTATGCCTGCCGGTTTGGTTTCATAAATGGCTTCTAGGTATTCTTCCGCTGAATCTGCATGTTTATAAATCACGACATTCATCATGGCGCGTAATTTATCTTTAGTGCGATCGCCATATTGCTTATCTAAAACAATAGCACGGGCAAATTGCTCGGGCGTTACCATCAGGCTAAGAATAGATTCTTTAGATGAATCATATTCACGCATAATGGCGAGTAAGTCTTTAGCGGGTATATCTTCCAGAATTTCAGCGAGTGCGTAATCGCCTTGCTGATCTGCAATATCAGAGAGCGCTTTTTCTGCGCCGCTAATATCGCCAACTAAAATTAATTTTGATGCATTAATAATGGCTGGATGCATTCGAAACCCTTTATCTCTTTAGGTGTGCTGAAATATAAATATTATTTGCCCTGAATCTGCAGGGCTAATCAGTCGGCTTATGTGTTATCTATGGACTCAAAGCCTTGCTCATTTAGCCAATCTGATCCTGATTCATTTAAATTGAGTGCACCATCTTCGTCATCATCATTATCTTCTTCGTGCTCTGTTTCATCGCTTTGGGCGTGTGGCGTATGGCTACCATTATTACGTAGGAATTCTAAGGTGGCTGCCATGACCATAAAGAAATCACCCCCATCAGCATTTAAAGTTGATGTAATTAGTGTTTCTGCCCATGGGGCGATGGTTAAATGCTCTTTTAGCTCATCCCATGCGATAAAGTCATCACCATAGCCTTCTGGTTCGCTAAAAATTATGTTTTGCATGACTTTAGGGGTATTAAAGCTAAATGCATTATGAAAAATGACCGCAACCATTTCTGGTGCGAATTCAATCATGGGTAAAATATGCTCTATTTGCTGGCGTTTTTCATTTAATCGTTTTTTAAGGACGGAGCGCCCTTCAGAATCACTGGATAAATCTTCTAGCTCGGCTTCGTAGTTTGCATAAAGGTCGGAGAAATAAGGCGAGATACTCACTGGGTAATTCCTTTAATATATTTTTCGGCAATTTCGCGGGCAATTTCTAGTGGATTATCAATCAAGCTGCGTTGCCTATAATCATCGTAAGCTTGGCGGCGACTTGAATCGGCTAATACTTCATAGGCCTCTTGAATGGCCCTAAATTGGACTGCTGCATTTGGGTCTGGATTTTTATCTGGATGGTATTTGGCTGCATTTTTTCGGTAGGCTGACTTGATTAAATCGAGGCTGGCAGCAGGGGATACGCCTAATTTTGCATAATGATCTTGAATAACAGACATGTGGGCTTTCTTATCCTAAGGAGCATGCGCAATGATGGGTATGTGCTATTGGGATACGGGGGCTAATCCATTCGCAATCTTGTGCACGCTTCAAAATATTGTAGCTGTATATTTTAAACGAAAAAAACGGAACAGGCCTTGCAATATCAAGTGCTTATTGCAAATCCCGTACCGTTTTCTTGCCGCTTAGGCGTGTATGCCAAGGCCCTGTGGTGCTTGTTTTAGGCGGCGTAATTCGCGCCATAATACGCTAGCAATCACTATACCAACCAGCATATTGACTAATGGTAGCGCAATATACACACCATTTACTCCCCACCATTGCGGCATAAGCCAAAGTGCGGGGATTAAGATCAGCGTTTTACCTAGCGTGCCAAACATGGATAAGCGGGTCAGTGCCATGGCTTGTAAAGCAATCACACCCACAATAATGGTGCCATCAAAAGGCAGCGCAAAGAGGTGGATTTGCAAGGCATGCGTTGCCGCTTCGATAAGCGCCTGATCTTGGCCTGCGTAAAGCGTAGCAATGGCTTGCGGAAAAAACTGTACCACAGCCAGTAGCATTAAGCTGATGCCTAAGCTGACCCGTAAGCCATAAGATAAAGTTTGCGCTAGTCTTTGTGGCTGGCCAGCACCCGTTGCATGGCTGAGCAGGGGTTGCATCCCCAGTGCCAAGCCGTGTATCAGCAAAATAAACACCGCTTCTGTATATCCCGCTACGGCATAAGCGGCCACATCACTGCCCTTACCGTATTCGAGTAGCTGGTAGTTATGCGCAAACAGCAGAAAGGCTAAGTTGGCTTCCATCAGAAAGCTAGATACACCGAGGCCGAGCATCGATGGCATGCTTTGCCAGTGCGGGCGCAGATCCTTTAGCGCAAGACGCAATCGTGCAAAGGGGCTAAAGAAATAGATCAGACCAGCTAAGGTGATAAGCGTTTCCACCAGTAAGGTGGCATATGCCGATCCAGCTAAGCCCCTTCCTAAGATCACCACAAAAAAATAATTTAGGCCGATATTACTCAAGCCGCCTGCCACGACCAAATAGGTAATGAACTGAGGTCTGCCATCGTTTCTCACTAAATAAATCACTGCCATCTGACCTATCGTCACGAGGCCGCCCCAGAGCATGATCGATAAGTAGGAGCGTGCTTCTTGCAGCACGGCGGGATCATTATCAGCATTAAGCAGAGCGAGTAGATGCTCTAGTTGGCTAATCCCAATGATGGGTAAAAGTATGCCGAGCGCCATAATAATAAGCAGAGTATTGGCGAGCGCTTGCCGTGCTTCTTTGCTGCGGCCAGCGCCTTGCAAGATAGAGATGCGTGTGGCGGCTCCCATGCTAATCATGGCGCCTAAGCCGACTTGCAACAAAATAACGGGGTAAACCAGATTAATCGCTGCTAGCGCATGCGCCCCCACATAGCGGCCCACGAAGATGCCATCGACCACGGTATAGAGGCCGATGACCAGCATGCCGGCGACTGAGGGTATGACATAACGCCAAAACAATGTTTTAACAGACAGGGTATTGAGTTCATGTAAATTTTGTTGACTCATAAAAGCTCGATTGACCGTTTTATTGTGGCAGTGAGGAAGAATGAGTCATGCTAACATTTAATCAGTCATGCGCGATTAATTAATTTTATGCAATAATCCCGTGTACTAAACAAGGATCATCATGGCAAGAAAAACCAAGGAAGACGCGCAAAAAACGCGTGATGCCATCTTAAATGGGGCAGAGCGGGTGTTTTTGGATAAGGGCGTAGCGCACGCCACCATGGCTGATATTGCCGATGCCGCCGGTGTCTCCCGCGGCGCGGTTTACGGCCATTACCCGAATAAAATTGATGTGTGCAAAGCCATGAGCGAGCGTATGTTTGCGCTAGACACCATGCACTTTAGCCCTAGCACTAGCAACGCAATGGAGGCGCTGGTGCAAACCGGCATGTATTACTTAAATTTATTTTGCCAGCCAGGCAGGGCGCAATCGGTGATTGCTATCTTGTATTTTAAGTGCGAGCGCAGCCAAGAAAATACACCTTTGATTAGGCATCGGGATTTGATTACCAAATTAGCGATGCATTACAGCCTGCGCCTCTTGCGCCGTGCCGTACAAAACCAAGAGCTGCCCAGCACGCTCGATTTACGCCTGAGTAATTGGTATTTGCATGCCGTCTTTGATGGCATGTACGACATGCTGCAAGATCTTTATCCCGATCGCCCGCAAGCCGCTCTGCCAGATTGCGAGCGTATGCTGCGCACCGCGGTGACTAGCCTAGTGCAGGCTCCGCATTTGCAGATGAATCGCTGATTGCTTTGGGGCGTATTACTCAAGATGAAGTCTTGTGCAGAGGCGTCATCGCAGCCCTTACCTCTAGATCAGGCGGTAAAAGTGCGCGGCTCTGTTGACCGCTTAGGCAGAATCTGACCGACGGTTCGCGAGTCAATTTTTTGATTTTATGTCTCATTTCTATCTGTTACGCCAAGTATTTAGGCTGTGACAGCCTAGCTTTTAAAACCTAAGAAATACTTACAATTTTTCTTGGGTATCAATGTTTATTGCATTGATATTGCTGTCAACTATATTCATAAAGAAAAAAGGCTGTTTGATTTTTTATGAATGTTGGAGACAGGTTATGTTCCAGTTTTTTAGTAAAAATGGGGATGAGCCTTCTCATTTACAGCGCGAAAATAGCGCACTACAGGAGCAAATCAAGCAACTGCAACAGGCGCTTGCAGAAGGATCTATGGCAGGGCTCTATATGGAGCAGGGCCGCACTAGGCTGCTAAACCAGGTGGCGAGTGAAGGCTTGTGGGACATGCTGATATTGGAGGGGGATCCCATCAATATGGAAGCGGTGGTGTGTTGGTCAGATTCTTTTCGCCATATTCTGGGCTTTAGTAATGAAGTGGATTTTCCTAATAAGCTGAAAAGTTGGGCCAATCGCCTGCATCCCGAAGACAAAATGAGCACTTTATATGCGCTTGCAGCTCATCTTTACGATAACAGCGGGCTAACAGTTTTTGACATTGAAGCGCGTATCCAAAGCAAAGATGAGACTTATGCTTGGTATCGAGCCCGTGCCATTACCCTGCGAGACGAGAGGGGTGTAGCTCTTAGGATGGCGGGCTCGATTGTTGATATTTCAGCCCATAAGCAGCATGAAAAACACATCTTAGCGCTCACTACTAAGCTGACAACACTTAACCGTGATCTTGCAACGGTTCGTGCTCGCTTCGAGCTAGTCAATAAAGCGGCCAGTGAAGGGCTGTGGGATATGACGGTGGCGTCGGGCGACCCCGTTAATATGGAGAACGAGTTTTGGTGGGCGGATAATTTTCGCAGTATGCTGGGTTTTAGTGACGAAAATGATTTTCCCAATGTATTGGGAAGTTGGGCCCACCGTTTGCACCCAGAAGATAAAGAACGCGCCTTAAATGCCTTTGTCGCTCACTTAAATGATAGAACGGGGCTGACGCCTTACGATATTGAATATCGCCTACAAAGAAAAGATCAAAGCTATGGTTGGTATCGGGCGCGAGGCGCAACGCTGCGAGATGCCGAGGGGATTCCATTAAGAGTAGCAGGCTCCTTAGGGGATATTTCTATTCGTAAGGAGCAAGAAGATCGAGCCGCTGAGCGTACTTGTGAGCTGGCCAAGCTCAATAGCGTATTAAATCATAATCAAATTGAGCTATTGGCCGCGCGCGAACAAGCAGAGCAAGCGTCTCAAATGAAATCTGATTTTCTTGCCAATATGAGCCACGAGATACGAACACCAATGAACGCCATTATTGGTATGTCTCATTTGGTGTTGAGCGGCGAGCTCTCATCTAAGCAGCGTGATTATGTAGAAAAAATTCAGCGCTCTAGCCATCATTTATTACGGCTTATTAATGACATCCTTGATTTATCAAAAATTGAGGCAGGTAAATTAGACGTGGAGTCGGTTGAATTTGAATTGTCAAAAGTGTTGGATAATGTCACCAATTTAATGGGCGAAAAGTGTTTAAGTAAAAAATTAAAATTGGTATTTGATATTGATTCCGCCCTGCCTGATCATTTAATTGGTGACCCACTGCGGCTAGGGCAAATACTCATTAATTATGTCAATAACGCCGTGAAGTTTACCGAGCATGGAGAAATCACGGTACGTATTCATTTATTGGAATACAAACAAGAAGGTTTACTGGCTAAATTTGAAGTACAAGATACGGGGATAGGCCTGAGTGCCGAGCAAATAAGCAGATTGTTTCAATCCTTTGCGCAAGGGGATGCAAGCACAACGCGTAAATATGGCGGCACAGGATTAGGTTTGGCGATTTCTAAAGAATTAGCTGAACGTATGGGCGGGCAAGTGGGTGTGGAAAGCGAGCTAGGCAAAGGTAGCACTTTTTGGTTTACGGCCTTTTTAGAGCGAGGTGAAAACACGGTAAAAGAGCTGACCTTGCCGCTTGAAATGTGCGGGAAGCATGTGCTGCTGGTGGATAATAATCCGAGCGCCCGGCTGATTCTTTCTAAGATGTTGCACACCATGGGCTTGGAAGTCAGAGAGGCCGAATCGGGTATGTGGGCGCTCAAGCTGGCGCAAGAAGCCAGTGATGCGGGCTGCCCTTTTGAGGTGGTCTATCTAGACTGGCAGATGCCAGGTATGGATGGATTTGAAGTGGCTAGACGCTTAGCCCTGCTGCCTAATCCACCCTGCTCGGTCATGATAACCGGCTATGGCCATGAGCCTATTTTCCGCAATGCAGACCGTAAAGGCATTGATTTTGTGCTGCTCAAGCCGGTGAGTGTTAGTCAGCTACTTGACGCCAGTATTCGGGCCTTGGGTGCCAAGGATGCGATCAGCAATATGAGCTTATATGCCTTGGGAGGAGGCACATCCAGCTTGGCAGATATTGCTGGCGCTCGTGTACTTTTGGTGGATGACAACGATTTAAATCAACAGGTGGGGCGAGATCTGATTGAGAGCGTTGGTTTAAGCGTTGAAATCGCCGAGGATGGCCAAATGGCCTTGGATCTCATTGCCAAAGAAAATTACGACATTGTGTTAATGGATATGCAAATGCCGGTTATGGATGGTGTGACGGCGACTCGCTTGATTCGAAAGCAAGCGCATCTTGTAAATATGCCTATTGTGGCGATGACGGCGAATGCAATGAGTGGCGATAGGGATCGTTGTTTCTCGGCGGGAATGAATGACCACTTACCCAAGCCCATAGAGCCAGATGAGTTGTTTGCAATGCTCATTAAATGGGTGCCAGTGAAAAAAAATATAGCGCCTACCATTACCAATTTAAGCCCAGTTTCAAATCTTAATAAGGTGGAATCAGAGCGCTTAGATTTGGTGAAGCTCTATGGCGCGCGCGCTTTATTGGTGGATGATGATGCCTTAATTCAGCTCTTAGTGATTAATCAGCTAAAAAGCCTTGGCCTTGTTGTGAGTGTGGTGGGTAATGGCGAACAAGCGCTTGAAATGCTGTCATTGGCACGCTACGACATTGTGCTGATGGATATTCAAATGCCGGTTATGAATGGCTTGCTGGCGACACAACTGATACGCACCCAATCCACATTAGCAAGTTTGCCGGTGATTGCCATGACAGGGAATACGAGCGAAGAAAATTATAAGCAGTGCTTGGAGATGGGGATCAATGATTTTTTAGCTAAGCCTGTGGATTCTGATGATTTATTTGCCATGCTGCTGAAGTGGATCGTGATTCCTGAGGGAGGGTTTAAGAGCGAGCGCATGCTGCAATCCAATGTCATTAATGATCCATTACTCGCAATTGCAGGGCTGAATGTTGCGGTAGGCATGAAACGTGTGCTGAATAAACGCGCCAATTACGAAGTATTATTACAGCGCTTTGTGAATGGGCAGGGCGATGCGGTAGCAAGGATGCGTAGCTTGCTTGCAGCAGGCAAAATCGATGATGCACGGCGGGTGATACACACTTTTAAAAGCACGGCAGCGACGATAGGTGCAGAGCAGCTCGCCAAAATGGCTGCCGATATAGAAGCGGAGTGGACGAAAAATCCTAAGGTTGATATGAACCTATTACTCGCCCCATTAGAAACAGCTTGCGCGGTTTTGGTTAATGCTTTGCTGGGGGCATTGCCTTACTAAAGCGATTTAGCGAGCAACGATAGCCAAGAAAAACCCCGCACTAGCAGGGTTTTTACTTGCTAATCGACTATTGGCAAGCAAGCGGGTATTTAGAAGCCATCATTCAAGGCAACACCTAAACCGATTGTGTTTTGACGCCAGTTATAGTCGATCATTGTTTCGCCATATCCTGTGAAGCCTTGGATATAAGCGCGTAGTGGTCCAAATAGAGGCGGGGAATACCAGCTGGCTTGGAGTGAGCCTTTGCCTGTAGAGGTGTTGCCTCGGGCTAAGGCAGTAAAACTATGATTTTTCCAGCGGTAGACTGCATGGAGTTGGGCGTGACCGTAATAGTCGATGATCCCTGGATTTTCATCGATGTCGGTTTCTTCGGGCAGCCGATACCAAGCTTTGCCATAGATAGCGAAGTTGTCTTTTTCTATACCCACTTCCGCCCAAAGGCGGTTCCAACTGCGGGAAATGGAGTTAGTGCGGCCATTAGATTGATGAGCAAAGCCCCCGTTTAATAGCTTCCAATTAAATCCAGCCCCTAAATCAACATCTGGGCGATAGCTAACAATGAGTTCAGGCATGTAATTGGTTTCACGAAAAGGCCGAGATTCATCCTTGTTGTAGACTTGCCAATTATTATTTTGGGTATACGCGCCCCATACTCCCCAGCGATGGTCATCTGTCGTCCACAAACGAGCCTTTAGGCTAAGCTGAAATTTGGCCTCTACCTTATCTAAATTCACATGGCTATCTGCATGCAAAACTTGGTAGGGCGCATCGTTGGGACGATCTGAGTAACGTCCAAACAATAAGTAGTTGGAATGGTACATCCCTAAGCTATAGCGATCAGAGGCGGGATCAAAGCCCCAAGCGGTGTCGATGATAGAGTGTGGGCTGACTGTGGCCACTAATTTGGGAGTGGGCTGTATCGCGGCGGGTGCTGGTATTGCCGTGGTCTCTAGCAAGCTATTTTCACTATCATAGCAAGCGAGCCGTTCGACATTAGCAACGATATGACGGCAATTTGATCGTGTTTCTGCTTGAGCAAAATTGCTATATAAACAAATCGTCATAAATAAAATGGCTGGGCCAAGCGGCATTTGAGTCGTTTTCATTATGATATTCATCTCTAATTAATGCCGGTAAGCACGCATAGTTGAACTAATCTTTGAGCGAGTCAATATGCCATTGGTCTTTGATTGCCTAGGCCGTGTTTATCTATTTAAAAGCATTAAAATCTGTTGCGTATTTGTCATTAATTCAAATAAATCAAAACCCCGCACTAGCAAGCCAGTGCGGGGTTTTTTAGCTGTTAATCGGTCAGATTAAAGGCTGTAGTACATATCGAACTCAACTGGGTGAGTGCTCATACGGATGCGGTTTACTTCTTGCATCTTCAATTCGATATAGCTGTCGATCCAGTCATTGCTAAATACGCCGCCACGAGTCAGGAACTCACGGTCTTTATCTAGCGCGTCCAGTGCTTCATCCAAAGATGAGCAAACTGTTGGGATCAACTTGTCTTCTTCTGGTGGCAAGTCATACAGATTTTTGTCTGCAGGATCGCCCGGGTGAATCTTGTTTTGCACGCCATCCAGACCCGCCATCAACAGTGCAGAGAAGCAAAGGTATGGGTTAGCCAATGGATCTGGGAAACGCGCTTCAATACGACGGCCTTTGTCGCTTGATACGTGTGGAATACGGATCGAAGCAGAGCGGTTGCGTGCTGAATAAGCCAATTTAACCGGCGCTTCGTAATGTGGAACCAGGCGCTTGTAGCTGTTGGTGCCCGGATTAGTAATCGCGTTCAAAGCTTTAGCGTGCTTGATGATACCGCCGATGTAGAACAGGGCGAATTCGCTCAAACCTGCGTAGGCATTACCTGCAAACAGGTTTTTGCCATCTTTCCAAACCGATTGGTGCACGTGCATACCACTGCCGTTATCGCCAACGATAGGTTTTGGCATAAAGGTGGCTGTCTTGCCGTATTGGTCTGCAACATTATGTACTACGTATTTCAGGATTTGAGTCCAGTCTGCACGTTGTACCAGTGTGCTGAATTTAGTACCAATTTCGTTCTGGCCCGCGTTCGCCACTTCGTGGTGGAACACTTCAACAGGCACGCCTAGCTCTTCCAGAATCAGTACCATGGTGGCACGGATATCTTGGTGGCTATCAACAGGAGGAACTGGGAAGTAGCCGCCTTTGAGACGTGGACGGTGGCCTTTATTACCGCCTTCTACTTTATTAGCTGTCGCCCAGGCGCCTTCGTCAGATTCAATTTTGTAGAAGCAGCCTGATAAATCGGAGCCAAAACGGATGCCGTCAAAAATAAAGAATTCTGGTTCTGGGCCAAAGTAAGCCGTGTCACCCAAGCCTGTGGCTTTTAGGTATTGCTCAGCGCGTTTAGCTACCGAGCGTGGGTCCCTATCGTAACCTTTACCAGTATCTGGCTCTACAACGTCACATGTCATAAACAATGTTGGTTCGTCGTAGAAAGGATCGATGTTGGCAGTCGATGCATCTGGCATCAAGAGCATGTCGGAGGCTTGAATGCCTTTCCAGCCCGCAATGGAAGAGCCGTCAAAAGCATGGCCAGTTGTGAACCATTCTTCGTCAACTACGTGCGAAGGAACAGTAACGTGCTGCTCTTTGCCCATAGTGTCGGTGAAACGCAGGTCAACAAACTTGAGGCCGTTTTCCTGGATAAGGTTGAGAACGTCGGCTACTGCCATCTTGGGATTCTCCAAAATTGTTGCAAGGGTAAAGTGATCGGGTGTCCGGTGTTGCCGGTATAAGTATTCATTTAGCAATAACTATGCCAATGTTTAAAGCGTTTGAATCTATTGTGCCATACGCGATAGGCGGCGTACTAGGCAAACTCGCTACGCACCATTATGGTGAGAAAAACGCATCTTGCGTGCATTTTTGGTGCGATGCCAGCACTGTTTCGTGCCGATCTTATCTTAGGTTTTTAAACCCGCTGAAATCTATCTTCATGGATGAAGTTTTTTTTAAAGCTGAATCAACTGTGATGCAGATTGTAATCCGACTCATGGCCATTGGCTTAGTTTCCTTTCTCGTAAAACAAACTTATCTAACAGTTGCGGTAGCTCAGGGTAAAATATGCGGGTTAAATGCCATTCATAAGGAAAAAGTGTGATGAGCTCTGTCGATACTCTTTTGCAACAAGCCCATGAGCGTGCCGTTCTTTCAAATTTACCTTACCAAGGTGTACTGACTCCCTCTGAAGCCGCGGCCCTATTAGCCGCGCTGCCCAATGCAAAGTTGGTGGATGTGCGCACCCATGCTGAATGGCAGTTTGTAGGCTTTGTGCCTGATTCAGAAATGAATGAGTGGAAGCAATATCCAAAAATGGATCTAAACCCTAATTTCTTAAGTGCTTTGCAAGCGACAGTTGATCCACAAGCAGTGGTGATGTTTTTGTGCCGCACTGGTGCGCGCTCGCATGATGCTGCGCAACTCGCTGCGGCCAATGGCTACAGTAATGCATTTAATATTTTGGAAGGCTTTGAGGGCGATAAAAATTCCGCTGGGCAACGTGGGCAAGTGAATGGTTGGAAAGCGGCGGGCTTGGGCTGGACTCAGGGCTAATCACCCGTGATTCAAAGATCTGTCGATAGATTGAGTTAACTTTTTTGGAAGCAAGACGAATGAAATATCTAGTCATTGGGCATCCGATTGCGCATAGCAAATCGCCGCAAATTCATCAGGCATTTGCCGCACAATTTAAGCTGGCTGATTTTTCTTATGAACGGGGTCTTGCTCCCCTAGAGGGCTTTGCTGATTTTGTGGCCGATTTTGTGGCGAGAGGTGGCCGTGGTGCCAATATCACCGTGCCTTTTAAGGAAGAAGCTTTTCGCCTTTGTAGCGAACTCACAGAGCGTGCTGCAGCGGCTGAAGCGGTGAATACGATCAAGATAGGCGCTAACGGTGTGCTCCTTGGCGATAACACCGATGGTGCGGGCTTAGTAAGTGATTTACTGCGGCATACATCATTGGCAAACAAACGTATTTTGCTGCTAGGTGCGGGCGGCGCTGCCCGTGGGGTGCTGCTACCCCTACTCGCAGAAGGCCCTCTTAGCCTGACCATTGCTAACCGCACATTGGCAAGAGCTGAGCAATTAGCCCTGCGGGGCGGGATCATGATTAAGGCGAGCGCGTTTGATGCGCTAGCAGGGGAGTTTGATGTGATTATCAATGCCACATCAGCCAGCCTAGCTGGGCTGGCCTTGCCCGTGCCAGCGACTATTTTTGCCGAGAAGTGCCTTGCCTACGACATGATGTATGGCAAGGGGGAAACACCGTTTTTAGCGCAGGCGCAGCAAGCAGGCGCTGCGCAATGCATAGATGGCTTGGGCATGTTGCTGGGGCAAGCCGCCGAAGCTTTTTATGTTTGGACTGGATTACGTGCAGATATAGAGCCGGTGTTAGCAGAAATGCGAGTTGCTTTGTAATGGCCAAGCAACGTTCAATAGCTGGCTGGATAGGCCGAGGTTTGCTTTGCGTCGTGTTGTTTTTCGTACTTTGGAATCTATGGATTTTTGGCCATGTTCTAGCGTGGAAGTGGATAAATCCATCGGCGACTTCTTTTATGAGGGAGCAACTGAGCCAAATCCAAAAAGAAAACCCAGAGGCCGAGCTACGCCATCAATGGGTGAGCTATGCGCAAATTTCCCCCAATTTAAAGCGCGCTTTAGTGGCGAGTGAAGACGCTAAATTTCTGGATCATGAAGGCTTTGATTGGGAAGGAATGCAGATCGCTTGGGAAAAAAATGTCAAAAAGGGCCGCATTGTGGCGGGCGGCTCAACGATTAGTCAGCAACTGGCTAAAAACTTATTCCTATCGAGTGGCCGTAATCCGTTTCGAAAAGCAGAAGAAGCCATTATTACGGTGATGCTCGAGGCCATATTAGATAAGCAGCGTATTTTTGAGATTTACCTGAATGTGATCGAGTGGGGCAATGGCGTGTTTGGGGCGGAAGCCGCAGCTCGCCATTATTACAAGACCTCGGCGGCGCGATTAGGCGCAAGCCAATCCGCTAAATTAGCCTCAATGGTGACCAATCCGCGCTACTACGATAAAAATAGATCGGATCGTAAGTTATTGCGTAAGAGTTCTATTGTATTAAGACGCATGTCTTACGCCGATATTCCGTAGTTTGTTACAATTAAGTCAAAAAATAAGGCTTAATGATCAGGTTTGTGTAAAAGAGATTGAGTCAGGGAATTAAACGGAATACTCTGCGTTGACTTCCTTTTTTGATGACTTTTATGATGCTTCAACATGCTGAAACAATAGAATTATTAAGCAAAGGTGATTGCTTAGTGGTTCTTGATCCAGCGCTTGCCTTGCAATACATTGAACGGGCCTATTCCCTATTAGGTAATTGTAAGCTTGTCGATATTGAGCTGCTCGTAAAAGTCACCCTCCCATATTCCCGCCTACTACTTTCTTTTGGACGAGTTGATGAGTCCTTATCAATCCTATTCAAAGCCTTGACTCAAGCCGAACTAAAAAACAAGAAATTAGCGCGGGAAGAGCTGCTGCAAGAGATTGCTTTAACTTACTACACACTTGGTGATTACCAAGAGGCGGGCGAGTATTGGGCAGATTGTTTTTTGGCGGATGATTTTTCTGCGGTGGCAAAACTCAATGCCCATATTGGCATGGGCATGATTCAATTTGCGCACGGGCAAATAGAGCAGGCATTAGCGCAGCATCAGCACGCAGTTGCTTTACTCAACAGCCAGATGCCTGCTGTGCTGCATGCAAGAGCATGGATTAATGTGGCCGCCGCATTTTTTCAGTTAAACCAATGGCATGAAAGCCAGCACGCTTTGGTGATGGCCTATCCTTTTGCACAGCAAGCGCAAAACCATGAGTTTATTGGTGAGATTTACATCTATATGGCGAAAATTGCCTTAGAAACCAATAGCTTGGACACCGCAAGGCAGAGACTGGCACAGGCTAAAGCCAGCTGTAAAGAATGGCGCTGGGGCGAGATTTTGCAGCAGCTCTTGCATGGGCGTATTTATGTGGCCAGTGCTCAGATAGATGACGCCATCGTTTGTTTTAAAAATGCCTTAGGAAAAGCCCGTGAAATGGGCTCTGCAAAGCAAATTATGGACGCTCATCATTTGCTTTCTATGGCCTATCAACGCACAGGAAATAAAGAGCAGGCGGAGTATGAATATGGCTGCTATCAAGCAGCTTGTATTCGAATGAAGCTAGCTGCTGAGGGCGCGAGTGTGCAGCTTATACAAAGAGCCGTACATTCGGCTCAGGGCCGTTTGGGAATGCTGCACTGCGCATAGATTCAAAATTTTATAAGTGTTAAAATACCATCCGTAACCTACAAGTCAACTTGGTGTAAATAATGCTTGTGTCCTCGGTTGATCAGCTTATTCAGCAAGCGAAGAAATTAATTTCTTCACGTAGCGTAGATTCATTGGCGTTTGCGACTCAAGCAAGGGATTTAGCGGTAGAGCTAGGTTGCCGCTTGAGTGAGGCGGCGGCGCTAACTGTTTATTCCAGCGTTCTGCAATTATTTGGGCGGCATCGAGAGGCGATTAATATTCTCGATAAAGTGCTTGATGTTGCAGAGCCGGACGAGCTGGGTGTATGGCGTGGTGAGGCTTTACAGCTACTGGGCCGTCATGCGTATACCTTGGGGGAGTATGAAAGTGCTGCGCAATACTGGTGCCGGTGCTTGGAGCTCTCTACTCAGGCGATTGAAACCACGCAGCGGCTATGCGCTCATATAGGCTTGGGTCAGCTATATTATGCTCATGAGCAATTTGAAGTGGCGCTAATTCATCATAAAATGGCGCAAGATCTAGCAAAAAAAGAACATGATGCTAATTACCAAAGCATTTGCCTGATTAATATCGCGGTTGATTTATTTCGTTTAGATCGCTTAGACGATGCAATGTCTATTGCCAGGCAGGCCTTGCCCTTGGTGAGAGCGGAAGGCAATTATGAGCTTGAAGCCGAAGTGTATAGCGTATTTGGTTTAATTCGTTTGGCGCGTGGCGATATTGAAAGAGCTCGAATGAATTTTCTAGTCGCGCTTAAAATTAATCGCCTGCATATTAATACTTGGAATGAAGCGGCAAATTTATTGGCCTTAGGTCGCTGCTCCTTAGCTAATGCAGAATTTGACGCCGCTATTGATGAGCTGCAACGCGCCTTCTCAGTTGCCGAAATGATGGAATCACAATACTTAATGGCAGAAATTCATGAAGCATTCGCCATTATTTATCAAAAAATAAATCAGCCTAAGCTGCAAGAGCAGCATGATATCCAGCATAAAGCTTTGCGTGTATTGCTCTTAGAGCAATCCGCTTCTGCACAGCTTAGATCGATGGAAATGACGCTACTTGTTCCAAGTTAAGAGGCTTTGCTGGTAGAAAATACTTGGCTAAAGTAAGGTGAAATTTATACCTCCTTACCATTATTTAATTTACTGTATTGCTGATTAAATAGCGTGTAATTATTATTTGTAAGTAAATGCGGATAATACTTTTTAAATAAAATAATGCAATTTACCTTGATATTATGGATTAGTATGTCCTAATTTGATGGTAGATGAACAAGAGTTAAATCAATCAAATGCTCAGCCATTCTCATATTGATGAAATTAACCTCCGTGCCCGCCAAATGAGCCTGCAGAGTAAGGAGAGTGCGCTGCTATTATCTGAGCAAGCGTGCCAGCTTGCTATTCAAACTGAGTATCATTTTGGCTATGCACAAGGTTTACTGAATCATGCCCGTGCTCTAGCACAAGATCCTTTTTTTGAAGAGAGCATTGCTTTAATGCGGCATAGTTTGATGCTGGGTGAGGAACATGATTTTCAGCAGCATATTGTGGATTGTTTGCAGGAAATTGCAGGCGCTTATTATTGCCAATGTGAGTACGATTTAGCGCTACAGTATTGGTCTTATTGTTTAGATTTGTCTTTGAATTTATCTGATGATGATGCATATATCCAAGCCAATATTGGTATTGGGCAGATTTACTTCTCACATGATGATTTTGTAGCGGCTTTAGAACATCACCGCCAAGCCGCAGAATATATACCTAGAATAAAAAATGATAAATTAATTGCTTGTTTGCTAATTAACCTGGGTGGCGATTATCTTGGCTTATTGCAATATGATGAGGCGTTAAAAGTATTGCAAGATGGCTTATTGTTTGCGAAAAAAATAGATCATCCTGAATATATATCAGAAGCTTTATGTCTGATAGGGCAAGCGCAGTGGGCATTGGGTCAGCTAGATATTGCACGGTGTAATTTGCTTTCTGCATTAAAAATAAATAAAAAATTAAAAAATCAATGGTGCTTGGCAAGTAATTATCTTGCTTTAGGTAAGATTAGTTTAGCTGTACGTGATGATCCATTAGCGAGTAAATATTTAAAGCAAGGTTTGTTGCATGCCCAGCGTAGAAATGCCGCTAATTTAGTATTTCAATTTGAGGCGCTGATTGCTGAGCTGGCGGAGTTAAATGGCGATTTTAAATTGGCTTTGGCCTATTTCAAGCGTTTTCATCTTGGGCAGCAGGCAGTAAAAAATCAGCTTTCCCCGCATAAATTGCAAGCCATGAAAATGCAATTAGAAATGGAAAGCGCACGTTTAGAAAATGCCGATTTACGCCGTCAACGCGCGAAGCAGCATAGTGAAATACAGCGGGTGGAGCGGCTGGCTAGCTACGATGGCCTGACTGGTATTTTAAATCGCCGAGGTTTAGAAGAGCAGGGCTGCGAGCTGTTTCAGCGCCAGCGCATCAATCAGCAGTCTTTATCGGTGCTGATGATCGATGTGGATCACTTTAAGCGGGTAAACGATGGCTGCGGCCATCCAGTGGGCGACAAAGTATTGAGGCAAATTGCCGCACTGCTTAAATCGGGTTGTCGGCAGGATGATTTGGTAGGGCGCTATGGAGGCGAAGAGTTTGTGGTGCTCTTACCTAATCATGAAGGCGTCGCCGCCATCGAGGTGGGCGAGCGCTTGCGTAGCATCGTGGATGCATGGATATGGTCGAGAATTCATCCCGAATTGAAAATCACGATTAGTGTGGGCATTGCCAGTATTGTGGATGATGCATCCCTTGAGGCCTTACTAGACCGCTCGGATCAATGCCTTTATCAAGCGAAGCAACAGGGGCGAAATAGGGTAGTTGTTTGATCGTTTGCCGTGTCATCTATCGTTTCGATCAAGCGCTGGCTAACAGGGGCGGAACCGCTTAGTGGTTTAGTGCGCTTAGGGCTTGGCCTTGGGTATTGTGTTAAATCTACATGTTTTTACTAGCAAAAAAGGTAGTAAAAGTACGCCATTCTGTTGCATTCATGTGAAGGTTTTATGCTTTTTAAACAAGGCTAAGCCATTAAAAATGGGTGTTTAAGGGCTGGGGGCGGATATCCCCACAAAAAATGGGGCTATAACAATGGGGGTTTTCCGCTAAAATCAACGCTCCCATGACCCCGCAAGCCCTAAGAGTCCCCCATGGCCGAGCCTATTACTACTCCCATCCCACCGCAGCTTGTGCACGATCGTGTGCGCGAAATTCCTTACAACTACACTTCGTTCTCCGATCGTGAGATTGTGATTCGCTTACTTGGTGAAGATGCCTGGCAAGTGCTTGATGATTTACGCCAACAGCGTAAAACCGGCCGGTCTGCGCGGATGCTGTTTGAAGTATTGGGCGATATCTGGGTTGTGAAGCGTAACCCCTATCTGCAAGACGATTTACTCGATAATCCTAAACGCCTGAATATGCTGGCCGAAGCCATGCATCATCGTGTGCATGAGATCGAAAAACGTCGCCAAGAAAACACCCAAGTTGCGCTGCTGATTGATCGCACTCGCGAGGCGGTAGAGCGCTTTGAGCGCGAGTTTATCGATGTGGCCTTACTGCGCCGTAAAGTGCTGAAAAAAATGGGCCGCATTACTCGCAATGACAATATTTGTTTTGATGGCTTGGCGCGGGTCAGCCATGTAACGGACGCTACCGACTGGCGCGTTGAATACCCCTTTGTGGTGCTGGCCCCCGATACCGAAGAAGAAATGGCCCCGCTGGTGGCGGCCTGTATTGAGCTGGGATTAACCATTATCCCGCGTGGCGGTGGTACAGGTTATACCGGTGGTGCGGTGCCATTAACGGCGCTCTCTGCCGTAATCAATACCGAAAAGCTGGACCAGCATAACGGGGTTGAATACCGCGAATTGCCAGGTAGTACGGGCAAAGTGGCCACGATTCAATGCGGTGCAGGTGTGGTCACCCGCCGTGTGATGGAAACTGCCGAGGCTGCAGGTTTAGCGTTTGCGGTGGACCCAACTTCGGCTGATGCTTCCTGTATTGGCGGCAATGTGGCGATGAATGCCGGCGGCAAAAAAGCCGTGCTGTGGGGCACGGCGCTGGATAATCTGGTGAGCTGGAAGATGGTTGATCCAGATGGCAACTGGATGTTCATCGAGCGCATGGATCACAATATGGGCAAGATCCATGATGCCAAACAAGCCACATTCCGCATCCGCAAATTTAAGCCTGATGGCAAAACGCTGCTCAGCGATGAAAACTTAGTGATCCCAGGCAATAAATTCCGCAAGGAAGGCCTGGGTAAAGATGTAACAGATAAATTCCTGTCCGGCCTGCCGGGCATTCAGAAAGAAGGCACCGACGGGCTGATTACCAGCGCTCGTTTTGTGCTGCATCGCATGCCCGCGCATGTGCGTACGGTGTGTCTGGAATTCTTTGGCGAAGTCAGCCGTGCCGTGCCGTCGATTGTAGAAATCAAAGATTATCTGGATGCCCATCCTAGCGTGCAGCTGGCCGGTTTAGAGCATCTGGATTGGCGCTATGTGCGCGCCGTGGGTTATGCCACCAAGGCCAAATCGAAAGGTCGGCCAAAGATGGTCTTGATTGCCGATCTGGTTTCTGATGACGAAGACGCAGTTGGGCTGGCATCTAGCCACGTGGTGCAGCTGGCGAATATGCGCGGTGGCGAAGGCTTTGTGGCCGTCACGCCAGAAGCGCGTAAAAAGTTTTGGCTGGATCGCGCCCGCACTGCTGCGATTGCTCGTCATACCAATGCCTTTAAAGTTAACGAAGACGTGGTGATTCCTTTGCCACGCCTTGGCGAGTATTCCGACGCCATTGAGCGGATTAATATCGAGCTGTCGCTGACCAGCAAGCTAGAGCTACTCGATAAGCTACAAGACTTTTTCGCCCATGGCCGCTTGCCGGTGGATGCGGGGGACGCGCCGGTTAGCGCCGAAGAATTTATTGGCGATAGACGCGAAACTGCGCTGGCGCTGATTGCCAAATCACGCCTGCACTGGCAGTGGATTTTTGATCACCTCGATGATTCATTCGAGCTGTATCGCGCTGCATTCCCGACCATGCCTTTAGAAAAAGAGCTGATCGGCGGTGATATTCCGCAAAGCGTATTTTTAGCGCTGCGTGATTTTGTGCTGCGGGTGAGTTGGAAGCGTGAGTTGCTGGCTGGTCTTGAGGCCCTGTTTTCTGGCCGCACCGATAAATCCATTATGGAACTGGTGTTCGCTATTCAGCAGAAAGTGCTGAAAGGCCGCACTTGGGTGGCGCTGCATATGCATGCAGGCGACGGCAATGTGCACACCAATATTCCGGTGAATTCCGACGATTACGAGATGCTGCAACGCGCCCACCATGCCGTGGCGCGGATTATGGGTGTGGCCCGCAATCTAAATGGCGTGATTTCCGGCGAGCACGGCATTGGTATCACTAAGTATGAGTTTTTGACGCGTGAAGAGCTGGCCCCGTTTGAAGCGTATAAGCAGCGTGTTGATCCGAATGGCCACTTTAATAAAGGCAAGCTGATGCCCGGCGCGGATCTGGCCAATGCCTATACGCCATCATTCAGCCTGCTGGGGGCCGAGTCGCTAATCTTAGAAGCATCTGACATCGGCGAGATCAGCAATAGCGTTAAAGACTGCCTGCGCTGCGGTAAATGTAAGCCGGTTTGCTCCACCCATGTGCCGCGCGCTAATTTGCTATATAGCCCTAGAAATAAAATTCTGGCTACGGGTTTACTCACCGAAGCGTTTTTATACGAAGAGCAAACCCGCCGTGGCGTATCGCTCAAGCATTTTGACGAGCTGGGGGACGTGGCCGACCATTGCACGGTGTGCCATCGCTGTTTAAACCCTTGCCCTGTGAATATCGATTTTGGCGATGTATCGATCGCCATGCGTAATTTCTTGCGCAAAGAAGGTAAAAAGAAATTCAACCCAGTCACCGCAATTGGTATGGGTTTCTTAACCATTAAAGACCCGGCGACCATCAAGCTGATCCGTAAGGTAACGATCGAATGGGGCTATAAAGGCCAGCGCCTAGCGCATGCTGTGGCTAAGCGTATGGGCTTACTCAAGCCTGCTTTGAAAGCGCCGCCTGCCACGGTGGGCAAGGCGTCGATCAAAACGCAGGTGATCCACTTTATCAATAAGCCTATGCCAGGCGGACTGCCGAAGAAAACGGCCCGCGCCTTGCTGGATGTGGAGGATTCAACCGTAGTGCCGGTGATTCGCGACCCGCAACGCCTTAATATGAAGGAAGAACAAGAATCGGTGTTCTACTTCCCCGGTTGCGGCTCAGAGCGCTTATTTAGTCAGGTGGGTCTTGCCACACAAGCCATGCTTTGGCATGTGGGCACAACCACCGTGCTGCCGCCGGGTTATCTCTGCTGCGGCTACCCGCAAACATCGGGTGGTGAGAAAGATAAGGGCGATAAGATCACCATGGATAACCGCGTGTTATTCCATCGCCTTGCCACCACGCTCAATTACCTCGATATCAAAACGGTGATTGTTTCTTGCGGCACCTGTATGGATCAGCTGCAAAAGTATCAGTTTGAGCTGATTTTCCCCGGCTGCCGTCTTTTGGATATTCATGAATATCTATTAGAAAAAGGCGTGAAACTGGCTGGCGTCAGCGGCGAGCGTTATATGTACCACGAGCCATGCCACACCCCGATGAAGACGTACAAAGGCATCGATGTGGCCAATGAACTCATGGGGCAGAAAGTAGAGCTGAATGACCGATGCTGCGGCGAATCTGGCACTTTTGGCGTATCCAAGCCACAAATCGCCACGCAAGTTCGCTTTAGAAAAGAAGAGGAGATGAAAAAGGGCGCAGATAAATTGCGTGCTGAATCGGGAGCTGAAACCCCCGTCAAAATCCTCACCTCCTGCCCATCTTGCCTACAAGGTTTGAGTCGCTACAACGACGATTCAGGCACCACTGCTGACTACATCGTGGTAGAAATCGCCAAAACGGTATTAGGCGCAAACTGGATGCCAGAGTATGTAGAAAAAGCACGTAACGGCGGGATTGAGCGGGTGTTGTTGTAAGCATCTTTGGATGCCCGCACGACTAGAAGTGAAAAATGGGCACAGGGTGCCCATTTTTTATGCTGGTTGATGAATCAGCAGTGGCCAAGCCATCTCCTCATAGAGCACTTCAGCAGCGAGTAAACGTATTCCTGCTGGGCCGCTTTCGATGATTCGCTTTTCATCACGGGAGATAAACAGCTTACATTGAAAACCTTGCTCGGCAGGCAAGCGATGGTGCATATCTTGTATGGCAAATTTAGCCTGAGGGCCTTCGCTTTCAAAACTGCCCCATAAGCGATCGTATTGCCAGATTTGCAGGCGGTATTTATTCATTGAGGTGTCCTTTGTGAGGTAACTGATATTGCGAAGTACTTATCTTTTTAGTGCCTTCGGCACGTTGGTTTAGGTGCGGCATCCCCGCGGGGACTCACTTTCTTGAACGGCCAAGAAAGTAAGCAAAGAAGGCCGCCCCGACCAGCACGAAGGCCCCTCACTGCGGATAATCGGCTCGGCGAAAAAGGCTGCTCGCTCTCTGCCTCGCTACCCCTTTTCCGAAACCCCGATCCACTTATTCCTCGCTTCGGCGTGCTTCAAGGGGGGATTTAAGCCCAGTGCCACGAGCTACGATATGAATTCATATTTCTAAGGTTTGAAAAGACTTAAAACCTAATCAAAAAATAACTTAAGTCAAAACCTGTTCTTCTCCGTGAAACTCTGTGTTCTCTGTGGCCTTCGTGTTTCAAGACTTGGGTTTTTTTGCGTAACATCAGTTAGGTAATTGATTGAGCCATTGTGTAAACATTAATCGGCAGGCGGAGCTAAGTGCTGCGCCATTCTCTGCTGCTTGTTTGCGCAATTGGCAGGGCACTATGCCTGCCATCGCCAGCTCTGCTGCATGGCCGATCAGCCATTGCTCGATTCGCTGGCAATCGGCTTCGGCGTGAAATTGCAGTGCCAAGGCATAGTCACCCAGCGAGAAAGCTTGATGGGGGCATTGCGCTGATCCGGCTAATCGCGTTGATGCTTGCGGAATGGCAAATTGGTCGCCATGCCAGTGCAATACCGGTAAATTACGCAGGGCTCGAAGAGGCGATTTCTCTCCGGCGGCGCTGAGCGTGAGCGGGCCAAAGCCTATTTCTTGCTGCTGCATAGGAGCGACCTCAGCACCCAAGGCACGCGCCATTAACTGCGCACCAAGGCATATTCCTAGTGTGGGTTTTTGTAGGCTTAGCCTGTGCTGTATCACGGCCAGCTCATCCAAAATAAAGGGATATTTATCCTCGTCGAATGCGCCGATAGGCCCGCCTAAAACGATCAATAAATCGGCCTGCCCAGCAGGGGACAGATCATCCAGCCCTGCTTCTAAATAGCGAATAGCAAAATCATGCTCCTGCAATAGGGGCGCAAGTATGCCTAGGTCTTCAAATAAAACATGGCGAATAACGATAGCGGTTTTCATGCTTCTAGGCTCCATTGATGTTTGTTTCACAGCTGCGTTTGGCCCAGTTTTGGGGCTGAGTCAGAAAATGGCCATTCACTGCGTTATGCTCCTCGGAAATAACTAGTTATTGCCTTCGTCGCACGCCTTGCGACTGGCCATTTTCTGACTCAGCGCAGGCGCGAAACAAACATCAACGGAGCCTCGCTCCTGTGCCGTTTTTTCTGGCCAGTAATATTGGTCGCTTGTGGCCCTCGCTCCAAAAATAGCCTGGCCGACCCGGATAATGGTGGCGCCTTCTTCAATGGCCAGCTCAAAATCGCCAGACATGCCCATGGAAAGCTCGCAGAGTTGAGGCGTATTTTGTTGCAGCTGGTCTCGCAAACTACGCAAGGTTTGAAAGCAGCTTCTGACTTGATCGCTGTGGCTAGAGAGCATGGCCAGCGTCATCAGTCCGCGTACTTTGAGTGCGCTAAAATCTTTTAAACCGTGCAAGAAGGCGGCTGTTGCTGCGGGCTGCAAGCCATACTTGCTGGCCTCGCCCGATGTGTTGACCTGCACCAGCACATCCATAGCACGGCCTTCTTTTTGTAAGTGATCTTCCAGTGCTTGAGCTAGTTTCAGGCTGTCTAGCGCATGAAATTCGGAGGCAAAGCGGCAGACCTGGCGGACTTTATTGCTTTGCAAATGGCCGATCACAATCCAGCGTAAATCTGCCAAATGCTGCATAGAGTCGGCTTTTTCCTGCGCTTCCTGCACTTTATTTTCGCCCATTGCGCGGCATCCCGCTGCGTAGGCCATTTGAATGCGCGAGCTAGCTATGGTTTTGCTGACCGGCAGTAATTGAACCCCATCAGGGCTGCGGCCACTTCTAAGGCAGGCGGCCGATATTTTATCTTTGACCATCGCTAGATTGCCGCTAATTTCAGCTTGGGTTTGCGCCTGTGGATATAGAATTTTAGCGTGTGGCTCAATGGCTGGATTGTTTTGCATGGCACCCTTTTTAGATCGCTGTGGTTTGCCCACTTCAAGAACCAAACTCTAGCCCGTTATTGGACCATTAAAAACCTCCAGATTTGATAATATAGATGGTCCAGTTATTTCTGTGAGCAAACCATGCTGCGCCCCTGGTCCTTATTACTGCAGATTGATCGGCAAGCGGGGCTGGCTGTGCATCTGCAAATTGCCCAATACATCGTGGATGAAATTCAAAGGGGGCGCTTAACGGGCGGCAGCGCACTGCCTGGCTCACGAGAGGTCGCCCGCCAGCTGGGGGTAAACCGCAAGACGGTAATTCAAGCTTTTGATGAGCTGATTGCCCAAGGCTGGCTTTGCACTCAGGGCCGACGCGGCACTTTTGTGTTGCCCGCGCTGATTGCTACAGAGCGGCCTATGGCCAAAGCGAAAATCATCAAGGAAGCGGTGCAGCAGCTTGAGTCGCATCTCATTGATTTTACCGATGGCGTGCCAGATTCCAGGTTGATTCCCTTTGATGTGCTGGGGCGGGCTTATCGAAGGGCCTTAATCGCGACGGCTAGAGCGAATCGTTTGGCTTATGGCGATCCGCGTGGCGAATTGCCCTTGCGCCAAGCGCTTTGCACCATGCTTAGTCAGGAGCGTGGCCTGAATGCTGGTGTTAATCAATTGTGCGTGGTGCGGGGCAGCCAGATGGGTATTTACCTTGCTGCGCGTGTTTTGTTAAGACCCGGAGATGCGGTGGCTTTGGATGCGCTAAGCTACCCGCCGGCGAGGGCGGCATTTCAGGCTGCGGGCGCACAGACCTTTGCAATTGGTCAGGATGAATCAGGCATGCGGCCAGATGAATTGGAGCAGCTTTGCCAGCAGCGCCGCCTGAAAGCGATTTATCTGACTCCCCATCACCAGTTCCCCACAACCACAATGATGCCGCCAGAGCGCCGTATGCAGCTATTAGCACTGGCGGACCGCTATGGTTTTGTGATTATTGAGGATGATTACGACCATGAGTTTCATTTCGCTCATCGCCCTGTTTTTCCCCTGGCGAGCATTAGCACTTCAGATAATGTGATTTATATTTCTTCGCTTTCCAAAGTATTAGCACCGTGTTTACGGCTGGGCTATGTTTTTGGGCCTCAGGATTTTATTGATCGCTGCGCCGCTGAGGTGATGCTGATCGACAGGCAGGGTAATGCAGTGACCGAGCTGGCCGTGACCGATTTGATGCAAAGCGGAGAATTAAAACGCCACATTCGCCGTGCGCTGCGTATTTATGAAAGCCGACGCAATATCATGGCAGAAGAAATTAAGACCCTAATAGGGGATAAGGTGAGTTTTAATTTACCCAGTGGCGGTTTGGCTTTGTGGTTAAAAATCAATATACCGCTAGATATGCAGCGTTTGCAGAGTGACGCAAGCAAACAGGGAGTGAAAGTATTGCTCGGTAGTGATTTCGCAGCAGAAGACCAGCCCATTCAAGCCCTGCGGCTAGGCTACGGCAGCTTGGAGCCGGAGGAAATTAAGCAGGGAATTCAGCGCCTTGCGAAGGCGATGGAGCTGCAAATTAAATGATGATCAAGCGGCCTTCAGTGCTATTTACCTGATTATGCCTCTTGTTCAAACTTATTATTAATATCGTAGGGCGGGTGAAACCAGCATATTTATTCAGCATTGCTCGAGGTTTCACCCCAATCTTATCAATTTAGCTAAATGTCATGTCGTTGCCACGCAATAACAAATATTGAATCATCGTAGGGCGGGTGCAACCCGCCGTTTTTCGTGTTTCAGCAAAGCTCGGCGGGTTTCACTCGCCCTACAAATTCAAAAATCGAGCACAGCGCTCAAGGAATCCATTTACACAGAGCTGATTGAACAAGAGGCATAGTTAGGACTATTTAAAAGAAATACGTATTGTATTTTTTAGCGTTTAAATAAGAATACTGGCCCACCAAAAGATGAGAATGATAGCGCTAGTTAACAATATTTTCCCCGAGTCTTTTTTGATATGAAATGCGCCAATAATCAGCATCCCAATGAGGGCAATACTTGTTATTGGCCAAAACACAGTAAACATCATCGGTACTAGGCAGGTGATATTACAGCCGTAAAGAGGAAAAGAAGCTGACATTACATTCTTATCCTCAAGCAGTAAAAACTATGATTGATCTGATTCAAGATTGGCAGTGCCCGGTGGCAGAGTTGCTGGCTCAGAGCGATCACTTAATGCTACATAAATAATAAAGAATATACTTAGGCCCGTATTGGCCATGGGTATAAGCACGGCGCCTAGCCCTGCGCCATATCCGCCGTCTGAGCCAGAAAATATAACGAGGCCCATTAACGGCGATAATAAAACGCCGTTCAAAATGAGTAGCCAAATTTCAGATGATTTTTTTGTTTGTTTTTTTAAACACCATTTGTGAATCACAACGTTGATGACTAAACCTGGTATTACAATAATCATCCAAACAAATAGTAAGTTCATTTTTTCCTTCTTATTTTGATTATAGATTTTCACCAAGGTGGCTACGTTGTATTTAAACAGGCCCAGCTAAAACCACAATCAGGTGTTTATTTTTTTAAGTCATGTATAGCGAAGTGAGTCATTGCAGGTGGCCATTGCAGCCACCTGCTCAGGCGATGCGGTTTAAATGCTCTTCACAATCCAGCTATCGGCTGTATCTTCCACCGCATACCCCAACGCTTTTAACTCCCCGCGCACCTGATCTGCCGCAGCCCAGTTTTTCTCTTTGCGATATTGCTGGCGCTGCTCAGCCAAGGTTTGAATCTCTGCCGGAATAGCCGCGGCGATGGCAGGTTGCCAAGTGGCTAAACCAAGTCCTAATACTTCGTCAAACCTGCTCAGCGTGGCTTTTTTGTGGCTTGGGCTGATATTGGATTTGAGCAGCTCCCACACCAGTGCAATGGCGCGGGGGATGTTGAGGTCTTGGTTTATTTCTTCGGTAAAGCGCGCCAAATAATCGCCATCGCATTCGCCGCCATCAGGCAGGGTGAAGTAGCTGTCTCTCAGGCGGCCAAGGGCGGTTTGAGCACCACTGAGTGCATCCCAATTAAAATTAAGCTGGCTGCGATAGTGCGCCGTCAGGCAAAGATAACGGTAAGCGATCGGATCGATGCCTTGGTCGATTAGCGTTTGCAGGCGCAGGAAATCACCGCTGGATTTGCTCATTTTGCTGGCATCCAGCTGCAAAAAATAACCGTGCATCCAGAAATTAGCCAGGCGCGTGCCGTGGCAGGCTTGGTTTTGGGCGATTTCATTGCTGTGGTGAATGGAGATATGGTCTTCGCCGCCGCAGTGGATATCAAACCAAGGCTCCAGATATTTGGCTGACATCGCCGAGCACTCGATATGCCAGCCCGGAAAACCGCGCCCCCAAGGGCTTTCCCATTCCATTTGGCGGGTGCTGCCCTCAGGGCTAAATTTCCATAGCGCAAAATCGGTGATGCTTTTTTTCTCGCCCAGCGCCACGCGGCTACCGGCATTCAGACCATCGCGGTTTAGGCGGGCCAGATAGCCGTAATCGTCTTGTTTGGCGGTATCAAAATAAATACCGTCGCTATTGGCGTAGGTATAGCCTTTTTCTTCCAGCACTTGGATAAAGGCAATTTGCTCTGCAATATGCTCGGTGGCTTTGCACCAGAGCGTGGGCTCCAGCATATTCAGCGTGGATAAATCATTTTTAAATACGGCGCTGAAATAATCAGCTATTTCCCATGCGGATTTGCCCGATTTGCGGCTGCCGCGCTCCATTTTGTCTTCGCCTTCATCGGCATCAGAAACTAAATGTCCTACGTCGGTAATATTGACGATATGGCGTACGGTATAGCCATTAAATTGCAGGGTGCGACGCAAGATATCTTCGAATAAATAAGTGCGTAAATTACCAATATGCGCATAGTCATATACGGTTGGGCCGCAACAGTACAAGCCAACCCAATCGGTGCGAATGGCTTGAAATGGCCTTAATTGGCGTTCCCAGTTGTCATATAAAAAGAGTGGCATATTGGATGAGTGATTTTTGAGTAAAAAAACATTGTACTGAGAATCGCGATGATTTGGGCACTTAGGTATCAACGATTTGTTATGTTCCGTGTTGAATTAGATAAAGTGAATGGCATCATAAACGGCGTAAGATTGGGTTTTTTCTGGATGGCGGATAGTAAGAGCTGTCTGTAAAATAGAGTCAGTTCTTTAGGTCGTATGGCCTGACTATAATGCGACCAATACACGAGGATAGCTCGATGAATTCAGAATGCGTATTGTGCAGTGAGAATGGTGGAGAAGTCCTTTGGCAGGATGATTTTTGCCGTGTTGTTTTGGTTGATGAAGCGGGCTATTCAGGATTTTGCCGAGTGATATTGAAACAGCATGTGGCTGAATTTAGTGATTTAAGCGCGAGCGATAGAAATCGCTTAATGCAGCTGGTATTTGCGGTTGAATCGGCCGTGCGCAATACATTGCAGCCAGATAAAGTGAATTTAGCTAGCTTAGGCAATATGGTGCCGCATTTGCATTGGCATGTGATTCCTCGCTTTAAACAAGACCATCATTTTCCTGCGCCAATTTGGGCAGAAACGGTTCGCTCTGAAATACCTACTTTGGTTTCCACCAAACAATTATTAGCGTTAAGAATTGCGCTGCAGGCATTGCAACCATGAGCCTCACCCCTTTTACAGATGCGCGTAGTGCCAAAGACTGGCTGATTTTATTGCCGCTGATGAATACGCCTGTCGCCCATGCCGAGCTGAGCTATGCCATGGAATTTTTGGCGGCTAGCCAAATGGCCCCCTTAGAGTCGCTGAAGGCTTTAGAGCTATTACGTGGCTCGGTGCACGATGTGCAGTTTGCTTTGCAGCAGGAATATGCCGCAAAGCCTTTGCCGCTTAGTGCTGCCGAGCAAGGCCAATGGCAGGCTGCGAGCAATCTGTGGGAGGCGATGGCCGATGCCTATGAGCGCTGCTGGCGAGATGCCAAGGCTGCCGATTCCCCTATTCATGAGTTTTTGCCACTGGTGGCCGAGCGGGCTGTGCGCTGTATGGGCTTTGTGGCGCGCTGCTATTACATGGTTGGCAGAAAAGCGCCCGATGCATTCTGGGTGAAAATATTCGGTTTTTATCAGCAGGCTGAGCAATTGGCGATTACTGATAAAAAAGTAAAAGATAGTCTATTGGTGCTGGGTGATTTAACTACGGTGCAAGCGGTATTTATTCATGCTCTATTACTTTCGGCGGCTAATTCCAATCAGCATACTTTGAGACGTTTGCTATGGATTGATCAAATGCTCGAGTTATTTGCAAGGCGCAGCCAGATTGCTTTGCAAGCGCCTGCTTTGCCTGGTAAAACGCCTTTGCAAATTGATTTAGCCGCACCGAATAGCCCGCAGCGATGCGCGCAGCCATTGCAAGGGCCGAGTATTCGAGAAATAGATACGCTTGCTTTGGCACAAGTATTATCTAAGCGAATTAAATTACTGCGTCTAGGTGAGTTGCCGGAAAAATTGGGCTTGGGTAATGAGCTAGATTTGCAATCCACCATCGATATTTTGTCTGATCTTTATCGGCTGTGGTGTGAGCACGGCACCGAGCGTGCGCCTCGTGAGCTTAAACCACGCACGGTGCCGCTGATTTTAGCTTTGCCCGCTCAACATCGTTATGTGGTTGATGGTGATTACGCCCCACCACCCGAAGATGCGGTGCGAGTGGGTAGCCGTGATTTAATTAATATCCATTTGTTTGGTGATCTCACCCCTTCACGGCACGGCAGCGAGCCCCAGCCTTTACCGCCGATTGAGCTATGGGATGTCGTGAATGAAACGGCGCAAGGCTTGCGTTTAAGCCGCTCGGCAAACGCAGGTGAGCGGATTAGCTTAAACCAACTGATGGTGGTGAAGTCTTCAGCCCGCTATTTAGCTGGCGTGGTGCGCTGGCTAGAAGAAAGTGATGGCTGCTTGCATTTGGGCTTAGTCTTATTGCCCGGCTTGCCTAGAGCAGCAGCCATTCGGCCCCATGAATCCGCTCGTGCTCATGCCGAATATACCGAGATTGTTTGGCTACCTGCTATGCCGGCATTGAAAGCACCCAAAACAATTTTGTTACCCAATGGCTGGTTTAGGGCAGGGCGGCAATGCGAATTTTGGGATGGTCAGCAGCTGCTTAAAGTGAAATTTGTGAGCTTAGTAGAACATGGCAGCAACTTTGAGCGGGTACATTTTGCTGAGCTACCGCAATAGATCTAAGCGATAAGATTGCGCCCTTAGGTGAGGGGGCAATCCTATCAACCTAAACGAAATGTTATTTGTAGGGCGGGTGAAACCCGCGAGCAATGCAGAAAAATACGCGGGTTTCACCCGCCCTACGATAATTCAACGCTTGTAACTGAGTGGTAATGACAGGTGTCTAGTTTGATGCCTATAGAGCTGCCTTAATCCTGCCCCGTCGCAATCCTCAACAACTTCTCTTCATCCACTTCATCAATTTGCGATGGCCCTAGAAATAGCTCGGCATAGTCCTTCCATACTTTTTCTTTGACAAAAATCTCAAATAAATCGCCATCAATATGTTGATCTTTGGCCATGCGCGCGAGGATGGTGAGGGATTGGGATATTTTCATGCCATCTTTATAAGGGCGGTCGCGGGCGGTGAGGGCTTCAAATACGTCGGCGATGCCCATGATGCGGGCTTGAATACTCATTTGATTTTTTGTTAGTCCGCGCGGGTAGCCTTTGCCGTCCATTCTTTCGTGGTGGCCACCTGCAAATTCGGCGACGTTTTTTAAATGCTTGGGCCAAGGTAATGATTCCAGCATTTCGATGGTGACTTCAATATGGTGATTAATAATTTGCCGCTCTGCGCCGGTGAGTGTGCCACGGGCTATGGATAAGTTTTCGATTTCTTCGGGCGATAAAAAGGGGCTAAGGATGCCTTCAGGATTAATCCATTGCTGTTGGCCTATGGTTCTGACTCTTTCACAGGCGGCATCAGGCATAAATTCGCCACCGGTATTGGCGTGTTGCAGAAATGCTTTATCTGATTCAATTTGCTCTACACGCTGTTTCCATTCTATTTCTGTGCATTTACCGCGTAAAAAATCAATTTCAGCGTCGCGTGTTAATACTTCAAAGCGGGTATCAATGAGGTGAATCCGGTCAAATATCGTTTGTAATTTGGTGGCTTTATCGACCACATGCACAGGCGTGGTGATTTTGCCGCAATCGTGTAATAGCCCCGCTATTTTTAATTCGTAACGATCTCGATTATCCATGGTGAAATCGGCCATAAAGCCATAATTGGCGTTATTAACGGCCTCAGCAATCATGATGGTTAAAGCGGGAACGCGTTGGCAGTGGCCGCCGGTATAGGGGGATTTATCGTCGATAGCTAAGTTGATTAAATTAATAAATGATTCAAACAATTCTTCTAATTGATGAATTAAGCGCCGGTTGGTGAGTGCAATGGCGGCTTGAGATGCCAGCGATTCGGCCATGCTTTGGCTATCGGCATCAAAATAGCTGAGTTCACCTTTTTGATCTTTGGCATTAATTAGTTGTAATACGCCGATGATTTCACGTTCGTGGTTTTTCATGGGCACGGTGAGAAAAGATTTAGAGCGATAGCCCACGCTGGCATCAAAGCGCTTGGTGCCAGAGAAGTCGTAGCCTTCGGCGGTGTAAGCGTCTTCAATATTAATGGTGATATCTTTATTGACCGCACAAGCCACTACATTATTTAAATTTGGCGAGCCATCGGTATGGCGCAGCATGACAGGGGGGAGGTTGGTAGGGTGGCCAGTGGTGCCGCCCATCGCAATACCGAGTGATTCGGTAATCACAATTTCAAAACAGAGTGCGCCGTCTTTCACCAAATAAAGCGTGCCTGCATCGGCATTCACCAGATGCTTGGCGGCGATCAGAATCGTTTCCATCAGCTTATCGATATGGCTTTCACACGATAGCGAGATGCCAATCGCATTCAGTTGCTTTAAACGCTCGCGAAGGATGTCATGACTCAGCATATTGCATCTCTATTTATAACGACGTAGGACCATATTTCTGTTGCTAACGCTACTTAATGCAAACCGCGCGAATCTGCGACATATCTGTCAGCCCTTGCAATACTTTTTCTATCCCATCTTGTTTAAGGGTTCGCATGCCTTCTTCTAAGGCCGTCGCGAGGAGTTCAGCTACTCGAGCGTGTTCTTGGATTTGTTTCTTCACCTTGTCGCTGCCTACTAACAGTTCGTGTAAGCCTAAGCGGCCTTTGTAACCTGTGTTATTGCAGGCATCGCAGCCTTTGGCGCGATAAAGAGTAAAACGCCCCTCTTGACTCGCAAACGAGGCTACCCAGTCTTTATATACGGTCTCTAAGGCGAGCTCGGGATCCTTCTGCCAGTCGGTCGTTTGCTTTAGCTCTTCGCTATATTCATGCAGCATAGATTGGATTTCGGCGGCTTCCGGCTCATAAGCTTCTTTGCATTTGCACAGTCTTTTGGCGAGGCGCTGGGCCAAAATGCCGAGCAGGGCATCGGCAAAGTTAAAGGGATCCATGCCCATATCTAGGAGGCGAATAATCGATTCTGGGGCGCTGTTGGTGTGCAGGGTGGCCAGCACCAAGTGCCCAGTCAGCGAGGCTTCAATACCCGTGCTGGTGGTTTCTTTATCACGCATTTCACCCACCATAATGATGTCAGGATCAGCGCGTAAAAAGGCTTTCATAATGGTGGCAAAAGTCAGCCCCGCCTTATTATTGACTTGAACTTGGCGCAGTCCTTTTTGGGTGATTTCAACAGGGTCTTCTGCCGTCCAGATCTTGGTGTCTGGCGTATTTAGGTGTTTCAGGATGGAGTGCAGGGTAGTGGTTTTACCTGAGCCGGTAGGCCCGCAAACAAAAAATAGGCCATAGGGTTTGGCGATCACCGATTTTAAATTGCTGATGGTGCGGTTTGATAGCGCGAGCTTTTCTAGTGGCAGCGGCTCGCCCGAGGCTAATATCCGCATCACCACATCTTCTACGCCGCCCTGAGTCGGAATGGTGGCCACGCGCAGCTCGATATCGTAGCCAGGCACATATTTTTTAAACTTGATTTTGCCGTCTTGTGGTTTGCGTTTTTCTGAGATATCCAGATCGCACATGATTTTAATGCGGGTGACTAGCGGATTGCGGTAGGAAGCGGGCACTTCTTTGTAAGCGACGAGTGAGCCATCGCGGCGAAAGCGAATACGGGTTTTTTCGTTGCCGGGGGAGGGCTCGATATGAATATCGGAAACACCGGTTTTATAGGCTTCAACGATAATCTGGTTGACCAGTTTTACTAGCTCATTGTCTTGCGCTGCGGAGATTTCCTCTGGGGAAACCGGCTCGGCGTCTTCTTCATCGCCCATGGTAGAGAGCAGCGCGTCGATATTATTGTCATTACTTAGCTCACCAAAAAATAGATCGAGGGTCTTTTGAAACTCGGCCTTACTGGTGACGCGATAAATGGTTTTTTTATTGGGGAAAACATGGGCGACGGTGTGGCTGGCACGGATGCGCTCGGGGTCGGTGGTCAGAATAATAATGCCTTCTTTTTCCTCATCCACCGGCAGCCATTCGTTCTCTGCTGCAAACTCTCGTTTGATATGTTTGAGTAAATCTAAGGGCTTTACTCGGTCGGGCTTAAAGGCTTCATAAGCCACGCCAAAATAGCCTGCTAGCGATTGGCCAAGGGCGGGCAGCGGCACTTGGTATTTTTCGCTGAGTAACTTTTCTAAATCAATTTTATCTCTATGGCTTTCACGCAGGGCGACTTGCAGCGCAGCTTGGGTGATCACATTTGCTGCTACTAGCCCTCCATATTTATGCTGTGGTGCAAAGGGAAAAGGCTGTTGCTGCCTTTGTTGCAAAGCAATGGCGAGGGTCTTGGCGAGTAAGCGGATACCTTCTTCGCTCTGGGTATCAAAGGGGTGTTGATGCTTATTGTTAATCAGCTGTACCACGCCAATTAAGGTGCCATCTAGTTCCGCCAGCAGCGGCGCGGCCAGCATTTCTCGGGCATGAAAGCCCGTTTGTTTATCGACGGCTTGTAAAAATTGTAAGGTAGGGCTGTAGCGGGTGAGCTCGTCACTGTCGTAGACGTCGCGGATATTCACCAGCTGTTTATGATTGCCCACAAAGCCCGCCACACTGCGATCATTAACGGGGATGCGGAGTTCTTTAAAGCCTTCCAAGCCCGTTTTTACCCGAGAGATCATTTCATTGCCGGTATCGTTGGCAACATAAATGGTGAGCCGTTCGGCCCCAAACACTTTGCAGGCTTCGCCACTGATCTCGAGCAAGATTTCATCAATATGCCGCGTTGCATGGATGCGATTGGTCAGGCTTTGCAGCTCATGCATAAAGTGTAGGGCGTTATCTTTTTGGCTCATGATGATGGCTCGTGGCTGGCATGGGGCGATGTTGTTGGCTTGTATTGTGCTTGTTTGCCAATGGCACATTACACTTCGCTGAATGACTAAAAACTGTCACACCTAGGGCTTCGAATGCGCTCTTCGGGGCTTAAAAGTGGATGATTTGGTTTTGTTCTAACCTGCTGATGGTCAGATACATATTATCTCGCAGTATTTCTTGCATGGTCAGCTCGGAGTCCGCCGGTTTTAGGTGGGTGACTAATATTTGGCAGGGGCGGCTGAGGTGTTTGAGTTGCTCGAGCAGGGTGTGCGGGCAGAAGTGTTTTGCGGCGTTGGCCAGCTCGTATTCACGGTTGCTAAATGCGGTTTCGATAATTAAATGGCTTAGGTTACTCGTGGCATTCACGATGTCCCAAAAGGCGGCGTTGCAGACTGAATCACCGCTAAAAATCACTGAGTTTTTGCCACTGTCTAGCTGATAACCCACTGCAGGGACTGTGTGTACCGCAGGAATGGCGGTGATGGTGCATTCTTCTATCGTGCAAGACTGCCCTACATCCAGCGTGATATAGCGCATAAAGGGATTTTCGGGTTTGGGGATTTGGTTGAAGTCGGGCCAAACAGACCAATTAAAAATATGTTTTTTTAAGACATTAAGCGTGGCTTCGCTGGCATACACGTTCAGCGGGGTATTGCGGCTGCCCATAATGGTGTCGACCAGCATGGGCAGGCAGGCGATATGATCAAGATGGGCATGGGTTAGAAAAATATGTTCGATACGGGTCAGCGCGGTAAAGCTTAAATCGCCCACGCCCGTGCCCGCATCGATCAAGATGTTTTCATTGATCAAAAATGAAGTGGTGCGATTTGCACCCCCAATTCCACCACTACAGCCCAGTATTCGTAACTGCATGATGAGACCCGTTAAGTAGTTCTGTATAAGTTACCAGCTGTTTTTAATGTAAAAACATGTGTTTTCTTGCGCATCACCCTACAGCCTAGTATTCGCTATTTACTATCAAATTGATGTATGCCATCCCAGTCGCTAGCGGGTGGATTACGTCTAAAATTTTCAATTCTTTCTAAGTACAAACTGTAAAGATGATGCTGGGATTCTGGAGCCATCTTTTGTAAGTTTAGTAACTGCATTTCGGCTAAATCCCACTGCTGATTGCGGTAAAGCTTGAGGCTTTCATGAAATAAAACGAGCGTCGTTTCATTTTGACTCTCGAGAGGCTGAGGCTCGTAAAGCGTCACCGCTTCAGTTTTGCCCATGACGCGTACTCGGTCTATTTCGCGGTAAACCAGATTCGGGGCAGCGGCTCGCGTGTTTTCGCTGACTATAATACTGACTCCATAATACTTGGTTAAGCTTTCTACTCTTGACGCCAAGTTAACGGCATCCCCCATTACAGTGTAATTCATCCGAAATTGCGAGCCCATATCGCCTACCGTTACATTTCCTGTATTCACACCTACGCCAACAGAAATTTCTGGCCAATTGCGTGCCGCTAATTTTGGATTAAGCCGATCAATTGCTTCTTGAATTTCGAGCGCGGCCAATACGGCATTTTGGGCGTGGTCTGGATCAAATACCGGTGCGCCCCAAAAGGCCATGACGCAATCGCCGATATATTTATCAATGGTGCCTAAATGCTGATGGCGAATGACGGTGGAGATTTCGGTAAGAAATTCATTCATAAAGCGGCTTAGCTCATCGGCGGGCATGCCTTCAGAAATCTTGGTAAAACTTCTTACATCAGTAAACAGCACGGTAAGCGGCCGATTCTGGCCGACCATGGTGTATTTCTCAGGATCTTCGCTCATGCGCTCAACCAGCTCTGGCACAACATATTGGCCAAATAATTGGGTGAGTTGGCGCTTACGGCGGCTTTCAAAGAAATAGCCATAGGCCATATTAAGGGTGTAGAGGCCGATAATTAGCATAAGGGCCGCGGCCATGGGCATGGCAATCTTGGCATAGTGCCAAAGTGCGAAATTTGTTACAAATAATAGCAATACAAGCAGCAGGCAAATGCTGCTGGCAATCAACGGTGAGAGCCGAATGAGCAACCAAACCAGTAGCGGCCCAAGAATCAATAAAAGTAAAAACTCAGCGCCCAATAGATAGCCAGGGTGCTGGGGCAGTGTTTCATCGAGGATGGCGGCAATTAAGTTGGCGTGGATTTCCACCCCCGCATAGGCTTCACCAACTGGCGTGACGCGTAAGTCTTTTAGCCCTGGAGCCGTGGTGCCCAGTAAAACAATTCGATCTTTTAAATCGGCTTGGCTGACTTCCCCAGAAATAACATCTGCGGCCGATAAGTAAGGGAAGCTGCCTTGTGGGCCTTTAAAAGGGACCAGCGCCCAGCCGTTTTTATTGACGGGTAAGTGCCTTTTGCCAAGGCGAAAGGCTTCTAGTGCAAAACTGCCATCGGCAATTTCTTCGATGACGGGGGAAAATGCTTCTTGCCCCAGCGCGATTCGCGCCAGCGCTAAACCCAGCGAGGGATAATAATTTTCACCTATCCTAGCCACCAAGGAAACGCTCCTTGCTACGCCATCGCTATCAACTATCGGCACAAAGTGTCCGCCGTGGCCTGCGGCCTGCTGCAAGCTAGGCAAATTGCCGCCATAGGTTTTACCGCCCACAATATATTTGGCGACGGGGGCTAAATCGCTGGCATCAAGAATAGGAGGCGGGAGTGCGCCACTCGAAACGGCATTGGCTTCATTACTAAAATAAAAACCGTTAATAATCGGGCGATGACTCAGTGCCTTGGCAAAACGAGCATCAGTATCTAGCTCGGGGGTGAGGCGAGCTAGCTCACTCTGAAATGCGGGGTTATTACTTAATTCTTGCTTGGCTAAACGTCGTAAAACCGGCAGGCCAGAGCTTTCGTCCGCTTCTGCAAAAACCACGTCGAAACCGAGTGCTTTAATATGGTAGTGATCAAATAATTGATCGACTAATTTGGCTAGATGATCGCGCCGCCAAGGCCATCTACCTAGCGTTGCCAAGCTTTTTTCATCAATATCAACAATGGCAATGCGCTGATCCACACCACCTTGGATCCCTAGCCGTAAGCGCACATCATAAAGATAAACATCAATTTTGCTGAGCGTGGGCAAGCTGGGAGAGCCTGCTACATGCAGCAAGGCTAGTAGCAGCAAGGCCGTGCCTAAGAGTATCTGTGGCCAATGTTTGCGTAAGCTGGTTTTCATTATTTTCGATAAAAGAAAGTCATTTCGATACCCAGCAGCTCGATGGTGTCTTCCTCTTGTAGCTGATAAGCATGAATGCCTATCTCTTTGTGATTGACATTAGGGTGATGCGCCCCTTCAACATGGGTGAGGAAATAGCCCTGTGGTCGCTTGCTAATGACCGCTACTTGCACCCCTGTTTTACCGAGGGTGGTGAGTTTTTTACTTAGCTCTAATTCCTTACCTGCATTGGGGCCGCTCACCACTTTAATCACGCCCATGGTTTGGGTCGGTGTTTCTGCATGGGTTGGAGGGGCTGGGGCTGATATTGGTGAAATTGGCGGAGCAGTCATGACTGGGGGACGCCCCATGACCATGGTTTTTTCAAAGTCGGTTCTATCTACTGGCTTCTCACTAAAGTAGCGTAAAATATGCTTACCAATAAGGATCTCATCGCCTTCTTTTAAGCGTTGTTTTTGTACCTCCTGCTGATTGATTTTACTGCCATTGGTGCTATGTAAGTCTTCAAGATAGACCTCAGAACCCTGCATGGTTAAGGTGGCATGTTCGCCAGAAACGGCAAGATTATCAATTTGAATGTCATTGGTTGGGCGGCGCCCTATGGTCAATCGCTCTTTATTTAGCTTGATTTCTTTAATTAAAATGCCGTCTAGGCTTAGAACTATTTTGGCCATGATTTTATTCTCTTCTTGAATAAAATATTTCTTCTAAAAAATATTTATGGTGTGTTGATTAAGGCGAGATTGAAAATTTTTTAGCCTTTAATATAAATGATTAATTGTGCATGAATTAAGTAAACCAAGTGCTCATCTTTGACCACAAACCAATACTGGCAGGAAAGTCTTCTTTTACCTTGACCAAAATGGCTGAAATATTATCTTTACCGCCCAAATCATTGGCCAGTTGAATAAGTTGCTCACTATTAAGGGCTAGATTGCTATTAAAGGCCATTATCGTATCGGCAATATCCGCATCGTCGGCCATATCGCTTAAGCCATCAGAGCAAAATAAATAAATATCACCTGGCAAAACTGCGTGTTCGTGTAGCTCGGCTTGTACGCCGCTATCAATCCCAACGGCGCGGGTTACTAGATTTTTATACGTTGAATGTTTGGCTTCTTCTGGTGTAATCAGGCCACTATCAATTTGCTCTTGTAAAAAAGAATGATCTCGAGTGAGCTGCATCAGCTCATTATTACGCAGGCGATAGAGCCGAGAATCCCCAACGTGAGCCACAGCAAGGCGGGAGTCATAAAAAAGTGCACAGACCAGTGTTGTGCCCATTCCTGCGCACTGCGGTTGGCTTTGTGCCGTGCCATAAATGGATTGATTCGCATAGTGAACGGCCGCCATCAGCACATCGTGTGCAGCGGGCCATAGGCTGCCTGGTCTTTGCAAATGCAGCGGAAAATTAGATTGCATAGCGTCGTGCACCACATGGCAAACCATTTCTACTGCAATGCCACTGGCGACTTCTCCCGCGTTATAGCCGCCCATGCCGTCGGCGAGCACCACGAGGCCTTTTTCAGCATCAAAGTGGATGGTGTCTTCATTATGGTCGCGATGCAGGCCGGTATCGGTTAAGCCTGCCATTTCCAGCGCTTGTGAGAGATTAAGCATTGGAGTCCCTTATCCGCAATCTTGCGGCTAAATGTTTTCGTGCAACGTTAAACCTCGTTGAACTGAGTTTAGCCGCTTGGTCTGCATGATTAAGCATTGGCTTCTCTTGTGCGTAATCCAGCTTCTAGCTTAGCCATTGCTGCCGCAAAGTGCGCGCCAGTTTGGAAGCGGGTAGTTTCGTCTTTTTGTAAGGCTTTCATAATAATGGCTGCAAGCATGGGGGGGAGAGTAGGCACTAATAAGCGCGGATCTTGTGGTGCATCATTGGCTATTTTGTACATCAGCTCAGCCATCGATTCGCCGGTAAAAGGCAGGCTGCCGGTGCTGAGTTGATAGAGCATCACGCCTAAGGAAAATAAATCGGAGCGGCCATCAATTTTTTTGCCAGAAAGCTGCTCGGGTGACATATAAGACGGCGTGCCCAGCACCATGCCGGTGCGGGTTTTGCTTGAATCGGTAATTCTTGCAATACCAAAGTCGGTGACTTTTACGATTTTCTCGGTGGGCTCATACATAATATTGGCGGGCTTAATATCGCGGTGAACAACGTGCTGAACATGGGCATACTGTAAGGCTTCTGCGACTTGCCTGACGATACTTGCGCATTCTATTAGGGGCAATAAGTGGTCCACCTTGGTGTATGCCAGTAAATCTTTGCCTTTGAGAAATTCCATCGCGATATAGCAAAGATCGTGCTCCTCGCCTGCGTCAAAAATGGTGACGATATTGGGGTGGTTGAGCCGCCCTGCGGTTTCCGCCTCTCTAAAGAAGCGCTGCCTTGCGTCTTCTAGCTGATCGGCTTCAAATTCTTGTGAAAGCGACATGGTTTTAATGGCCACTTCGCGGCCAATTTTGGGATCTTTACCAAGGTAAACAACGCCCATCGCCCCCTTGCCCAATTCTTTCTCAACCTGATAACGCCCTAACATTGGTTTTTCTACGCTGCCGTCTTCCAGTAGCATGCTGCCATTCACTCCGCCGCCTGAGCCACCTAGCATCACCGTTTCTGACATTTGATGTGCGCGTTTAAGTTTTGCTTCCAGATCACGGTATTTAGGATTGTGGCCGCCCATATATTGATAAACAGCTTCGGCCTTATTGAATTGACGCTTTCTTTCAAAATCGAGTGCCAAATTATATAAAACGCCCATCATTCCATCGTCTAATGGCACTTTAGATAGCTTTTCAAATGCCATATCCAGCTGTCCCTGCCCTTGAAAAGCCATGCCCAGCATGCGATTGGATTCGGCGGATTCTGCGCTAGATTTCTCTTCTTTTTGCTCGCTGATTAAATAGCGCTTGGTCGTCAACAAGCCATGTCCGAGGAGTAATAAGCTGGCAGGCCCCATTAAATGAATCCACAGCATTGATTGACTCATCAGTACAAAATGACTGATGAGTAGCAGCAAAAAGAGCGCACTGGTTAGCATTGCAGCAGGCCCTGCTTTCAGGCGAGGTAGCAGCAGGCAGAGGTAGAGGGCAATCAATAGCGCCAGTGCCAGCGAAAGTACGGGACTCCACGAAGGGGAAACAAAATAGTGCTGTTGTAAGAGGCTGGATAGGGTGTGAGCGGCAATCATGACCGGTGCTTCATTGGGGGAAATCGGCGTGACTAAAGAAGAGCCAATACCTAGCGCCGTTGCGCCTATTAGCACAATCTTGCCTTTGTATTTATCTAGCGGGATTTTGCCTGCCTGCACGTCAAAGAAAGAATCGACGGGGAAGGCGGCTAGACCATTTGGGCTAGGGTAAAAATAGGGCCGAAATGAGGCATTGCTGCTGATCGGCAGCCGTACATTGCCCAGCGCAATCGATTCGCCTAGAGTCAGTTTTATTTGCTTGGGCGCTAGATTCAGGCTTTTCGCTGCTGCCACCAGTGGAAAAGTTGGGTAAATCTGGTCGAAATAGCGCACCGCCAAGGGGATGCTGCGCACCACGCCATCCTCATCGGGCACGATGTTTTCACTGCCAACACCAGCAGCACTATTTGCAATGGTGTTTAAAGGTTGGGTTGCACTTTTTGCCGCTGTGGGCCAACCGTTAGCAGGGTTGCCACTGGCTTCTAATTCCCATTTTTTGATTGCAGGCAAGAGTGGCTTATCTGGCTCGCCCTGCGCCTCGCCTAATTCAAACAGCATAGGCAAGACCACATTACCCGCTTTGGCGATGCTGCTTGTCAGCTGCTGATCGACATTGAGCTTAACGATGGCCTCGTTAAACACCGATCCCATCGTTGCCCAAGTGACGCTATTGGGGGCAGAAGCGTCTTCTTTATACAGGCGGTGTAGCTTTTCAATATACACAAGGCCACGGTCTTGTTGTGGCTCGGTAAAGAACACACTGGTGGCAATCACTTTTGCGCCCGCGCCGGCCAGCTTATCAATGAGCTGAGCGTGAATTTCGCGCGACCAAGGCCAGCGACCAATGTTGTCGATGCTGGTTTGATCGATGGCGATCACGGCAATGCGTGCGTCGACATTACGGGAAGTCAGCTTTACCCCTGCATCGTAAGCACGCTGCTCCAAGCTGGAAATCAAAGAGGTGAATTGCAAGGTCGCCAGATAGACTAGCAGCACAGCCGCACCGATCACCCCGTCTTTTTTTAAGAAGGCCGCTTTCATTGCGTGATCGATACGGTAAGGAGCAGCATGCTAAAGGACTACTTAATCTGTCGGTATGTCCTCAATTTAGTAGAAGAAGCCATAAAATGCCGTGCTCTTGCGGATAGTTTTTTGCAAACAGGCAAGCGTATTGCCTGAGCTTTGCTTAATTTGGCTAGATTTATTGGAGTGAATCGGCATTTTATAGGGAGTACAAGGGCGCAGTCCTTGCCTACAACAAGGCGGTGCGCAAGAAAAACGGACGCACATCCTATAGAAATCAGTGGGTAGGGTGGGTACGCTTTTGTGCCCACTATAGGCATCAAATTAAGCCAAAAGCATATGCAGCATCTTTTGTAGGGTGGGGTGCACCCCATACGCGCGAAGCAAAGTCAAAAAGATCTTTTTAGTGCCTTCGGCACGTTGATTGAGGTGCGGCATCCCCGCGGGGGACTCCCTTTCTTGAACGGCCAAGAAAGGAAGCAAAGAAGGCCGCCCCACGAAACACGAAGGCCCCTGCGCTGCGGACAATCGAGTCGGCGGCGGGCGGGATCAGCTCGTTCCTCGCTCCCTGGCCGAAACCCCGCCCCGCTTGTTCCTCACTCCGGCGTGTTTCAAGGGGGGATTTAAGCCCCATGTAAAGAGCGTGGTTATTATGCTTTTTCGCTGTTTGCTAATGAAAAAACTATTTGGTTCGCGCGTATGGGGTAAAACCCGCCAGATTTTGGCATGAAATGTTACGGAAAACGGCGGGTTTCACCCGCCCTACGTGATTACAAGCTGATTTCGATATTGTCGATCAGGCGGGTGTGGCCTAGGCGGGCTGCGATCAGGATCACGAGCTGGTGATCGGTCACCGCTGCTGGTTTGAGCGTTAGCGCGTTTCTCATTTCTACGTAATCTACGCTGACCCAGCCGTGTGCTAGTAAGTCGCCGGTCGTTTCTGCGCTGAGGCGCTCGTAATCGCGCTCTCCGGCTTCAATCGCGGCTTTCATGCGGCTTAGATGGTGATAAATGCGGGTGGCTTCCAGCTTATGCGCCGCACTGAGATAGCCATTTCTAGAAGAAAGCGCTAAACCATCAGCGGCACGGCCTGTGTCTACAGGCACAATTCTTACCGGCTGGTTTAAGTCTTCCACCATGCTTTTAATCACAAAAAGCTGCTGGTAATCTTTTTTACCGAAACAGGCTACAGTTGGCTGAACGATATTAAACAGCTTGGTGACAACCGTCGCTACGCCACGGAAATGCCCCGGGCGGAAGGAGCCGCATAGCTCATCTTGTATCGCAGGCGGCTCGACTTGATATTGTTGGATCACTTTGGGGTAGAGCACTTTTTCGTCTGGTGCAAAAATCACATCCACACCGCCTTGGGCGGCAATCAGCGCGGCATCTTGCTCTAAGGTGCGGGGATAGATTTCAAAATCTTCGCCTTGACCAAATTGCAGGCGGTTTACAAAGATGCTGACCACAATATGATCGGCCTCTTTGCGTGCCGCATCGATCAAGGTCATATGGCCGGCGTGCAAATTGCCCATGGTGGGCACAAAGGCCACACTGCCTACGGTGGCACGCCAGGCGCGCAGTTCTTCAATGTTGTGGATGATTTTCATAAATAACCGTAGAGAAAGACATACAAATGAATTGCGTAGGGCGGGCGTAAATTTATACGCGCTAAGCAAGTCTAAAAGACCTTTTTAGTGCCTTCGGCACGTTGATTTTGGAGCGGGTGTCCCCGCAGGGACGTTCTTTTCTTGAACGGCCAAGAAAAGAACCAAAAGAAGGCCGCCCCGACCAGCACGAAACCCCTCGTTGCGGACAATCGAGACGGCGGCTGCGGGACTCGCTTCGCTCAAACATCCTCGCCGAAACCCCGTCCCGCTTGTTCCTCGCTTCGGCGTGCTTTAAGGGGACTTTAAAAAGCCCCATGCAAAGAGCGCGGTGGTTAAGGATTTCGTTATTTGTGGGGATAAAGCCTAAATTGCTTAGGGTAAATGGCTTGCACCCACCTTGCGGTGTTGTAATCAGTGCTTAAAAGCTATGTTCGTCAGCGGGGAAGGTCATGCCTTTCACTGCTTTTACATAGGCTTCTACTGCGGCCTGAATGCTGTGGCTGCCTGCCATAAAGTTTTTAACGAAGCGGGCTTTTTTACCTGGGTAAACGGCCAGCATATCGTGCAAGACCAGTACTTGGCCGTCGACATCAACGCCTGCGCCAATCCCGATGGTTGGGATGGTCAGTGCTTCGGTTACGGCTTTGGCCACATGGGCTGGCACCATTTCCATTAGCACAAGGGCGGCACCTGCCGCTTGGTGGGCGAGGGCGTCGCGTTTGAGCACTTCTGCGTCAAATTCGCTTTTGCCCTGTACTTTGTAGCCGCCGTATACATTGACGGATTGCGGTTGCAAGCCAATATGGGTGCAAACCGGAATACCACGATTGGCTAAGAAATCCACGGTCTCGGCCATAATCATTCCGCCTTCCAGTTTCACCATTTCAGCGCCTGCGGCCATCAGCTCGGCTGCACTGGCATAGGCTTGCTGTGGTGAAATTTGGTAGCTACCAAAGGGAAGGTCCGCCAGCACCAGCGCATCTTTGCTGCCACGTGCCACACAGCGCGTGTGGTAAACCATATCGGCAAGGCTAACGGGCAGGGTGGAGGAGTGACCTTGAATGACGTTACCAAGCGAATCGCCTATCAGCAGGATCTCTACTCCTGCATCGTCTAACAGGCTGGCAAAGCTGGCGTCATAGCAAGTGAGCATGGTGATTTTTTGCCCAGCTTGCTTCATGTTCTGCAAGGTACTAACAGTGGTTTTCATGGTAAGGATGGTCCATGGAGGTTTGGCGTTTGTGACGCAATGCAGCAAGTCTACCCCAGAGACTTACTTACTGTAAGTACGGATAGTTGCTGATCGGCCACCAGAGGCAAAAAGGCACTGGCTAGCCCTAGGCCGGGGATGAGGATATCGGGGGCGATTTCGGTGAGCGGGCGCAATACAAAGGCCCTTTGCTGCATGCGCGGATGTGGCACGATCAGGTGATCTTGCACAATGATTGCATCACCATATAGCAGCAGATCCAAGTCCAAGGTGCGTGGCGCATCTTGAAAAGTGCGCTGCCGCCCGCATTCGGCTTCGATGGCGAGTAGGGCTTTGAGCAGTGCTGCGGCGCTAAGAGTGGTTTCTAGCTTGGCGACGGCATTAACAAAATCAGGCTGATCGGTGTAGCCGATGGCGCTGCTGCTATAAAAGCTGGATTGTTGTAATAGCTGGATTTCTGGCAGCTTGGCGAGTAAATCTAAAGCGTGCTGCAACTGCAAAACAGGCTGGCCCAGATTTGCACCCAGCGCGATAAAAGCGACCGTAGTCATTGGGGTGTCCATTGCATATTGCTAAAAAAACAGAAACCTAAAACCTGAGGTCTGTAGACACAGATAACACCAAGCTTAAAAGCAGAACACAGGGAAGTCATAAAAACGAGGTCAAGGTTTGATTCAACTCGACGATTTTAGTGGTTTAGCTGTGAAACGCTGAGTTTCATAAGAAAGCAGGTTTTTATATTGGCTTTGCTATCTCTTTATACGGGGCTAATTGAAATAACTATCCTTTAGATAGAACCGTTGATACTTGTAGGGCGGGTGAAACCCGCGGGGTGCACCCACCCTACAAATCAGAGAAGTGAATACGAGCAAAGTCCTAAGACGCTTTGAGGCTCAAGATTTGGGTTTTACTTAACTATTCGCCTTTCGGGCCGCTGGGTTTACGGCGACGGCGTTTCTTGGCTGGTGCACTGGCTGCAGGTTTGCCGTTGTCGGCAGCAGCGGTCATGAGTGCTGCGCGTGCATCTTCGTCGGCGTTTTGGAAGCGAGTCCACCAGTCCCCTAGCGATTTTTCGACCATACCGCATTCGGCACGCAGTATCAAAAAGTCGTAAGCGGCACGGAAGCGTTGTTGCTCCATTAAACGCCATGGGCGAGTGCCCACACGTTGCTCAAAGCGCGGCTGCAATAGCCAGATTTCTTTCATGGCCGCACCATAGCGATTTGGAATCGCCATGCGTTTTTGTACCGTGCTTTCCACATTATTCATGGCTTCAACAAGAGCAGGAACTGGGTATTCACCGGCGGCTTGGCGTTTAATCCAATCGGCTTCTACTTCATGCCAAAGCAGCGCGGCAAAAATATAACCAGCGGAGACCGGTTTATCTTCGTTAATGCGCTGATCGGTGCTCTCTAAAGCTTTACGCAAGAAGGCGGTGGTCTCTGGCTTGGAGAGTTGCTTTTCTAAAAGCGGAAACAGCTGCTTATGCAGGCCATTTTCACGCAATGCCATCAGGCAGGCCCATGCGCTGCCGGACAACAGCAGCTTCATCATTTCATCAAATAAACGCGCTGATGGAATGTTTTCCAATAGCTTGGCGTGAATCAGAATCGGTGTTTTGGTGGCCGGAGCAATCGTTAAACCCAGCTTGGCCGAAAGACGAATGGCGCGCAGCATACGCACCGGATCTTCGCGGTAGCGTACTTCTGGGTCGCCAATAATGGCGAGGCGTTTGTTTTCTAGATCGGCCACGCCATGATGGAAATCTAAAATTTCCTCGGTGCGCGGGTTGTAATACAGCGCGTTGACGGTGAAATCACGGCGGGAAGCATCTTCTTCAATCGCGCCATAGGCGTTGTCGCGCAGGATGCGGCCACTGGCATCGGTTGGGGCTTCGCTGGCGCCGCGAAAGGTGGTGACTTCGATGATTTCTTCACCAAAGGGCACATGCACAATGCGAAAGCGGCGGCCAATAATGCGCGAGCGGTGAAATACATGTCGGACTTGTTCTGGTGTGGCGCTGGTGGCCACATCAAAATCTTTGGGCGATTTATCTAGCATCAAATCGCGTACTGCGCCGCCGACGATATAGGCTTCAAAGCCAGCATCTTGCAAGCGGTCACACACTTTGAGTGCACCAGAATGAAGTTGGTCTCGGCGAATGCCGTAGTGTTTGGCGTGAAGCACACGTTTGCCTGGGCGGCGTAAAACTTTGCCGATCAATTTGCGAATCATTTTTGAACCAGTTTTTGAACCAAGTAAGTGCGAAGTGCGGAAGAGGCGTATCGACGGCATTATACAGACCTTGGCAGCGATGTCAGACGCACGATGCCCTCTCTGGCAAAAGTTTTATTCTTCATAAAACGTTCATTAAGGCTGTGCTGGATATTTTTATTCTATCTGTAACTATGCATGGGGCGATAAATCACTAATGATTTGCCGTCACTAATCTTAACCCGAGCTTGCAGCATGCCTACTTATTCATACCGCCTTGTGAATGTCTTTGCTGAAAATATTTTTGCAGGTAATCCGCTCGCGGTGTTTACCGATGCCACAGGTTTGGATGAGCAGACCATGCAATTATTAGCGGCCCAGCTGAATTTATCCGAAACCACCTTTGTTTTCCCTTCAAGCGTGGCGAGTGCCAAAGTAAGAATTTTCACCCCGATAAATGAAATGCCCTTTGCTGGACACCCCAGCTTAGGCACTGCGGCGGTGATACGCGGCCAGCATAATGAAGTCAGTTTAGAGCTTAAAGCTGGGGTGATTCCTGTCCGCTTTGATGGTGATGTTGCCACGCTGACAGCTAATGTTGCTACTTACCGCGCTGGTCCATCTTTATCTGATTTAGCCCCAGCCTTGGGCCTACCTTTAAGTGCTTTTGCTGGGGATGCTTTATTCGTGGATAGCGGCACAGAGCAGTTGATTATTCCTTTAGCAAGCGCCGCTGATGTGATGGCTTGCCAGCCTGCATCGCATTTGTTTCGCGATGTGGTGCTGCAAGGGCGCAACCGTGATGGCACGCTGGTTTGGGCTTGGCAGGATGGCGAGGTGATTGCCCGTTATTTTTGGTCGCAGCACGGGCAGATTGTGGAAGACAACGGCACAGGTTCGGCTTGCGCAAACCTTGGTGCATATTTGTTGAAACAAGGCGTCAATCTGCCTTTTACCGCGACGATGATTCAAGGCCACAAAGCGGGCCGTCTGGCGCATCTGCGTTTGAGTATCACCGCCGATGGCCGAGTAGAAGTCGGCGGGCGAGTGGTGGATGTGGGGCGCGGGGAGTTTGATCTTTAGGATGGGGGCATTATTAACCTCCCACTTCTGAAACGCCGTCATTCCCGCTTGCCTTTGGTGGTAATCCAGCGGCGCTACTGTTATTCATTTAAACCGGATATAGGCATGAAATAGCTCATATTTCATGCCTACGTAATTACCAGTATAAATATGGGCAAATTATTACCTCAAAGATATTGCTTAATATCTGAGAGATTGGCCATATCCGCTGCTGCTTGCCTTTATAATCGTATTTTTCTAAGCCCTCACACACTGCCAGCCATGATCTCCCGTCTTGCTACACCCGCTCTTATTCTTTCCCTTTTAATTGCGACCTCTGCACAGGCTTTCGTACCGCCAGTGCCGGATATTGCTGCAAAGGCCTATTTACTCACTGATTTTCAAAGTGGCATTCAGCTCGCTGGGCGTGATCCGGAGATGCGTGTAGAGCCCGCTTCTTTGACCAAGCTGATGACGGCTTATCTCACTTTTAAATTTGTGAAAGAAGGTAAGTTAAAGCTGGATCAGCAGCTCACCGTTTCGGATAAAGGCTGGCGCACCGAAGGCTCGCGCATGTTCCTTGATCCTAAAAAGCCGGTCACTGTGGATGATTTGATCAAGGGCATGATCGTGCAAAGTGGTAACGACGCTTGCGTCACACTGGCCGAAGCCATGGCCGGTAGCGAAGAAGTCTTTGCCCAGCTGATGACGCGTGAAGCCAAGCGCCTAGGCATGAATGGCACTAACTTTAAAAATAGTACTGGCCTACCAGACCCCGATCACTATATGACCGTGGGCGATTTGGCCAAGCTGGCTGCCGCCATCATTCATGATTTCCCCGAGTTTTATCCTATCTACTCGATGAAAGAATTCGCTTACAACAATATCAAACAGCCTAACCGCAATCTGCTGCTGTACCGCGATCCTTTTGTGGATGGTATGAAGACGGGCCACACCGAGAGTGCTGGTTATAATCTAGTGGCTTCAACCAAGCGCGATGGGCGTCGTTTGATTTCGGTTGTTGTTGGGACTGCTAGCGATGAAATCCGCGCGAGCGAGTCGAGCAAACTACTGAACTGGGGCATTCAGTTCCAGGAAACACCGCGTCTATATGCTGCTAAGCAAGCGGTTTCAAATGTGGCTGTTTGGAAAGGCAAGGCCGATAAGCTTAATGTGGGCTTTTTAGAAGACCGCTTTATTACTGTGGGCCGTGGCGATGCTAAAAACCTGAAAATGGCCTTTACCAGCACCCAGCCTTTGATTGCCCCAATTAAAGTGGGCCAGAATGTAGGTAAATTGGCGGTGAGCTTAAATGGTAAGCAACTGGTCGAATTGCCGGTAGTGGCCTTGGAAGCCGTGCCCGAAGCCAATATCTTTGGCCGCGCATGGGATTCAATCCGCATGTGGTTTAAATCGATTTTTGCTTGATTTAGGCACGATGGCTTTAAAACCCACGTCTTGAACCACGGAGCACACAGAGAACACGGAGTTTCACGGAGAAAACCTTGAGGGTTTTCCTCTTTTTAACTTGTCGTTTTTCTCCGTGCTCTCCGTGTTAAAGATTTATGGTTTTTTTTAGTAGGGAGGAGCGCTTTATGGATTTCCCCGCACTCACAGGTTTTCTAAATGGTCGCTTTGCGCCATTGGCCGATTTGCAGATTTCTGTTTTAGATCGCGGATTTTTGTTTGGTGATGGCATCTATGAAGCAATCCCTGTCTACAACCGCCATCCTTTAAGGCTGACCGAACATCTGCGCCGCTTGGCAAGCAGTTTGGCGGCGATTAATATGCCCAACCCTTATATGGGGGCTGAATGGGCCAGCTTGATTCAAGAGCTGATTGATCAGCAAAGCTTTGTAGACCAAAGCATCTATGTGCAAATCACCCGTGGCCCTGCTTTTCCGCGCAATCATGCTTTTCCCGCCACGACCGAGCCGACGGTATTTATGTTTGCCGATGAATTATTGCCACCCACAAGCGAGGCGGTTGCAAAAGGCGTGGCGGCGGTGGCTAGCGACGATATTCGCTGGCAGCGTTGTAATATCAAGGCGATATCTCTGCTGGCTAATGTTTTACTCAAGCAGCAGGCCGTGGATGCTGGCGTGGCGGAAACGATTCTTTTTCGGGATGGCCTCTTGATAGAAGGCGCATCCAGCAACATCTTAGTGGTGAAAGACGGCGTGTTACTTGCCCCACCCCCTAGCCATTTAATGCTGACGGGTATTACTTATGACTTGGTAATAGAACTTGCCAAGCAGCATAATATGCCGCTTGAGATTCGTTCGATTAGTGAGTCTGAAGCTAGGCTTGCGGATGAAATCTGGCTAACTTCTTCATCCAAAGAAGTGCTGGCGGTGGTGAGTTTAGATGGCCAAGTTGTTGGCACAGGCCTGCCGGGGCCGCTGTATCAAGCCATGTATGGCTATTTTCAAGTATTTAAAAACGAGGCAATGCGCCTCGGTGTAGAGTAAAAAAGGGTTTAAATAATGAGTCAAGACGCGCCCAATCTAGCCGATTTAGTTGAGTTTCCGGCTGAGCTGCCAATGAAGGCGATCAGCCATAAAGATGTGCCGCATGATGAGTTTCATGCCGCTGTGAAAGAGCTGGCGGTATTACATATCACTGCGTTTAAAGAAGAATGGATTTCGGTACGCACCAGCAGTGGTGGCAGCTTTGTTTCGGTCACGCTATCGGCCACTTACCAATCTGCTGACGAAGTGAATGCGCTCGATACTGCTTTACGCGCCCATCCGCTCGTGAAGATGGTGATGTGAGTGCCTGAACTCATTATTAAACAGCTGGGCATGCTTGAATACGAGCCAACTTGGCGGGCCATGCAGGCATTCACCGAGAGCCGCGATGCCGATACGCCTGATGAAGTGTGGCTAGTCGAGCATCCGCCGGTTTACACCCAAGGCCAAGCAGGCAAGCCTGAACATCTGATTGCCGCCACCAGCATTCCTGTTGTGCAAATCGATCGAGGCGGGCAGATTACTTACCACGGCCCGGGCCAAGTAGTGGCCTATGTGCTGCTGGATTTACGCCGTAATGGCTTGGGTGTGCGCGAGCTGGTCAGAAAACTAGAGCAATCTGTAATAGATACCCTAGCTGATTTTGGCGTAGTGGCTTACGGCAAGGTCGATGCACCCGGCGTGTATGTGAATCCGGAAATGGGTGAAGCAAAAATTGCTTCCTTAGGATTGCGGATACGTAAGGGCTGTAGCTACCACGGCTTAGCGCTGAATGTGAATATGGATTTAACGCCATTTGATTGGATTAATCCCTGCGGCTACGCCGGTATGCGCGTGACTCAGCTGAGTGATTTCGCCAGTGATGCGACATCGGCCGCAATTGCCGGTAAACTTGCCGAAAAAATAGCCTACCAGATCAAACCCTTAACCGAAGTAGGGGTATTGGCGCTTTAAAAATGCGGCGAAGCCATGCCCCGTTTTTCAAATGCCTCTACCTTACTCAGCTAGCGATCAGCCATGACTCAAGACACTAAACAGCCATCGAAAGAAGTGGGCGTTAAGCTCAAGGGCGAAGCCAAAACTGCTCGCATCCCCATTAAGATTGTGCAGCTTGATCAGCGCATCAAAAAGCCCGATTGGATACGTGTACAAGCGCCATCTTTAAATGGCCGCTTTGGTGAAATCAAGCAAATTCTGCGTAGCCAAAAGCTGCACACCGTGTGTGAAGAAGCCGCCTGTCCTAATATTGGCGAATGCTTCGGCAAAGGCACGGCCACCTTTATGATCATGGGTGACATCTGTACCCGTCGCTGCCCGTTTTGCGATGTAGGCCATGGCCGCCCTAATCCGCTCGATGCGCAAGAACCCGTGCATTTGGGCGAAACCATTGCTGCGCTTAAGCTTAAATACGTGGTGATTACTTCGGTCGATCGCGATGATTTACGTGATGGTGGTGCACAGCATTTTGTAGATTGCATTACTCAATCGCGCCTGCAATCGCCTAGCACTCAGGTTGAAGTCTTGGTGCCCGATTTCCGTGGTCGTTTAGATGTGGCGCTGGATTTATTTGCCAATGCTCTACCTGATGTCTTGAACCACAATCTGGAAACCGCTCCCCGTCTGTATAAACAAGCGCGCCCAGGCTCGGATTACCAGCATTCCTTAGATTTATTGAAGCGCTTTAAAGCCATGTACCCTGATGTGCGGACCAAATCCGGCATTATGGTGGGCCTTGGCGAAACCGATGAAGAAGTGATCCAAGTGATGCACGATCTACGTGCCCACGATGTAGACATGATCACCATCGGCCAATACCTGCAACCTACCGCCACCGGCCACCTGCCAGTGCTGCGTTATGTGCACCCCGATCAATTCAAAGTGTTTGAAAAACTCGCTTACGAGATTGGCTTTAAACACGCTGCCGTAGGCGCAATGGTGCGATCGAGCTACCATGCAGATGAGCAAGCGCACGGCGCAGGGGTTTAATCCTCGCCAGCTTTAAAAACGTCACCCAGTGCAGGTGGCGTTTTTTTTCGCCCTTAGATTAATCTGACTCAACGCTTGCATCAGCGAAGCTGCGTAAAATCAGCATTTTGGTTCGGGCAAACATCATGATACTCAATAGCTACGCAATACTTCGCGCCGTGCATGTGGTCTCTGTATTGCTCTGGATAGGAGGTGTGGCTTTTGTCACGCTGGTGCTGCTGCCTGCATTGCGCCGCCATCAGCAGGATTACGCCACCTTTGAGCTGCTTGAGCATCGCTTTGGCAATCAGGCCAAGCTGATGACGCAGCTGGCGATGTTGTCGGGTGTGGCAATGTTGTGGCTGACGGATAGTTGGAGCCGCCTATTAGACAGTTGGTGGCTGTGGGCGATGATCATCACTTGGGCGGTGTTTACGCTGATGCTGTTTGTGCTGGAACCCTTCGTAATTCACCGCTGGCTGCACCGGCGTGCTCAGCAAGATCCACAAGGCACATTGCGGCTGTTACAGAACTTACATTACGCCCTGCTGGCTTTGGGCCTGATTGCTACATTTGGTGGTGTGCTAGGTGCGCATGGCGGGGCGTGGTTTTGAGGAGTTTGGAGCAGCGCTTAGCCGCAGACGTAACCCGCGATTCAGGAGTGGCAAGCAGGGTGGTTATTGAGTAGGTGGTCTGTGCTTGGCTGCACAGCTCCGCGCGGGTTGCTAAAGCTAACTCGCCCTAGCGCTGCCACGCAATAATTTAATCATTGTAGGGCGGGTGAAACCCGCCGTTTTTCGTGTTTTATCGCAAAGCTCGGCGGGTTTCACCCGCCCTACAAAAAACATTTTGCTAAGTTGATAGGGTTAGGTAAGCACCCGCCCCACGATCACTCCCCTCGCGACAAGGTGTGGATTTTCAAGGCTAATTCTTCGCCTAACCAGCTTGCGCCATTGGTATGGGCTTCTACATCATCGCTTAACTCTGGGTGAATCAAGATGGATAGTTCACCACGCTGCGCTTCAAGCAGGGCGCGGACTTCGCTTAGTAAGCTTTCATCAAAATTGATTTCAAACATCGGCTGGGTATGTGGGCCTACTTCGCGGTGGATTAATTCACCCATCCAGCAGTTTGTTGGCAGAATTTTGCTTAATATGCTGTGCAGTGTTTCGGCGGCATTGATTTGTTCTGGCAAGAAATAAACGTGAGCATGGTAGATAACAGACATATGTAAATCCTGCTTGGGCGTGCCCGTTATGGTTGATAAAGTCTTTTGTTCTAGCACTTTGCGTATTAATACGTTTTTTTAATAAAGAAGACCAAATAGAGGGCGAATTATGCTGGTTTTTTACTGTTAATTTATATGTTTTTTGCATAAATAGACTTATGCCTGCGGCTATATATGTTTAATAAATGCAGTGTGGTGCCTCATGCTTGATATGGCAGGCTTGGGGGCTATGCTGAAATTTGATAGAGATAAAGGAAGTGCCATGTTTGACCTCCCTAAGCACCAAATGATGATGACGGTTTTGATGACGCCAGATATGGCGAATTTCTCAGGCAAGGTGCACGGTGGTGCTTTGCTGAAAGAATTGGATCAGGTGGCTTACGCCTGTGCCAGCCGCTATGCGGGGGCGTATGCGGTGACTTTATCTGTGGATCAGGTGGTATTTAAGCTGCCGGTATTTGTGGGCGAGCTGGTGTATTTTTTAGCCAGCGTAAACTACACCGGTCGCACATCTATGGAAGTGGGGATTCGAGTGGTGGCCGAGAATATCCGCACCCAAACCGAGAGACACACCAATAGCTGTTATTTCACTATGGTGGCGATGGGCGACGACGGTAAGTCGGTAGTGGTGCCCCCTTTAATACCCAGCAACGATGATGAAAAAGTGCGCTGGGTGGCGGCAGAAGCAAGGAGGGATATTCGGCTGATGATGGCTGAAAAAATGGGATATAAAAAGTAAGTAGGGATTGGGGGGAGGTGGACTCCTGCTTCAACCCCAACTTTCTTAAGCCAACTGAAACTGCGCAAGCGATTTTTTGAGCCTGATTGTAGTTTCCATCATGGCGCGCGCAGATCCGTTGAGGCTATGCGTGGCGGCGGAGTTTTCTTCGGTCATTTGCGCCACACGTTCAACATTTTCCGAGACCAGCTGGCTGGTGCTGCGCTCGGCCAGTTTACGTACTTCATCGGCCACCACGGCAAAGCCATGCCCGCCTTCTCCCGCGCGCGCCGCTTCGATGGCGGCATTCAGTGCCAATAAATTAGTCTGATTGGCGATGTCTAAGCTAGCAAAATATGCGCTGATCGTATGTGCTTACTAGAATGATATTAATCAATATTATTAATCATTTATATAATTAATTGTTGTGTATGTTTTTTGATGTATGTAATTAAAATATTTAGTGTTTCTGAGTGTGGATGTGATTTACTCGGTTTTAATGCCTTGCTAGTTTTGGTGGTTTTAATTTTATTATTGATTAGCCATGATGCTATTTTTTTTTCGGATTAGTAAGGAATGATGCATTTTTTATGACGTAATGTATCTTGATTAACTTTATAGAATTCACTAGGGGGTATCATGAAAAAAACATTACTTGCAATTGCTCTTTCTACCGTATCTATGCTTTCTCAGGCTGGGGTATTTGATGGTAAGACTGTAGAGTTTCAATATCTTTTTCCAGATAAAGATACTAATTATCAAGCTGCTACTTTAATTTCTACAAGTGTGCCTGCAGTTATGCCAGAGTTATTTAATGTTAGTTTAAATGACAATGGTATTGTTGTTGATTTTCTGAGTAGCAGTATTTGGAATAATACTCTTTTTAATGGTTTTAGAATTTCAGATGTTAAAAATCAATTAGGTGATTTTACTAGTTTCTCTGTTTTGTCGAATACAGGTATTTCAGGACTTTCAAATAGTAATCTTTCTTTTGATGGCAATAATTTATATGTAAATTGGCAAGGACTAGCATTTGAGGAAGGTAAGAGCGCGGTGTTTAGCGTGGCTGCAGCCCCTGTACCTGAGCCAGAAACCTATGCCTTAATGGGGCTAGGGCTGGTTTCCTTATTGGCGGCTCGTCGTCGTAAAGTAACACAGGCATAAGTAATCATTTAGAAGCAAAAGTGAATTGAGTACGAATGCAGCTCACAAAAAAACGCCACCCCCTTGGGAGTGGCGTTTTTTATGGGGCAAGAGCATCAAGCATTAAGCATGATACTCATGGCGCACTGCGCTTTACTGAGCGACTAAAACAGTCGCTCGCAAAGCTTAGCGTGCACCCTACATTACATACCCATGCCGCCCATACCACCCATGCCGCCCATATCTGGCATGCCTGCGCCTTCTTCTTTTGGAAGCTCAGCAATCATGCAGTCGGTAGTCAGCATCAGGCCAGCGATCGATGCTGCGTGTTGCAGTGCCGAGCGAGTTACTTTAGCTGGGTCAAGAACACCCATTTCTACCATATCGCCGTAAACGCCAGTACCGGCGTTGTAACCGAAGTTACCTTTGCCTTCCAATACTTTGGAAACCACAACGCTAGGCTCGTCGCCTGCGTTTTGTACGATTTGACGCAATGGTGCTTCGATGGCTTTCAGTACGATCTTGATACCTGCATCTTGATCAACGTTAGCGCCTTTCAGATCCACGATGGAAGAGCGTGCGCGCAGCAGAGCTACACCACCACCGGCCACAATGCCTTCTTCCACAGCTGCGCGTGTTGCGTGCAGTGCGTCTTCAACACGGGCTTTCTTCTCTTTCATTTCAACTTCAGTGGCTGCACCAACCTTGATCACTGCAACGCCGCCAGCCAATTTAGCCACGCGTTCTTGCAGTTTTTCACGATCGTAATCGCTGCTTGCGTCTTCGATTTGCTTACGGATCAGGCCAACGCGTGTTTTGATGCTTTCTTCATTACCCGCGCCATCGATGATGATGGTGTTTTCTTTGGATACTTCGATACGCTTAGCAGAACCCAATTCAGCCAATGTGGCTTTTTCTAGGGTCAGGCCAACTTCTTCAGCGATCACAGTACCGCCAGTCAGGGTAGCGATGTCTTCCAACATGGCTTTACGACGATCACCAAAGCCTGGAGCCTTAACCGCTACAGTCTTCAGAATGCCGCGAATGTTGTTCACTACCAGAGTAGCCAGCGCTTCGCCGTCTACATCTTCAGCAATAATCAACAATGGACGGCCAGCCTTAGCGACTTGTTCCAGTACCGGTAGCAGGTCACGGATGTTGCTGATTTTCTTGTCGAAAAGCAGAACAAACGGATTGTCCAGCAGGGCAATTTGTTTTTCTGGGTTGTTGATGAAGTAAGGGGAGAGGTAGCCGCGGTCAAATTGCATACCTTCAACTACATCCAACTCATCTTCAAGGCCAGTACCGTCTTCAACGGTAATCACGCCTTCTTTACCTACTTTTTCCATCGCAGCAGCGATTTTTTCGCCGATGATTTCGTCGCTGTTAGCAGAGATAGAGCCAACTTGAGCGATTTCTTTGGTGGTAGAGCAAGGCTTAGCAATGTTTTTCAGCTCAGCAACCAAGGCAATCACAGCCTTGTCGATACCGCGCTTCAAATCCATTGGGTTCATGCCAGCAGCTACGTATTTCATGCCTTCTTGCACGATGGCTTGAGCCAATACGGTAGCCGTGGTTGTACCGTCACCAGCGATATCAGAAGTCTTAGATGCAACTTCCTTCACCATTTGCGCGCCCATGTTTTCGAAGCGGTCTTTTAATTCAATTTCTTTGGCTACCGATACACCGTCTTTGGTGATGGTAGGCGCGCCGTAGCTGCGTTCTAGCACAACGTTACGACCCTTAGGGCCCAGTGTTACTTTAACGGCATCAGCCAGAATGTTTACACCAGCAACCATGCGAGCACGGGCGGAATCACCGAATTTAACTTCTTTTGCAGCCATGTTTATTTACTCCGTAATAGTTTGAGATCGTGCCAGACCAAAGCCTTGGCAATGACGGATCAGGCTTAGCCTTCGATCACGCCCATGATGTCTTCTTCACGCATTACTAGCAGTTCGTCGCCATCTACTTTCACGGTTTGGCCACTGTACTTACCAAAAATAACCTTGTCGCCAGCTTTAACTGCCATTGGGCGTACTGAGCCGTTTTCTAAAATCTTACCGTTACCGACGGCAACTACTTCGCCCATATCCGGCTTTTCAGCAGCGTTACCTGGCAACACGATGCCAGATGCAGTTTTTTCTTCAGCTTCAACGCGTTTGATTACTACACGGTCATGCAAAGGACGAATTTTCATGGTGTTCACTCTCCAGATAAAAAAGTGGCATTCAATTAGTAGGCCAACCTAGTTCGGAAGGCCTGAAAAGCGTTGTTAGCACTCAAGGCTAACGAGTGCTAGATGATGTGGGCGAGGCAAGGACTTTTCAAGTAGGGGAAGGCGGATATTTTTCAATAGAGGCGGCAAGTGCTTGCTGCGACCTTAGGGCATTTTGTAAGATTTTACTGATTAACTTTTAATGGGAATCATTATCATTTATAATAATGACAATTGAGTCACACCTATAAGTCACTGTCGATTTCCCTAAAAAAGGACGAATTGAGCGATCAATTCGTCCTTTATGCTGATTAAAACGAGTTTAAGTAAAATGAAAATCCAAAATACAGCGATGCTGTTGGCGCTTGCCGCTGCGTTTAGTGCCCCTGCCTTCGCAAGCAAAACAACGAGTAAAACAGCCAGTGAGGTAGCTGCAAAAAAGCCTACTGAAACGACTTTGCCCGCAGTCAGCGTATTTGGCGAAAAAATAGGCAGCGCCAATGTAGGGCGCTCTTATTTGGATCATGAAGATATTGAACGTCAGCAAGCTAGTAATGTGGCGGCTTTGCTCGATACCCTGCCGGGGGTAGATTTAAGCGGCACATCGCGTCCTAGCGGGCAAACTTTAAATATCTGGGGCTTTAATAAAGTTCAAGATGTAAAAGTGATTGTGGATGGAGCGCCTAAGGGCTTTGAAAAATACCGCCAGGGTTCGATTTTTATCGAACCAGAGCTAGTGAAACAAATTGAAGTGAATAAAGGCCCGCACACTTCTCTTTATGGCAATGGTGGCTTTGGTGGTGTGATTACGATTGAGACTAAAGACGCTAAAGACCTTTTACAGGGCGATGCTAATCTAGGCGCTTTGCTCAAGTATTCGCATCAAACAAATAATCATGAGCATGACACCACGGCGGCTGTGTATGGCCGCACTGAAGATGGCCGTTTTGATGCGTTGGTGTATTTTACTCAGCGCGAATCTGATGATTTGCGTAAACCCAATGGCGACCCTTTCCGCTTTTCTGCTATTGACGCGCCTTCCAGTCTCGCAAAACTTAATATCCGCCTGACTGAAGATCAGTTACTTACGCTATCGATCATGCAAGGCCGAAGCAGCGCTTGGGCCCCTTTTGCGGCACTGGGCGAAGACGCTCCAGCGCCCACCGATGCAGAAATTAAAAAATTTGGTTTGGATGAAGCATGGAAGCGCAAGGTGCTGTACCGGGATCAGGAAGACACCACTTACTCAGCAAAATGGCGCTTTAGCCCGAGTGATAATCCGCTGATCAATGTATTGGCGAGCTATGGCTACTCTAAAACTAATCAGCACGATCAACGCTCCGCTACGGCCTCTGTCGGCTCTTTCCTTGGCTCCTTAGGCAATGAAAGCTGGGCGACTTACACCGATAAGCTGGCTGATTTACGCAATGAAAGCTTGTTTACGAGTGGCCCCTTTGCCCATGTGCTGAGCGTTGGCACGCAGTGGCACGATAATCAGCGCGATACCTTAATGTATTACCCAAGCAGCACGGCGATAAAAGACCCAAGTTATAACTACGGCTATTTCCAGCCTTACTATATGCCTGCTGGTCAGCAAAGAGGCCTAGGCATTCATGTGCAAGATGCGGTGAGCTATGGAGATGTGACGCTGACAGCGGCATTGCGCTACGACCATATCACCGCAGAAGGTGTGCCGAACCGGGCGCGCCGTTATAACAGCCCGCTGCCTGCGGCAGGTCATGATTATAGCGAAGCTCGATTTGAAGGCTTTTCACCTCGATTGGGCCTGTTTTGGAAAGCCACTAACCATGCCTCTTTCTTTGCAGATATCAGCCAGACTTGGCGCGCACCGACGATTGATGAGTTGTATTCCACCGAGTATTACGTTTCGTCATCAGTGGGGTCAGCTACACCAGGCACTAGCCGTGGCCTCGATGTCGAGCGTATTACTGCTGCGCGCGTGGGCGCAATGTGGAACCAGCAAGGTTTGCTAACCGAAAATGACGATGCACAGCTGCGCTTTACCCTGTACCAGAACCGAGTCTCAGACAATATCGGCCCACGCCTTGGTGTTTTGGTGCCAGGCTACACGTCTGCGGGGCGAGATAAATTACCGCCAGCGCTGTCTAATTACCGCAATTTGAGTGGCTATAAAACCGAAGGGATGGAGATCGAAACCTTCTATAACACGCGTTATTTCTTTGCTAATGCGTCCGTATCGATGCAATACGGCAGAAGAAACGGCAGCCAGCGTGATCCTTGGGGCAACGATGAGCCGGTATCGAGCGTGGCACCCGATAAGCTGATGCTGGGAATGGGGATTAAATTACCAGAGCAGGGGGTTACCGCAGGTTGGCAGGGCAAATTTGTGGGTGAACAAGACAAAGTCTTGCCGCTTGGCAATGTTTATCGCTTATCACCATCCAAAGGCTATGGCCTGCATACCTTATTTGCTAGCTGGAAAGGCAAGGGCGACATGCTAAGCGGCCTAGAGGCAAGGCTGACGATTGATAATATATTTAATCGCGATTACCAACCCTACCTGAGTGAAGGCGTGACTGGAGTGGGGCGTAATTACAAGCTGAGTATTTCTAAATCATTCTAAAACGGATGAGTTAATTTGATTTGGGCGAGCCGACGTGCTCGCCTTTTTTACTATGGGCGTGCCCTATGCGCTTTAAAGTGGATTTTGCTAGGGTATTGGGCAGTCTGGGCTAAAATAGCTTATCTGAAGCTTTATATTTCCATATGAAAAACACTAATTTACTGGCACGAAGCTTAGCTGCGGTATGGCACCCTTGTACGCAAATGAAGCGGCATGAAAGTTTTCCTCTGATCCCTATTGCCCGAGCGCAAGGCGCGTGGCTATACGATGTGGATGGCAAACGTTATCTGGATGCGGTTTCTAGCTGGTGGGTTAATTTATTTGGCCATGGCGAGCCCAGAATTAAAGCGGCAATTAGCCAGCAAATGGATAGCTTAGAGCATGTGATGCTGGCTGGGTTTACCCATCAGCCCGTGGTGGAGTTATCCGAGCGCCTTGCAACGCTAAGCGGCTTGGGCCACGCCTTTTATGGCTCGGATGGCGCATCTGCTATTGAAGTGGCGCTTAAAATGTCGGTGCATTACTGGCGCAATCTGGGCCAGCCGCAAAAAAATCGCTTTATCTACTTAGAAAATAGCTATCACGGCGAAACGGCAGGGGCATTATCGGTGACCGATGTGCCGATTTTTCGTGCGGCTTATGCGCCCTTAGTCAGGGACAATTTCTGCGTGATGAACCCCGATGCACGCCAAGCTGAGGCCGGTGAAACGGCTGCCGATGTGGCGGAGCGCGCCATTCAAGCTTTGGCGGCTACGCTGGCCGAGCATCATCAAAATATCGCCGCTCTGATTATCGAGCCCTTGGTACAAGGTGCGGCAGGCATGGCGATGTACGACATTGGCTATCTACAAAAAGCCCGGGCTTTATGCGATCGCTATCAAATTCATTTGATTTGTGACGAAATTGCCGTGGGTTTTGGCCGTACAGGGTCTATGTTTGCTTATGAGCAGGCAAAGATAAAACCTGACTTTTTATGTCTTTCTAAAGGAATTACCGGTGGCTTCTTGCCGCTGGCCGTGGTGCTGAGTCGTGATGAAATCTATGCAGCTTTTTATCACGACGATATCAATCGGGCCTTTTTGCATTCGCATTCTTATACAGGTAATCCATTGGCGTGTGCGGCGGCTTTAGCTGTGTTGGATATTTTTGCAGATGACGATGTTATCGCCAAAAATATTGAGAAAGCTCAGCGATGGGATGTGGTATTTGCTGCGCTAGCTATGCATCCTAAGATCAAAAATTATCGGCGCACGGGGATGATCTGGGCCTTTGATGTGATCGATGCAGCGCCCGGATTTGCACAACGCTTTTTTGCAGCGGCTTTAGAGCAGGAACTGTTGCTCAGGCCCATTGGCAATACTGTTTATTTTATGCCGCCCTATTGCTTGACGGATGAAGAGGCAGTGCATCTATTAGCAGGCACAATGGCTGCGCTCGATGCGGTGGAAACGCTTAGTTCGGAGTTTATTGATGTCGCTGTCGCTTAAATTACCGGTTTATGAGCCTAATTTGGCATCTAGTGTCGAAATCAATCCCAAGCGTTTAAATGCATGGCTGATTGCTTTGCCTATGGCGAATCCTTTGGTGGCTGGGCGGCAAATGTGCGATGCCTTGGCGGCATGCAATCGCGTCAAAATAAGTGCGGATGATCGCATTAAGCTATTGGATGAATATGCGGCCACGCTGGAGTCTCTACGGAGTGAGTTAGATATTATTTATCGAGTGCCGGGACTGCCGCTGAAAGAGCAGGCACACACCGCGGCAACACTGGCTCGAAGGCTGATTTTGGAGCTGGCAGATGGCTATAAAATTGCGCTAATAGATCGCCTAGACAAGCGCCTTGTGTTTGGTAATGCCAAGATTGTGCCTGTGTTAATTCAGAAAATATTGGCTCAGTATTATTCCTTGTCTCAGCTTTGCTATCGCGTGTATTCGCCAATGCCTGAGGGTGTTTGGCTGGAAGCGCATAAATTATTTCGTTATGCGGTTGAGGCTCAGCTGATTGATCAAACTTCGGCAGAGAAAAATGTGCCAAGTGTGGCTCGCACCTATAAATATATCTTGCTCTTAGCTCTTGCTGAGCCACAGCGCTTTGCTGGTATTGAATTAGATAAAGTAGTAGAAATTGTTGAAAATTATGCGGGTTACGCCCATTTTCAGCCCGTCTCTCAATTAGGGAGTTCAGCAGGCTTTTTCTTAGTGAGCTTGGATGAAGATAAGCCGCCTCAGTATGTTGGGGCTAGGAGTATGGAAGGGTATTTAGGCAGCGGGGTGCTGTTTGATACTTCAGAATTAATTCGACATCTACGCAAGTCTTTGACGGATCTCGAAGCAAAATCGCTGTTGGCACATGATCGTATAAAATTACTGATGTGGATTGAAATCTTACGTCGTGTATCGCGGCAATGGGCTATTGCCCCTAAACGTACTTTTCAAAGAATTCCCTCAGAAACACCTGTTGAGATGTGCTTGGGCTTAAGAGCGGCCGTCTTATGTGTGAATGAAGGGCAAACTTTATTGCAGCCCGAAAATTTACTCGACGATGATATCTTGCAGGCCCCTTCCGAAGAGCTGCCTATCACGCATTGGAAAGTGGTTAATGAAAGCCCTGGTGGCTATGCCGTAGCAGCTGAGCATATGTTGGCAGAGCGGGTACGTGCGGGTGAAATTGTGGCTTTGCGTGCTCAAGGACATGAAAACTGGATGGTAGCCTCGGTGCGTTGGCTGCAGCAAATGGATAAGCAGCGCTTAGAAATTGGCCTGCAAATTATTACTGTGCGTGCTTCTGCCGTGATGTTTCGCCCGACCATAGGCCAGAAAAACGCAGAATACCAACCCGCTTTGCTGCTGCCTGAAATCCCAGCACTCAAGCAAGCCCCTATGCTGGCAACACCCAAAGGCTGTTATATGAATTTACGTGAGTTATCTGTGCTCACGGCGGATGGAGAGATCTTGATTAGAGCTACCAGGCTAGTTGAGCAGCAAATGGGCTATGATTTATTTGAATATCAGTTAGGGAATTAGGGGGGGCAGCGGCTTGGATGCTCGCGTAAAACAGAAGGCCATCCCTCTTTCTGAGCCCTATGCGTATTACTAAAGCCAATGGCATGCATTGCATCTTTTGTAGGGCGCCTGAAGCCCGCCCCACGATGATTCGATGTTTATAAATGCGTGGCCAATTTATGATAAATGCCTCATTTGGTGCATAGAATTCCTTCCCCCTATGAACCCTAATACCTCTTTATATCTTGATTTGAGTCAGCCATGCCTAATGGTATTCATTACTACGCTGTGAGTTGCTTACCGTTTCAGGGTAAAATGGGCGGTTTTCTTCCGCCTGCCCTCGATGAATCCCTATGAATCTGCTTGTCCTCGGCGTTAATTACCACACTGCACCTGTCGCAGTCAGGGAGAGGCTCGCGTTTACTCCAGCGGAAGTGCCGACGGCCTTAGCCATGCTGAGCGCCGAGTTGGGCGTGTCAGAAGCGGCCATCGTATCAACCTGTAATCGCACCGAACTCTACTGTAATGCACGCGAACCCCAGCAAGTTTTGGCTTGGCTGGCGGCGGATCGTGGGCATATCGTTCGTGATATTGAGCCACACCTCTATTTGCTTAATGGTGGGGCCGCGGCCTCGCATGCGTTTAGAGTGGCCAGTGGTTTAGATTCAATGGTCTTAGGCGAAACACAGATTTTAGGTCAGCTAAAAGACGCTGAGCGCTTTGCCAGAGACGCGGGCACGATGGGAGTGCTGCTTAATGGCGTATTTCAGCGCGCTTTTTCGGTGGCCAAAGAAGTTAGAACCCAAACGCGGATTGGCGCTGCATCGGTATCGATGGCGGCAGCATCGGTAAGGCTAGCCGAGCGATTATTCCCCTCGGTCGCATCCTGTAAGGTGCTCTTTATTGGCGCAGGAGAAATGATCGATCTCTGCGCCACGCACTTTCACGCCCGCGGCCCCAAGCAGATTACAGTGGCTAATCGCACCATAGAGCGTGGAGAAATTCTAGCAAAGAAATTTGGTGGCGAAGCGATTTTGCTCTCTGATTTACCATCCAGATTGGCCGAGTTTGATATTGTGGTCACATCAACCGCCGCGCCGCTGCCTATTGTGGGCAAGGGCATGGTTGAGCGGGCACTGAAAGAGCGCAAGCATAGACCGATGTTTATGGTGGATTTAGCCGTGCCGCGTGATATCGAAGGCGAGGTGGGTGATTTATCCGATGTCTATCTCTATACCTTGGATGACTTGGCCGAAGTGGTGCGTCAGGGGCAAGAATCCCGAGCGGGCGAAGTCGAATCGGCCGAGGTGATTATCGCTTCACGAGTGGATGATTTTCATCGCTGGGTATCTAGCCGCGCGCTGGTCCCCACGATTAGAGATTTAAAAGATTATGCCGACCGAATCGCTCGGCATGAGCTGGAAAAAGCGCAAAAGAAACTGGCTGCTGGTGAAAACGCAGAAGCCGTGCTCGCAGAGTTATCACGCCAAATGGCCAATAAATTTATGCACGCCCCACTCGCCGCCTTAAATAATGTCTTGCCAGAAGAGCAAGAAAACACCCTCGCCACCGTGCGCCGCCTCTACCGCCTGCACGAGTAGCTGCGCTGCCAGCTAGCCATAATTAATATAAAACCACGTCTTAAAACCCAAATCTTGAAACACGGAGCAAAAGGAGGACACGGAGTCTCACGGAGAAAAACAAAACCGAGAAGGATTAAGCTGCGGTAAAAAAGTGCTTAATTTACTCAAAGGTTTTCTCCGTGTAACTCTGTGTTCTCTGTGTCCTCCGTGGTTCAAGATTTGGGTTTAAAAGGCCAAATACATACACTCTGGAATTGAAATGAAACCTTCTATTGCTGCCAAATTGGCGCAACTTGCTGATCGTCTTGAAGAAGTCGACGCTTTACTGGCGACTGAAGAAGCCACTCGCGATATGAATAGCTATCGCAAGCTCACCAAAGAGCGTGCCGAATTAGAGCCTGTGGTGGCGCTTTATCACCGTTTTACCCAGATTGAAGCCGATATGGCCGACGCAGCAGAAATGCTCAGCGATCCTGATATGAAGGATATGGCCGAAGAAGAAATCAAAGAAGGCAAAGTGCGCATCGAAGCTTTGGAAGTCGAGCTACAAAAAGCGTTACTGCCTAAAGATCCTAATGACGAGCGCAATATCTTTTTGGAAATCCGCGCGGGTACGGGCGGGGATGAAGCGGCGCTGTTTGCAGGGGACTTATTCCGCATGTATAGCCGCTTTGCCGAGCGTAATCGCTGGCAGGTAGAAGTGGTGTCCGCCAGTGAATCTGATCTGGGTGGTTACCGCGAAATTATCGCCCGCATCGTGGGCTTTGGTGCTTATTCGTGGCTGAAATTTGAATCTGGTGCGCACCGTGTGCAGCGTGTACCGGCCACCGAGACACAGGGCCGGATTCATACCTCGGCGTGTACGGTTGCCGTGATGGCCGAAGCCGATGAAGCCGAAGAAATCCACATCAACCCTGCCGATTTACGTATCGACACCTTCCGCGCCAGCGGTGCCGGTGGTCAGCACATTAACAAAACCGACTCGGCGGTGCGGGTGACGCATATTCCAAGCGGCATTGTGGTGGAATGCCAGGATGATCGCAGCCAGCACAAAAACAAAGCCCGCGCCTTATCAGTGCTGGCCGCCCGAATTAAAGACGTACAAGATCGCGAACGCCACGCGGTAGAAGCCGCACAGCGTAAATCGCTGGTGGGCTCGGGGGATCGATCTGAGCGCATCCGCACCTACAACTTCCCGCAGGGCCGCATGACCGATCACCGGATTAATCTCACGCTGTACAAGCTGGATTACATCATGGACGGCGACATGAACGACCTGACGCAAGCCTTGGTCAACGAGCACCAAACCGAGCTGCTGGCGCAATTGGGCGGGGCGGAGTAATGAGGTAAGAGCAGGGTGTAGCATAACAAAACCCAAATCTTGAACCACGGAGGCCACAGAGGACACGGAGTTTCACGGAGAAAACCGAGTTGTTAATTATGTTTTTCTCCGTGGCACTCCGTGTTCCCCTCTTCCTCCGTGGTTTAAGGTTTGGGTTTTATGATGGCTTGCAAGCGACGCAGGGCGGACCTTGTTATAATGCTCGGCTAAATCAATAAATGAATGCTGGCGGCTTGAGAATGAATGTTTTTTTTGAGGAAGATGGTAATTTCAAGGTAGCCACGATTAAGGAAGAGCAGGCGGCTAGCCTGATGCTTGAAGATACCCGTGGTAAGCGTTTTAAAGTGAAGGCGGCCAATGTGCTGCTGCGCTTTGAGCGTATTAGCTTGGATGATTTCCTAAAAGCGGCACAGGCTGCGGCGGATGAAATTGATATCGATTTCCTGTGGGAATGCTGCGGCGCGGATGAGTTTGCTTTTAATGCGATCGCCTCAGAATACTTTGGCGCGAACCCTTCGGTGCAGCAACAAGCTGCAGCGCTGATTCGTCTACACGGCGCGCCGATGTATTTCTACCGCAAAGGCCGTGGCCATTACAAAGCTGCGCCAGAAGAAAACCTGAAAGCGGCTTTAGCTGGCCTCGAAAAAAAGAAAAAAGAAGCCGAGCAAATGGCAATCTGGCAAGCCGAGCTACAAGCTGGCGCTTTGCCCGAGTCATTTATTCCTTTGGCGAGCAAATTACTGCATCGCCCAGATAAAAATACCCTCGAGTGGAAAACTTTGGCCGCTGCTGCGGACGCCATGCAAACGTCTACCTTGCGTTTGATGGAAAAAATCGGCGCGATTCCTGATGTGGCCGATTATCTACTCGATGGTTTTCTTGCTGAATCCTTCCCTAAGGGCCGCGGCTTTGCGCCAACCGAGCCAGTGACTTGCCCAAGTGATTTGCCGCTGGCTGATGTGCAAGCCTTTAGTATTGACGACTCCACCACCACAGAAATTGACGATGCTTTCAGCCTGAAGCGTTTGCCTAATGGCAATTGGCAGGTGGGTATCCATATCGCTGCACCTGCCTTGGGCATTGCGGCGGGATCTGACGTCGATAAAATTATTCTGGATCGCTTGTCTACCGTGTATATGCCCGGCGACAAGATCACCATGTTGCCCAACGATGTGGTTGAAGTGTTTACCCTAAAAGAAGGCCAAACCTGCCCAGCGCTGAGTATGTATTTAGAGCTGTCGCTCGGTTTTGATGTGCTTTCGCATCGCAGCGTCGTCGAAATGGTGCCCATTGCTGCCAACTTGCGTCACGAGCAGCTTGAGCCAGTGTTTAATGAAAACACGGCAGGTAAAGCGGATGCGCCTGATTTCCCTTGGAAAGAAGAAATCACTTTCTTATGGCACTTTGCCGGTGCATTAGAAGGCCGCCGTGGTAAAGCTGACCCGACTGCACCGCTGAAAATTGATTACAGCTTTTATATCGATCAGATTGATGGCGAAAAACGCGTGCGGATTGTGCCGCGTAAACGTGGCGCACCGATGGATAAGCTGGTCGCTGAGTTGATGATTCTGGCCAATAGTACTTGGGGCAAGGATTTGATGCAGGGCCAAGTGGCGGGGATTTATCGCGGGCAAAATGGCGGTCGTGTGCGTTTAACCACGCAGGCAGGCCCGCATATTGGCTTGGGCGTGGAGTGCTATTCTTGGGCCTCTTCACCGCTACGCCGCGCGGTGGATTACGTGAATCAGCTGCAATTACTGGCACTGATTGGCAATACTAAGCCACGCTTTCAAAAAAATGACGCTGAGCTGTATTCGATTATCGGAAGTTTCGACACTGCCTACGCCGCTTACGCTGAATTACAAGATAAGATGGAAAGGTACTGGTGCTTGCGTTACTTGCAGCAAGAAAATAAACGTGAAATTACCGCCGTAGTCATCAAAGAGAATTTAGTTCGAGTCGATGGCATGCCATTAGTGATGCGTGCAGGAATACCGGAACTACCTGCTGGTACAACGGTCAGTCTACAAGTGATGAAAATTGATTTACTTGAGCTTGTGCTTGAAACGCGCATGGCGACAATCTAAAAGGCTGGGAGTAGGGAGTAGGGAGTTGCGGGCTTGGGGAGAATTTTACTCCCCCATCACTACTCTCCACTCTCCATATTATTTAACAAACAACGATGGTTATAAATGCTACCCAATCAACGCCTTAAGCAATGCCTGCCTTTGAAGTTTAAAAATGGCTCGCAGGTTCGCCAATTCTCTAAGCCCTGTGTGAGCTGTGGGGAAATGTTGCAAGCCAACGATATGTTCGGCATTGCGCGTTTGGTAGAGAACCATATTGCCATTGCTGCCAAAGCACACTGCCCTAAGTGCGAAACAGAATTTGGCGTGTGCTGCATCATCGATGATGAGAAAAAAGTACGCAGGCTGATCTTGCCGCAATTCGCGTTTAATTTGTATTTACGCAATTTGCCACTGCAAGCCGCTGAAATTGAAGCCGCTGCCGCGCCTAAAGAGATCGATACCAGCCCAGTGCAGCCCAGCCCTGCGCCGCTGATGGTGAAGTCTCCAGCCAATATTCAACGTGCTGATGAAGTGATAGGCAGCTACCAAGAAAAACCGATTCCGGCTTGGGTGGTGGTGGATGGTCAGCAACTTAATTTTGACCGCGTATCGCCAGATGCTCGCGTGTCCACTGGTGAGTTTCTGCTAGATGGCTGTTTTATTTACCGAGGCTGATAGGGCTGCTCTTGAGTCGTGTGTAGATATGCTGCGCTGCGTCAAAAGAGTCCATCTCTCATCTATTTACCCTGTCCAATCACCAGTTCTGGGATTATAATCTGATCCCTTCTGAAATCGCCCTGCCCAGAAACGGGCTGGAGAAACACCATGCAACGTTCTCTGCTTAAATCGAAAATTCATCGCTGTTCTACCACGCACTCTGAGCTGCATTACGAAGGCTCGTGCGCCATCGATGAAAACCTGCTTGAAGCCGCTAATATCCTTGAACATGAGCAGATTCATATCTGGAATGTGGATAACGGCGAGCGCTTCTCTACCTACGCCATTAAGGCCGAACGTGGCTCGGGGATTATTTCGGTGAATGGCTCGGCAGCGCGCCGTGCTGCGGTGGGTGATTTACTGATTATCGCCACCTTCGCTAATTTTGAAGAAGCAGAAATCGCCGCTTTCCACCCAGCGCTGGTGTTTGTGGATGCGGACAACCGAATCAAAGAAATTAAGCACCACGCCCCTGTGCAAGCGGCTTAATGAACTCCCTGCTGTAACACTCTATCTAGGCTGCCATTTTCGGCAGCCTTTTTATTAGCTTATAGGCTTCAACTTAAGCCATTCTCCAATATAAACTGCCACTGTAGGGCGGGTGAAACCCGCCGTTTTCCTTGCCTTTCATAGCATTATCGGCGGGTTTCACCCGCCCTACATGATGAGCACAGCATGATATTGGCTTAAGTTGATGCGCGTAGGGCCGCCTTTATATTTACTAGGATTTTTAATGAATTCAACTGCCGTTAAAGATTACCTCCTGAGCCTGCAACAAAATATTGTCGCCACCTTAGAGCAGCTCGATGGATCTACTTTTCATACCGATCAATGGGAAAGAGAAGGCGGTGGCGGTGGCATGACTCGGGTGATTGAAGGCGGCAATCTATTTGAGCGTGGCGGCGTGAATTTCTCGCATGTGATGGGCGGTGCTCTGCCGCCATCAGCCAGTGCCGGTCGACCAGAGCTGGCAGGGCGGGCCTTTGAAGCGATGGGTGTGTCCTTGGTCTTGCATCCGCGCAACCCATACATCCCCACCGTGCATATGAATGTGCGTTTGTTTCGCGCGTATAAAGAAGGCGAGCAAGATGTCTGGTGGTTTGGCGGCGGCATGGATCTCACCCCCTATTACGGCCAAGAAGCGGATGCGGTGCATTTTCACCAAGCCTGTAAAGACGCGCTCGATCCTTTTGGTGCGGCGCTCTATCCAGAATTCAAAGCGTGGTGTGATCGATATTTCCACTTAAAACACCGCAACGAGCCGCGTGGTATCGGTGGTATTTTCTTTGATGATTACAACGCCGCCGGTTTTGAAGCCAGCTTTGCCATGATGCAAAGCGTGGGTAATGCCTTTTTACCTGCTTACGTACCTATCGTAGAGCGCCACGAAGATGCCGAATACGGCCAGCGCGAGCGCGATTGGCAATCCTATCGCCGTGGCCGTTATGTAGAATTTAATCTGGTATTTGATCGTGGCACGCTGTTTGGTTTGCAATCAGGTGGGCGCACCGAATCCATCCTGATGTCCATGCCACCGCTTGTAAATTGGCGCTACGATTACCACCCCGAAGCAGGCTCACCCGAAGCGCGTTTATATAGCGACTTTTTGTGCGATAGAGATTGGCTGAGATTGCTTGGGGGCGAGTGATCAGAGTGAATAAATTTAGGCTGGGCACATTTTGTATCCAAGCGGCAAGCTGCACTCATGAGACCGCCTGTTTTGCGTGAGCGTTTTATATCGCTCTTACAAAGCGCCTGCAATTGACCCGCTACAATGCAGTAAAAATAGCTTTGGAGTGGTGTGATGGAGTTATTTGTATCCAACGCAGTCGTTCATGAATTGGAACGAGATTTAATTTCGGCAGATGGTGCTCAAGCGGCTGTGCTGGTGCAATTGGCTTGGCATTTGCGGCAGAGAGATTGCGCTCGGGCGCTGCTTTTGGCAGGGCAGGCTGAAGCTTTGCTTGGCAAGGATGATGAGTCTCGTCGTTTATGGGCGCGAATATTATTGCTGCAGGCCGAATGTAAATTGCTGTTTGTTGAGTTTAACCGCGCCGAAGCGCTGTTGGCTCAAGCGATTAGGGTGTTTACCGAGCTGCAAGATTCGCTTGGCTTGGGCGATGCTTATTCATTGCAGGCGCAGATTTTAACTGATCAGGGTTTCTTGGAGCAGTCCCCCGCGTCCTTTGATTTGGCGAGGCAAGCTTATCAGCAGGCGGGCGAGATCTTGCGTGCTGATATCATCGAGGCGCGGTATTTGGTCAGTTTGGTATTTAATGATCCGCAAGCCATTGCTGCGCAATTAGCCCAGCGTTTTCCTGAAGACAAGGATTATCCCGCAGCACTTGCGGCTTATATTGCCACCGCTTATGGCTTGGTGGCAGCCCTCACTAATTCGCCTAGTCGGGCGATTCAATCTACTTTACGTGCTTATTCAGCGGCCTTGGATTGCGGTTTGCTACGTCTCGCCATTATTTCGGCCAATAATATTGCTAATGCGTTTGAGTCTTTAGAAGACTTAGATTTGGCTATGGAATGGCTAGAGCGCGGTTTGTCCCTAGCCCGTAGTGCCGGCTGGCCAAGCAGCGTGGGTTTTTGTTTGATGTTGGCGGGGGATTTATTACAGCAATTGGATAGGCGGCAAGAGGCAAGGACTTGCTTAGAAGAGGGCATGCAACTGCTCGCCAAGCAAACTGGGCTGCGAAATTATGCCTTGGGTTTGCAAGCTTTTGGTCGCTTGGAACTTGCCGCAGGCCATTTTCTGGCTAGCTTACAGTTTTACACACAGCTAGAGGCTCATCCGCTCTCAAGCACGGCACCCGATCAAATGATGCTGGCGTGGAGCGGGCAAGCCAGTGCGCTGTTTCGCTTGGGGCAGCTGAGCGCGGCACATGATAAAGCGCAAGCTGCCTTAGTGTTGGCGCGTAAGTATAACAGCGTGGATATGCAAGTTAAAATTTTGCGCGTGCTAGCAGAAATGCATCTGAGCCCCGAGTTGGCCCCACCTGCGGAGATGCTGGAAAGCAATGCAAGCCTGCATTACTTAATGCAAGCTTTGCAGCTGTTGGAAAGTAAAACTAATTATGCGCTTTCGTCAGAATTGCTCGCTGAAGTGGCCAAAGCTTATGCTGCCAGTGGTGATTTTGCTGCGGCTTACCGCTATGGGGCGCAGGCCAGTGAAGTTTATAAAAGTAATCATTCAGCCGCATTGGAGCGGCGCGCTTTGGCGATGCAAATTCATCATGATTTAGAGCGTGCTCGTGCCGAAACAGAAAACCATCGCCAAGTGGCACTAACCTTAAAAGAAACCAGTGCCACGCTGGAAACACTAGGAGTGATAGGGCGCGAAATTACGGCCAGCCTAGATAAAAACGCCGTGTTTGCTACGCTTTTTCGCCATGTGAATGAATTGCTGGATGCCCGTTGTTTTCTGGTGTTTATGCTGCAAGAAGATATATTAACGATGGCTTTTTCACGGGAAAATGGCGTGGCCGTCGATTTCCCTCCACTGACCTTAGATCACCCGCAGTCGCATTTCGCCCGAGTCGCCAGAACTAGAAAAGAAATATTGGTGCATTTAGAGGCTGAGCATGACGACCCAAATCACGTGCTAGGCACATTAGATACCCATAGCTTATTGTTTGCCCCCTTGCTTGTGGGGGATCGTTTGCTTGGGGTGATGTCGATTCAAACACCTAGCTTGTACGCCTATGGTGAGCGCGAATCTTCAATTTTCTTGACGCTATGTGCTTACGGCGCGATTGCGCTAGATAATGCTGCGGCTTATGCCCAAGCAGAGCGCGCACAAGCTCAGGCAGATCAAGCACTGCGCCATTTGCGTCAAACGCAAAGTGAGCTTATTCAGCATGAAAAAATGGCCTCCTTAGGAGCCTTAGTGGCAGGGATGGCGCATGAATTGAATACGCCTATAGGCTGCAGCGTCTTGGTGGCCAGCACCATTAAAGAGCAAACAGGGTATTTTTTAGAGCAAGTTAAAAGCAATACAGCCAAGCGCCGCGATGTAGAAGAATATTGCCGAAACGCGGACGAATCGGCTGATTTATTAAGCAGTTGCTTAGATAAAGCGGTGCATTTGATTAGCAGTTTTAAGAAAATTGCGGTCGACCAAACATCGGATCAGCGTCGTGTATTTGATTTACGTAAGGAATGCGAAGATGTGGTGCTGATGCTATCCAGCCAGCTTAGAAGTAGCGGCCATCACTTGCATTTAGAGGTGCCCAAAGGGCTGAAAATGGATAGTTATCCAGGCCCCTTTAGCCAAGTTTTGAGTAACTTGATTATCAACGCCATGGTGCATGGCTTGGATGGTCGGACAAATGGACAAATCTATTTAAGCTGTGAGCTACGCGATACTCAATCTTTGCGCTTGCTTTGCCGTGATAATGGGCAAGGTATTCCTAGTGAAAATTTAGACCGTGTGTTTGCACCCTTCTTTACAACGCGCTTAGGGCAAGGCGGTAGTGGCCTAGGCTTACACATTAGTTACAATATCATTCATTCGGTGCTGGGCGGCAGCATTAGCGTTAGTAGCCCAACCGATCAAGGCGCATGTTTTGAAGTTATTTTGCCACTCGTTGCCCCTGAGCTGAGAGAAGTTGAGCGGGGATGACATAGCTAGCTATCGCAGCGTATTTCAAGCCCGTTGCCTGCGTTTTTAGATGAAATCCATGTATTTCAATTTGCTGTCGTAGATCCCTAGCAGACTGTCGGACTTAGCATCAGTCGGCTGCAAAATCACCTGATCGGCCCATATTTCACCAGATTTTTGACCAATAACTCCTTATTGGCGCTGCAAATCCGGCAAAATCTGATCTCGACCATGCGATTTTTCGCTTCGACCGCCTAAGTCCGACAGTCTGCTAGCTCAAACCCCTTTCTTCACTCAAGAGACAGCGTATGGCCGCAAGCCCGATTGGTTTTGATTTAAAGAGTCTGGAGGTATTTGCCGCAATTGTTGAGGCGGGTGGAATGACAGCAGCCGGCCAGCGCCTTGGCATGACGCAATCTTCTGTTTCACAAAGCATCGCCAATTTAGAATCGCAATTGCATGTGCAGCTACTCGATCGATCGCAACGCCCACCCATGCTCACCCCCTTGGGGCGTAAGTTTTACGAGCAGGCCGATCGATTATTAGGCGATGCCCGCCGCGTGAGCCTAGAGTTTCGCCGTCAGGAAGCCACGCCGCTGAAACATGTGCGGATAGCCTTGGTGGATTCCTTAGCGATCAGCGTAGGTAAAGAATTGGTGGCCGCCATTAAGCGCCGCACCGCACACTGGTCTATGGTCACCGGCCAATCGCATCAGCATGCCGATGCCCTGCTTAATCGGCGAGTAGATATAATTTTGTCTGATGATGCGGTGCCTAACCATCCCGAACTCTTCCGCCGCCGCCTGCTTCGAGAGCCCTTTATTTTAGTGCTGCCGCTGGATTTCAAAGGGCCGGTCAGCAGCCTGCGCACACTTGCCGCTGCGCTAGATTTTATCCGCTACAACCCATCCACTGTGATCGGCCGCACCATAGAAAACAAGCTGCAAGAATGGAGCATTCATCCGCCACTACGGATGGAACTCGATAATTCCTATGCCATTTTACAAATGGTAAAAGCGGGTCTGGGCTGGACGTTAACCACACCGCTCTGCCTATTACAAGGCGGGATCAAAACGGGCGAAGTGCAATGCCTGCCCGTGCCTGAGGGCGAATTTACTCGCGAGCTAACGCTGCTGGCCAGAAGTGGCGAGCTGGGCAATCTGCCCGAGCTGCTCGCCGACGACAGCATCGCCCTGATGCAAGAGCGCTACCTACCGGTGCTGGCCAACGCTGCGCCTTGGCTACTCCCTAGGATCGTGTTGGGTGATTTGCCGCGCTAAGGTGGTTTTCTATTTAAGAACTGATGTTATGCAACGGAAACCCAAATCTTGAACCACGGAGGCCACAGAGAACACGGAGTTTCACAGAGAAAACCATTTAGAACTGAGCCGTTTATTAGACTTTGAGTAGTTTCAACCTCAGTAAAATTGATTGATATCGCGACTCTAAGCACGGGTCTTAAGCTCCCCCTGGAAACAAGCGGGGCGGGGTTTCAAGGGGGAAGGAGGATCCAGCCAATCCCGCCTGCCGCCGACTCGATTGTCCGCAGCGCAGGGGCTTTCGTGCTTTGCTGTTGTCGCTTGGCTTCGTTTCTTGGCGAAGCAAGAAAGGAAGGCCCTGCGGTGGCTACCGCTCCAAAATCAAGGTGCCGAAGGCACTAAAAAGGTCTTTTTGACTTTGCTTAACGCATTTGACGGATATTTCCACTTTCCTCCCTCTTTGAAAGGCTATTGCTGCATCGCGCAAAGATAAGTGTAAGCAATAGTAATAAATAAGCTAAAACGATAGTAGTTGTCGCAGTAAATTCCCTAGTCATAAACTGACATCCAGCCTTTCATTCAATTTTTCTGTGTGCGTGTGCTTTCACTTTTTAATAAAGGAAACATCATGGCAGAAGTTAAACGGGAGCTTAAACGCTCGCTAAAAACCATCCACCTCTGGGGAATTGCGGTGGGCTTGGTGATTTCGGGTGAGTATTTTGGCTGGAGCTATGGTTGGGATAAGGCGGGGACGCTGGGCTTTATGATCACCTCCTTGGTGATTGCGACCATGTATACCACTTTTATTTTTAGCTACACCGAGCTGACCACCTCGATTCCCCATGCGGGCGGCCCTTTTGCCTATGCAAGGCGCGCCTTTGGCCCGACCGGGGGGTACATCGCTGGCATGGCCACCCTGATCGAATTTGTGTTTGCCCCGCCCGCCATTGCACTGGCGATTGGCGCTTATCTGGGGGTGCAGTTTCCTGGGCTAGATCCCAAGCACGCGGCGCTGGGGGCGTACCTCGTGTTTATGTTTTTGAATGTCATCGGCGTCACCATCGCAGCCACCTTTGAGCTTTGCGTCACTATTTTGGCGATTTTAGAATTGCTGGTGTTTATGGGCGTGGTGGCACCGGGCTTTTCTTGGGCCAATTTTACGGCGCATGGCTGGTCGGGGGCGGATCAATTCAGCAGCGCCTCCTATAGCGGTATGTTTGCTGCGATTCCATTTGCGATCTGGTTTTTTCTGGCGATTGAAGGCGCGGCAATGGCGGCGGAAGAGGCAGAAGATCCACGCAAAACCATTCCTCGGGCCTATATCAGCGGGATACTTACCCTCGTGTTTCTCGCTATTGGCGTGATGGTCTTTGCCGGAGGCGTGGGTGATTGGCGGCAGCTATCTAATATCAATGAGCCTTTGCCTAAGGCGATGCAGATGGTGGTGGGAGCAGATTCAGGCTGGTTGCATATGCTGGTGTGGATAGGTTTATTCGGGCTAATCGCTTCTTTTCACGGCATTATTATGGGCTACTCACGGCAGATCTACGCCCTAGGCCGTGCGGGCTATTTACCTAGCGTCTTGGCTAGCGTGAATCAGCGCTTTCAAACCCCGCACTGGGCGATTTTGGCAGGCGGCGTAGTGGGCGTGGCAGCCATTTATGCGGATTCGGTGATTCAGCTGCAAGGCATGTCGCTCACTGCGGCGATCATTACCATGTCGGTGTTTGGCGCGATCGTGATGTATATCACTTCAATGGCATCGCTGTTTAAATTACGCCGCAGCGAGCCTCAGTTAGACCGCCCATATTCAGTGCCTTTTTATCCTTTCTTCCCATTTATTGCGTTGGCCCTCGCCTTAGTTGCTCTCGTGGCGATGATCTACTTTAACCCAACCATTTTCGGCATTTTTATTGGCTTTATGCTCGGCGGCTACGCCTACTTTCTAGCCACCCGCCAAGCCAGAGAAGATGCACCGCATGATGAAATGCTGCAAACGGTGGGGGATGCCGTGAAGTAAGGCCAACACTATAACCCAGATCTTGAAACACGGAGGCCACGGAGTTTCACGGAGAAAAGCGTTTAGAACTGAGCTGTTTATTGGGTTTTGATCTATCTCAACCTCAGTAAAATTTATTCATATCGCTACACCTAGTATGGGGCTTAAATCTCCCCTTGAAACACGCCGAAGCGAGGAACAAGCGGGCGGGGTTTCGGCGAGGATTGTTTGAGCGAGCTTGCGAGCGAGTTCCGCAGCCGCCGCTCGATTGTCCGCAGATGAGGGGCCTTCGTGTTTCGTGGGGTCGCCTTCTTTGGCTTCGTTTCTTGGCGAAGCAAGAAAGGAAGGCCCCGCGGTGGCTACCGCTCAGGGGATCAATATGCAAGCTCGTGAAGTGAAAACAATCGAAGATGCCATCGCCGTGGTTGAGGCCAGCGGGCTTTCGCATATCAAGGTGGGGATATCCGATATCGATGGCGTGATGCGGGGGAAATATGTTTCTAAAGAGAAGTTTTTTTCCATTCTAAAAGGCGGTTTAAGCTTCTGTAATGTGGTGCTGGGCTGGGATTCAAACGATCAGCTTTACGACAATGTGCAATACACCGGATGGCACACCGCTTACCCCGATGCTCAGGCGCATATTATTCCCGAAAGCTGCCGCGAATTGCCGCTGGAAATGGTCGATGGCAAGCCGATGTTGTTTTTCCTTGGTGAGTTTAGCGGCGATGCCGAGGCGATTTGCCCACGTCAGCTCTTAAGCCGCATCGTTAAAAAAGCGGCGGACATGGGCTATCTGGCTTATTCCGCACTGGAATACGAATTCTTTGTGTTTAAAGAAACGCCTGAATCGGTTAGGGCTAAAAACTATCAGAATCTGACCCCATGGACGCCTGGCTATTTTGGTTATTCAATTTTGCGTAGCACGGTAAACGCCGATTTTTATCATCAACTGCTCAAACTCAGCGAAACCATGGATATGGGCATCGAAGGCCTGCATACCGAAACCGGCCCCGGCGTGCTGGAAGCTGCAATTGGCGTGGATGAAGCCAGTAGCGCAGGGGATAAAGCTTTCCTGTTTAAAACTTTCTGTAAGGTGCTGGCGCAGCAAAATAATTTAATGGCGACGTTTATGGCCAAGTGGTCGCATGAATTGCCAGGGCAAAGCGGCCATATTCATTTATCTTTAAATGAGATAAATAGCGGTAAATCGGTGTTTTACGATCCTACCCAGCCGCACAATATGAGCAAAACTCAGCGACATTTCTTGGCGGGTGTGCAACGTTTACTGCCTGAATTTATGGCCATGTTTGCCCAAACGGTGAATAGCTATACCCGCTTAGTGCCGGGCTATTGGGCGCCACTCGATGCCACTTGGGGCTTAGAAAACCGCACCACCGCTTTGCGGCTTATTCCTGGATCGGCTAAATCACAACGTATCGAAGTGCGAATTGGCTCGGCCGATGCTAATCCATATCTGGCGCTGGCCGCAGCCTTAGGCGCTGGCCTGTATGGCATTGAGCATGAGTGGGAGCCGGAAGAAATGGTGGTCGGCAATGCCTATACGCAAACCTTCCCCGACCGCTTACACCTACCCAATTCACTTGGAGAAGCCGCAAAGCGCCTCAAAACATCCGAGGCCGCCCGCGCCCTTTTTGGCTCACCCTTTGTAGAGCACTTCACAGCCACCCGCGAATGGGAAGAAAGAGAATTTCGCAAACATGTTACAGATTGGGAATTAAAACGCTATTTTGAAATTATCTGATGTTGAAAAAAGATCTGTGGACACAGAGGGCAAGGAGAACACGGAGCACACGGAGAAAAACGAGTTAAAAACCGTGGAGTGTAGGGCGTACTCGAAGCTCTGCGTGCAACTCGAAGAGTTGTTTAGCGAAAGCGCAGGACGCCAGCTAGCTAAATCTTGAACCCTCGATGCCGCAGAGAACACAGAGTTTCACAGAGAAAATCTTATTTAGAAATTTTTTCTCTGTGTTCTTTGTGTGCTCAGCTTTCTCTGTGTCTACAGATCTTTTTAAAGACCTTTTTATTCCACCCTCCTAGGAGTAGCTATGTCTGAACTGATTACGATTAGTCCTATCGATGGTAGCGAAGTGGCGCGGCGGGCTTATGCCGATGAGCACCATATCGCGGCTACTTTACGCCGTGCCAAGATTGCCCAGCGGGATTGGCGGCAGGTTTCTCTGGTTGAGCGTGCGGCGGTGTTGAGCCGTGCGGTGGATGCTTTTTCCGCCAATAAGGATGCGATTGCCGAGGCCATTAGCCGCCAGATTGGTCGACCGATTCGCTATTCGCCCAATGAAGTGGTCGGCTTTGATACCCGGGCGCGGCATATGATGGCGATTGCACCGGAGGCTCTGGCCGATATCCGGCCAGCGCCGATTGATGGTTTTAACCGCTTTATCCGCCGTGAAGCGCTGGGCGTGGTGCTGGTGGTGGCGCCGTGGAATTACCCGCTGCTGACCGCGGTAAACGCGATTATTCCGGCGCTGATGGCGGGCAATACCGTGATCTTAAAACACTCAGCGCAAACCCCACTTTGCGCTGAGCAAATCCATACTGCCTTTGTGGCGGCAGGCTTGCCAGCTGGCGTGTTCCAGTATTTGCACACCGATCACACCAGCACGCAAAAGTTGATTCAGGCGAAAGAAATCAAACATGTTTGCTTTACCGGCTCGGTGGCTGGCGGCATCGCCGTGGAACAGGCTGCAGCAGGGCGCTTTATTGGGGTGGGCTTAGAGCTGGGCGGTAATGATGCGGCGCTGGTTCGTAGCGATGCCGATCTGGATCATGCAGTCGATACACTGGTGGATGGCGCGTTTTTTAACTCTGGGCAAAGCTGCTGCGGCACTCAGCGTATTTATGTGCACCAGTCTGTTTACCAAGAGTTTGTAGACCGTGCTCTTGCACTGACCGAGCAATATGTTTTGGGTAACCCGCTAGAAGCCGCCACCACCCTCGGCCCCGTGGTACGAGTCGCCGCTGCCAATACGGTGCGAGCGGTAGAGGCCGACGCACTAGCCAAAGGCGCAAGCCAAATCGTCGATACCCGTCGCTTTGTACTGGACGACGGCAAAGGCGCTTATCTGGCTCCGAGGATTTTTACCGGCGTGAACCACCAAATGCAGCTGATGGCCGACGAATGCTTCGGCCCTGTTGTGGGCATCATGCCGGTGAAAAATGACGAAGAAGCCATCCGCCTTATGAACGACAGCCCCTATGGCCTGACCTCCGCCGTATTCAGCCGCGACGAAAACGTGGCGTTGAGCCTTGGGGACCAGCTGGAATGTGGCACCTTCTTTATGAACCGCTGCGATTACCTAGACCCAGCTCTGCCTTGGACCGGCATCAAACAAACCGGGCGGGGAGCGACTTTATCGGTGTTGGGTTACGACTACCTGACAAGGCCGAAATCGTTTCATTTGAAGCAGATGTAGTGTCTGACGAGATTCAGCAAAACCCAAATCTTGAACCATGGAGGACACAGGACACACGGAGTTTCACGGAGGAAACCAGTTAGATCTGTAGGTTGGGTTAGCGGATTTGTTCGCTGGTTTTAGGCGGACAAACTTGCGTAACCCAATATTTAAGCTGTCGCCATAAGGAGCTTGGTTTTATAGGGTGTACAACGACGTAGTCGTTGCGCACCGAGAGCGGTGCGCAAGAAGAACGACTTGCACACCCTATAAAAATCAGCTTTTTTGCTATGTATTAGTCATAAATTGATGGGTATAACGCGATAAAGCGGCTAAGCCAAGCTACGAAAACGTCGTTTACGGTTAGCGTGCTTAAGTTGATTGGATTGAGGTGAAACCTGCCAAATCTAATGTAAAAGCGGCGGCTTGCACCCGCCCTACGATGATGGAAGCTGAAATCAACCACAGGATACTTAAATGAATCTCGACCGCTACACCGTAAATTGGAATTACCCCACCAATGTGAAATGTGGCGTGGGGCGGGTTAAGGATTTACCGCAGCTGGCGCGCTCTTTAGGGATTAAAAAACCACTGCTCATTACCGATCCGGGGCTGGCTGCTTTGCCGCCGGTGCAAAGCACTTTGGCCTTACTGGATAGCGCTGATTTACACGCTGGCCTGTTTCACCAGATTAAGGGCAACCCAACCGGGCAGAATGTGGCCGACGGGGTGGCGGCTTATCAGCAAGGTGGCTTTGATGGCGTGATTGCGCTGGGTGGCGGCTCGGCGCTGGATGCGGCCAAGGCGGTGGCGATGATGGTGGGGCAGAGTGGGCCGCTTTGGGATTATGTGGATGAAGGCGACAACTGGCTAAGGATTAAAACCGAAGGCATGGCGCCCTTGGTGGCGATTCCTACCACAGCCGGTACGGGCTCTGAAGTGGGCCGGGCTTCGGTGATTACCCATGAAGCAGAGCATGCCAAAAAGATTATCTTTCATCCACGCATGCTGCCTGCGATTGTAATTCTGGATCCAGTACTCAGCACTGGCTTACCCGCTAAGCTAACCGCAGCGACGGGCATGGATGCACTCAGCCATAGTCTGGAAGCTTACTGCTCGCCGTTTTATCACCCCATGGCCTGCGGGATTGCCTTAGAAGGGATGCAACTGGTACGCGAATGGCTGCCGCGCGCCGTTGCAGATGGCGCTGATCTTGAGGCGCGGATGCAAATGCTGGTGGCGTCCAGCATGGGGGCAACGGCGTTTCAGCGCGGACTGGGGGCGATGCACGCGCTGGCCCATCCGCTGGGTGCGCGTTTCGATGCGCATCACGGCATGCTCAACGCCATTCTAATGCCCTATGTTTTAAAGGCGAATCAGGCCGCCATCGACGAGCGCATCACCGCCGCCGCTCGCTATCTAGGCCTGCCCAATCCTTCTTTTGCAGCATTCTTAGACTGGGTGCTACGCCTCAGAGAAGAGGTCGGTATTCCGCACACACTGAAAAGCATAGGCATAGACGAATCCTGTCTGGAAACCATCGGCGCTGCGGCCGTTGCCGATGGCGCTCATGGTACTAACCCGATTCCTTTTACTGCTCAGCAATATCGCGGAATTTGCGCGGCGGCTTTGGATGGCTTGTTGTAGGGGGCGTATGGCGGGTGTCGCTCCATACGCGCTAAGCAAAATAAAAAAGATCTTTTTAGTGCCTTCGGCACATTTATTTAGGTGCGGGCGTCCCGCTGGACCTTCCTTTCTTGCGTGGCCAAGAAACGAAGCCAAAGAAGGCCACCCCACGAAACACGAAGGCCCCTGCGCTGCGGACAATCGAGTCGGCGGCGGGTGGGATTGGCTCGCTGCCTCGCTCCCTGGCCGAAACCCCGCCCCGCTTGTTCCTCGCTCCGGCGTGTTTCAAGGGGACTTTTAAGCCCCGTGCAAAGAGTATGGCTATTACATTTATCTTTGTTTGCTAATACAAAATCAACGTGCCGAAGGCACTACTCAAAAGGTCTTTTTGATTTTGTTTGGCTAACGGGCAAGCCCACGTATTTCCCCAACTGGAGCAGGTATGCAGCGTATTGCGGTAGCGGGTATTCAGCATGAAACCAATACCTTTTCCAGTATGCCCACCACGATGGCTCATTTTATTGAGGCCGATGCTTGGCCGGGGTTGACTCAGGGCGAGGCGGTTTTGGCGGCGGTGGCGGGGGCTAATTTGCCTTTGGCGGGGGCGATTGCTGCGCTGGAGGCTGCTCATTTACAAGCCTTGCCGCTGCTTTGGGCTTCGGCGAACCCCAGTGGGCGGGTTGAGGATGTGGCGTTTGAAGCGCTGTGGACGATGTTTGAGTCTGCTCTTTTAAAGGCAGGGCCCTTGGATGGCGTTTATTTAGATTTGCACGGCGCGTTGGTGACTGAGTGCTATGACGATGGCGATGGCGAATGGCTACGCCGTACTCGTGCATTATTGGGGGATCAAATTCCTATCGTTGCTTCCCTCGATTTTCATGCCAATGTCAGCCCCTTGATGGTGAATTCGGCCAGTGCCTTGGTCGGCTACCGCAGCTACCCGCATGTCGATATGGCCCAAACCGGTGCTAGAGCGATCGCTTTGTTGCAAGGCTTGCTGTCGGGTGAGCTGCTGCATTCTGCTTTTATACAACTGCCGTTTTTGATTTCCATGCCTTGGCAATGCTCATTAATTGAGCCGGTAGCCAAGTTAATGCGAGCCGCTGAGCAGGCAGAATCGGGCGATGTTGTTAGCGTGAGTTTTTTTCCCGGATTTCCCTTGGCGGATGTGGCCGATGGTGGGCCTAGCCTTTTGGCCTATGCCCAAAGTGCCCGTCTTGCAGAGGCCACCGTCCAGAGTTTGGCGCAAAAAGTGCTGGCGGCAGAGCCGGAATTTGCAGGCAGACTGTGGCTGGTGGATGAGGCGCTGAGCTACGCTAGGCAGTACGCAGGCGAAGGAAAAACCATTATTTTGGCGGACACCTGTGATAACGCAGGCGGAGGAGCAGGTAGTGATGCAGCGGGGATGATTAGCGATGGCTTGAAAATGGGTATGCCCGCCATGGTGGTCGGCATACTTTGCGATCCATCCACTGCGCAGGCGGCACATGCTGCGGGAGTAGGCGGCGTTTTATCGCGGGAGATTGGGCAAGGAAGAAAGGCTAAGGGGCAATGGCGGGTGATCAGTTTAGGCTCAGGGCAATTTGCAGCTACTGGGCCTTTTTATGCGGGCTGCCAAATGGATTTAGGCCCCATGGCTTGCCTGCAATACCAAGGGCTAACCGTGTTAGTGAGTAGCCGTAAGCAGCAGGCGGCCGATCAAGCCATGTTCCGTCATTTAGGGATAGAGCCTAGCAAGGTAGAGGTGCTGGCCTTAAAAAGCAGCGTGCATTTCCGAGCCGATTTTGGCGCAATTGCAGCAGAGATTTTGGTAGTAGAGGCCGATGGCGATCATGTGGCCGATCTAAGCCGCTTGCAATATAGAGTATGCAAACGCCGGCCTGCGAGTCGGGGGACGTGAAAGCAAAAAATCTGTAGACACAGAGATTGGGGAGATCACAAAGCACAAAGAGAAACCCCTAAAATAGTTATCACTACCTTAGGAAGAAACCAAATATTGAAACAAGGAGGGCATGGAGAGTACGGTTTACACGGAGAAAACCTTGGGAAGTTTATTGGATCGTCTGGCATCAAATTAAGCCAATGGCGTGCATTGCATCTTTTGTAGGGCGGGTGAAACCCGCGAGCAATGTTGAAAAGTACGCGGGTTGCACCCGCCATACGATGATTTAACGTTTGTCATTGTGCAGTAGCGGCATGACGTTTCGCTAAGTTGGTAGGATTGGGGTTTCACCCGCCCTATATGAATTGAACGACGTTTTAACTCGCTTTTAGGTTTTCTCCGTATTCTGCTTTTAAGCTCTGTGTTCTCTGTGTCTACAGCTCTTTTTGACCTCCCCCATCAATACTTCATATAAAACCCTAAATGCCCAAAGCTTTCACCACGTTCGATGAGGGGCGAGCTGCTGCCATCCACGATATATCCCCAGTCTGCGCTGATTAACCCCCAATCCATGATTTGCCAGCGCAGGCCTAAGCCTATGCTGGCAAGGGTTTCTTTATTGCTGGATCCCACGTCTGGTGAGCGTCTATGAATCGCGCCTGCGTCGATAAAGCTAAGTAGACGTAAACCTTCATAGAGTTTTGGCGTGCTGATTTCTACGGTGCCTTGCACACCGCTGTCGCCTGTGGCGCTGCGATCGCTCACTCCGCGTAAAGAGGTACTGCCGCCCAAGGCAAATTGCTCTCCGGCGATTAAAGCTTCATTGGCAAATTGGCCGTTGAATTTAAGCGTGGCTTGCCAGTCGCCTGCAAAGCGGTACAACCCTTCGGCTTTGGCGTGCCATGCTTGCCAGTTTTGGCTGGCATTGAGGCGGTTGGCGAGATAGGCCTCATCGTCATTGCCAAAGCCCGATGGCAGATTGTGGGCGTAATCAAGGCCAAAATTGATTTCGATATCGGTCCTTTGCCAATGGCCGTTATAAGCCAAAGTAAGCGGGCGGCTGCGTACATCGGGGCTGAGTTGGCCTATGCCAGAAACGTCGGTACCACGGAATAGTTTATCGTCGAGCGCAATCTCAATTTGCGAGCGGTATTGCCCCTGTGGTGCCAGATAATGGGTGTAGCGTAGGCCGCCTGATTCGCCTTTACCTGTGATGATTAAACCTTGGCCTAAGCTGCCGGAATCCACTTTAGATTGTGCATAGTAGGCGGCTAGGCTGCCGCCCAAGCTGTAAAAGGGCAGGCGATAAAATACGCCGTATTGGCTGACATTATCGGGTTCGCTAGGCGCTGTGGAGTAGCTTAGTGTGGCGACTTGATCACTATTAAATAAGTTGGCGTACTGCGCACCCAAGGAGACACGTAAGCGGCCGTTGTCGTCTGAGCCAGAGTTATTGCCAGAAACAAACACGCTCCATGGTTTTTGTTGCTGGGTGTCCAGAATGGCTTCAATGCTATCGGTGTCGCCCTCTTTAAAGGTGATGGTCGTTTGCTTGCTGGGGTTTTCGTTGGCGATGACCAGTTGGGTGGTCATCGCTTGGAAGTTGGGCGAGCTGCCTTCTTGCAGGGCGGGCAAACTATTTTTTTGATTTTCTTCATCAAAAAAAGTGTTGTTTTTAATAATCACTTTGCTGAGTTTAAAGCTCAGTACTTCCAAAGTAATGGTGGAGGAGGCCTCTTGTGGCGGCAGGGTGACGCGTAAAAAACCATGACCGCGTTCTCTTAATGCAGATTCCAGCGCGCTGGCGGCTTGTTGCAAATCGCTTAGCGAGCGATTGCTGCCTAAATAGGGCTGTAATAGCTGCTTGCTGTCCTCGCTAGAAAGTGGATTTTCGCCTTTTACCTCATAGGCACTGACATTAAAGAGCGGCTCTTCGGCCCATACAAAGCCTGCAATTAGGCTAGCGAGCAGGCTAGCAGGTAAAAACTGGCGAAATGTCATAGCGCGTAGTCGCTCTCGTTTATTTGACTGCACCCGGTTTGCAGCCAAGGTTAGAGGGAAGGCCATTTTTGCTAAGGATGTCTCGAAGTGGAATCTTGACTATGCCGATCGGTGTTTTATCAAATTCAATAAATACAGGAAGCTCACGTAAGCGAATTGGATTGTTTTTATTTGAAAAACCTGTTTCATCTTTCCCTAAAAACAATATTTGCTGGCTAGTGTTGTCAGTTAGACTAACATTGCCATCGCGAACGTGTACATAGAGACCTGGCATTTCGTTATTGCCCTCGCTTTGTCCAAATAAGAGCTGGAGATCCACAGGGATGGTATCTGGCCGTGGTGCTGGCATATTGCCAAGGCCAGCGGGCGGGGTGCTTGGGCGTAAAATACCGGATGTGCGGATTAACACTGTTTCCCCAAGATTAAGCTGCTGAACAGGCCCATTAACAGGGTTAACAGTGATGCTGCCTTCCCATACATAGGCCCCAAAGCCATCCATGCCGGGAAGCGCTGGGTCGGCGCAGGCCGCGGTGCATTCAAAATCGACCCCTGTGCCGCGTATGCCTATGGTGGCGCTTTTGGTTTTGTATTGAACGGCATCGGGTTTTACCTTGCCGATTAAGCCCGTTAGCGCACGTAAGCCACCTTTAAATAGGGATACACCAAAATTACCTTCGGCAGGCGCTTCGGTCCTGTATTCAAAGCGATCAATCTGCATTTGTGTGTCAGAGCGCAAAGACACTTTGCCGCCATCCCTAAAGGCCAGTACCAGCGTGCCATCAGGTGTGGTTGCAACGCGCTCCCCTACATAGACCGCGCCACCTTGCACTAGCATGCGCGATATTCCTTCTTTGTTTATGGCATTTGCTTTGCCTACTAGGCTGACCACACGCGCCGCAGCTGCAATTTCAACCGCCTTATTTTGCTGAGTAGGGGCTTGCTTGGCTTCTTGGGCGCAATCGCCAGTACAAAGCCGCGCATCAAAATCTGTACCGCGAATTCCGATGGTGGCGCTGGAAGTTTGAATCTTGGCCGCCGTTGCGGATTGCTTAGAAATTAAGCCGGTTACGGCACGTAGGCCGCCTTTAAATAAGCCTAAAACCATGCCATCTTCTCGGCCTTTTTGGCCAAAGGCGAAGCTATCGATTTTCATACGGGTATCGGGGCGGACGGTAATCTGGCCACCGTCGTTAAACTTCAACACGGCATGGCTATTGGGCGCTGTAATGATCTCATCACCCTCATTTAAAATAGAGCCTTTGCCTATCAGCTTTAGCCCGCCACTTTTACCCTGAGCTGAAGCCGCTCCTTGCACCGAAGCCACTTCCGCCACAAGCGCCGCATAGCATGGCATTTGCAGCAAAAGGGTGAGAAGAAATAGCTTAAGGGCAGTTGGCATCGTCTTCTCCGGCAATACGAATCGTTTCTTTAGCTGGTTCAATTTCGGTCGGTTTTTGGGCTTCAAAAGGCAATTGCCCCGTGCCAATAATCTGGAAATGGGTTTGCTGATCTTGTTTCTGAATAACAATGACTTTTACTAATTTATCCACTTGCTCCTGAGTGGTTGAATCAGGAAGCTTATTAAAAACATTTTTCATATTAATGATAGGGTTTATAACAGGGCTTGGGTCAATATTTTTCCCCACTTTATTAACTACACCCGTTGTTTTAATTTGATCTGCAGTTATATTGTTGCTAATTGTTCTGGCACTACCATAGCTAATAGCCCCCCCATTTGCAGAAACAGCCTTAACGCCTGGAGCCACTTGAATCACCGTGGCATCCACGGAAATTTCCCCTGTCGTGCCGGCTACGCCCTGAGCTGTAGCGCCAGGTCTGGCCCCGGCGCTCGCTCCTTGGTTTAATTGAGCAGCACTAGCGCCTGCAATTAAATCGGCATTTTGAATGTAGCTATCGTTGGCATTGTTTTTTATATCACCAGCAGCAATGAGGTTGGTATCTTGGATGATATTATCGTTATTCGCGCCGGTATCACGGCTAGTTAATCTAATTGTACCCGTCGATTTAAATGAGCCACTATTGATTCGCAATATTCCCTTGCTGGATAAGGCCGTATCATCTGCATTAAATGGTGCACTCACAGTCAGGGTTCCTTGATTGTCAATTAATACATTACCCTTGGTGCTGATGCCTTGCAGTGTAAGATCTACATTGTTATTTAGTGTGATATCGCCCGTGTTTTTTGCGCTGAGCTGGGAAATAGTGTTTGCACCTTTGTCTAAGGATATTTGGCCTTGAGCCTCGATTTGTAGCTTATTTGTATTGATCTTACTGGAGGCACTATCAATCACATCTATGGCTTTTAGATTAATGGTCGTGCCTTGTAGCTGATCGTTTATTTTTAAAGTTCCCACAGCGTTAATATCTATCCCTGCTGCGCTCGTCACACTTAATAGCTCAATCGACTTACTATTATTTAGTGTGATATCACCTTTGCTGGCTAGCTGTGCCGTAGCGATGCTATTGCTATTCGCTTGTAAAGTAATGCCTAGCTCTGCTTCTGCATTGAGCTTATTGCTACTTATTTTTGCCCCGCCAGCTTGGCTAATATTAGCGTTTATCGCTTTTAATTGAATCTGGTTGCCACTTAAATTTTCTTTTAATAATAAATTGCCGTTATTATTAATCTTTATATCACCGCTCGTGCTGGTGGTGTCGAGTATCAAGGCTTTTGAATTAAATAAGCTGATATTGCCGCTATCGCTGATTAATTTAACCTGATCCAAAGAATTAGCTGCATCTAAGCTTATGCCCGTGCCTGCTTTTACATTGAGTATTTTACCGCTGATGAGCCCTGTGCTGATTAAAACTGCGGTGGAATTAAGACTGATATTATTCGCAGAAATATCTTCATTCAATTTTAAATTACCCGTAGTACTGAGGCGCAGATTGCCATTGCTACTTGCTTTGCCCAGCGTGAGTGCTTGGCTATTATTCAGCGATATATCACCCTCGCTGCTGATTAAGCTGGCCTGGTTTAGCGTATTGGCATTATCTAGCTTGATGCCTTTGCTGGCCGTAGCAATTAAGCTATCTGCATTCAGCGTGCCATTGCTAAGGCTTGTTATATCCCCACCGCTTGCTTTTAGGCTGATATTTTTTGCAGATATTGCATCATTTATACCTAGACTACCCTGAGTATCAATTTTTAGCTGGCCATTTGTTTTTATAGCGCCAAGTGCCAGTGTTTTAGTATTAGAAAAAACAATATCACCCGTGCTATTGGGGATAAAAGTGTCTACCGTATTGGCTTCACCAAGATTAATGCTGGTTGCTTGAGCATTGAGTAGTTTCGCAGTGATGGTTCCGCCAGCGCTTTGGCTTAGCGCTCCTGCGCTATTAATAAATACTTCCGCACCAGCAGCATTAAATCCTCTAATAGAAATATCACCGACTCTATTTCCTTTTGCATCACCAATAATCACTTTGCTAGCTTTTATTCGTGACAAATCATTCTGACTTAATTCTAATCCACTATTGCTACTATTATTACCGCCTAAGCTTGCTTTAATCGTATTAGCTGTATTTGGGGTATAAATAAAATCTGTTGTATCAATCTGGCCCTGTGCACCCATATTAAGCTGATCAGTGCTTAAATTAAGGTTTGTACTCGTAATACTATTATTAATACTTATTCCGCTCGCCGATTGTAATTTACTTCCTTCGTTGCTGACTAGCACTCCATCAACACTGAGTTTGCCATCACTATTAATGTCAATATTTTTGGCTTTAATTTCTTGCAACGATAGTGTGCCTAGGTTTTTAAGCATTAAGCCACCACTGGCGGATGCAGTTAAAGTATTTAGGTTTTGGCTACTATTATTGAGTACAATATCGCCAGTCGTCGTGAGTTTAGCATTGCCTGTAATTGATGCATTAGCGCTATCACTGATATTACTGGCGGAGATATCAATTTGGCTTGCGTTTAAATTGCCGCTGAGCACAAGGCCTGCTGTATTAGTGAGCTTGAATTGATCCCCGCTCGATTCACCCAAAGATAAAGCTTTGTTGTTAGTAAGTAATATATTTCCTTTGGTCGTTTTTAGTGAGGCGTTGTCGATTAAATTGTTTTTATCTAAGGTAATACCTGTGCCTGCATTGGTGGTTAGATTATTACTTGTGATGCTTGCATTACTTAATTCAGTAATTCCACCTGACGCCGCAGTGAGGGTGGCTGTTTTTGCATTAAAGCTACCACCAAAATCAATATTTCCTTTGCTTGATGTGATTTCAGCTTTATCTGCCGTAAATGAATTACTTAGCGAAATATTATTATCAGCGTTTAGCTTGGCATTGCTGGTGTTGAGTTTTCCACTAAGTGTCAGCTTATTATTGGCAGTGAAGTTTGCATTGGTGGTATTGATTGAATTACTGGCATCAATATTTCCATCGCTTTCTATGGTGGCGGTATTGGCAGTTAGCACATCGCTTAAGACAATATTACCTTTATTACTGACTTTTACATCGCCAGTACCGCCGTTTACAAGGCCTAAAGTCATTTCCTTATTATTTTTAAGAAAAATATTACTGCCGCTGATTGCAGCTTTGCTTATCATATTGTCTTTATCAAGGCTGACCGCGCCAGTTGCACTAACATTCAAGCCACTTGTGGTGATAATGCCGCTAGTCTGAGTCAGCTTATTGGATTTGAGTGTGATGGTATTGCTATTGACTGAGGTCATATCTCCATTAAGCGTAGTATCCCCCGTATTGCTAAATTCAATATTGCCATTGCTTTTTAGGCTACTAATGCTCAGTGCTTTACTATTTTTAATTTTTATATCGCCGCTGCTATTACTGGCACTTAAACCATCTAATTGATTTTCTTTTTCTAGATTTAATGCCCCAGATGAAGTGGCCGTTAATTTAGTAGCCGTGATCACACCTGCGTTTTGATTGATTGTTCCGCTGGTGGCGGTGAGTGTTAAATTTTTAGCTGAAATCAAATTATTAATAGCTAAGTTGCCACTAGCACGGGCAGTAATGTCATTACTGCTAGCTAAGCCATCGGCATAGCCAGATAAACCAATATTTAGATTTCCGGTGTAATCAAGGCTAATATCGCCGCTGGCAGTCATGGCAATACCTTCATTAAATACATTGCTGCTATTACTTAGGGTAATACTTGTTCCTCTTGCCGCCAAACCATTGACTTTAATACTACCGCTTTGGCTAATCGTACCTGAAGAATAGAGATCAATAATGGCCACATTATTGCTACTGGTCATATCCACAGTATTAATACTCGCGTTGCCAATGAGGTGGTTGCTATTGCCTAATTTAACTTTGTTAGCGGTGATATTATCCAGCTCTGATTGTGTTAAGCCAAAGCCGCTGCGGCTACTGCCTCCTATTTGGGTCGCGGTATTATTGCTTGTTGGCGAAATATTAACGGTACCGCCACTGGCTATTAAACGGGCATAAAAATAAGAGCTTTCCCCATCTGACTCTTGTAAAGTAAAAGTATCTGCTTGCAAATTTATATTGCCTGCTGTTATTTTCCCTGTTGCGCTGCTGCTAGGGATTGAAATTGTTTTGCTAGCTGTGGTGATTAAATCTGCATTGCCTGTTCCTGCGTTGATTTCATAGCCACTGAAAGTAATATTGCCTGTATTCTCAATGGATATTGCCCCGTTATTTGTATTGATTCCATTGGGTATGGAAAAAGTTCGATCAATTATACTTGCATTGAAAAGTGAAAGATTAGTATTGTTTCTTATATTAATTCCAGCTCCGCTGGTGGCCGTTTTAGCTGCTAATTTCTCAATGAAATTACTACTGTTATTTAGATTGATATTTCCTGAACTGGCATAAATAGAGAGTGAGCCAGGATTTTCCCCTGCATTATAAATAGTAATGGGGGCTGACTGACTGATTGTACCTGCTGCTTCAATCCAGCTATTTCCTCCCATTTTTGATTGATTGCTTAAATCAGGGTGAGATACAATTTCTACCGCTTTATTGTTTTTTAAATAAACTTCTTTTTCGCTTTTTACGCTGAATTGATCAACCTCATTAGCGACTTTCCCTAGATTGATTACCCCCCCAGATGGTGCAGGAGTGTATGTGGAAACACTAAATTTACTGGCTTTGACTATGCCCGCTGAAGATGAAGACTGTGTTATTCCATTTAAACCATAAATAGATATATTTTTTCCTGCGCGATCTACTGTTTCATTTAGATTCACACTTCCTTGGGATGTAAAAAATAAATCACTGCCCGTTAATTTTGCCAGTGCTGTACTGCCGATTTGCATTTTGCTTGAATCTGGGCTACCACTATCAAAGTCTAAATTTCCTAGGGCTTTTATCGTGGTTGTTTTGTTGCTGCCACTGCTGATATTTCCATTTAGTGCGAGATTTGTTGCTTCAATACTAATATTACCCTGAGTTGATATAGCGCCTACTTCAATTCCATTTGATGAGGTTTTAAGAATAATATCGCCAGTGCCGCTATTGGTAATGCTATTGTAAATGGCGGGTTCACTTACCGTTGTTGTGGTAATACCTTTTGTGGTAGAGCCTCCATTTATAGCTTCTAATGTTAAGTTTTTATTTGAAGTGTATGAATAGTCACTACTTAATGAAATTGTTCCCGCAGATTTTATATTTACATTATTACTATCTAGTGCTGTATTAATGGCAGAAAATAGAACAAAGGTATTGCCATTTTCCAGATTATTATCAAATAGGCCTAATGCATCACTATTAGTCAGTGGCGTTCCCATGCTGGCTAGGGTGATATTATAGGGGTCAAGTAATAGGGTCCCCGTATTTCCCCTCGCCGCCGAAGTATCCACTCGCGCATTAAAATCTAAATATTCTTTGCCTGATGTTTCTACCAAGCCGCCATCCCCCCCTAAAGCGCCGCCTTTGGCGCTAATACTCCCGTTTACCCTTGTGGTTTTATCTGCCCAAACAATGATTTTTCCGCCATTACCTTCGCTTATTGCGTCGGCACGCAAAGTGCTTTCTGGGCTGGTGTAACTGGCTTGTGAGTTGGAAATTAAAGGGTTACCGCCTTGATAATCTCCACCCAGCAAAATACTGCCACCTGCATTCTGGCCGCTAGCGTCGATGACGGCCTGCTCGATCAGCCCTACATGCTTGCCAAGTAGCTGCACGTCACCACCCTTAAGCCCCGTTGCGTTGATTTGGCCACTGGTAAGCAGCGTGCCACTAGGGCCCGCATCGAGGGTGATTTGTCCGCCAACGGCGCCATTGGCAGCAATATGGCTGTCTGCGGTGGTCTCGATTTTATCGCTGGCACGCAGTAAAACTTTGCCACCCACTTGTTCGGCGCGAACAGCGCGGATTTCTCCGCTGTGTTTTAAGGTGCCCGCAAATAGGCCAACGGCATCACCCTTGATTTGGCCTAAATTAATTACACTATCGCTTGGCGCTTGTAAGGTGAAACGTAGGCCTTCAAGGCTTAGGCTGACGATCTCTACTGATTTACCAGCGGCCAATACAACATTGCCGTTGCTGGCTTCGATGATGCCGCTGTTTTTAATATCGGGTGAAATCAGGAAAACATCGCCATCTTGGCTGCGTATCATTCCTTCAACGGCTATTTTTCCGCCATTGCCATCAAAGCGATAACGGCCATTGAGGAAGTCATCATTCTTAATATCGAGCGTGGAAGCCACAAAGCCTGCGGTATCAATTCGTGCATCTTTGCCGACCAAGAGGCCGTTGCGGTTAATCAGAAAAACGCGGCCATTCGAGCTGAGCTGGCCGAGGATTTGCGATGGATCGATGCCGCTAACGCGATTTAGCACGATACTTTTGGCGGATTCCTGCTGAAATCGAGTGGCCTCATCTTTGGCGATATTGAATTTTTGCCACTCGATAATCGCGTTGGGCGTGTTCTTAATAACCAGCATTTTGCCCTGCTGTTGAATATCGGCATGGCCATGAAGAACTTGCGCATTTTCAGGATTTGCGTAGGCCGGTGCGCCCATTAGCAGCGGTAAGGCGCTTGCAATCGCTAGCACTAAGGGGCGTAAAGGAAATTGCGGTTTCATACCGGCCTCCGCTGTCACTGGAATATTGAGATCGCTTAATTCTAGTTTGTGATATGGCATTTACCAGTGGCGTCTGATGAAGCTAAAACGATAATATTGTTTTTCTTTCTCTCTGCTTTTTGTTTTCTTTTGTAATGAGTCAGTAACGTAGCTAAGTAAAAACCCTTATTTTTTTAATGTGTGCATATAAGGGATTTCCTGCTTGAAAACATTGCTCCCTTTTGGGTTTGGCATATAGAATCAAGGCCATTTCGCCGCAAATTGATATAAAAACTTCTGCTTCCCCTAAGGGTTTTGTGATGGATCGACAAGGCTGGTTAAAGGGCACGTTGTATAGCCCGACGTTCGAACAAGATAGTTGTGGCTTCGGCCTGATTGCTCAAATGGATGACAAGCCGTCGCATTGGCTGGTTTCAACCGCAATTAGCTCTCTTGCATGTCTAACACACCGTGGAGCCGTTGCCGCTGATGGAAAATCAGGCGATGGCTGTGGTCTGCTATTTCGAAAACCGGATGGTTTCTTGCGTGCTGTGGCCGCAGAAAATCAATTTACGGTGGCCGATGAATACGCTGTAGGGATTATTTTTTACAGTGCGCAAGCAACATTAACAAAACTCTTTTCAGCGATGGAAGAGCAGGGCTTGACGGTGGCTGGAGTACGCAGCGTGCCGGTAAATATTGAGGCCTGTGGTGAGTACGCCTTACAAACACTGCCGCAAATTGGCCAGCTGTTTGTCAATGCGCCAGAGGGGATGACAAGCCAAGTTTTCGAAAGAAAGCTTTATCAAGCACGTCGCGTGGCAGAAAAAGCCAACACTGACGATGCTGCTTTCTATATGCCAACCTTAAGCCCGCATGTGCTGTCTTATAAGGGTTTGGTTACACCGGATAATTTGCCAGAATTTTATTTAGATCTGAAAGATCCACGTTTTGAATCGTCACTGGCGGTTTATCACCAGCGCTTTTCGACCAATACTTGGCCGCAGTGGAAGCTGGCTCAGCCTTTCCGCTATTTGGCGCATAACGGCGAAATTAATACCCTGCACGGTAATCGTTTGTGGGCCAAAGCCCGTGAAGCGATTATGGACAGCGAGCATTTGGATATGGACACGGTGCGCCCGATTGTTCAAACCAATGGTTCTGATTCGATGTCGATGGACAATATGCTTGAAGGCTTGCTAATGGGCGGCATGGATGTGTTCCGTGCTTTCCGTATGCTGGTGCCGCCTGCATGGCAAAACGTTGATAGCAATGACCGCGATTTACGTGCATTTTACGAATACAACTCCATGCATATGGAGCCGTGGGATGGCCCAGCCGGCATCGTTTGGACTAACGGTCGTTACGCAGGCTGTGCCTTGGATCGCAACGGCTTGCGCCCAGCACGTTATGTGATTACCAAAGATCGCCACCTGACCATTGCTTCAGAGATTGGCGTCTGGGGCTATAAGCCTGAAGATGTGGTGAAGAAAGGCCGCGTTAAACCGGGCCAGATTGTGGCTGTCGATTTAAGTAATGGCGAATTCTTAGATACCGAAACGATTGATAACCGCCTTAAAACCGCCCAGCCTTACCGCGCTTGGGTGAAGAAACACGCCCAGCATTTAGAGCTGGCAGAAGACAACTCACCGCTAGAAGCGATGAGCCGTGCCGAGTTGCTGACCTACCAAAAGCAATTTCAGCTGACTTTTGAAGAGCGCGATCAAATCTTGCGCGTACTTGCAGCGGACGGCCAAGAAGCTATCGGCTCTATGGGGGACGACACGCCCATGGCGGTGTTATCCGAGAAAGTGCGCTCGCCGTATGATTATTTGCGCCAACAATTTGCACAGGTGACTAATCCGCCGATTGATCCGATCCGCGAAGCGATCGTGATGTCGCTGAACACCTGTTTTGGGCCAGAGCGTAATCTGTTTAAAGAAACAGAATTTAACGCCAGCCGCTTAGAAGTACGCTCGCCGGTCTTGTCGTCAGATAAGTTTGATGCGCTGACCACTATGACTGGTCCTGATTACAAGCCTGCTTTCTTTGATATTACGTTTGATCCGGCTCACACCACTTTAAAAGCGGCTATTGAAGCCCTGCGCGCCAATGTGCTCGCCAGCGTTCGCGATGAAAAAACTGTGGTGGTGGTATTAAGCGATAAAAATATTCAAAAAGGTCGTTTGCCGATTCCAGCGCTGTTTGCTGTTGGCGCGGTGCACCATGTGCTGGTGAATGAAGGCTTGCGTTGCCTGACTAATATTATTGTGGAAACCGCCACCACGCGCGATCCGCATCACTTTGCTTGCTTGATTGGCTATGGTGCAACGGCCGTATTCCCTTATTTGGCTTATCAAACCATTAAAGAGTTGGTAGAAATCGGCCAGCTTGATTTGCCACTAGAAAAAGCCGCCAATAATTTCCGTAAGGGGATTAACAAAGGGCTGTTGAAAATTCTCTCTAAAATGGGCATTTCAACCGTTGCTTCTTATCGCGGCTCGCAATTATTTGAAGCGGTTGGCGTGAATGAAGAGGTGGTTGATCTTTGCTTAAACGGCACGGTTTCACGGATTTCTGGCGCTAATTTTGCTGATTTCCAAGATGACCAAGGCAAGCTTAATAAGCTGGCTTTCAACACCATGCGCCCTATTGCGCAGGGTGGCTTGTTGAAATATGTATTTGGCGAGGAATACCACGCTTACAACCCTGATGTGGTGATGCAGCTGCAAAAAGCCGTGCAAAACGGCGATTACAAGGAATACCGCAAGTACGCCGATTTGGTGAATAAGCGTCCTATCGCCATGTTGCGCGATTTGATGGGCTTGAAGCTGGATGCTGCCAAGGCGATTTCGATTGATGAAGTTGAATCCGTCGAGTCGATTCTGAAGCGTTTTGATTCTGCAGGCATGAGCTTGGGCGCACTTAGCCCAGAAGCGCACGAAGCCTTGGCCGAAGGGATGAACCGCTTAGGCGGCAGATCAAATTCGGGCGAGGGCGGTGAAGATCCGGCGCGTTATGGCACGGTGAAAATGTCCAAGATCAAGCAAGTGGCTTCTGGCCGCTTTGGGGTGACCCCGCATTATCTGGTCAACGCCGAAGTCTTGCAGATCAAGGTAGCGCAGGGTGCAAAACCGGGTGAAGGTGGCCAGTTGCCGGGGGATAAAGTCAGCCCGTTGATTGCTAAGCTGCGTTGCTCTAAGCCTGGGATTTCTTTGATTTCCCCGCCACCGCATCACGATATTTATTCGATTGAAGATTTGGCCCAGCTGATTTTTGACTTGAAACAGGTCAATCCAGATGCGCTGGTCTCGGTGAAGTTGGTTGCCGAGCCAGGCGTGGGCACGATTGCGGCCGGTGTGGCGAAGGCTTACGCCGATCTGATTACCATTTCGGGTTACGACGGTGGTACAGGCGCGTCGCCTTTGGCTTCTGTGAAATATGCCGGTACGCCGTTTGAGCTGGGCCTGACCGAAGCGCAGCAAGTCTTGCGTGCCAACGGCTTGCGTGGCCGTGTGCGTATGCAGGCTGATGGTGGTTTAAAGACCGGTCTAGATGTGGTGAAAGCCGCGATGATGGGGGCGGAAAGCTTTGGTTTTGGTACCGGGCCTATGGTGGCGCTGGGGTGTAAGTTCTTAAGAATTTGCCACCTCAACAACTGTGCCACCGGCGTGGCCACGCAAGAAATCAAGCTGCGCTCTAAATACTTTATTGGCCTGCCAGAAATGGTGGTGAATTACTTTACCTTTATTGCGCAAGAAACCCGTGAATGGATGGCGGCGCTTGGGGTTCGTCAGTTATCCGATCTAATCGGCCATAGCGAAATGCTAGAGCTGGCAGCGGGCGCTACAGAACGGCAAGGCCGCTTGAAACTAGGCGTATTGCTGAGCCAAGGCACGATTCCAGAATCGCAACCGCGTTTCTGCGTGGAAGCGCGCAACCCATCTTTTGATAAGGGTGAGCTGGCAGAAGAAATGGTGAAAGACGCCATTGCTGGCATTAAGAGCCAAACGCCGCAAAAGTTTGAATACGCAGTGCGCAATATTCATCGCTCTATCGGTGCGCGTTTGTCGGGCGAAATCGCCAAGGCACACGGCGCAGATGGCTTGCCGAGTGATTGCCTGCATATCAAATTGCATGGCTCGGCTGGGCAATCTTTGGGCGTATGGAATGCCAAGGGCTTGACGATAGAGCTGGAAGGCGATGCCAACGATTACGTCGGCAAGGGTATGAACGGCGGGCGCGTGGTGATTTATCCACCGAAAGCCTCTGATTTTGAATCGCACTCGGCCGTAATTGTGGGGAACACCTGCCTTTACGGTGCAACTGGCGGTGAATTATTTGCAGCAGGCATGGCGGGTGAGCGCTTTGCGGTGCGTAACTCTGGGGCTACGGCCATTGTTGAAGGCATTGGCGATCATGGCTGCGAATACATGACTGGTGGTTGTGTGATTGTGCTGGGTGAAACAGGCTACAACTTTGGGGCGGGGATGACCGGTGGTTTTGCGCTGGTTTACGATCCTAAAGAGCGTTTTGCTTACCGTATTAATAATGAGCTGGTGGATATTAATCTGATTAATGGCGAGTCTTACGGTGCAGTGCGGGCCTTCTTACGCGGTAAATTGCGTGACCATGCCAAGCTGACTGGATCGACCCGCGCCATTGATATTCTGGCCGATTTTGATGAAGCGCAGGATAACTTCTGGCTGGTGAAACCTAAGGCGGCCAAGTTGGATGATCTTTTAAAGGATTGATGAGAATAGGGGAGTGGTGAGTAGGGAGTAGTGAGTGGGTTTCGACTCCCGATTCCCTAAATCCCCACTCCCTAAATCCCAAAGCCATAAGCCCCTTATTCACCCCCCTCAGATTTACTACCGAGGTTTAGATCATGTCAGATGTATTCCAGTTTATGAAGGTTGCGCGCAATCCGGGCGAGAAGGTTGACGCTGCCGCGCGTAAGATTGTATTTAAAGAAATTTACGAACTACTGAATAAGCCTGATGCCGGTGAGCAAGCTGCTCGTTGCCTAGGCTGCGGTAATCCGTATTGCGAGTGGGAATGCCCAGTGCATAACTACATCCCAGATTGGCTTAAGCTCGTGGATGAGGGCCGTTTGTTTGAAGCGGCCGAGTTATCGCACAAAACCAATTCGCTACCAGAAATCTGTGGCCGTGTTTGCCCGCAAGATCGCCTGTGCGAAGGTGCCTGTACGCTTAATCAAGGTGGCTTTGGCGCGGTATCAATCGGCTCGGTCGAAAAATATATTACCGATGAAGCATTCAAACAAGGCTGGCGTCCGGATATGTCGGGCGTGGTTAAAACCAGCAAGAAAGTCGCTGTGATTGGCGCTGGCCCAGCGGGCTTGGCGTGTGCTGATGTACTGGTGCGTAATGGCGTGCAGCCGGTGGTGTTTGATCGCTACGAGCAAATTGGCGGTTTGCTCACCTACGGTATTCCAGAGTTCAAGCTAGAAAAATCAGTGATGCAAACCCGCCGTGAAATCATGGAAGGGATGGGCATCGAGTTTTGCCTGAATACCGAAATCGGCAAAGACATTACGATTGAAGATTTGCTGCGTGACTACGATGCCGTATTTATGGGCATGGGCGCTTACAAATATATGAAGGGCGGCTTTGAAGGTGAAGAGTTGCCCGGCGTGATGGAAGCGCTGCCGTTTCTGATTAATAACGTCAGAAATAGCATGGATACGCTGCCAGCGGGTGAAGATTACATCAGTATGGCCGGTAAGCGCGTGGTGGTTTTGGGCGGTGGCGACACAGCAATGGATTGCAACCGCACCTCGATTCGCCAGCAGGCACAATCGGTGATCTGCGCCTACCGCCGTGACGAAGCCAATATGCCTGGCTCCAAGCGTGAAGTATTAAACGCTAAGGAAGAAGGCGTTGAGTTTTTGTGGAATCGCCAGCCGGTGGGCATTATTCAAAACAGCGACGGCAGCTTGGGCTTAAAACTAGTTACAACTGAGCTGGGCGCGCCGGATGCGAATGGTCGTCAAGCAGCAGTGGAAGTGGCTGGCTCCGAGCAAATCATCGAATGCGATCACGTGATCGTGGCCTTTGGTTTTCAAGCAGAAGCGGAATCATGGTTTGAAGCTCAGGGCATCAAGGTTGATAGCCGTGGCCGCACGATTGCACCAGAGAAACAAGCCTTGAAACACCAAACCAGCAATCCAAAAGTGTTTGCCGGTGGTGACCAGGTGCGCGGTGCAGATTTGGTAGTGCGTGCCGTATTTGAAGGCCGCCAAGCTGCGGAAGGCATGCTGGAGTTTATGGGCGTTTGGTAATCAGCGTCTGATATGAGTAGTACAAAGGGGAGGGCAATGGCCCTCCCCTTTGTACGTTTATGGCGTGGATTTGCTGCTATTTCTGTAAGGCGGGTGCAACTCGCCGTTTTTCGTGTTTCAGCAAAGCTCGGCGGGTTTCACCCAATGTGCGCTAAGCAAAATCAACAAGACCTTTTTATAGTGCCTTCGGCACGTTGATTTTGGAGCGGTTGGCCACCGCAGGGGCCTTCCTTTCTTGAACGGCCAAGAAACGAAGCCAAAGAAGGCCGCCCCGACCAGCGCGAAACCCCTCTCTGCGGACAATCGAGCGGCGGCTGCGGAACTCGCTTCGCTCAAACAGTCCTCGCCGAAACCCCGCCCGCTTGTTCCTCGCTTCGGCGCGCTTCAAGGGGACTTTAAAAAGCCCCGTACAAAGAGCGTGGTCAATGCATTTTTCTCTGTTTGCTAATGAAAAAAAAATTTGCTTAGCGCGTATGGTGTTTCACCCGCCCTACAAATGCCATTTATTTTTAATGAAACTTATTTTGGTTATGGGTATAGGCATAAAAGCCCTACTTCGCCTTACACAATGTCTCTTTCAACTCCCGTTTCTCCCCTGTACTCATCCTCTCCAAATAGCAGCTTTTACCAATCAAACTCAGCCTAAAAACCTCTGGTTTTTCTAGGCTTAAACCTTGCAATTTCGAGTGTTCGATCAGTAGCTGGCTGTCGTTCATCAAGGCGTTGTTTGCCAGCTTTACTTCAGAAATCCCCAGCATCTTTGCCACGGTGCGGGGGATTTCTTCGCTCGGCGTTTGCAACACAGCGGCAAGCGGCGTTTGGGCAAAAGCTTGGCAGCCGCTTAATAGCAGGCAGATGAGCAGGCGTTTCATCGCTTGGCTTTCTCTAGCGTCATAATTTCTCGGATGGCAGGGCGTAGTGGCTTGCTTTCAGCCTGTGATTGCCCCATCGCTTGTCCATAGGCTGGGCATTGCCCTGTGCTGCGGTAGTTTAAAGCGGCAGTGATAAGTCGCTCATTTTGGTCTCCTAGTGGTGATTTAAAATCTTCGCTTACTTTGCATGTGGGTGCAAAGCCATCTGCGTAGTCGCCAAAGCCTTTATGATTTTCACCTTGAAATTGCACCGCATAATAAGTGGTGCCGCAATTGTCTTGCGGAATAAATCCATAAGGTTTACCGCAGGTTTGCCCGCCAATTAAATTTACTTTTACATCCACCCCGCGCAAGCCATTGATAATTGCTTCGCTGGCCGAGCAAGTGCCGCTGCCTGCCAAGATGGTGACTTGTTTTAAATTAAGCGTGGGTAATACGCGAGGTAAAAATGCGCTTGAAATGGTTGATGTTTGATAAAAAGGCCAAGTATTATTGGGATCGACCGCTGTTTTATCGTTATATTTTAATTTAAAAAATGTTTTTCCCTGTGTTTGCACTGGCCCAGCAATCATATAGCTTAGTTCATCGGCAATATAAAGTGCGCCGCCGCCGTTATAGCGTAAATCCAAAATTAAATCTGATACACCCTCATTTTTTAATTTATCTACAGCTTCAATTAATTGTTTTTCTGCAATAGCGTTATGACTATTAAATGTTAAATAGCCTACTTTTCCCGTTGATGTGCTAAAGCTTTTTACATTTTGCACCGGTGTTGTTTGAATGTCTGTGGCGATCAGTGTTTTGTATAGTCTTTGTCCATTTAAATCTTTTAATGCAAAACGGTGGCTTTGATTAGTGCTTGTTGGAAATAGACCAGAATTGAGTGCATCCGTATTATTGCTGGTGCTTAAATCATAGCCATCCACACTTTCTATTTCCATGCCTCGGCGTATGCCGGCATTTTCAGCTGGAGACCCTGGCTCGGTGTAGGCGACGATTAATTTACGAGGCGGTTGGGACGATACAAATGAAAATTCCATGCCATAGCCAAGTTCGACTCCCGATTGGCTTTTCTTCTGAGATTCAGCCGTACTTTCTGTAAAGTGATAATGATCTTTTTCTTTACCCGAGGCCGTGATTGCAGGTGTTTTGAGCGCGTAAAAGTAATCAATGGCCGTAGCATAATGGCTTGGGTTTAAGTTTTTGGGTACTTCCCTGTACCAAAGATAGGTTTCGTCTATCCATGCCCGCAGCCAATCTTTTTCATTCTGTAAAGATCCAGCCTTATCAGGGTAAGGGCGATTATTATTGAAAGGATCTAAACCGGTTCTTGGATTGGCACACAGATCTTTATGAGCGTTTGAGATCAGGCTAGAGCTTGCAATAGGGGCTTCATCATCAGCGGAGCCACCGCAAGCACTTAGAGCGCAGATTAGGCTGAGATAACTATATTTAAGGCAGTGTTTTAAAACAGCTGTTGGGTTGAATTGCATGCTTTCTCTCTAATATGTATGGTTTCTTGAAATTTTGTTCTAAGTTTTTTTATTGTTTCAAGAAAGTATTCTACAGATTTTGATGTTGTTGGCATGAGGTATTTGTTAAGAATTGAAGTGGAAAGATGCTATTTTAGGTTTCACTTAAGGGCACAAAGCGGCGCTTTAGATGTGTACCTCGCCGCTTTGCGAGCAGAGGGCGCTTATTACGGTGCGTTGCGTTGCGCCTTAATCATTTCACAGGCTAGCGTGGTATAAGTTGCTGCCCACGCTTTTTTTACATCGTTGGTAAATGCATCGGCTAAGCCTTGCTCTAGGGTCCAAAGCAGGGCTTGCCCTACTACGGTGTACTGATCTTCCTGCACATTATATTTAGCGTGGCGCTCGCCTAGCTTTTGGATCGCAGGCAGTAAAACGTTCGGGTTATCGATATTATCGACTGCCAGTTTGATGCTTCCCATTAGCATCGCACCTTGTTTCTTCATATCCCCTTTAAAGAGTGGTTTGACCTCTGGGGCAATCTCAAATAAATGTTGATAGAACATCTCTGCCGCCGCGTCAGCAATTGGTAATACGAGAGCGAGGGTTTCTTTGACCAGTGCAATGTCTTTATCTGTTAAAGCCATGATGACCATCCGTAGTGAATTGGTGAGGACGCCCTAGACAGCTTAACTTCAGCTGAATACCTTTAGTACCTGTACTTTTTCCACTATGGCCTTTCGATGTTTGTCATGCAGGCTGGGCTGACTAAAGGATCGCATGGTTGAGATCAGATTTGGCCGAATTTGCAGCGCCAATAACGAGTTATTGGCCAAAAATTCGGTGAAATATGGGCCAATCAGCTGATTCTACAGCCGACTGATGCGAAGCCCGGCAGGTTGCTAGCTAAGTTGATAGGGTTGAAGTAGGAATACCCTGTTTTTCCCAATGGGTTTTTAATTGTCTACACGTTAGAATTGGGGCTATGGAAACTTCTTCTTTTGCTTCGGCTTTTATCCTTTTGCTCCTCGTGACTGATCCACTGGGTGGCATTCCTTTATTCGTATCCTTACTCAAACAAGTGCCTAAAGCCCGTCGTACCCGCATGATTGTGCGCGAAGTGTCAGTGGCTTTTTGTGTATTGGTGACCTTCATGCTGTTTGGTCAGCAGTTTTTACAGTTGATGCATTTATCTGAAACATCATTAGGAATTGCGGGCGGGGTGATCTTATTTTTGATCGCTTTGCGTATGGTTTTTCCGCATCCGGAAGGCGTTTTTGGTGATACAGCCGAGGGCGAGCCCTTTATTGTGCCGCTGGCTATTCCGCTTTTGGCGGGGCCATCAGCTCTGGCAACGGTGCTACTACTTGTGTCACGCGAGCCAGCTAGGATTTGGGAGTGGATAGGTGCTTTGGCACTGACCATGCTGGTATGCGGCTTAACGCTGGCGTTCTCCGAAAAAATTAGTTTAATACTAGGTGAGCGAGTCACTACGGCTTTTGAGCGTTTAATGGGATTGATATTAACGGCGATTGCGGTAGAAATGCTGCTTTCAGGAATTCGTCATTATTTGGCGACGCTGCCTTGATGCTGCACAAGGGCGCATGATTGGGGCGACTTATAATTAGATTTAATGATTTTCTACCTAAATGGGAATACACAATGAATCAAGATGAATTGAAACAAGCCGTGGGTCGTGCAGCACTTGAATATGTGCCGGACAATTGTATTGTTGGCGTGGGTACAGGCTCTACTGCTAATTATTTTATTGATGCATTAGCCACCATAAAAGATCGTATTCAAGGCGCGGTTTCTTCATCAGAGGCGAGCGTAGCGCGTTTGAAATCATATGGCATTCCGGTGTTCGAGTTAAATACAGTCGATCATTTGCCGGTATATGTAGATGGCGCAGACGAAATTAATCGTCAATTGCAAATGATTAAAGGCGGCGGTGCGGCTTTAACGCGTGAAAAAATTGTGGCAGCGGTGGCGGAGCAATTTATTTGTATTGCCGATGAAAGCAAATTAGTCGATGTGCTAGGTAAATTTCCTTTGCCGATCGAAGTGATTCCAATGGCACGCTCTTATGTGGCGCGGCAATTAGTTAAATTAGGCGGCCATCCAGCTTATCGTGAAGGGGTAATTACGGATAATGGCAATATCATTTTAGATGTACATGGGCTACAAATTAGTGAAGCAAATAAATTAGAAAGTCAGATTAATGAAATTGTGGGCGTGGTTACGAATGGCCTATTTGCTCATCGCCGTGCAGATGTTTTGTTATTAGGCACAAGCAAAGGGGTGCAGATTCTTAAATAGCAGGGATGTGGCCATTTTAGATACTTGTAATAAAATGGTCATATAGTTATGCTACTTTTAAATTAGCTTAAACTGCAGGAGTATTTCTTTAATGTCTGAACATATTTCAAAACAATTTGATGCTGAACTAGAAGAAATTCGCTCCCAAGTGATGGGAATGGCTGGTTTGGTAGAAGAGCAAGTACGTCAATCGATGCAAGCTTTGGCATCTGGCGATATGAATATCATTAATCATGTGCTAGAAGAAGAAAACCGCGTCAATGAAATGCATGTGCTGCTTGATGATATGTGTATTCATATGATTGCGCGTCGCCAACCTGCGGCTTCTGATTTGCGCATGGTGATGACGGTGATTAAAGCCGTAGAAGACTTAGAACGTATTGGTGATAAAGCAACGCGCATCTGTAAACGGGCTAAAAATATTTATGAAGCAGGCCGTTTACAAGTGCCACGTTTTAATGAATTAAATCATATTGCCGAGCATGCACTCGATATGTTGTCTAAGGCATTAGATGCATTTGCCCGCATGGATGCGGTAACGGCAACGGATGTAAAGCGCGCTGATGAGCGTTTAGATGATGAATACCGTGCATTGCAACGCCAATTAATTACCGTAATGATGGAAGACCCACGTGCAATTACCATTACTTTAGAAATTCAATGGATTGCTAAAGCCATTGAGCGTATTGGTGATTTAGCGGTAAGTATTGCCGAGCAAGTGATTTACTTGGTAAAAGGCCAAGATGTTCGTCATAAAAACCAAGAAGAAGTTGATCGCGTAGCGTTGAGCTAAGCTGATATTAATTTGATTTCTTGAAGTTTAAGGGCAAATACGGAGCAAACCGTCTTTGCCCTTTTTAACGTGTGGGGATTTTCCTGTTTGCCAGCAAGGCGGGCGCACGTTATCTTAATGCCCATGCTCTCCTCTTGAAGCCATATATGCCTGATTATCCTATCATTGCCGCAGTAGATCTTGGCTCAAACAGTTTTCGCTTACAAATCGCCCGTGTTGTTGAAGGTGCTTTGTTTCCTCTAGATTCCTTGAAAGAAACAGTAAGACTTGGGGCAGGCATGGATGCCTCTGGCTCCCTGACGCCCGAGGCCCAACAGCAAGCTATTGAGGCACTCTCTCGCTTTGGTGAGCGTTTGCGGGGTCTACCCGTGGAATGTGTGCGTGCGGTGGCGACCAATACATTTAGAGTTGCAAAGAATGCCAGTGCTTTTCTACCCCAAGCAGAAGCCGCTCTGGGTTTCCCTATTGAAGTGATTGCAGGGCGTGAAGAAGCGCGGCTGATTTATATTGGCGCGGCGCATAGCCTGCCAGCGACGCGTGATAAGCGTTTGGTGGTGGATATTGGTGGCGGCTCTACTGAGCTAATTACCGGCAGCCACTTTAGAATTTTTCGTACTGAAAGCGTGCCTATGGGCTGCGTGAGCTGGAGCTTACGTTTTTTCCCTGATGGCATCATTACAGCTGAGCGCTTGGCTGAGGCCGAGCTTGCTGCGCGTGGCATGTTGCTTTCGCTGGTGCCAGATTTTAATCATGAGCAATGGCAGCGTGCGGTAGGCACTTCCGGCACAGCTCGCTCGATTGCCGATATTTTAGAACTGAATGATTTCTCTGCGCTGGGCATTACCCGCGACGGGATGGATAAATTACGTAAGCATATTCTGGCCGCAGGGCATGTGGATAAGGTGCAGCTCAATGGCCTGCGCGCTGATCGCCGTCCTGTATTGCCAGGTGGCTTTGCCATCATGATGGCCGTATTCGATATGCTGGCTGTGGAGCGCATGGGCGTGACCTTTGGCGCGCTGCGCGATGGTGTTTTATACGATCTAGTTGGGCGTCAATCAGAGCACGACATTCGTCATCGCTCGGTAGAGCAATTTCAGCGCCGCTACCATGTAGATCCTTACCAAGCCGAACGTGTGGGTATTTTGGCGGGCAAACTATTTAGCCGCATGGTGGCAGACGATGCGGTAGGCGCACATCGCCTAAATATGGCGGCGTCCTTACACGAAGTAGGACGTTCGATTGCGCATGCTAGCTACCACAAACATTCAGCTTATATTTTATTGCATGCCGATATGCCAGGGTTTTCTAAACGGGAGCAAGCTTTGCTGGCTCGTTTAGTTTTGGCGCATCGCGGTGGCCTCGGTAAGCTAGATGATGAAGTCATTGATTTAGTGGAATGGTCCGCGATTTTGGCGCTTAGACTTGCGACTATTTTTTGTCGCTCTCGCACCGACATCGAGTTCCCTTTACTGCGTTGTGAAGCCAATAGTAAGCAATTTTTACTGGAGTTAGACAGTGCTTGGTTGGAAGCCAATCCATTGACCGCTTATGCGCTTACAGAGGAGGTGAATGCATGGCAAAACATCGGCATGAAACTACTCGTCGTAAGCTAAGGACAGTTCCTACGGCCAGTAAAGTAGGGATGGCACCGGGTAGCCTGCATTATGTGGGCCCGCGTGAGGCTGATCCAACCCTCGCCACCCTGATTGAATATGGCCATGCAGCAGATGAGTTTCAGGAAAAACACTTTACTTCCTTGGCTGAAGGCGAGGATTACAAGCCGCGTTTTCCTTTTCTTTGGCTTAATCTGCACGGTCTTGCCAATATCGATTTACTCAAGGTAGTGGGCCGTCGTTTTGGCCTACATCCCTTGGTGCTTGAAGATATTCTTAACACCGAGCAAAGACCCAAAGTCGAAATTTTTAACGGCTATGTGTTTATTTGCGTGCGCTTGGTCAGCGTGAACGAGGCGGGTGAGATTAGCAGCGAGCATGTCAGCATTGTGCTGGGCCGCAACTACGTGCTGACTTTTCAAGAGCAGCCTAGTGGCACCTTTAATCAAATCCGCGACGGGCTTAAATCCAGCCAGTCGCAGCTGCGCCGCTTTGGCACAGATTATCTGGTGTATACCCTGCTGGATAAACTCGTTGATCGCTACTTCTTGGTTTTAGAAGCAATCAGCGAGCGCTGTGAAGATTTGGATGACGCAATTTCTAGCGGCCCTCATCCCTCTCAACTGCAAGAAATTCAAGCTTTGCGCCGCACCATGCAATATGTAAAACGTGGCTTATGGCCGCTGCGTGAAGTGATGAATACTTTGCAGCGAGATGAGGCGGATTTCTTCCGAGATGAAACCCAGCTCTATTTGCGTGATGTGTATGACCATGTGGTGCAAATGATAGAAAGTGGCGAGGCGCTGCGAGATTTAGTCAATTCACTGCAAGATAACTACATGTCTTTGCAAGCAAATCGCATGAATATTGAAATGCGCAGGCTTACGGTGCTGACCACTATCTTTATGCCGCTGACTTTAATTGCCGGGATTTATGGCATGAATTTCGATGTGATGCCTGAATTAAAGTGGCGTTGGGGGTATTTTATGGTTTTAGGTGGAATGGCCGCGATTGGTATTGGCCTAGCGCTGTATTTCAGAAAAAAACGCTGGTTCTAAATCTGCTTGCTGAGTGCGCCGGTCTTCCCCCTCACGGCGCTCAGCAAGCACTAAGCCTTCTTCGGTGCAGCAGGGGAAGTGATCATTAAGTTGGCTGCGGCGGTCTTGACTTCTTTGTACATTAAAAAAAGAAAGTGCTGAAAATTCGTGTTCTCTAAGCCGATTCAATGCCTACACCCCTGTTACATCTTGATTTGATACTTTCACTACATTTAAGTAATAAAATCTATTCAGAATTTTTTTAATATTGAAGTAGAAAGTTTCGTGAAATATTGAATATACATATGTTTAATAAATGCCACAATCATTTATCATATCAATGCAAGATTTCAAAAATTTAGGGAGTGTTTTCGTAGTGCGGGTGAAACCCGCGCGCCATGTTGAAAAAGACGCAGGTTGCACCCGCCCTACGATGATTCAATGCGTGTCAGCGGCTTAAACCCACCAAGCAAAGGCAAATACGGCAAACATCGATAAGCCGATCGCAACCTTTGCCACCGCGCCTACCAGCATGCCAATGAAGGTGGCGATGCCTACTTTTCCAGCTTGCATCACATCTTGCCTTGCCCAGAATTCACCCACTGCTGCGCCAATAAATGGTCCTAAAAGCAGGCCGGGCAAGCCAGCAAAAATCCCTAAAACGCCACCAATGATTGCACCCCAAACCGCAGCAGGGCTAGCCCCCACTTTTTTTGCCCCTAATGCCCCAGCAATATAATCAAGCACCATCGATAAAATCAGCAGTAAGCCTAGCACGGTCAGCCAGCCATAGCCCACACGCACAAACTGATCTAAATACGCCGCGAGCAACATGCCGCCAAAGATAAATGGTGTAGAAGGTAAAAACGGCAGCAGCGTGCCCAATAGTCCTGAAATCATCAAGACCCAAGCCAGCACCCACCAGCCAATATCTGCACTTAAAAGTTCTGGCATGTTTTTCCTGAAGTAAGAATCTAAGTGAGTTTGAGTATGCAACGGTTAGAAGGTTCTTGGTTTTGTGTTGTGAGCTTTTGGGGCTTAGTGAGCAATCCTGAATAAAGATGCGGGTTTTGCTCCCTACGCGCTAAGCAAAGTCAAAAAGATCTTTTTAGTGCCTTCGGCATGTTGATTTTGGAGCGGTTAGCCACCGCGGGGCCTTCCTTTCTTGCTTCGCCAAGAAACGAAGCCAAAGAAGGCGACCCCACGAAACACGAAGGCCCCTGCGCTGCGGACAATCGAGTCGGCGGCAGGCGGGATTGGCTCGTTCCTCGCTCCCTGGCCGAAACCCCGCCCCGCTTGTTCCTCGCTCCGGCGTGTTTCAAGGGGACTTTAAAAAGCCCTATGCAAAGAGCGTGGTTGTTATGCTTTTTTGCAGTTTGCTAATAAAAAAACAATTTGGTTAGCACGTATAGGGCTTCTCCCATACGACATACAAGCTACCCCAGTCTTTTGCGCAAAAACAAACTAAGTTGTTCCACCAGCCACGATAACCCCAGCATGGCGATGATGATGGTGGCGGCTTGATGTTGCTGGAATAAAGACAAGGTGAAGTAAAGCTGTTGCCCCAAGCCTCCCGCGCCCACCAAGCCTAAAACCGTGGCCATGCGGATATTGTTTTCCCAGCGGTAGAGCGTGTAGGCAAGCCATTGCGCGGTGACTTGCGGCATGAGCGCGTAGCAAAAAGCGTTTAGGCGGCTGCTGCCTGAGCAGACTAGCGCGTTAAATGGTTGGGGATCGGCGTTTTCCAGCGTTTCGGTAAACAGCCTGCCCAGCACGCCGCAAGTATGCAGCGCTAGCGCTAAGGTTCCGGCAAAGGGGCCAAGGCCGACGGCCAGCACCATGATCGCTGCCCAGAGCAAATCGGGCACACCGCGTAGTAAATTTAGCCAGAGTCTTGCTGCGGTTTTTGCCCCTTGCCCCCAGCGGCCAGCGGCAGGAAGGGCGAGCAAGGCTGCACCAAATAGCGCAAGCAATGTGCCAACAGCAGAAATCGCCAGCGTTTCTAATGCGCCTTGCGCCACAAGCGTCAGATGACTGGCGCTGGTATCAAAAGGGAAAAAATCATAGAGATAAGCGAAAAGCTGGCTGCTGGCGCTAAAGGCCTGTTGCCAATCGCTCCATAGCCAGTAGCAGGAAAAAGCCACCATAGTGATTGCCACCAGCAGCATTTTGTCTACGTTATGAGCGAGTGCTTTGCGGGCGGCTTGGCTGATGGCTTCGGTGCAGGTGACAAGTAGTAGAAATACAATCAGTAAGCTGCCGACTTCGCCGCCATTCATCATCTTGATCGAAGTATCAAGCAATTGCCCCAAGCCGCCAGCGCCGACAAAGCCCATCACCGCCGAAGCACGAATCGCGCATTCCCAGCGATACACCGAGTAGGAAAGCAGCTCGGGTAGGGCTTGCGGCAGCAGGGCGTGGGTGAAAATCTGCCAGCGCGAAGCACCACTGGCCGCCAGTGCCGCAGCGGCTTCTTTGGGCTGCGATTCTAAAATCTCTGAATACACTTTCCCCAGCATGCCGCCATAGGCTAAGCCTAGCGCCAGCATTGCGGCGGTAGAACCTAGCCCAAAGGCGCGAACAAACAGCAGCGCCCAAACGATTTCTGGCACGCCGCGCAGCAACACCAAGGCGCTTCTTAATAGCGGCACACCCAGCCAGCGGGCAGCGCGATTGCGGCCAGCGGTAAGTAGCGGAATCGATAATGCTTGGGTGCTAAATAGGGCGGCGGGAAAACCGATCAGCATCGCCAGTAGCGATCCGCTCGTCGCCACGGCCAATGTCTGTATGGTGGCCAAACCCATCTCTTGCAAAAATTCGGCAGAATGAGCGGGCGGGAAAAAGCTACCTAAAAATACAAATAGATGGCTAAGCGTACCGCTTTCCCATAGCTTCCAAGGCGCAAAACCACTGAGCTGGAAGGCGGGGGCAAATAGCAGAATAACGATCAGGGTGATCGTTAGGCGCAAGCGTGCAGCGGGGTCTTTTTCCCGAACTAGCATCGAGCACCCCGAGGCAAGCTGGCCACGGGTGGGGCGCTTGGATCATTACTTTCCCCTGCATACAGCGTATCGAGCAGGGCTGGGCTGACTTCATGGCTCGGCAAATCAAACTGAATTTGCCCTTGAGCAATGCCAATAATGCGCGGGAAAAATTTGAGTGCTAGATCAACCGAATGCAAGCTAGTCAGTAGAGTGGCATTGCGTGCTTGTGCTGCCGATGTGAGTAGGGCCAGTGTTTTATCGGCCAATACGGGGTCTAGCGCAGAAACCGGCTCGTCGGCAAGGATAAGATCGGCCGCTTGATACAGCACGCGTGCTAGGCCCACCCGTTGTAATTGCCCGCCGGATAGGGTATCGCAAGCCACAAATAATTTATCTGCCAGCTGCACCTGCTCTAATACATTGCGTATCCCTGCAATATCTTGCGGATAAGCCAGCGCCAGCAAAGATTGAGCAAAGGATTGCCGCCCTAATCGCCCTGCCGCTACCGCCGTGATCACACGGCTTTTGCCTGGCAGCGGCGGTGCTTGATACACCATGCCAATGCGGCTGCGTAATTGCTGCAGACGGCGACGATCTAGCAGCCACGGGTTTTGATCTAATAAGCGCAGCTCGCCGCGATTGGGAGAATGGTGAGTGCCTAGCAGCCTAAGTAAAGAAGACTTACCCGCACCAGAAGGCCCAATCAGCGCAATCTGTTCGCCCTGAGCGGCGGCAAGCGTGATGTCATTTAATACGCGAGTAGCGCCAAGCGTGAGGGAGAGCTGTTGCAGTTGGAACATGATGTACTTATTTTTTTGAAAGGGTAAAAAATCTGTAGACACAGAGATCGGGGGAGCACAGAGCACACGAAGGAAAAGCGTCTTTTAGCTTAGCTGGCTTAGCTCTACCTCATCAAAATGGGTAGGGCGGGTGAAACCCGCCGAGCTTTGCTGAAACACGAAAAACGGCGGGTTTC
>JAPLQI010000101.1 GCA_026399755.1 Pseudomonadota bacterium
CGACCTCGACCCGATGGCCTGGCTAACCGACACCCTAGAAAAGCTCCCCACTTGGCCGAACAGCCGTATCGATGAATTACTGCCGCTACGACTGCTAGCAGAAACTTAAGCGTCAAGGCGGTGGAGCGGCTGAGCCTTTACCAAACATCTACCTTGCGCCGCAGGATTAATCAGCGGGATTGGGCAGCTGTGGCGGTTGAGCTGAGAAAGTGGGTTTATGGTGGCGGGAAGAAACTGCCGGGGCTGGTGCTAAGAAGGGAGGCTGAGGTTCAATATTTATTAGCAAATATGTCAGATCCAAATTAACCGGATGGCCGAAAACTGCGTTTTAAAAAAAATACTGCACGTTCCAGCCAGTCCTGTCGAATGATTTTTTAGGCCTAAGGAGCCTGATGGGCACGATCAACCTCTTGGCGAATAAATTTTACGGTGCCAATCTTTGGGTCCACAGAACCCACGCAACGAGTGTATGAATCCAGTAGTTTTTGAATTTTGTCTGCCTTCTCGTCAGGCCCAACAGTATATTGCTTAGCTAATCCCATATTCAAATCGGAGTAGCAATTTGCCTCTTGTTTTGCAAGCTTATAAAAAACCCATTGTACGCCATAGATTGAGGTTGGGACTCCCAAAAAAGCTGCAATTAGAATCCACCCTTTCAACGGTATTGACTTTACAAGTTCAAAAATCTTTCCCACAGTCGACGTTCTCCGGTTTGTTCTTGCCTAACAATTTATAGACAGCAGTAAAGCGACTTCACCAGTACCCAATTTTGAACGCTACACAAAGAAAACCGCATTCCTATAAATAGGTGCATGCGGTCGCCCAACAACGCCTTTACTTGGCCAGCCCAGCATAAAACATCAGATAACTTTTTCGGCGATCTTCGTTCCAATAAAAGCTATCATGCCCGCCACTTGCGGTACTAAATTGTAATTTAGCGTGGCGTTTATTCAACAAATCAACAAAACGTTTACTTTCTTTCAGGATTTGATAATCCTGCTCTCCTGAATCCAGCCAAAACGACATTGAGTCAAGATTCACAGAGTTAACCAGTAGCATAGGATCGCGTGCTTGGCGAGTAGCATCATCAGGATAAAGCCAGCCGTTTAGAAATCGGCCTAATGGATCATTACGATCTGTGCCAATAATAGCGGGGCTGTGTCCACCCACTCGGCTATAGAGCGTCGGGTGACGTAAAGCGAGTGCAATTGCCGCATAGCCTCCCATCGAGATTCCACCGACCCAACGGGCGCTTTGGCGAGTATCAGTAGCAAATTGCGCATCAATAAAGGGGATCAATTCCTTGGTTAGATAATCGTCATATTTTCCTTCCGCCAGCCGATCATTCCCAATCACTTTTTCTGACCAAGTATCTCCGGTATTAGTCGCCCAGCTATTATCCATTTCAGGCGCTACGATCAACATCGGTTGCAATTTACCTTGGGCAACTAACTCATTAGCCAAAGTACCCAAACCCGCTTTATAGAGAGCATCGTTTTCTGTGTTATTCAAACCAGCAAGCCAATATAATACTGGATAACGTTTTTTTGCATCATAGCCCTGAGGTACAAAAACCTGCACCCGCATCGGCTTGCCAAGCACGCTGCTTTGCAAAGTCAACCGACGATAATCGGTAGTTGTGGCCACGACAATTTTCTTACCTGCATCATCCAATGCCGTCAATTTAATATCAGCAAAAAAGATATCCCCTCCAACTCCTGTGGACTCACTCCATTGCTCCAACGCCAAATGAAAATCAAAATTAGCATCAAACTCCAAATCATAATGCTGCCACTTTCCATCGTCCTTTAACTTGGCAGGAAACCCTTTACTCGTTCCTGCCAACCACTGATCACGACCAGAAAAATCGCTCGTTACACCAAGTACGCCACCGCAGTTTTTACTTGGACAAGTGCCTAAATAATCAAAAGAAACACGATATTTCGCTTTTGAAAACTGATTAATACTAAAAAAATCACCTCCAAATACTGGCTTATCAAACCGCAACACACGCCTGCTTGGAGATAATGGGTCTGCAACAAAACTGCCGTGCAAAGGCACGCTACCATCACCACTTTGTCCCACCCACTGCTCAGTGCCTTTTTCCATTGTTTCAGCAAACACCACCTCACCAGCAGCAGCAAATACGCCAGAATGCAAAGCCCCTAACACCATAGCAAAACTGATTAAATGCTTTTTCATATTGCCTCATTATATTTAGATCAGAAAACACTTAGGGCATCTCGAAAGCCAGTAGATGCCTATTCAAAAAAAGACATTGCACAAAAAAATAAGTGCAGCATATATTTAATATGTAAGGAGATGTTTTTTAAGCAGCGTAGTATTACAATGAGTTGCTGTTTTTTGAGGTTTTCTTTATTTAATCGCCCACATTCCCAATACCCCAATATGACTAGCCAATTGTAATCTAGCAGTTCTCCATTCTGCTAAAGCACGAATTCGCTGCTGCGAGGAATTAGATAATGTTGATTGTGCATTGGTTAATTCTAAAATAGTGGTTACGCCTAGCTTATAACGCTCTTGAGCCGCATTAAATTGCAAACGGGCGCTATTTAAAATGACCTTGGTATTTTGTAGGTTTTCAGTATTCGTTCTAAATGTCTGATAACTGCTCCATACATTTTGAGCCACCTGCTGCTCTGCAGCACGCAATGCCTGCTCTTGAATATCCTCGGCCACCATAGCGCTTTTTGCCTTATAAAAAGACGAAAAGCCGCTAAACAAAGGAATTTCAATTTGCAAGCCAATATAGCGATCATGCGTGGTGGAGAGTGGCTGGCCCATTTCTGGCCCATAATTAACAGGCTGCCTAGTGCGTGTAGCCCGCCCTGTTAAGCTAAGCGTGGGTAAGTCCCCAGCAATCGCCGCATATTTGCTGGCCTTGGCCGCTGCTAAATTAGCCTGTGCGGCGGCAATCGCTGGGTGGCTTTGTTTGGCCTGTTCCAGTAATAAACTCACACTTTTTACAAAAACCGTGCCTTCAAGTTTTTCATCATCCACGCTTAAAACAAATACCGTTTCTGGCGACAAGCCCATATCCACCGCCAGCAAGCCTTGGCTACTGATCATTTCGCCTTCTGCCCGCGCTAGATTAAATGCACTCTGTGCATATTGAGTTTGTGCTTGCAAAACATCACTGATCGGTGCGATGCCGTTTTTATAACGAGCTTCGGCCGCATCAAGACTGGTCTTAGTCGCCGTTTGAATTTCGCGGGCTGAATCCACACTCGATTTGGCAGCCAGCGCCAAATAATAATCCTTAGCGGTGGCAGCAAACACCGAGAGCAAGCTGGCCTGATGATTTTGAATAGCGGCCATTAATAATTGCTGGGCACTTTCTGCCCTTGCACGTTGAGCACCGAAATCAAACAGTACCCAGCTTAAATTCAAGGCTTCGCTACGCACGGTAGTACGGCTATCCGATGCAAACTGCTCATAATCACCCACTGAAGAGTAGGCATGGCTGCGGCTTGCTTGCACCGAGCCGCTGATCACCGGAAGCAATGCGCCCTTGGCTAATCCTTCTTGGGCAGCTTGCTGTTTGATATTGAGCCAAGCACCTATCGTTTCAGGATTGCTACATAAGGCACGTTCCACCGCCTCGTATAAAGTCAGCGAGCTGCCCACTTTGCCCTCTATGCAGGGGGTAATTTTTTCCCCTGCTAACATAGAGCCAGTTACAGCAATATCTGGCGTTGTTAGCAATGGATCAGACAAATCCCATGCCCAACTAGAAAAAGAAAAACTGAACAACGCTGCTATAAATACAAATTTTGAAGATGAATTGCAAAAATAACTGAGCCTCATACCGCAGCCTCGGCCAATTGGGAATCAACCGGTTTTTTATGCTCAAACACAATTCTGCCACCCGCTAATTCTAATGCTCGATCCGCCGATGCAATCGTTTCGGGTCTGTGGGCAATCAGTAATATGGGAATCCCTAGGGTGCGTAAAGTTTGGCTAACACGCGCTTCGTTCATCACATCCAAATGGCTGGTCGCTTCATCCAACAAGAGTAATTTTGGCTGCTTATATAGAGCACGCGCCAATAATAAACGCTGCTTTTGCCCGCCCGATAAAGTGCCACCCATTTCACCTACCAAGGTTTGATAGCCCATTGGCAAGGCTTCAATATCCCAATGTAACTCAGCCAATTGCGCACAATGCTCGGCCCGCTCTGGATCGTAATCATGCGAAAAGAAGGTGATATTTTCTAAAATAGAGCCGGTAAATAGCTGATCTTCTTGCAGCACCGTGCCAATATGATTGCGCACCAAAGTAAAACCATACTGCTTACTATCCTGCCCTAACACGCGTACCCCGCCTGCTGTAGGCTGATACAGGCCCAAGACCAATTTAAGCAGGGTGGTCTTGCCGCCACCTGACGCCCCAACCAAGGCCACCACCTCACCCGGATAAACGCTGAGCGAAACGTCCGATATAATTTCTCGCTCGCCCTGCCCATAGCTAAAGCTGGCATGGGAGATTTCTAAGACCGGCTGATCTGCAGCCAAGACCAAGGGCCGATTAAATGCCACCGGTAGCAGACCATTCTCTGAGCTGGTCTGCTCACTCCCTTCGCTGGCTTTAGAGGCATTTTCTACGGGGGTTAATACAATATCTGCAAGCCGCTCGTTATAAACATCCAACATGCGATATTCAAAAACCTTATCAATCAAGGATGAAACGCTGCCGGAAAAACGCCCCTGAAAAGACATATACGCCACCAGCATCCCCACCGAAAACTGGCCAGATAACACCGCCTTAGCACCAAACCACATCACCGTAGCAGATACCAAGCTGCCAATTAAAGTATTGATAATGCCGTAGACCATGCCTAATTTGCTTTCGCGTAATTGGGCATTGCGGCGCTCTACATTTAAATTGCGCCACGCCGATTCACGTCGGCCCATTGCACCATTTACCCGCAGGCTGAGCACGCCACGTAAGGTTTCTAAAAAATGGCTAGATTCTTTAGTACCCGCAATCCAACTGTCTTCAGACGCCTTACGCATGGTGTCAAACCACATCCAGCGCATCAAACCATAAAGAGCCGCAGCGCCTACCGCAACCAGGGTCAACTGAAAGCTATACATCAGCATCATCGCCAAGGTGCCGACCACCAAGAGAATATCCAGCAGCGCTTCCAAAATACTATTGGTCAAGCTGTGCTGAATGGTATCGACCGCTGCAAATTTGGCGCTGATATCACCAATATGACGTTTTTCAAACCAATCAATCGGCAAGCGTGTTAAATGATGAAAAACATTGGCCGTCCATTGCATATTAAAATTAACGGCCATCGAAATAGTTGCCCATTGCCGCGCCAAGCCAATTAAGGTTTGCGTGGCCGTAAGCATCAGCATGCCAATAATCACTAAGGCCAGCAGACTGTCATCCCGAGCCACCAGTACTTCATCAATCACAATCTGATTTAAAAATGGCCCGGCCAAAGCCAGTGCTTCTAATACCAAAGCAAAACAAAAAATACGCCCCAATGCGGCTTTTAAGCCAACAGTGCGGCCAATTAATTCAAACAGGCGAATCTTTTTACGCGCATCGGCTTTTTGAAACTGGTGCGTTGGTGATAACTCCAGCGCAACACCGGTGAAATGCTTATTCACCTCGGCAAAGGAGAGTTTTAATACCCCACGCGCAGGATCATGAATCTCCACCACCTTGCCCCGCACCGCTTTAAGCACCACAAAGTGATTTAAATCCCAATGCAAAACACAGGGCATAGCCAATTGGGATAACTCATCCAGCTCCAAGCGCACCGGCCTGCCCGACAGATGCATCGCTTCCGCACATTCAATCAAGCGAGCAAAGCTCATACCGTGCTGGGAAACACCAAAATACCCGCGTAAAGTTGGCAAATCAATTTTATAACCATGCCAACCAGCCACCATGGCTAAACAAGCCACTCCGCATTCAGCGGCTTCGGTTTGGCGGATAAGGGGCAAGCGCTTAGACCAGCCCCAATGTAAATCTTGAATCATATCCATTATTTAAATCTTTCCCCGCAAACTCCACAGCGGCTCTAGTGCCCATTCATAAATTTTGCGAGTATCTAAATCAACATCCGCCGATACCGCCATCCCTACTTTTAACGGCTCTTCGCGCCCATAAGCAGTAACGGTTGGTTTAATCAATTCGACAATTACACGGTAATGCGCTTCGTTTTCTTTCCACGCAAAGGGGCTACGTACCGCCACATCATTGGGCGTTAAAGCGACTTTAGAAATTTCGCGGGTAACGCCATACTGCACCCCGAATTTTTCATAAGGGTAAGCAGCAAAACGTAAGCCCACTTTTTGACCGGGCTTAATAAACCCAACCGATTTACTAGGGGCGTATAGCTCAACTTGCATACGAGCATTACTCGGCACAATTGCCAACATCGCATCATTGGCATTAGCCGCTTGACCGGGCTTCACCATAATCGCCGCTACCGTCCCAGTAACGGGAGCGGTAAGCATGCTTTCACCACGGGCCGATAATTCAATTTGCTGCTGACTAATACCTTGCAATTGCCTATCCAGCTCAGATAAGCGTGTTTTTCCTTCTAAGCCTACTCTTTTCAGCTCTGAGCGAGTGGCTGACAAATCACGCTCTAAGCGTTGCTGTGCTTGCCTTTGCTCCTCAACCCGCGCTTCTGCATTTGCTAATTCAATTTGTTTTTGTTGACTATCCATGGCAGATACATAGCCTTGCTTAGCTAAACGCTCGTAAGGCTCTAAGGCTGATCGAATCAACGCCGCTTGCCGCTCTGCCAATCTAAGCACTGACTTAGCACTTTCTAGCTCGGCGCTTAATTGAGTCTCTCGACTTAATAAACCTGCTTGCTGAGTACCATTCATAGCCAGTGCTTGCATGCGCTGGTTAGCAAGCATGCTCTGTTGCATTTGCATGGATTGCGTCAGCGCCGCCACCGAGGCTTTACCCTTACCGTCATAACGCTCGCCACTTAAGCGATATAAAGGCGCACCTGCTTGAACGGATTGCCCTTCACTCACCAAGAGGTTTTCCACCCGCCCCTCTTGCTGCGCCATGACTTTCACCAAACCACTAGATGGCATAGCTAAGCCATCTAAGCGTGCTTTACGGGTGTAGGAGCCATAAGTAATGAAAGCAATAAATGCGGAAAGAATGATCATGCTGGCGATAGCAAAGCCCGATAAAGGCAAGCTAGCGGGGAGCATGATTACCCCCTCAGTATGCGTTTTTTGCGCATCAAAAAATGACTGCCGATAGAGCTGTCTTTTAGCCACACTCATACAGCAACAAGCTGAGGAATATTTCGTTTCATTTTGCGTGAAGAAATATCTGGGCCACATTGGCAAATTTTGGTACGACAAATAACTGGGGCCGATGGTAATTCCAGTTCTAAATCAAAGATCGTGCCAATTGGACCATCCTGCATACACCAAGCACGATAAATATCCCCTTTAAAGGTCACGACAATATTCTCTAATCCCGCATGGCATTCCCAGCCTACGAAATTAGTTTTTTCTTCAACCAATAAATCAAAGGTGCTTTTAATTAAAACCTCTCCACTATCCATGGTTATGGCTACCGCCCCCCGTGGCTCGGGCAAGGCTTTATTAGAAAAGCGACCGCGAAATGTTTTCATTATTTCTTCTTGCTCAACGGTATAAGCATACTTACCAGTAATCCCTGCACCACCAAAGCCATGATATAAAGGCTGCAGAGCAATGGTCGTTTCCACTCGCGAGCGCAATTCTTCTGCAAATTTCAGACATTCATCAAATCGCTCTGGCGGCATCATTACGTTGACATGCAAATTAGTCGTTCTGCACTGTTCCGCTATTTTTGCAACCTGAATAAAGTGTTCCACACTTTTAACGCCTTCCACATGAAAGCTCAAACAGGCTCCATGCAGAGAATGAATATGGTTATTCCACCACTCTAATGAGGAAGAGGCATTTGAAATAATCGCAACCAAACCACCTCGCTGACTAATGTAATCAAGCAAATCACCAAACCACTTCAGGTAGGTTACTTCACCACCCGCAAATTCAAAAAATGGCTTTAATTCTTTCTTTCCGCAATAGTCAAAAACTTTATCAACAAATTGAGTAATAACTTCAAACTCAGCAGTTTTTATTTTCCCATTGTATAAATCTGGATGGCAATAACTGCATCGGTAATTACACTTTGTAGTTAATGCCCAATTTACGCCAAAGTATTCTTGGGCATTGCCGGCATTACTTAGTTTAAAAAAATCCATGATTACCTCAAAGTAAAACTTAAAATAGACAGATCTAAATAACACCACTTTTCATCAAATTTGTAGCATATGCACAAGCACGAGCAGTTAATGCCATATAGGTGAGTGATGGGTGAACATGCGAAGATGAAGCCATACAAGCACCATCTGTAACAAACAAATTAGGAATATCGTGAGATTGATTAAAGCCATTTAATACAGATGTTTTAGGATCTCTGCCCATTCTTGCTGTACCCATTTCATGAATAGATGATCCACCAACAGGCATGACTGTATTTTCTACAATCGACTCAAACCCAGCCAGAGCTAACATGGCTTCAGCTTCTTTCGCCATATCATTTACAATTTGAACTTCATTTTCTTTGAAATTAAATTCAATATTAACTAAGGGGATACCAAATTTATTTTTTTTATGCTCATCTAATTTTATTAAATTATCATAATAAGGAAGGCACTCACCAAACCCCATTAAAGTAAATGCAGAGGCCGTAGGGTTTTTAATATACTCTGGATTTAAAGCGCCCATCCCCACTGGGGCATACGCCCCATCAACACGGTCTTCCCAAGCAAGATAGCCATAGCCACGTAAAAACGATTTTTCTTGCTGATGTAAATTCTGAAATCTAGGTATATGAACTGGCGCTGGCCTAACATGCGTGCCAGTGCCTGCATAACGCGTACTAGGCATTACGCCTATAGCGCTAATTACCGCCATATGATCCATTAAATAATGCCCAAGTACACCACTTGAATTAGCCAAACCATTTTTAAATGATTCACAACGTGAATTCAATAAAATCTGCGTACTCGCTATAGTTGATGCACATAAAAAAACAACTCGGGCACTAATTTCAGAACGCCCGCCCGTATGTGTATCAACAACTCTAACTGCAGTTACTCTATTGGTTTTCTTATCGTAAACCAAACTTTTAACGAGAGAGTTAGCTCTAATCGTTAAATTGCCCGTTTTTTCTGCAGCAGGAAGCGTGGAGTTGATGCTTTTAAAAAGTGAGTCTGTTTGATAAATAGGCAAAGATGGATCTTGATTAAGATAAGCTGATCGGCCATTGTGGTCTACGGAAAGAATCGCCGTCCGCCCAATTGTCAACAACCGATCATTATAATTATCATGAATAACGCGTTTGAATTTTTTTTCAAGCGCAGTGTACTCCATAGGTGGCAAAAAATTGCCATCTGGTAAATAAGAAAAATTTGCAACACAACCACTAATACCAATAAAATCTTCTACATAACCATACCATTTTTCTAAATCTGCATAACGGATAGGCCAATCAACACCATGACCATCTCGCTTATTCGCTTCAAAATCTAAATCAGACCAACGATATACGCTGCCAGCCCATAATAGCGATCGACCGCCAACGGCATTGGTTCTAATCCAATTGAATGGTTTTGATTCGCTGCGCACATAAGGATTTAGTCTGTCATTATTGAATAAATGCCTAGTGCGGTCAGAAAAAATATAGTTTTTGCTCTGGATTAAATAATCGGCGGTGTCGCCTTGCATGGCATTTTGCAAATTCGATGGACTGTTTGCTTCATTGCGTGGGTTTTCTGCTCCAGAATCCAGCGCTAGGACACTAAAACCCTGCTCGGTCAATTCTTTTGCCGCCCAGCCACCGGAAAGTCCGGTGCCTACTACAATAATATCAATATGCATAAGGAAACTTATTTTAAGTAAAAATCATAAAAAATTTCAACATGTTAGTATTTATTTTCAATGCCACCATAAAACAGCAATTAACTAATGCAGCGCGATTCGTTCCAGTCAGCGCTATCCTGCCCACCAGGAGCGGTGGAAAACTGAAAATTGCATTCCTATTGGTCAATAAATCCGCAAATCTCTTGCCTTCTTTAATAATCTGGTAGTCTTGCTCGCCAAAGTCTAGCCAGAATGGCATGTTGTTCAGATTGACTGAGTTAACAAGTAATAGTGGGTCTCTGTTTTTTCTTACTGTTTCATCTGGGTAAAGCCATTTATTTAAATACCATCCAAAATTGTTGCTGCGATCCGCCCCAATCAAAGCGGGCCTATTCCCAACTATACGGCTAAATAAATCAGGAAGGCGAAGTGCGAGGGCAATTGCAGCATATTCACCTATCGAAATGCCGCCAGCCCAACGACCACTTTGTTGTTTTATTGTTGAAAAATTTTAATCAACAAATTGAATAAGCTCTTTACATAAAAAGTCATCGTAAAGTCCTTCTGTTAATGTGTCATTACCAACCGATTTTTCTACTAATTTTTCGCCCGTATTGGTTGCCCAGCTATTGTCCATTTCAGGAGCAATAATTTGCATTGTTTTTAATTCTCTTGATTAATAAGGTTGCTGGCCAACGATTCAAGTCCAGCCTTATACAAAGCGTCGATTTCTGTATTATTAAGCCCTGAAAACCAATAAAGAACAGGATATTTTTTACTTTTTTCGTAATTTATAGGGACAAAAAATTGAACGCGCATAGGTTTATCAAGGAACTTGCTTTGCAAGGTCAATCGACGATAGTCTGCAGTGCGTCCTTCTGCGGTAATTCCACCTGCTCCATCAAGCGCAGATAATTTAATTGATGAAATAAAAACATCACCGCCATCACCATTAGAGTCAGTCCACTGCTCCATTGCCAAGTAAAAATCAAATTTTGCATCAAAATCAATATCAAAATGGTGCCAGTTACCATCATCTATCAATTTCTCCGGAAATCCTTTTGCAGTACCGGCAAGCCATTGGTCTCGACTTGGAAAATCACTAGCTACACCAAGAACACCACCACAATTTTTAGCCGAGCACGCTCCTAAAGAATCAAAGGAAAGACGATATTTTTCTTTAGAAAATCTTGCACTTGAAAAAAAATCTCCGCCAAATACTTTTTGGTCAAATCGCAATGCGTACTGCCCAGTACGTAATGAATCATCAACTATACTGCCGTGCATAGGAACCCTATCATCTCTATTTTGACCGATCCATTGCTCAAGGCCACGAGACATTGTTTCTTCAAGCACTAGGGCATCAGCATGGCTATGTGTTGCCGTAACACAAAAGTCAATAAAAAAAATAAAAAATTATTTTTCATTAGGCGACTTTATTTTTTGTTATTTAATAACTTTTAGATGCTAAATTTAAAATTATTCACTGACCAATATTTATTAATTTAAGGGATCATTGCTTTTCCATGTTGATTGCGCTTCAAGCGACTAACTGTTGGGTGTCGAATTTTAATTACCATTAAACCAGCCACTATAAAAAAGCAAATAAACACACTCCGAGTAATGAAATACAACAACACCAAAAACAGAAATTACAACTATTGAAAAACCCCTCCATTTCTTCAATACACCCCACCCAAAAAAAACAACATCCTTGTTGCACAACAACAAAACCGCATAAAATACAAAAGCAACACCGAGTGATTTTATTGCAAGATTTGCTCCTCCATACATATGAGAGAAAAAAATTGCAACAAAGAAAATGATTCTGAACCATACCTCAGATCGGCTAATGGCAATAGTTTTTGAGAACTTACCATGAAATATTTCAATCAAATGAACAAGCTGAATTATTGCGCGATATATCATATTTTAGTGTTCTTAAAGTAGACTTAGTTTTACCCACAAGGCATGCGCCAACCACTTAACGGAGGTGCGATATAGCCTCAACCACTAGACTAACTTAGGTGCATTTATTCCTAGCCAGCTCCACACCTTGACGCCAATGGAGCCTTGCTAAAGAGGTAGCCAGACAAAAAAGAGACACACCAGATTCATGTTTTTAAATGTGCCTCAAAACAAATGCATCTTATGCACCCCCTTTCTAAAGTATGAAACGCTCCGATCTTTCATAAGAATATTTTTTTTAATATCACGTATTATGTATTTTATATTACCAAATGGCGCCACAAAATCCAAAATCCAAAGGCGATCGCCCTCATTCCACTCACTTTTATGAAGATCTACTTTTCTTTTCTCTATAATTCTTTTTTCAACATCTTTAGTCAAGCAAGCCCAAATAACCATACCAACAACCATTCCATCATCATTAAAGTAAAACTTAATTTTCTTGTGCGAAAAAGCCTCCCCTACCACCGTGTGAATATAACGCATCCCTATATCCGACGTTATGTTACTCGATGATAGTAGCCAAGCGGCATATCCATAAGTTTGAAAAGCTATATTATCGATATCTGGCGAACTATCAAACACTTCAAGGTAACTTATTTCCATATTCTTTCAATCCTTTGCTTAACATGCATTGGAAAATAATCTTCATTTAGCTTATTCACCAATTCATGACCATTCCCGTCAGAATGTATCGCATTACTTTCCGATATAATCAACCCTGGGAGCCAAGCATCACAGGCAAAAGACCTAGAGTCAGAAATTGGGTCCGCCATTAATGTTATTGCTTTTGTTCGAATGTTTGTTACAAAATCAGCACAAGCTAAATGGCCGTTTGGCCTTTCAAGCAAATCATTCACTTTTTCAACCAGATTGTGTCTGTATAGATCAGGAAAATCCGTGTTAAGCCGATAAGAATTAAGCGCCATAAACAAAAATGCATTTTCCCGTCGATCAAACCTAATTCCATTGATATATCGCATGCGAATATCGTGAATCACATCTGAAAAGCAATTCCTTAGCGCTGCATCTTTAATGAGTTCTTGCAACGAGATTTCATAATCATCTCTAGATAGAGCAAATGCGGCGCCTTTGAAAAGTGAATTCAAATGAAATTCACCCATCTTATCTGGCATTTTTGATAATTTAAATGGTTCAGCATTTCCTCTTTGAACTATAGATCTGATGCATGCCGCAGCCCTCGACAACAATGCCCCATCCATTTTTAATAAAGCCCATTCTGGGACGCCGCTTAGCTTCAAAAACTCAACAGAAAGGCGAAACTGATAAGTTTTTTTGAAACTAGCAACAAAATATGACTCTGAAGAAATGGATTCCGCATACTTGCATGGCATATATTTTTTTAGGTGAAAATGCAAATTTTCAATCGTATTGATCAGCTCTGTTTCCATAAACCATGCATCTGGGTGCTTCCTTGCCACGATCACTCGACCATAATCGGATACTCCAGTGATAGTCCCAAAATCCAAAAACTCGCCACCCATACCAATATTTGAACAGCTTAATGCCCCATGTATTATTCGTTTACCAAACGCGGCTGCCAACTGGAAAGCAAACCGTTCAACCATCTCGGTCAGATGAATATTTATCGCATCACGATCAAGCAATCCAGTTGAGGGGTTAGAAAATTGAGTGGAATAGCATTCCACTGCAGATTTCGTTCTGACTCCGTCCGATACAAAATTTTTTCTTATATATTCACTTTCCGTAAAATAAGATGCTCTCATTAAATGAGCTGGTCGCATGACGGGCTCTCGAACAATTAATGCTCGAGGAACCATTTTTATGCCAGAAACATGCTCTGTTGGGGCTAGTGTCCCGGTTTTAATGATTGCATGCACTCTTGCCGCAGAGAAAGGAAGAACCTCGCCACATACCTCTCCCCAAATAGCTTCTCTAAATCCCTCCTCTATAGTTGCGCAGCCATGCGTATACCAAAAACTGCTCTCAATCCCAGCAAGTGGCGTTTTCCCAATTCCTTTAATTTGATATTTTCCATCATAACCACATCTAACCCCACCACCATTATTAGATAATCCATCACCACCATATCTTTCCGCCAGCAATGTCTTATATTCATTCGTATATGATTCGACATCATCACTATCAGTTGGAATACAAAATGCATAATCTTTGAGAGAAACAGTTGATTTCATGGCTTCGTTTTTCCAAGCCATTGAGGCATTTTTCAATGCTCTAACTTCGAACGGAACAAAGGAACTCGGTGGTAATTTTAATGGAGAGTCACTAGAAAAACCATCTGAAATCTCTTGTTCTTTATTAGATAGCATATTAATTATATTATGAGCATCCATACTAAAAAGATAAACACCTATAGTTTTGATAGCAGTGATTGCACGCAAAAATTGATTTGCCTCATCACAGTAAAAAAGCAAAGAAGGGGGACCTTCTTTGCTGAGTTCCACTTATGGGTAAAGCGACAACTTAATCGCAATGTAAATGCTAATCATATTCCACTCAGCCCAACATAGAAATTAAATTATCGCATATCACTTCATAACCAGTACAATTTTGGTATTTGCAATTGTTATGTCGTAGGGCCATTATTAGTACTATGATTACCTGAATTGCAAATATTGCTAGCCATGGTTTCTGAAACTGCAAATCCAGCTATAAAACCAGCTCCTGACATATAAGACAAACCTGCTACGACTAAATTGCACAAATGCTCCTTCGAATCACCCCCACCATCTACCAGGTGAATTTCATCATCATGTATTGTGTACATATTTTACTCCTCATTTTATTTGCTGCTTTAGCTAGCAGCAACGCCTTACCCATTTGGGTAAATCTTGAATATTTATAGAAGCTACAATGTATTAAATTTCAACGTTACAACGTAAACTTTAATACAGCGCCAATTATAAATATAATAATTTTTCAGTGATAATTTAATTGTAAACCGCTTAATCTGGATGCAATAATTTTAGTGTTTTTTTAGTTAAACACCACGGTAAGTCGTGGATTTACATCGTATTAATTAAATAATAATTCCAAACTAAATTTTCTAAGTAAATTCAGTGCATTATCAAAACAAAGATTCCGATCTACTGGAACGTCGCTACTTATATGAGCGGTACCACTTAAAAACTCAAAGGGCCGAAAGATCAAAAAGGGCCATGAGGCACGGGAGATGGATTGGCGTTGCTTAATGAGCACTCGCCATAGTCAGTGGTAATGACGTGCCACATCGACTGACAACCGCTATACACCTTCATGATGTCATTACCTGTAATTTGATACATTTTTATTCCCCATACGAAAAACCCTTGTTATCGGGTCAGCCAAACTTTCTTGCGACCAGAAATCTCATCAAAATATCCCAGTACATTCGGAAGCCAGGTAAGCAATTCGAGCACGGCAGTAAAGAGTGGCACTAGCAGAATATCGCGCGTAGCCACGCCGATTTTTTGGCCGTGTTTATTCATATACAGCATTGTAAATACCGTATACATCAAGAGGGTTAATCCGGTAATTGCAAGGGGCAGCCAAATATTGAAATACATCAATAAAGGTAGCATCAAGAGCGTTGGCGGAAACAGGGATTGCAGGGCGCTGAATGCAAACCATGGCGTAAATAACACACCTTTGCGTTTGGAAACACCCCAGGCCGTGGTATATGCCTCGACCCGTCCCCTTGCCCAGCGGCGGCGCTGCTTGAATAAGCCGTGATGTGTTTCCGGGCATTGCGTAGTGGCAATGGCGCGGGCGGCATAACCTGTTTTATACCCGGCAGCGAGCGCTTTCCATGCCCAGGAAATATCTTCCACCAACCATTCGCTCCAGCCGCCAATGGCTTTCACCACGCTAGCGCGGTGGGCGACAAATGCACCAGCCAAAACCGGTACAACGCCCAAATGATCTTGCGCTGCTCGAATCGCGCCATAAAAACCGATGTGTTCGTAATATTGCAATTTCCCCACTAGGCTCGATTTATGATTTTCTGGCGATATGTAACCGCAAACGGCGGCGTATTTGTCATCACTCCAGAGTTTTTTGGCTAATTCATAAATGCCGTCGGCCTGGATAAAGGTATCGCTATCAATCACGATATACACCTCTCCGCTCAGCTGTTTAGACGCCAGTGCGAAATCCAGTGCATACCCTTTACGGCCACCATTCTGGGCTTTGGCCAATAATTGATAATCATGTTTTCTGGCTTGCGACAACCATTGCGTGGCAATTTTTGACGAATTATTGCTGGAGCCATCGTCGATCAATACCACTTGCAATGACTGCGGATAATTTTGCTGTTCGATGGCATCGAGCGCCTTAATCAATATATCTGGCACTTCATTATAAAAAGGCAACAATATCGAAACGCTTGGAATGGCGCCAATAAATGGTGCGTGCCTATTGTGCTGAAGCAAATAAACCAAGAGTAAAGCCATGGTCGTCAAGCACGTTATAAGCACAGGGATGCTGAGCAATAATTCTGGTGTAAAATACTCCATGGTTTTGCTTTCTCTAAATAATGAATGGGTTAATGAATGCCTGTCAGCTAAGGAACTCTGATTAAATCGTTATCTATGAATGATGTTTACCTAGATTCAGGAAAACACTGGACTCCCACATACGCGGGAATGACGAAATAAACTCAATCAGAGTTTCCCCAGGTAATCCGCAATCAGCAGGCTGATGGATGAACGCTGGCCGCCGTCTTTTTTCACCAAACCGGCAATGCTGTGCACGATATGGTATTGCGACAGTTTTGGATCACGCAGATCGGCAACCCGTTTCGGATCAAAGGATTGCAAGCCAACTTGTGCCGCAGCGTGGCAGAGGTCTTTGACAAAATCCCCCCGTTTGAAAGCAACCAAGGGTCGTGGGGTTTTATTTTGTTGCAACAGTTGTTTGATGCGTTTGCCGATTTGTTCGGCAGATGCATCGTTTACAGATATGCCCATTAATTTGGCAGTTTCTTTGTTTTCCGTGCGTTCAAGCTCAGCCAAGAACAGCTCAATAATGCCGTCTTGCATTTCGCGCGTCAGTTTTTGGCTGTGATATTTATTGATAAAGAAAAACAAGTGGCGAATCCATTCCACCACCAGTAAGTGGTCGTCCCACACCCCACCTTGCCCTGCCGCCAGAATATGGTTGGCAAAATCAGGCACGGCTGAAATGGAGCCAAAATCCAGAAAGCGACCGTCGATACTGATATTGGAACTAGTTAGCGAACCGTGTGGGATGCCTAGCACGCGGGACACCCCCATTTGCCGGGCCAGCCGGATGGTGAAATTGGCAAAGGCGTTAAACGGTTGGTGTTGACCCTCCGCAATCATGGCTCTGGTATCAAACGCTAGGTGCAACTGCTCAACCGCCGCTTTTACCCGCAGATAATCATCCTCCCGTAGGTATTGGTGCTCGAGGCTTGTCGGCCAGAAAAAGGTGGCCCGTTCAAAATGCGCTGGTCGAATCGCGTTTTGGCGGATAGCTAGGGCGCAGGGTTGGTTTGTTTCCGTGCCAACACCATAGGCGGAGCGGATGGTGACATTGGTTTTGATAATGGCCACGGTGCGCACCGCGCCATAGGGCAGGTGGCGGTGGCAAATCTCACCCCAGATCGCTTCGTTGATGGCTTCGGACAAACAAAGTTTGCCGTGTGCATGGTCGCGATCAATATTATCTGCCACCAGCGGGTTAACCCCAATCCCTTTGACCTGGAATTGCCCGTTAATCCCGCAACGACCACTACCACCATTGCATGCTTCGTGACGGGAGCCGTAACGATCAGCCAAAAACAATTTCTTTTTGCCCAAATCAATAGCGCTGGATTGGGTATAACCTCGGGTGACGTAAGTGTAATTTTTGAGCAGCTGCTTTTCTATTTCAGAGATGTCCTGATCAGGAGCAATCTCCGCAATATAATCATTATTTAACCAGACCAATTCACTTTGCTTGAGCTTAAAGGCATCAAAAGCCACAAATGAGGAGGCTGGCAGTTCTTTACCAAGAATGGCGGTATTTTCAACCGTCGGTTGCACATACGTTTCAAACATGGTGCACCTGAGTGAGCTGTTTTTTTTGAATTAACTGAATACTTTTGCTTTTAACCGGCATACCGCGATCATTCCTGATGCAGATATGCACGGTTTCCTGCGTTGCACGCACTGACTTCAGCAATTGTCTAATGAGGGCTGCCGAATTGCCCAGTGAGCAAAAATCTACCACCACAAAGTGCTGACCTTCGTACCATTCGGATGGATGGAGAATAAAACGCGGCTCATTCAAATAGCGCGTCAGGGTGTCGTCATCGACCAAGGCCCAAGTCAGATAGCCCGTTGGGTAAACGCTGCCTTCGCTTTTAAACAATTGGAATTGTCCATGCAAAACGGCAGGTTTAATCCAGTGCAAAAAAGTTTTGATGTCGATATTGCGTCGCACCACATCTTTACTGCAGACCCCCAGGATTTCTCCGATACTGGATTGAATATCCGGCCTGACTTTCTTTTTATAAGTATTAAGCGCGTTTTTATGCAATTGGTACCACCTATGAATTACCTATTTGATTTAACATATTTACAGCGTATCAATGAGCAGTAGTAAGTTTTATAGGAGTCATATACGACTATCCTCCACGCTTCTCTGATGCCCATTGTCAGTATTTTCAAAGCAAAACCAACACATTTCAGCTCGATTTCTACCTAGGACCTAGGACTCGGCAGGAAACTCCACTTTACCTCCAGTTTTCGCTTTAATAACCTGACACTTTTTCAGCAAAAAAAGTTGATTTTGTGGAGACTAGCTAAATACGCTTTCTTTAAAATAGTTTTTCATTTCCTTCTCATAACCATTTTCATCCATGCAAATTCACAGCGCCCCTACCGAAAAAAATACACTGTGTGTATGGTAGGTGTATGCAATGTGTATGGCAGGTGTATGGCAGGTGTATGGCAGTAATATTATTCCGTAGGTATATGCAAGTCAATGACATAAACATAGATAATTAACTAAATTTCTTGTTATTTATCAAAAATAGTCTAGTGGCCAAGCTGGATGCAGAAAATGCCCAAATCGCGGATTCATTGGTCCAGCTCACGGAAACACATCGCAACTGGGGCTTTGGCCTTTGTTTTTTACATCTGTGCAACGTCAGGAAAAAACACTGGAACCATAAACGCGTCTACAGGATTTACTGTGATTTAGAGTTAAATCTGCGGATTAAGCCTAAAAAGCGCTTAGAACGCGAAACGCCAGCGCCATTAGCAGTGCCAGCGGCAAAAAATGAAACATGGTCGATGGATTTTATGCACGATCAATTAGCCGATGGCCGCAGTATTCGCTTATTTAATGTGATTGATGATTTTAATCGTGAAGGATTAGGCATTGAAGTTGATTTCTCTTTGCCAGCAGAGTGCGTAATACGCAGCTTGAATCAAATCATTGAATGGCGCGGCAAGCCCAAGCGAATCAGGTCCGATAATGGCCCTGAATATATTAGTCACATATTAAAAAATTGAGCAGAGCAGCAGTCGATTGAATTGGCCAATATTCAGCCAGGCAATCCGCAGCAAAATGCATATATTGAGCGCTATAATCGCACCGTGCGTTATGAATGGCTGGCCTGCGATGATTTTAAAAGCCTTGCCGAAGTAAAAGAAACTGCAACGCAATGGCTTTGGACTTACAATAACGAACGCCCGCATATGGGATTGGGTGGCATCACCCCGAAACAAAAACTCGCATTACATGCCTGACTTCTACTTTTAGGTGAACTTAAAAATGGGGGATTACCGTGGCAAGCGTGGGCGTGGTTCAGAAAATAAGGTAGCTTTTGTGGCAAGTGTCGAAATGCGTAATGGACATCCTTATCGCCTGCACTTTGATCCGGTGCAAGGCTTTTCGTTCGAGGCGTTCAAACCGTGGGCAGCAAGGGCTTTGGCACTGAGGCACAGTGACTTCGAACAGTCTGATCGGTTTTGAGGTGGTGCGGCAATTGGGATTTAAGCATCAGGTAGTCCAAGCACTCAAAGGTAAGGCCGGAACGGAAATTGACGCATTTAAATGGCTCAATGTGATGCTGGAGAATTTAAAAACTGCGCAATCAGGCACCTACCATGCATTCAAATACAGTAAATATGCAGACTGCTATTTGGCGGAAATGCAGTATCGACTTAATCGGCGTTTGATTTGTGCGCCCTTATCCCTCATAGCCAAGCATTGGCTGCATGGGTGCTTGGCTGAGCAAGAGACATGTCAAGTAGCCAATAGTCAAACATTACCCATCTACCAACTTTATAAAACAACCATACGTTATGCTATTAATTTTAATAAAGGTGACTTATATGATGAAAAACAATATTTAAAATAAACAAACGTACTATAAAAGTAATTTTCAAACAATCAGAGTTAAAAATGGAAACCAATAAACAATTAAATGCCGTTTTAATTGGATGTGGATACATTGCTTATTACTATGGTTTGATTGCCTCAAAGCATGATAATAACTTCAAAATTATTGGCTGCTATGACATAATTACACAGCGAATGATTCGGTGGGCAGAACACTTTGGTGTTAAAACATACAAAACAATTGATGAAGCCATTAATGAGAAAACTGCTGACATTATCATTAACCTAACCCCCCCCGATCAGCATTTCCTCATTAACCAGCTAGCATTACAGCAGAACAAGCACATTTATTGTGAAAAGCCTTTGGCCACAACAATAACAGAAACACAAGAACTACTAAAATTGGCCAAGCAAAAAAACCGTATGATTGGTGCAGCCCCCTGCAGTGTACTAACAGATGCCATTAGCAAAATTTGCGAGCTGATAAATCAACAAGCAATTGGCCAAGTACGATTTGTTACCTTTAATATGCATGATTTCAGGATTGATTTGGGCCGCCCAGATACATGGATCAATCCATTGGGTGTCCCTTGGCCATATAAAAACGAATTTCAAGAGGGTTGCACCCGAGAACACAGCGCTTATTCGCTAGCAATTGCAACGACACTATTCGGACCAGTCAGCTGGGTTGGCAGCCTTGCAACGACAGTCATCCCTGAAAAAAAGATCAACAAACAAGAAACAATTAATGTAACAACACCGGACTTCACAGTCTCGATACTCAAATTTGCTAATGGAATAGTTGGCCAACTAACCTGCGGTATCATCTCGCACATTCCTGATAGGTCAATAATAATTCAAGGAGACATTGGCTACATCAAGCTAGATGATTGCTGGAACTATAACTCTCCAGTAACACTTACCCAACGATTTTTTGGAGAAAATGGGTTAGAAATTAAAGAACGACACATCGAGTTTAATAAAGATTCAGAACGTGCTGACTATTACAATATAGATCAAGCAAGAGGTATTACTAATTTATGCAATGCGATACAGCACAAATCAATACTAGTTTGTGGGAATGAACACGCCGCCCATGTTACTGAGCTAACAAACTCGATTAGCCAAGGCATACAAAAATCGCCACAGACTCAGTTTGAAAGGTATCTCCCCGAAGATATTTTCAATGCTATTCGCTTATCTAAACCCATTAAATATTGACGTAAACAACTAAACTCCTTCAAACAAAAACAAACCTGATTATGTCTCTTGCTCATCCAAGCGACCAAACAGGCAGGGTCCTGCTTGAGTAAGGCATGCAACATTTGAGGAATAATGGCGCACCATTCAAAATTAATCAGTCCGCCCGAAATAATGCCGTACGGATGACCAAATCAAGGGATCCCGAGCAAGAGACATAATCAGGAAAAAAAAGTGTAAAAAGTGGTGAATAGACTGACAGATTTTCACCCTCTACCACTCACAGAACTGGACTTGGGCCTCTCAACACATCCAGCTCCAATTGTCATGTTCGACTGACCACTACGCTTACCTGACGCGCCAGTATTTTCAAAACAAAACCAGCTGATTTCAACCCAGTTTCTACCTTAGGCCGAGCTCACCTTGCGTTGGTTTGCCTATTTTCCAAGCAAACCAGCAGCTCCTACCATACCGAGCCTTAGCCTGCATAAAAGCTATCGAACGGGAGGTGTGGATTGAGGTACGATTGTGAACAAAGGAGTCGAATTACTTTTGCCGCTGAGTACCCAATTGAGTAGCAGGCGGGTAACGCAAAATCAACACCTGTAAAATCAACACTCCCCCCGCAAAATGACCAATCCTGATATGATTCCTCTGTATTCTCGATAGCTGAACAAGTTGGGCCACGCAAAATTCATGCCAGTGCTATTAAACGGTGCGTAATAAAAGAACAATCAAATCATTACCCGCTGTTACCCTGTATTACCCGCCATTGCCAAGAATAAGTTGGAGCTCGGCACTTGATTGCACCACCAGTACACGAACCCCTACTGTTTACAGTAGGGGTTTTTTCCTTTCTAAGCCCGCCCTTACGCACGGCTTCTTCAATTCGGATTCGCCGACATTTGGCCTAGGCTATCGTCTTTTAATTTATTTACTTCAGCAGACAATATTCCATATCGCTTGGATGATGATCCAAGGCGCCCAACCAACAGCTACCGCCTAATTGCACCACTGGCGTTTCTGCTAACTGTGCGGCGGGCACATCACGCTGGTCTAAAATTAGGGTCACATCGCAGGCCAAGCTATGGCCAAGTGCAAATTTAAGTAGCTCTCTCAAGGAATGCGCGGCATCTGCGCCTGGCTGCAAGGCTGAGAACTGAGCCCAGCGCAATGGCCCCAAGCGTAAATTAAGCTTGGTCTGCCTATCCCAGATTCTGTCGCCAGCAAAAGCAGAAACGCCTAGCTCGCAGGATGCGCCGCCTAGCTGGCTTTGCTCTTCTTCGGGCAAATGCATCCATTGGCCAGCAAACTGCACCAGCTCGGCCCTAAAGCCAAAAAAGCCTTCGATCAGCGTGACTAAAGCCTGACTCGACATCGGTTTTTGACTTAAGAGCCCAGCATAATAAATAAACAGATTTTCATTATGCAGCGCGCCCTGCCCCATCTGGGCCCGCAGTGCACTCAAGCCCATTCCACCCAAATCGAGCAAATTGCGACTAAAGCCATCTGGCTCGCCGCTTTCGGCTTGCAACCAAAAGCGGTATTTCTTCCATGCACCATAAAATAGGGCAATGGAGCGATGGCTAAAAATATCTAGGAACGCATGTAAGGTGGGGTCCCGATACTGCTGGCGGCGCTCGATCAATAGCTCGGTATAGCTGGTTGGCAATACGCCGCTTGGCCCAGTCAGCCCCATAAAGGCGACTTCTAACTCATTCAACTCACCGCCTTCGGTTTGCACTGCGGTGTAACGCGTCATTTCACTGGCAGGGAAAGACAAATTAGCCAAGGTGCGAAAGCGCAAGCCCGAAGGCAAAGGCCCTCGCCGATCACCACGCTTTCTGGCAGACAAGCCCAACAGCCGCACAGCTTGAAAAAAGCCAAAACCGGTTGGGTTAGCCAAAAGCTCTTGGTCCAAATGCCGAGGATGTTTAGAGCTGGCCATGCGGCAGTCTCCCATTCAATGCGAAAAGATAAGCCATTAAATAAGCAAAGCCTCACCCGCCCGAGCAGGCCACGCAGCTAATTCTTCGTGCTTGGTTTTTACCCGCAGGCGCGTAAAGCTATTAGGCGAGCAATAAAGCGCAAAGAACCGCTCTAATACACTGGCAAATAGATAAATACTGCCACCTACATAATATTCTTCATCCAGCGTCAGGGTGATCTCGGTGCCACGCACAAAGCCCGCAAAATCTCGACCTAACACACGGGTTACCGCAGGCGCGCTGCTAATGGCGCTAATCCCCTGAATCTGCCGAGTATTCACCGGCGAATCGGTTTGGTTATACAGCACCAGCATTTCTTGCAAGGCAGAGCGCCCCGATTCGATCAGGGATAAATAATTAAGCGACAAATGAGAAACCAAGCGCCATTGCAGGCCACGCTTTTGTGGTGCACGCAGGCTATTGCTTGGTTTGCGCAGCAGTTTCACCCGCTTTACCACCGAATGTCCCGGCAGGCTAAAATCGATATGCTGACCAGATTGGCTACCACCAAAGGGAATCAACTCGGGCAGATCACGATTACTGCAGAGTAACTCTAGGCTCAAAACTTCGGCACCGGGCCGCACCGCATTAAAATCTAAATCGACTAAATGCAGTTCTAAATCAGTGCCTTTATCATCTTGGCGTGGCGAGGCTTCGCGGCTGGCATGCCAATAAAATTTAGGGCCATCTTGGCTCACACCATGCCGTATCGCATAAAACGGCAACACTTCTTCGCTACTTTCTTGGCTACCGGTTTTTTCTACCCGCACCACACGTCTAAGCTGCATCACTTCAAAAGCATGCTGCTTGCGGGCATCGGGTACGACGGGATAACTGGCTTTTTGATGGGTAACACGAATCGGCTCACCCGCTTGCACAAACAGATTCACAATCGGCGTGCAGCCCAATTTGAAATGCGAAGCTTGTAAATGGTGCAAGAGGCGCGCATGGCGCTCTGTATCTGGCCAGCGTTGAATCATGCATTGCACCACCAGCTTGCTGCCCGAAATGGTCAACGCCACATCACCCAACTGCTGAATATCTACAAATAAGAATTTATCTGGGCAGCTGAAATATTCGGTGAGCAAGCGATAGCCCAAGAAAGAGCGCTCGTCGTATTCCAATATCCCTTCATCACGGCCAAAGCCCACCGGCACGATCGCTGCGGCGGGCAAAGAGCGGGTGCGGGCCGGATCATCGCTGCCATCGCCCACACGCAAGCGCGTGGTTCCCGATAGCAGTAATTCGTACACCAGATGCATGAGGGCTGGCTCGCCATCAAGGAATAATCTGAGCGACTGCAAATTAATACTGCTAATTGGCAAGTTGCCGTGAGTATTGAATTCCAGCGTTAAGACCGCCGCTGCATCGGGCGCAATCCGGCGCAAATTAGGCGAGCTGCTGCTTAGCTCTAGCTTGGCATCCGACAAAGACAGGGGATAGAGATCAACCGGATAGCAGGTTCTAAATTTGCACGTTACGCCTTGAATAGCAGGCGCGTGCACAGGCTGACCACGCTCGATCACATAGCGCTTGGCGATTTCTGGCCGCAGTGGATCGCACTCAAACTGCACAATGCTAGACGATGGAATAGGCCGCAAATAGTGCGGATAGAGCACATCTAAAAAACTAGAAGCAATTTCAGGATATTCGTCGTCTAGTTTTTTATGGATGCGTGAGGCAAGAAAGGCGAAGGATTCAATCAGCCGCTCGGTATGCGGATCTTCACACTGATCCCCTTCTAATTGTAGGCGACCGGCAATTTTAGGGTAACGACGAGCAAACTCGCCCGACAGTTCCCGTAATAGACTCAGCTCACGTTCGTAATACGGCAATAATGAATCAAGCATGAGGCACAGTCTTTCCGGAGTGAATAAATAGAAGGAGCAGATTTCGCGTCAATATTAAATATGCATCGGCTCATATTAAGCTGACATTATCAAGCAATACTGAGTAATAATGAAAGGAATTCTTGCCATATTTATAACAAAAACCCCATTACAATGAAAAGTTATTGTAATTAAAACACCATATTGACAGACCTATTATTTTTCAAAAGCTTTGGAAGCGCTATGACGAACCAAGAAAAACTAGCCACGCTACTGGCCCCCATCTCAGCAGATCAGCCCGCTGGCGAGGATTTAGGCTATTCGGCCCTCTTTGATCAGATCCGTGAAGCGCGCCGTGCCGATGATCCTAGCCTCTCCCAAGGCGACTGGGGCCAGCAATTAAAAACCGCCGATTGGAGCAAAGTTATTCAGCTTTGCAAACAGGCGCTCAGCCAGCAAAGCAAAGATTTTCAACTCGCCGCATGGTATGGCGAGGCACTGGTTAAAACCCGTGGCTTTGCAGGGGCGCAGCTGGCCTTGCAAGTATTTGATGGCCTGCTTGAGCAATACTGGGAAACGGGCCATCCAGAATATGATCCCGAGGATTTGGACGAGCGAGTCGGCAAGCTGGAGTGGTTTAACAATCAAATGGGCATGGCGCTGCGTGAAGTAGCGCTTACCGATCCAATCCATGGTGGCTATAACTGGCAACAGTGGCAAGAATCGCGTGAAGTAGAAAACATGGGCCTGAAAGACAGCCAAGCCAAAGAGGCTGCACTGGCCGAGGGCAAGCTAGCAGGTGACATCTTTGATAAAAGCGTGAATGCCAGCGGAGCCAGCTGGTTTAAGCAGCTACACATCCAGCTTGAACACACCCAGCAGGCCTACCACGCACTCGACAAACGCATCGACGAGCGCTTTGGCTTTGCTGCACCTAATTTTGCTGAATTACGCAATGCACTCAATGCCTGCCTAGAAGTCGTTAATCGCTTGCGCCTGCAATGGGGCGAGCCATCTGCACCCGCCCACCATGAGCCCACTCCCATGATCAGCCATGAAAGCCCTGCCATTAGCCATACACCCCAAGCAATCAGCCACAACCCAGCGCCAACTCGCCAAGGCCCACTACAAAGCCGTACCGATGCCGTGCGTCAACTGGTTGAAGTAGCACGCTACTTCCGCCAGCACGAGCCACACAGCCCAGTGGCCCTACTTGCCGAGCGGGCGGCTAAATGGGCAGAAATGAGCCTAGAAGAATGGTTGGGATCGGTGATTAAAGACGATGCAACACTAGGCCAGCTCAATGAGCTGCTGGATATTAAGCGCAATGACTGATCTGAGTACCGCTCATGCGTGATGTGGCGAGGTCCACAATAGCTAATGAACGGTATGCAGAAATAGGCTTAGTGCCCCATTAGAAGCCGCGATTACACAAGGTTCATCGAATCATAAATGCCCTGAAATGCATTTTGCGTATTATTTATATTGGGTAATTTGAATTATCCTTAGATAACGATTTTATGGGCTTCATTTTGACGCTGCGCAAATGTGCAGCGTTTTCTTTGTTTGCATTTAACTATGCAATGCTTTAATAATTACTATTACTCTCAGAACTTAATTTGAACTAAACTATTTATCCGTGCAATAGCTTAATTGATAAAGGAGTAAATTCAATGGCCGGTAAAAAAAGTAAGCTCGCTGCCATGGACATAGGAATTAGTGCGGCAGATAGAAAGAAAATCGCGCAAGGTTTATCGCTACTGTTAGCCGATAGTTATACCTTGTATTTGATGACGCATAATTTTCATTGGAATGTAACGGGGCCTCAGTTTAATAGCCTCCATCTGATGTTCATGGGGCAATACACCGAGCAATGGAATGCTTTGGATCTCATTGCTGAACGCATCCGTGCTTTGGGTTTTCCTGCGCCTGGCACCTATCAAGAATTTCATCGCTTAGCGAGCATTAAAGAAGTTGAAGGCGTGCCTAAAGCGAATGAAATGGTTGCGCATCTCGTGAAAGCACAAGAAGCGGTTGCACGCACTGCACGTAAATTATTTCCTATTGTCGATGCAGCGAATGATCAACCTACCGCGGATGTGTTAACCCAACGGATTGATGTGCACGAGAAAACAGCTTGGATGTTGCGTAGTTTGTTGGAAGAATAATCTTAATTCTGGTTTTTTATTATCGCTAAGTTAGGGCTGCATTTGCAGCAGCCCTAACTTAGCTTAGCGTCTTGGCTATAAGGCAGATAAGGGAAGCGATCACCGCTGAACGCTTTCGCAATTTATTCAGCAGCAGGGCTACGCTAGGAATAAATAATTAGCTGCCGATTTCTAGCTCAACCGCGTGTTCTGCATCGTCGGTGTTATAGCGTAAGCTTATTCTTTGCTCTGCAATACCTTGGCCGGTCAAGAATTTTTGCACATTGATGGCCCGGGCTAAAGCCGAATCCTTGGCGTTGCCAATATCTCTTTTATTACAATAACCACGCAAAATAATTGATTTAGTATCTTTCAGCTGCAAGGCTAACGCGGTCAAAATTTCTTCTTGCTGCGGTGTGAGCTTGGCCGACATTTTTTCAAATTTAAGCAAATAAGGCTTACCCACCGCTACAACCGGCGCAACGGGTACTTTTATCCATGATGTAGCGGATGCTGTTGTATCAGGCTGCGTTGGAAGATCTGCACACCCTGTCATTACCCCTGCAATAAACACCACCGAGCAGGCTAAAACAATTTTTGATTTCTTCATGAATAAGTCCTTTATTTACACGCAATCTACTGAATAGCAGAGCAGTTTAAACTCATCGTTGATAAAGCAAATTGGTAATAATTTAAAACGACGGACAATCCTTAAGGCAAGACGCTAAACGACTGTAAGACGAGCAATAAAAATAAGCGATGAAAGTTTAAAATAATCTGCAAGTAACCCGCAGAATTTGACCACATTTTTGTCCATTTTTATTCATCACGGCTCATTTTTACTATAAATATTTTGCCTAAGAAGGGCTGATTAAATCTTCATGCCCGAATACTTGTGTCGGAAATCCAGCGCACACGCTGGATTCACTCCCCCACTAGCGCATTAGAGAACAGACTTTATGTAAGAGGAATGCGAAACCAAACAGTTCATCCCTAATGCCCTCTTTCAAACACTAGCCCTTACCCAGCTCTGGCATCGATGAAATCAGCGCCGCGCCGCAAGCCGTTTTATGGCCTTCTAGCGCCACAGGCTTGCCATCCACCAGCCAGCTTGAATCTCCCTCAACAATCGGGCACACGCCGTGTCCATTGATCGGGCAACTTACTTTATCCCCCAATAAGGCCACCGCTTTACCAAACATCATCGTTTTTGATGCGCCACTTAATACCACACCACCATGACTACTCTGATCTCCGATACGGATTACTTTTTTCATGCGACTTGCTCCTGCGGCTTGATCAAGGCCACGCTGAAATGCTCTGCTTCCCCTTGGCGATCAAACTCTGTTAACACGGTAGGTGCTGCCAAACGGGCGCTATGCACAACGGCAATAGCGGTTTGAAAAATAGACCGAGCCGAGCCCACATCACCCCATTCACACACGCAATTACTGGCGTCATCAATCGGATTCAAAGGCACTGCGTACTGATGTAAAGCCGACGAAACCGCGGCCAGGCGTGTACCGCCCACACCGACATCGCCACTATTGTGAACCAGCCACACAATACTTTCTGCCTGATCTTTGGCTTCGTCTTTATCGTCGCTACTAAAGGGATAATCACGCAGGCCTGCATTCACCAGCGCATTATCAAATAGAGTATGGATTTGCCTTGTCATAGGCAGCAGCTGTTTTTGCACAAGCACGGCTTGCTCACCAAGGCGCAGCTCTGCCAATACGGGGAGTTGCGCCAGCGTCTCTTGCCATTGCACGGGCACACGCCCCCAGCGCTCGTCGCCGTAATGCTGCTGCTTTTCCCAATAGGGCGTGTAAGCATCCTGACTGGCTTCTTGCGTACTGACCTGCTCTGGCACCGGCAGGTTTTCGCGCAAGAAAATCATCGCCACGGCCGCATAGCCTGGCTTTCCTTGCCATTGATTGATTTCGCCCTGCTCTGGCCCCAACTCATCCCACTCGTCGGCTAATACGCCACGCCTTAAGAGCGGGGCATCTGCGGCGTAAACCACCATGCCGGGTAGGCTAGGGTCTTGCTGAAATAATTGCTGCACGCGGCTCATTAAAGCGCCAGAGCCGGGAAAAAAGCGCGGCTCGGGATTAGGCGAGGCTTCTTTAAATTCTTGAATGGAAATTGCTTGCAACTGGACTTGTTTCAGCATTTCTAACTGCTCACGGCCTTCGAGCTGCGGGGTAGCTTCAAAATAATGCGGCAACCATGCAGCGCCTGGCGCAGCCGAGTAAACATCACTTAAGAGCTGCTGCAAAGTCTGCTGAACTTGCTCAGTGGTTTCTGCATCGCTGCTGATTTCATCCCGCTCCAGCGTAGTCCAATAGGCCCCTTCGGGGATTTCTTCCAGCCAAGCCGGCGCGTCTTTTACTGGTAAAGCCTGCACCCAAACACCACGGCACAGCGCTTTAATTTGCCGCTCTGCCAACGCAGCGTAATGCTGCTGCTTGGCAGCTTCGCGCTGGGCTTGTCGATCTGCTTCTGCGGCCTCTTGGCCTGCGGCTTGCGCCTGTACGATGCGGGATTCACGTATTTTTTGCCAAATACGCCAAGCCACTCCAAAAATAACAGGCGGAGCAAGATGCGTTAGCAACATGGCCGTTGGGCTCATGCTCTGAAAGCGAATCGGCAAGCCCCACCACAACAATAGCCACCAGCCAGCAAAGAGCCCGCCAAATAGCCCCAGTGTTCCCAACATATAAAATTCCTTAAACAAAATGCTTATTAAGTGCCCTTGCCTTGCGTGAAAAGGCATAACTTAGGACTTTGCTCGTCATCACTTCCCTGATTTAAATTGCAGGGCGGGTGCAAGCTGCGTACTTTTCAGCATTGCTCGCGGGTTTCACCCGCCCTACACGTTCAAACCGCTTATTTCAGGGTTGATTGCCAGCCCGGTCCTTAGCTCATTTTTACTTTCACTTCCTCATTTTTCAGTGACAGCACAATCTTTTTCACCGGCTTACCTGCCGCCATTCTGGCTAGCAAATCGGTAGAAATTTGCGCCAAAACGGTACGAGTCAGAATCGCATCGGCGTTCCGTGCGCCGCTGTCTACATCCATGCAGCGGTTGGCAATTGATTCAACCAATTCGCTCGGATACTCCAGCACTGCACCGTGATTTTGCGCGATGCGACGGGCAATTTTTGCCAGCTTCAGCGCCACAATCTTACGCAATACTTCATCCGAAATTGGGAAGTAAGGCACGATGGTCAGGCGGCCCAGAAATGCCGGTTTAAACGCTTTTTGTAAGGTTGGGCGCAGAATTTCAATCAGATCATCAGCCGTTGGGTCACGCGTTACATCTTCAACCGTTACGCCATGCTCGCAAGCGCGCATCAGCAGATCGGTGCCGGTATTGGATGTCAGCAGAATAATGGTGTTTTTAAAATCGACTTCGCGCCCTTCGCTGTCTTCTAGCAGGCCCTTATCAAACACTTGGAAAAACAGCTCCATCACATCGGGGTGGGCTTTTTCGACTTCATCCAGCAACACCACCGAATAAGGCTTACGGCGTACGGCTTCGGTGAGCACCCCACCCTCGCCATAACCCACATAACCCGGAGGTGAGCCTTTTAGGCCCGACACACTATGCGCCTCTTGGTATTCTGACATATTAATCGTAATCAGATTACGCTCGCCGCCGTATAAAGATTCAGCCAAAGCCAGCGCAGTTTCAGTTTTACCCACGCCAGAAGGGCCAACCAGCATAAACACGCCCTTAGGCTTGCTTGGATCATCCAAATTGGCCTTGGCAATCTGCACGCGCTCGGCGATTTGCTCCAAGGCATGATCCTGACCAATTACCCTTTCCGCCAGCAAACTCGCCAGCTTTTGCACCTGAACCAACTCATTACTCACCATGCGGCCCAGCGGAATACCTGTCCAGCCAGAAATCACATCGGCAATCACGCTTTCATCCACGCATTCGTAAGCCAGCTGATGCTGCTTTTGCAGCTCGCGCAGCTCGGTGCGCTTAGCTTGTAGCGGGCTAATCTTCTTGCCCTTAGCAGGTTTGGCCTCGGCAGCCGCAGCTTTAAGCGCCTCAATTTCAATAATAACTTGCTGCTGCACCGCCCATGCAGATTGCAACTGCTGTAAATCACCTTCTAAGATTTCACGCTGGCCAGTCAGCTCAGCAATCCTTTCGCCATGGCCTTCTTCGCTAAGCAGCGCCTTGATTTCGCGCTCGATATTGGCGATCAGCACTTCCACATTTTCGATAGGCGCAGGGCGGCCAGAGCGCGACAAAGCCACGCGAGCGCAGGCGGTATCGAGCACGCTGATGGCCTTATCCGGCAGCTGACGACCGGTGATATAACGGCTGGACAGATGCACCGCGGCCACTACGGCCTCGTTCATAATCACGACTTCGTGGTGCTTAGCCATCGCATCGGTCAGGCCACGCACCATTTGCACCGCAATGTCTGGCGCTGGCTCATCCACTTTAACCACCTGAAAACGTCGCGCCAGCGCGGCGTCTTTTTCAAAATACTTTTTATATTCGGCCCATGTGGTGGCCGCAATCGTACGCAATTCGCCGCGAGCCAAAGCAGGCTTTAATAGATTAGCCGCATCATTTTGCCCCGCCGCACCGCCCGCACCAATCAGCGTGTGCGCCTCATCAATAAACAAAATAATGGGCACAGGGCTGGCTTTAACTTCATCAATCACCTGGCGCAGGCGGTTTTCAAACTCGCCTTTGACCGAGGCACCCGCTTGCAGCAGGCCCAAATCTAAGGTGCGTAAAGTTACGCCACTCAGTACCGGCGGCACTTCACCGCTGACAATTTTAAGCGCCAAGCCTTCTACCACGGCGGTCTTACCCACGCCCGGCTCGCCGGTTAAAATTGGGTTGTTCTGGCGGCGGCGTTGCAGAATATCGATCATCTGGCGGATCTCTGTTTCGCGCCCCAGCACCGGATCAATCTTGCCTAAACGCGCTTGTGCAGTGAGATCAATCGTATATTTATCCAGCCCCGGGCTACCACGGCGCTTTGCTGGCTGATCCAGATTCATATCCGGCGCTTCATCAGAAGGCAAGTTCTCTGAATTAGTTGCCGCCTCATTACCATGCTGACGCAAAGCCACATAGCCCTGCAAAGCGCGCTTGCCATCCATCTTGGCCAGCGTAGCCGAGCTGCCCTGTAAGGTGGCGCGTAAAGCATCATCCTGCACCAGCGCCAGCAGCAAATCCAAAGTAGAAACCGAATCCTGCCCCAGCTCTACACTCGCCAACATCCATGCTTTTTCTAGCCACTTTGGCAGCCAAGTAGACAACACCGGATTGCGCGTATTGCCAGTGCGAAAGCGGTCCAGCGCTGCATCTAGCTCTTTTTCCAGCTGATCGAGGCTCAAACCCAAGGAATGCAAAGCCGCCACCCCCGCATTATCGTCCTGAGCCAAAATCGCCAGCACAACGTGTTCAATTTCAATCTCAAAATGAGTGCGCGACAAAGCACGACTAGCCGCCTCCTCCACCGCACGGCGGGCTGTAGGGGTAAGACGGGAGATAAGAGCTTTAAGGGGGGTAGACATGGGATGGGTTCCGGAAGGTAATTGGGTTACTCAAACGCTACAGAAAGTTTTTTAGTAAAACGATAGGTAAAATTTTTGCATAAGATAAAATTTATAGTAGTTTGCAAGGCTGGTTAAATTAATTACTTCATGTCAAATGTAAGACCTGACACTGTAAATATGTTTAATTCAACGCACTATATTTTTTGTTTTTATAACAAACTCTTCTGATTCTAAATTCATCGTTGTTATCTGAACAAGCTTGCAATATATTGCATCGTTCTTTTCAAGCATTTCTATTAATTCCTCCTTAAAATACCTATTTTTTTCCGCATCAACAAAACTAATTTCAGCATCCATATGATTCTTATCAAAAACCAACCCATCTAAACTTCCTAAACCTTGAATCAAATTAGATTCAGTATAGTGTCTTCCATTATCAGGAGTAGTGCTACAAAAGAATGCAGTTGCCGGGTTTCCCCATGTTGTTGAAAAGTTTATTGATATGCCAGATTCAGTCAGCGCAGCCTTATTGACCTTAACGGTCCGCTCAAACGGACTAATTCCACTCAAATACCAAATGCAAAAAATTACGAACGAAATAAATATTATTTTAAACCATTTTTTACATAAAACTTTAAAACCCCCCATGCTTTTTTTTCTGTAGATGTTTTAATCATCATTGAAATACATGGGGTCAGTTCTTACATTTTACATGAGATAAAATTCACAGTAATTTGCAAAGCTGATTAAATTGATTGATTAATGTCAAATGTAAGACCTGACCCCAAAGGCTTTTCTTATTAAGTTTGCTCTGACCCCAGTCATTTTCTTCGCTTTGATACATTTTTCTTTTTTTCATCAAAAAACAATACTACTCCCGCTTGTAATTGTGCTTGTTTAATTACAAAAGCAAGTCCAATCAACATTAAACATCGATCAAATATAAAAACAATCAATAGAAAAGCAGTAAACGCAATTGATAGTGCAGAAAAAACCGGATAAACATTCCTTAAGTTAAGCCCTGCCAACATTAAAACAATACCAATAGGCGCCAGAATTGTGACAGGCTTAAGATATATTATATATTTATCGGGAATTACAGAAAGTAAGTCTCCTTCCTGCAATAATGACTTATTGTATGTGTTGTCCATTGTCATTTGAACAAATTTTTCATTATTCTTTATAAAAAAATAAGCCGCTCTTAGTACACCAAAAAACAAAAAAGCACCGCACGTTATTCGTAACATAAGACCAATACTCGTATCTGACGAGTACGTATAAATAGCAGGACTTGCGAGAGTAAGGAAAGGACAAATCAATGCCACTCCAGAAAGGGCCTTTAAAATATATATATTAAAAGCACCAGTTTCACGCTTCATCCAAAAGTAAATATAAGCCAGTCCAAAAATACAAACTAAAAAAAATAAAACAACTAAAAAAACCTCACTAAATTCAGGCGTTCCGCCTGTATATTTATGCAATATTGCAACTCCACCAACAATACAAAATGCTTGATATAAAACTACTACTATAAGAATAGAAACAAATTTTTTTACATTATCTAATAAACCTTTCATTTAACTTTACCCGCAATATATTACTTAGCCTTTAACCTATCGTCAGCCCAATCAACAATGTACGCAGAAACAATATAGCCATCAATAACAACCATGTAGGGCAAGTTAGCCGCTAGCGTAGCCACCATTCAGTAAAGATCCAATAGCTCGATACGCACAGACTTGACCCGACGCAACTCTGTGCGAACCATGACCAACCCTACACAGTTTTACATTTAAAATAAAAAATAAATTTCAATAAAAAAACTTTTATCACAAACAAATTAACAGAATAAAAATTTATTGAAAATTAAAAAACATTACACCTAAAAATCATAACTCACGCCAATATAAAGAGTAAGTTTCGTATTTCCAAATACGGTTAGTTTCAGCTTCGTAATACCAAGCATAAGCTGATCCATCTACTGTTTCTCGCCAAGTCTGACCTTTATCCTTGCTAATCAAAGTCATTGAATCTGGCATAATGTGGCCTTTCGTTTTTTTATCACCAGCCAAGATCAACTCATTATGCGGACCTATAAACAGGGCCCCAGGCTTTACATATTCATCAAAAGAATGCCGTAATAACTCTTTACCCTGCTTAAGAAAAACATAATTAGCTTCACGAACGCGTTTTGAGTCATCTTTCTTTTGCCAATCAATAGGTAGACCTTGCAAAGTAATAAGATGTTGCTCACCTTGCTGATTTACTTTTATATCTTTCACCACTTGCAAAGGTAAAATACTCTCCGGCTGAAGCCACTTGGCAATTAAATCTTTTTCAGAAATATTCCATGGCAAAGCATAAACCAGACTGGAATTACTAACTCTCCCCTTTGATAATTGAGCATCTTTTACAAAAAATACCACACGCAATGTACCGTCTGAAGCCAGATCAAAAGCATTAAATCTTGCTCGTGTTTCTTTAACCCATGGCGCAAATCCATTGCCATCAGGGCTAGGCATCAATTGCTGGTTAGTCCACTTTGGCAAATTAATTTCCTGCCAATGCTCTCCAGCATCCTCTGTACGCCAAACACGCATTCCCGAGCCAATTAAGTAACCACGTTTCCCATCAGGTAAGAATAAAGGTTGACCAGCATCACTCCGCTCTGGCCACTCTAATTGCCTCCATTGCAGTCCACCATCAATCGACTTCCACAGGGTGTGCCATGTTTGGCCATATCCGTCAGCCCCATTAGGAAGATGGTAATCCATCCAATTGGTCGTCACATAGAGCGTCTGCCAATCTGGAGAGACCCACCAAGCCCCATTTTGGCCGCGTTGCTCAAAAATACGCTTAACGTCGTTATCTATTGTGCCGCGCAATAAACGAATCGTAGAGCGATTTATCGTCTCAGCAATATCATTCATCCAAGGCTCAGTCACCTGAGAAACCTCAGGCGTCTGACGGTTAGGATCTAACGGTTCTTTAAATTTAATCTCAGCCTTAACCGGTTTAAAAACAAACAGCTCCCGCCCTTTTACGCGCAAATCACCACCACCATATGGCTTGTCATTGCGCATGATTTCTTTTTCAAACGTCCACATAGAAAATGCCTTGTATAACCCATAAATAGATGCAATCAAAACCACCAAACAAAAAATACCCAATGCCAGCCATTTTACTAATTTCATTACTATTGAAATCAGTTTCATTTAAACGGCTCCATTAACCGATTTAACGCTTTATCAAATGCAATCTTTGCAGAATTCACAGCATTTTTTGTCATATCTTTACCAACCTCAGCCCCACTAAGTATGGCTTGTTTCCAAGTAGCAGAATCAGTCCATTCCTCAATATTGGGCTGCCCACCAATCAGAACTAAATCACTAATAGGTAAATCCGCCAATCCCGCATCCAAATATGCCGGGACATGTGTTGCAAATGCAAACTCTCGAAACTTATCTGAATTAAGCTCCAATTCATGCCGTGCTACATCCATTTCCACCGTTTGATTGGGGTAACGCTTACATGGAACAACGACAATACCACCTCGCATATTATGCTTTAAACCTTTTTCCATATTTTCCTGAAGAAACCTGCGGCCATTTTCTAGCCATTTTTTACCTGCAGGGCTTAACTGAGGAAAAAGCTTATCTCCATAAATAGAACAATAATAATAGCCATAGCCAATATAATAATCAGGAGGCTGATGACCACATCCAATATGTCGCATCATAAAGCTGGCATGCCGAGACCAGTTTTCATCTGAACTATTTGCTACAATTAATTTATCACGATTTAATAGAAGTTTTGATGCAACTTTAACATCTTTCCACGGATTCCATTGAAGAGCCCACCCCGTTATTACTCGCAAAGGAATTATTGAAAAATTTAAAGCTGTTTCGCCATATTCGCGCGTACTAACACCAGATTTTTTAACATACTCCTCATGTAATGGCCGATAATAAAATTCGCACTTTCCAATAATACTATCAGCTGCTGCAGGGACAATAGAATTACAAATTTTATGCTGCACCACAGGTCTGTTTTTATTAGAGTCAGGAGTATGAATACTATTCGAACGAGTAAGAACATCTTTATCATTACTCATTTTTTATCCTTTAATATTTCAACAATAACACCGTCAGGCACTAGGCTTTTACTTAGAGAGGTTTGCCCTTTTTCATCACTCATCCCCTCTGCTAATAACTGCCCCTCTGATGTTTTCAAACGATAGTGGACATGGCTAGCAGGCAGCCCCAAACCCGCCCACTCAATTTGAAAAGCTTGATCATACTTACCTTTCTCTTTCGGCAAATCTGCCATTGATTGAGAAAGACTCTCTCCCCCACTCAACTCATGACTCGCCCCCTTAATACTCACTTCCCCCGGGCAATGAATCTCGATATTGCCGCCTTTTAAGCGGATATAGCCGCCGCCTGCGGTAAAGAGCACTTCATCTCCCGCGGCGATTTCTATTTTTTCTTTGCAGGCGGTGATTTTTACGTTTTTGTCTGCGGTGATTTCTACGTCGTCGCTTTGCGCTTGCAGCTGGATTTTGCCTTTGGCTGCGATCAGTTTGAGCGCGACTTTATCTTTTACCCCAGCCACAAATAGGCTGATGTGCTGGCCAACGTTGTGTATCCAGCGGCGGCCGGAGGTTTGGTTTGTGTCTCTTTGGGCGACTAGATCTAGGTTGGTGCCTGCTGCAATCGTTTGGCTTTGCGGACTGGTGATCGCTACACCGTCTTCCCCGTGTAGCAGGATGATTTTTTGCTGGCCTGCTTGCTCTTTGGATTTGCTCTTGCCGTCTTTGTCTGTATTGCTGCCGGCTTCAAGGCTTTTGCTAGCGTGCACGTGGTGGTGCAGATGGCCGGTAGTGGCTTTTTCGCCTGCGCTGTTGTCAGGCTTAACCGTTTTATCGCCTTCGCCGGTTTCAATGGTATCGGCGAGCTGGTTGGTGGCGGTTTCGCCTAGGCTTTGGGCCAGTGCAAGCGCGGATTCCAGCTGGCTTTGGGCGGGGCTGTGGTCCCGCTTTTGGCTTCGGTGCTAATCAGCAGGCCATTGGCGCGGATTGCGCCTTGATTATCCGTGCGTAATTCAAAGCCTTCGCCGCGTGGCTCGCCTTTTCCATCCGTGCGCGGGTGGATTAAGTAGCCAAGGTTGAGCTGGGTTTTGCCGTGTTCGCTCGATAGCTTGGTGCGGACTTCGCCCTTGCTATCGTCAAACAGCAGCTCGCCGTATTGGCCGCCTTCATGCTCTTTGGTTTTGATGCCGGATAGCGTTTTGTTGGCGGGCAATGCGCCTGTGCCGCTGAATGCTGGCACAGGATGGCTGCCGTTATAGACGACGCCAGTGATGATAGGGCGGTCGATGTCGCCTTCAATAAAATCGACTAAAACTTCCTGGCCGATGCGCGGGATGAACTGGTGCCCAAAGCTTGCGCCTGCCGATGGATAGGCCACGCGTATCCAGCAAGAGGATTTATCGTCGAGGTTTGCACCAAACTCCGGGTGCTCGGCAGCGCGCTGCCAGTGAAACTGCACCTTGATCCGCCCCTGCTCGTCGGTATGGACTTCCGCTCCGGCAGGGCCCACCACGGTGGCGGTTTGTACGCCTCGGCTTTTGGGTTTGCTTTGTTCTGCATGGGCAAAATTAGGCGTGATCGGTTGGCCGCGTCTTTGGGCGGTGAAATGGGCCTCATAAGGTTTGGCGGCATCAGCGGACAACAAGCTGGGGGCAACCATGCCTAATTGCTGGCTTAAATCCGCTGGCAAATTATTGTTAGCGGTGAATTTTAGCTCGGTCACGGCGAATTCGCGTTGCTCGGCGCTATCCCATTCGTGGGCGGGGTGGTCTTCTAATCTGAACCACTGCCCTGCTTGCAAGCTGCGCAAAGTGCCGGAGCCGCTGAAGGATTTCTTTTTTGCATCCGATGCTTGCTGACGTAATTGTGCGTAGTGGCTTAGGCCTTCTGCATCACTGGCGTAATAAAGCGCTTGCGGGTCGTAATCTTCAAAGCTGGCTTGCAGCTGTTGCCCGCCGTCACCTTGATCGACACGACTTTCATCAAAGCTTTGGCTGGTGCTGGTGGCTTTGTAATCAAAGCTGGCAAGTGACACACTACCGCTGCCCACTTGGCGCTGGCTATTCCATGCTGTAAGAGAATCACTCTCCTCAGTGGCATCCGCACGGTGGAAACGCACCTGCATTTCTTGCGACTCAGGGATCGCAAACGCATCGTCAAAGACCACAAGCTGAACTTGTGGATTATCGCCTGCTAAATGTTCAAACCGCCACGCTAAACCTTCTTCTGCCAATAATCGCGTCAGAAAATCGAAATCTGATTCGCGGTATTGCGTGCAGTAGGATCGAGGCGTGTGTGTGCCAGAGAGTTTGAAATCCAGCGTTTGCACGGCAGCAAACACAGGGTTTTTCGCTTGGTGCTCTGCCAAGACTTGCTTGACGATATCGGGGACAGATAAATCTTGAAACACGCGGGAAGCGCGGCGGTAGCGGAGTAAGGCAAACGGCGGTTCTACCGTCAGCGCATATTTAGCAAAGCCACCATCAGAACCCAGTAATTGCGCTTGGGAGATAACGCCACAGCGCTCAATGTCGCCGCCATTGGCATCAGCCACCGATAAAACAATCGGTAGGCCCAGTAAGGATTTAAGCTCAAGAGCACCATCAGGTGACAGGCAATCGATCTGATAGCGGTAAGCTTGATTGATCCCTTCGCTGCCATCCACTCGCTGAGGTAAAAGCTGCTCACCCCAAGCTGCGCCATCCCCAAGTTGCAGGGAGATCAATCGCTGATCTTGATTAAATGCAGCGGCAAAGCTGCTCAGTAATTGTGACAAAGGCATGGGGGAAATCATTAGCAGTCCAGGAGGAGCGAGTAAATGGCAAGGGAATAAACAGTATTATTTGCCGATTTCAATGCGCACTGCGTGCTCTGCATCTTCAGTGTTAAAGCGGCGAGTTAATTTCTTTTTAGAGATCCCTTGTTTCACTAGGAATTTCTCTACGCTGATCGCGCGTGCCAAGGCGGCAGACTTAGCGTTACCAATGTCTTTCTTGTAGCAATAGCCACGTAAGGTAATTGCTTTTGCTTCTTTTAATTTTGGCAAGAGGCTCATCAGTTGCAGCTCGTGCTCTGGAGTCAGCTTGGCAGACATCTTGTCAAACTTGAGAAAGGACGGATCAACAACCGCTTGTGTCGCTGCTGCTGCTGCTGTTTCTGCAGCTTTTGTCGCTGTTGATGTAGCCGCGGCTGGAGCATTCTTCCAAGAAGTAGTTGCAGGCGCGCTCTGTGTTGTTGGATTCTCAGCACATCCGGTCACACCAGTGGCAATTACAACTAATGCGGCACAAACAAATCCTAAACGTTTCATTATTAAATCCCTTTTTTTTAAAACAACTGATCTGCTTTGCAAGCTGCCGGACTTAGGCTAAGTCCGGCAGCTTGCTAGCAGCAGATCAGTTTGCTGCTTATTGCCCATCACCAGAATGGTGATATCTAAATCATTTAAGCAATCGTTTTGTTAGCAGTCAGATCCCAACCAGCGCTGACATTGCCGCCACCGGCGCCATCAGTACGTTTTTGCTGAGTGTAAGTCCACTTGATTTTGCCGTAGCTAAAGCTAACCAATTCGCTAGGGAAGCCTTCGTCTTGAGCTGAACCATGTGGCTCTGCTTTAGAAATCAAAACTTGTTCCATTTTGATTTCCATGTACTTCACTTTATCGCCACCTGAACGGCAAAGTTCGATGGTGATTTCTTTGATGTGCTTACCAGTGCAGCAAGCTTCGTAGATCTTTGGACTAGCTTTATCCAAGAAGTGAGTAATAACGTACTGAGCGTGGTTTACACGTTCAGCAGTTGCACCACCAGCAGAGCTGGCAGTCGCTTGAGCTGGCTGCTCAATTTTGTGCGAGAAAGATTGGATTTCGATCCAGTCTTTATGCTTGTCATCTGTTGATTCGCCAGGAATACCATCAATTTTCAAAAATGCATCAAAAGCCATTGTAAAACTCCTTAATGTTAATAAAAGTTACTTCTACGCTTCACTGCATCAACGGGTGGGTTTAGGTAACTCCGCCACCAGACGCAAGGAAATGGTTAGCTCATCGAGCTGAAAGTGAGGGCGCAAGAACGCTGCTGCGCGGTACACACCTGGCTTGCCAGGTACTTCAACCACATCAACACGTGCTTCACGCAATGGGTATTTTGCTTTGGCTTCTTGGCTGGCCGAATCATCAAGCAGCACATATTGCGCCAACCATGTGTTCAAGAAATCTTGCACATTTTGGCGTGAAGCAAAGCTGCCGATCTTGTCGCGCATAATCGATTTCATGTAATGCGCGATACGGGAAACCGAGAAAATATAAGGCAGCTGGGTCGACAAACGCGCATTGGCATTGGCCGAATCAGTGTTATAGGTCTTAGCTTTTTGCGAGGATTGGCCGCTAAAGAAAGCCGCGTAATCGGTGTTTTTGCAATGCACCAAAGAGATAAAGCCCAGATCAGACAGTAGCTTTTCAGTGCGATCGGTCACTGCTACTTCGGTAGGGCATTTCAGGGCGACTTCGCCGTCGTCCGTTTTAAAAGTGTGCGCTGGTAAACCTTCTACCAATCCGCCACCTTCTACACCGCGAATCGCTGCCAACCAGCCATATTCTGCAAATGCAGCGGTTAAACGCGCGGCATAGGCATAAGACGCATTGGTCCACAGATATTTGCTGTGATCAGTGCCATCGACGTTTTCTTCAAAATCAAAATCTTCAACCGGCACGGTCTCGCGGCCATAAGGTAGGCGGCCCAATACATGCGGCAAGACCATACCCACATAGCGGGAATCATCAGATTCACGGAATGATTTCCACTTGGTGTATTCAACCGTATCAAAAATCTTAGCCAAGTCTCTAGGCTTGCCGATATCGGTGAAGCTTTCCAAACCAAAGAGGCCCGCACCTGCCGAAGTAATCAGCGGCGCGTGTGAAGCTGCGGCCACATGGGATAACTCTTCTAGCAAGTAGAAGTCTTCTGGATGACGACCAAATTCAAAATCGCCAACTAGGCCAGCATAAGGCGCGCCACCAAAGGTGCCGTATTCTTCTTCGTAAATCTTTTTAAATAAAGCGCTTTGGTCAAATTCAGACGATGCTTTAAAGTCTTTCAGCAGGTCTTTTTTAGACGCATTCAACACCTTGATTTTTAACATGGAGCTGGTTTCTGACTCGGCAGTCAGGTATTTCAAACCACGCCATGAGGATTCCAATTTTTGGAAATCAGCATGGTGCATAATTTCGTTCAGTTGCTCTGAAATCAGCGCATCAATTTCAGCAATTCGCACATCCATACTGGCGCTTAAATCACGGGAAATCGTCACCGTACCGGCCAAGACTTGATCGACTAATTCGCTGATCAAATCGCGAGTACGGTCTTTTTCCTGCTCATTGCTGGCAATACGGCTGTTATCAATAATTGAATCAAGCAGGCTACTGGATTCGCTGTGTTCAACCGCGTTAGCGTCCAGCTTCTGTAGATCTGACATAGCGATTACTCCTCTGCAGCGGCTGGTCTAGCCTGGCTAATTTGCTGTAATTTTTCGGTATCACGAACCACTTCATCGAGCAGCTCTTCTAGCTTGTCATTACCAACTACTTTATTGCGCAGGTCTGACAGCCTTCTGCGCGCATCGAGTAGTTTTTTTAATGGCTCAACCTGATTCACCACATTCTGCGGTTCAAAATCGGCCAAAGATTCAAATTGCAAAGACACCGACATTTGCGAGTCGTCATCTTGTAATTTGTTGTTTACTTTCATTGCAAGGCTAGGTGCCATGCCTTTTAAAACATCATCAAAATTATCGCGGTCAATTTGAATAAACTTGCGTTCTTTCAATTTGGCCTGTGGGGTATTACCGGTGTAATCACCCACTACGCCCAAGACAAAGGGCAATTCTTTGTTTTCAATGGCGTCGCCAATTTCAACGTCATAAGTGATCTGAACGCGTGGTGGACGAACGCGCGATAGTTTTTTCTGTGTGCTTTCCTTGGCCATTGCCATTCCTAAATAAAGTAAGTTGCTGAATTAAAACACGAAACTAACTGATTCCGTAAGTAATTTTAACGACAATTTCACGCAATTTTAATAAAGACAACGTAGGATCACTCAGTTGTCTTCCTAAAATATACGAAGCCTCAGCATAGGATTGATGACTGCGCCAAGGGGAATGCAGGTCACACACATTCACTAACTGAAGAGGATCAGCCTTGTCCCCCCAAAGCATCGTCAATTGCCTATCCGTCATTGGATTAAGCGCCAAAGCCAAATAGCGGCGGCCCTCTTGCTCAATAAAAGCAAAATTGATCTGGCTTACACCCTGGGCATGAATAGCTGCACGACATAAAGACAGCCAAACAGCAGCACCAAGAATTTCTTCACCTAATCCAGAAGGAAGCGGTAATAGAAACACTTGCGATGCCATGCTGCCGCCATATCGACGTGATAATTGCAAGTAAAAAGCAAACGCGAGCAACGTCGATTCCAAGTCGCCCCGCTCACTCTGGCGCAACGCCTGCTCAAGCACAGCAGCAGGGGTATTGGCCATATGCCGCTCAAGCAATTGCGCAGCTAAGCCAAGATCTGCCACCGCGCGGCTACTAAATGACATCTGCTCTTCCATAAACTGGCGGCAGGCAATCATTTCTACTGAGTTATCTGCAGCACTACTCAGTTGATCCTTTAAGCCAGAAAAGAACAACTCATTGGCAAGCAAAAACTCGGCTTCATTTCCCATCAAAATATCACTGGGAACACAGACCCCGGCCACAAGCGGGTAATAACGCAAAGCTTCATCATGGCTAGGGAGCACAACGCCTAAAAATGCACCGCGCAAATCACGGCTATGCAACAAAAACTCGCTGGCAGGAGCGGCCATATACTGTTTTTGCCAATCTGGCTTTAAGGCTAAAGCTTTTAGGCTATTGGCCAGTGATTGATCAACATCTAAGGCCACAGGATGGCTAGCGTTAATCCGGATAAAATCGGCACGCCGTGGTAATTTGCCAAAAATTGCGTATTGCATAGGCAAATCCTGAGCACGTTTAAAATTATTTAGCATGGCAGCACCTTACATTGTCACGCGTTCTGGCAATGACAGCTTACGTAAACCAGAGAGTTGCAGAGGGTTGACACCACTTACTGCACGGAAATTAAAACGAACTACGTCAGCATCGCCTGCATCACCTCGACGGATCTTCCAAGTGAGCGTTGCCGAATCCGCATCGTGTTGCTCAACCTGCGCTTGAGCGAGTAAACGCATCCAGCCCATACGGCCCTGCTGATTACTCACAACAGCGCTAACACCACTGAATGCCACGACTTGGATTCTGGCGCCTTGTGCATTACCCGTGCCAGGCCAGTTAAATGATTGCCAAGGCTGAGGCCCGTTGCGATAACGCATTTCTTGGCCATCCACTTCAAACACAATCTCTGATAAGCCTGATGTAGGAATCGCTTGCAGCTCAAACTTCGCGCTAGAGGAATCCGCCATTTGGCTGGAAGCCATACTGCTTAAGCGGCCCATTCCTGCCAAAAAGGCGGGGTTAAATCGAATCCCTAGATTGGCCCAAGTGCGAGGAGTAAGGCTGTCGCCCTTTTGCGTGACCAAGCCATTCAGATACTTTTCAGTAAACTTATCGACCGTGCCTTCTTTAGGTTTTACAAACTTGGCGATATCTGACATCGGCGCTTCATTGGCTGAATCGCTAAATGGGTATTTGGCCGAAAGCACTTTCCATTGCCCATACACTTCACGCTGCCAAGCTTGATTCAGATCTTTTTCTACCGGCCCAAGCAGCACGGCATAAGTCTGAATCAGGGGGCGAACCAACATCGGCCGCACCATATCGCGTGTTTCTTGTGATAGCGGTGTAAGCAGTGCGTTATCCACCTGTTGCAAGGTATCTGCCAGCTCAGAGCCGCTGCCATTTAAAGTGGCCTGAACCAAGGGGCGCGCCTGTGCACCTGGCTCGTCGCTACTGGCAATCTGATTCATCTTGCCTTTAAGCTTACCCAACTGCTCTAAGTAGCTATTAATCGGCGCAGCACCGGCGCTATCAGCCTGAACTAAGCGCGTAATGCCTACAAATTGCTTCCCTACTTCGCCTAATTCAGCGGCATTCGCGGTTGCTGGCTGATTACTACCTTTGAGCAATGCCGTGGTTTTTTCCAGCACCGATTGCTTAGCGTCTTCAAGCTTGCGCGATAGCTCACTAGGGTTGTCCCATGCGGTTTCAAAAGCAGCACGCGCCAAGATCAATTTCACAGGGGAGTTCTGTATATCGGCTAATTGGCCAATGGCATTGCCCGCAAAAGGTAGATCGTTGAAATCCTTAATCACCACGCCTTGCAAGAATTTCTTCCATTCAGCCGCGTATTCAAGCCGGTAAAGCGCTTCTAGATCGGTTCTATTTTTTTCAATATCGCCATCTCTACCGAGGTTATCTTGCACGGATGAGGCCAATACCCAGTCATCGCTCTTGACTTCGCCCTTGCTGGCTTCATCAATCGAGTTACGAACAAATTTATCCCAAGCTTCACGGGTAAATGCACCTGCCACCATCTGGCTACCGGCAATCACCTCACCATTTTTATTATTCAGAATGCGCGGCACGGTAAGCGGGGCAAAACGGGTGTTGGCACGCGCCTTGATTTCGTTATAAACCCGCTCTGTAGCGCTTAAACGCTTGAGCGAAGCACGCAATACTTCACGCGCCGCAGTCACCGTTTTTTCGTCGTTATCAATTAAAGGCAAGTCTGCTTCTTTGATCTGGCTAACATAAAACGCCACCAGTCTTTCAGCTGCAGCGATCACTTCTTCGTTGCTACGATTGCCTTTATTGGCTTCTAACCAACTACGCCAGTAACGCGGAATCTGATCGGTTAAATGGGCTTCATCCATGCGGGCCCTATCATGCAACATCAGATAGGTTTTCAGCGCGTTGTAGCCTTGATCTAACTTAGGCTGCACTGCTGGAGTCGCCTCTGTGGTTTCTTTTGCAGTAAGTGCAGTTGCACGCTGAGGAATAGCCCATGCGCTCAATTGAATATTTGGCAGGCCCTTTTTATGCGGGGCTGGTGCACGTTTTTTGACTGGATCTTTAACAGGAGTTGGCTCAACGGCCTTTGGCGCTTCTGGTGCAGGTGTTGGCTTAGGTGCTTCTGGCACGGGCACAGGCTCGGCCACTTGATTAGAAGCAAGCTGCTCAAGAGAAAGCTCTAGGTTCTTTTTCACCGGAACCAACATCG
>JAPLQI010000098.1 GCA_026399755.1 Pseudomonadota bacterium
TGATCGTGGCACTAAGGGGATTTCCTTTTTACTGAATTTCACCCTATTTAATATTCTGCCCACTTTGGTGGAAATTTTATTAGTCGCGGGGATTTTGCTGAAGAAATATGATGTTTGGTTTTCGGTCATTACCTTTGGCACTATTGTTTTATATATTGCCTTTACTTTGGGTATTACCGAATGGCGCATGCATTTTCGCCGCACCATGAATGATATGGATTCCAAAGCCAATACCCGTGCAGTCGATAGCTTATTAAATTATGAAACGGTAAAGTATTTTAATAATGAGCGCTGGGAAGCAGAGCGCTATGATGCCAGCCTTAAAACATGGGAGTCTGCTGCAGTTAAAAACCAAGTTTCACTGTCATTTTTAAATGCAGGGCAGGCCATTATTATTGCTTTTGGCGTGACGCTCTTGGTTGGTTTGGCGGCAGATGGCGTAGTAAAAGGCACGATGACTTTGGGCGATTTGGTTTTAGTGAATGCCTTTCTTTTGCAGCTCTATGCACCGCTTAATTTTTTGGGCTTTGTCTATCGTGAAATTAAACATTCTTTGGCCGATATGGAAAAAATGTTTACTTTAATGGGGCAAAACGCCGAAATTAAAGATATAGATGGCGCCACGCCTTTGGCGACGAAATCTGCCACTATTCGCTTTGATCATGTTGATTTTTCTTATGAGGCGAATCGGCAGATCTTGCATGATGTGAGTTTTGAAATCCCTGAAGGTAAAACGGTCGCGGTCGTGGGGAGTTCTGGCGCAGGGAAATCAACTTTATCTCGATTACTCTATCGTTTTTATGATGTAAGCCAAGGCAGTATTAGCATTAATGGCGTTGATTTACGCCAGCTTAATCAAGTGAGCTTGCGTGGGCATATCGGTATTGTGCCGCAAGACACGGTGCTATTTAACGATAGTATTTATTACAATATTGCCTATGGGCTACCAGGGGCGAGCAGAGACGAAGTCATTCAAGCGGCTAAATCAGCGCATATCTATGACTTTATTTTAAGCGAGGCCTAAAACTATCGGGCGGAGAAAAACAGCGCGTGGCCATTGCCCGCACTATTCTAAAAAACCCACCCATTTTAATTTTTGATGAAGCAACTTCGGCATTAGATTCGCGCACAGAAAAAGCGATTCAAGCCGAGCTTAAAGAAATCTCTGCTAATCGCACGACTTTAATTGTGGCGCATCGTTTATCTACAGTGGCCGATGCAGATGAAATTCTTGTAATGGAACAAGGGAGAATCATCGAGCGTGGCCGTCACCGAGAGCTATTAGAGCTGGGTGCACACTATGCGCGCATGTGGCAGCTGCAACAGGGCGATGAAGAAAGTAATTAATTAATTGGCACTTAAAATGCAGACCAAGGAGATTGATTGCTTTGTGCTTTAAGTGCCGCTTGCTCTACAACCCATTCATATAAATCGTCAGCATCTAAGGATAGTTGTATCGCTCGATTGCTGATTTTTTCCCAAACTTCACGTCGCAATTGTTGGCGAGCAAGCTTTTTTGCTAAGGTTGTCTCATCTGTTTGCCGCATCACATGCCAAGCTTCTGGCTCTGGGCGTTCTTCGTCTGGGCTATAAAAAAGAACCGATGGGTGAGGTAGAACCTTTTTCTGGTTTAAGTCTTTCAAATTACTTTGTGCCTTTGTAGTGCCATGCGCAAAAAAGATCGGTTTTAGTCGTATCAATTAAAAGATCATAGATTATGGAAAGAGGTCATTTGATCTTAGTTTTTTTGCGATGGCGAATTGAAAACAAATGCAGCTCTATAGATAGCGCTTGATCAGGATAAGTACTGGTTTGGCGATGCTGGGCTGCGGTGATTCATTTATATATAAGCGTTAAGTACACATTTTGGAATTTTTTTTAAAAAGTATTGATCAAAAGGTTGATTAAGGTCTCACGGGTGTTGCGTGGACTGCATCATGGGGGCTTTTGATCTCGCTTAGTATGTCCAAGTTAACTGATTTTGAACAGTAGATTCTCAATATAATCGCTTTGCTAGAATTGGGGTGGATTGTATAAGGCTCTGTACTTTGTTGCATTAACTCAATGCATTTCTCGGTAAAAAAACCAAAAAGGCATCAAATATTTTCTTTCTAAAATTGAAAGCAAACTTTCGATCTTGTAAATGAAATGTAATATATTAGCGTAAACAGGCGATGGGGCCTTTATGGCAAAAACAGGGAATTAGTGCTGATGCAGGAGTGGTCTATATGGATGTTATGAGAGGAGATAAATATAAAAAAGGCCACGAAGAGATATCGTGGCCTTTTTTGCTGGATGTATTAACAACACATCCGCAGGGAATTTAAATTAAGCAGCAGCGGCAGAGCTTGCGCCGTTTGTTTTCTTAGCCGCAGTTTTAACCGCATCAGCAGTTGCCGTGCCAGCTGCTTTTACAGAGGCGTCAGCGAAATCAGCAACTTGTTTAGCTGCTTTAGTCAGGCTGTCTACTGCAGCAGCAGTAGCTTGCAGGGTAGATTTAACAGCAGCAACAGCAACATCAGTACCAGCTGGCGCTGATTTAACAAATTGGTCTAAACCTGAAACAACATGCTTGTTGAAAGCAGTGGTACGCTCTTCAACCAGTTGCGATGCTTCAGCTTGAGCTTGTGAAGTGATTTCGTACAGACTACGTGAATAGTTAGTTGCTTGTTCGATCGATGCTTCTGTTAGTTTTTGACGTAATGTCAATGCTTCTTGAGCGTCTTTGACTGCTACAAGTGCATTTGCGTTCTTTGCACCTGTTTCTAAATTGTTTTTTGCGATTTCAACTTGCAGCTTGATGATCCGTTCGGCAGAATCAATGGAAATGCGTGCGAAACGCAATGCCACTTCAACTTGCTCGGTAGCGAACGCGGAGAATTGTTGTTGTGCAGTAGTCATTTTCAAGGATCCTTTCTATTGGTCTGTGCTAAATGGGATGTGCCTAGCGATTCGTACGCTGCTTTATTTATGATGCAGTGCACAATCAAGGCTTATTCTGGAAGAGGATGAAGTACTTGTCAAATAAATTGTGCGCCGCAACATGTTGCATGAAAAGATAGTCCAGACTATCCTCAACTCACAACAATTATATATACACACGAGGCAGCAAAATGAGCGTGGAAAAACGCGTGATCAAGAAGTATCCAAACCGCCGCCTGTATGACACGGCGACCAGCTGTTACATCACCTTGGTTGATGTAAAACAGTTGGTTTTGGATAATATTGATATCCAGATTGTGGATGCTAAAGGGGGGGAAGACATCACCCGCAGCGTGCTGCTACAAGTCATTATGGAAGAAGAAGCTGGCGGAATGCCTATGTTTTCTTATGATGTGCTGACACAAATCATTCGGTTCTATGGGAATGCCATGCAAGGCGTGATGGGGAATTACCTAGATAAAAACATGCAATTATTTGCGGAAATGCAAGGTCGCTTACAGACACAAGCCAAATCCGTGATTACGGGTGAAAATCCTATGCTTTCGAATGCCAATCTATGGGGCGACTTTATGAAGTTCCAAGGCCCTGGCATGCAAAGCATGATGAATAATTATCTAGAAAGCAGCACTTCCATGTTTGTGGATATGCAGCAACAGCTACAAGATCGAGCCAAGCATTTATTCACGGGAATGGGTATGCCAGGCTATGGAAAAGATGGCTCAGTGTTGCCCGAAGATGAATTAAAACCAACCGAGCCTCCAGCGTCGGCCGAAGCAAAAGACGCTGAGGAAAAAAAAGTTGAAGCCGAAGTTGTAAGTAAACCAGCCCCTCGACGCCGAGCTGCTAAAAGTTAAAAAAGCGATTTGGTTTTGATTTAAATATAGATTTAAAAGTGCCGTTTACCTCAAAAGGTGAGCGGCATTTTTATGGGCTCTATCGCACTAATTGTATTCGCGTTACTCCATTCATCTTTCAATAGCGCAAGTACAACGGCATCCCACGACTTTCCCTTAAAAAAATATTCTTTAGTACGCTTGGCCTCTATGTGCATGCCAAGTGAATTGCAAAGACGGATTGCGGCTTTGTTGTCTGCAATTGTTTCTGCGTAAATGCGGCACACATTTAATTCTTTAAATCCAAAATCAATCATCGCCTGTGCCGCTTGCTTGGCCGCACCTGTGCCATGCCAGCGCCTTCCTAGCTCGCAGCCCATGGATGCACTGCCAGAATCCTCAAGGCGAATACCACAAGAGCCCATTAGCTCGCCTGAGTGAGAAACAATAGCCAGTTGATATTTGCTTCTTGGCTGCTCTTTTGCCTGTTGAATAAATAGACTTAATAGAAATTCAGATTTTTCGGGGGACGCATCTTCCTCGCTATAAAACCGCTGAAACTTTTCATCATTACGCAGATTTTTATATGCATTTAAATCCGCAATAGTGAAATCTCTAAGTAATAGCGTCGGGGTTGAAATAGGCAGCATGACTTGTTTCCAATAGAGAGAAATACTTAATGCACGTTTATTTAAAGCAGAACTCAAATTTCACCATTCAGGCTTAGCCTAAACAAGAGCGCCTCTTGGTTATCCGCCTCGGGGCCAGTATTAAATTGCCGTAAAAGAATGGCCCCAGCCTTTTCTGCAGTGCGGCGCGATGCTGCATTATCAATCCCCATAGCGATATCAATCCAGCTTAAGCCAAGGCTTTTAGCTAAAGGGATACATTGAATGATTGCTTGTGATGCGTAATTGCCCCCGCGCTTCCACGGAACCACCGCATAGCCAAGGTGCCCCAAGCAATAAGCTGGCAATTCTGAAGTCCCTTTTTGCCAACGTAAGCTTAAATCTCCCGCAAACTCGCCATCAGAAATCCAATATCTAGCCCGAGGCAGGCGAGGCACTTTGCTGCCGTCATTAAGCTCTACAAGGGGGCCGCTGCCGTGTACATCTGACAGCGAAGCGAGAAATGCGTCAGCGTCTTGCTGGATGCGGGCCAATTGTGCCGATGCTCCTGCGGGATCATGGTCGTCATCTCGGGTCCAGTTTCGCTCTAGTGCGGCGATATAGCTGGGTAGAAGGGCTAGGTTTGGGGTGAGGAGTGTGATGGGCATATGTTTTCTATATTTTTTTGATGGGCTAGCGCGTGTGCTACTTTATCCAATTTAATATCTTGTGTCATCAGAAAGAAAACAAGAGAAATGGGGCGTCGCTTATTGCCTAGCAACAGTCGACTAGGCACAATAAAAAGAACTATCGTTCTATATACTGATAAGGGAAGTGCACATGCGGCAACGTCTGAATTTAATCTTACTTGGGGTAAGTGATATTGCTAAATCTACAGCCTTCTATGAAGCATTAGGTTGGCCCAAGGCTGAATCGAGTCATGCGGAGTTTGTAAAGTTCGATTTGGGTGGCATGGTGTTGGCGATTCAATGCCGTGAAGCTTTTGCCAAAGATGCCAACTTTTCCACGGCAGAAGGGAGTGGTTTTTCAGGCATGGCTTTAGCCTATATCGCCCGCAGCCCAGAAGAGGTGCCGCGCGTTTTAGATAAAGCCGCCAGCTTGGGCGCAACCATCGTAAAGCCCGCTACGAGAAACGCTTGGGGTATAGCAGGCTATTTTCGTGATTTAGACGGGCATTTATTTGAAGTGATTTATGAGGATAGCTGGGTTTTTGATGAGTTTGATGATTTGATTGTTTAAGCGAAAAGGGAAATAAGCCAAGCCCCAGTCACTTATCAGAGCGTGTTGTAATGGTAGCTCTGCCGCTGGTGGCACGCCCTCAGCAGGTAAACGATCTCATTTATCGCATCAATCCGATACAACAATGGGAAGCCGCGTACTACATAGCGGCTGAGCGTTTGGTCTTATAGTTGAAACGCTGTCGGGATTGATTCAATCAGCTTAAAACCGTACGCCAGCTCAGTGTCTTATTGATGGTACTGCACGGCGTGGTCTGGCATATTCGATAAGGACTGCTGTGTTAGCTCAAGCCGCACGGTTTAATGCTTGTCGAGTAAGTGCTATTGCTTCATCTGCTAAATAGGTCGGCTCATTGCTTAGTGACCACTCACCAATCGCGACAGCCCCTTGTAATTGTGTTTGCTCTTGTACATAGTCGGCAAGTGCCCGACGGGCAAGGGCGTTCGGGGTATCACCTTGCTGTATGGCTGGACCATCAGGAGCTACTTGTAAGTCTGTCGGTAAGTGAAGGTTCATTGCTGGCCTCTTTAGAATCTAGCCATTTTACATCTAACAATTTTTTAAATCACGTTTCATTATCAAGTAGCTAAGTCAGTGGTAAGCTAAACTATATTTAGTTACCTCGGTTGACTGGCCCTAGGTGTAAATGGCATTATTTCTGATAAATAAACTTTAAATTGGTTGAATGTTAATGTTAATTAATGAAATAGAAGAATCAAAGCGTAAGGTGCGAACAGACGCTTACCAAATGTCGATAGGCGAAATTGTTAGTATGTACAAAGATGGCGATCTAATAATTGATCCTGAATTTCAACGACTATTTCGTTGGGAGCCGGGTCAAAAAGCAAAATTAATTGAGTCTATTCTTTTAGGTATCCCCTTGCCTCCAATCTTTGTTTTTGAAAAAGAGGATGCAAAGTGGGAATTAATTGATGGGCTGCAACGGACATCAACGATTCTTGAGTTTATGGGCATCCTTAAGGGCCCTGACAATATAGAATTACCCCCTTCTTACCTTGAAGCTACGAGTTATTTACCATCCTTGGAGAATGTTGTTTGGGAATATAATGATAAAATACAGGGCTTGGATCTTTTAAATCAAAATGAACTAGACAAATCATTACAGCTTGCAATTCGTCGCTCTAGAATTGGAGTGGAAATTTTAAAGCGCCCCAGTGACAATCATACAAAATATGATTTATTCCAAAGATTGAACGCTGCGGGAACGCCTGCAAATGCACAAGAGCTTCGTAATTGTATTATTATTATGGTTAATGCAGAGTATTTTGCCGTTGTTAAGAAATTAGCGAACCGCGAATCTTTTCTTGCAGTTATTAGTGCTACAGATGATCAAATGGACCGTCAAAAGCATTTAGAATTTGCATCTCGTTTTCTAACGCATACATTTTTTAACTATGATGGAAAAAAGGATGTTGAGGATCACATTAACGATGGCATGCAATTTCTAGCATCGAACAATAGTTTAAGCACACAAACTGAAGTGTTTGAGTGGACATTTGATCTTTTGAATGTGGTCAATGGTTCTAATGTACTTCGAAAAATATCAGAGGGACAACCTTCTGGTCGAATTGGGCTAGTTGCATTTGAGTGTATTGCTGTTGGTGTAGCTAAGAATTTTGAAGCCATACGATTGTTACCCGATCCAATTGAATTTGTTCATCAAAAAATATTAGCGTTTTGGCAAACAGATGGAATTGCTCCTTTTTCCACTCTAGGCTTGAGAGGAACAATTAGGATTCAAAGAACTATACCTTTCGGAAGCGACTGGTTTAAGCCATGAGTAAGTTGTATACAGAGGAGCAACTGTCTAATTTATTAGATATTAACCTTACTCAGAGAATAAGGTAGCTGTCAGATTTGAAATCTGCTGTTTCTGATGCCTCTACAGCAACCCGAAGCGTACTTCTTAAAGCTGTAATTGCATTATCTTACGCACACTGGGAGGGCTTTGTTAAATTTAGCGCTCAGCAATATTTCAACTTCATTGCAACGAAGCGACTACCATTTTCTCAATTAAATGAACAATTTTATAAAAACTCATTCTTAGCTAGTTTAAATTCACTATCTCAAAATAGGATAAGTATTGAGGAGCGATTCGCCTTGATTGATAATATATTATTATCCCAAGGAAAACGTTTTAAGCGCGTAAATCCAGATCTTATTAATACAGGGTCTAACCTGAAATTTGCTGTGCTGAAAGACATTTGTCTCATTTGTTGTGTGGATTTTAATAATTTCCATAATGAAGAAGATTTTATTGACAGGGTATTATTAAAAAGACGCAATGCCATTGCTCATGGTGATGATGTTACGATTGGTGTTGAAGAGGTTGACGAGTTGATTAATAAAACAACTAGCTTGATGCGGCATTTCAAGAATGAACTGGAGAATGTCGTGTATTTAAAATCTTTTATGCGCCAAATTAGTGTGGTTTAACTGGTGAGGAAAAATATTTCTAAATATTTTGATTGACCGAGCTGTTCCGTAGTCTTTTATATTGCCACGGCAGCTGAGTGGGGTAGGTACAGAAGAGAGACTCTAAGTGTGTGCCAACAGACACGTATGGTCATGCTAAACAAAACCCCTCACAAGCAATCACCTGTGCGGGGTTTTGTTATTTTTGTTGCTTACTAAATCTTACTCAGGGCGCATTTGCGGAAAGAGGATAACGTCGCGAATGCTTGGTGAGTCGGTCAGTAGCATCACAAGGCGATCGATACCAATACCGCAGCCGCCGGTTGGGGGCATGCCGGACTCTAGGGTGCGGATGTAGTCTGCATCGAAATGCATGGCTTCATCATCCCCAGCGTCTTTTTGCTCGACTTGGGCCATAAAGCGTTCGGCTTGGTCTTCTGGGTCGTTTAACTCAGAGTAACCATTGGCGTGTTCACGGCCAACCATAAATAGCTCGAAGCGCTCGGTGATACCTGGCTTGCTGTCGTTGGCGCGGGCCAGCGGGGAGACTTCAGCTGGGTAGTCGATAATAAAGGTCGGCTCCCACAGCTTGGCTTCGGTGTTTTCTTCAAACAGGGCCAGTTGCAATGCGCCAACGCCTGCGGTTGGCATGGGCTTGCCACCTAAGCGCACCACTTCTGCCGCTAAGAAAGCTTGATCGTTCAGTTGCTCGTCCGTGTATTCTGGGTTGTAAGCTTTGATCGAGCCTGCGATGGTGTAGCGGGCAAATGGCTTGGATAAATCGACTTCTTTGCCTTGGTAGGTAATGACGGTGCTGCCAGTAGCAAGCTGGGCGCAAGCGCGGATGATGCCTTCGGACATTTCCATCATGCGTTGGTAGTCAGAATACGCTTCATAGAATTCGATCATGGTGAATTCTGGGTTGTGGCGTGTGCTCATGCCTTCGTTGCGGAAAGAGCGGTTAATTTCAAATACGCGCTCCATGCCGCCGACGATCAGGCGTTTGAGATAAAGCTCTGGGGCGATGCGCAGGTAAAGTGGCATATCCAGTGCATTGTGATGCGTTACAAAAGGCTTGGCCGTTGCGCCGCCGGGGATGCCGTGCATCATCGGGGTTTCAACTTCTAAGTAGCTTTCGCCAACCATGTAATCGCGGATGCACTGAACGATTTTAGAGCGCTTGATAAAGGTAGCGCGGCTTAAATCGTTGGTAATCAGATCCAAATGGCGCTGACGATAAATCTGCTCTTGGTCTGCAAGACCGTGGTGTTTGTCTGGAAGAGGGCGTAAAGATTTAGTCAGTAAACGCAATTCAGTGACTTGGATCGACAGCTCGCCAGTATTGGTTTTCATTAGCGTGCCACGGGCAGCGATAATATCGCCCATATCCCATGTCTTGAAGCTGTCGTAAAGATCTTCGCCCACTTTATCTTTGCTGATAAAAAACTGAATGCGGCCGGTGGAATCTTGCACGGTGGCAAAGCTTGCCTTGCCCATCACGCGTTTGAGCATCATGCGGCCAGCTACCGCTACGCTGACTTGAGCTGCTTCCATATCGGCTTTTTCAAACTCGCCGTACTTGGCTTGCAAATCGCCAGCCAAGTTTTCCCGTTTAAAATCATTAGGGAAAGCCACGCCAGCAGCGCGCAGGGCGGTCAACTTAGCGCGGCGTTCCGCGATAATTTGGTTTTCATCTTGCTGGATAATTTGTTCTTCGGACATTTAATTTAAACCCCAAGTCTGTAGACACAGAGAACAGGAAGAACACAGAGCACACTGAGAAAGTCAAAGTGAGAGTCTGCGAATCCCGTCTTTTAGTAATTTGCTATTAAAGTTGATTAACAATCCAATTTTGCATTGAGTTAATCGCATATAAGTGAGTAACTGGGCCTGATGCAATGGCAGAAAATTTTCAACCGCTTTAAGCTCAATAATTAATTCTTTATTTACCCAAATATCCATTTTGAAAGCGTTTTCAATATGGATATTTTTATAATCCAATGCCACAAAACACTGCCGCTCGGTTCTTAAGCCGCATAAACGCAATTCATAATCAAGGCACTCTTCGTAAGTGCTTTCAAGTAAACCCGGCCCAAGCGATTTATGCACTTCAAGCGCTGCACCAATGACAATTTTGCTCAGCATTTAAAGCACCCCCAAAGTCTGTAGTACACATAATCAGCAGGGTTCCTGCCTTTACTCGATTTTCTCTGTGTTCTCAGTGTGCTCACAGATCTCTGTGTCTACAGACCTTGGGGGCTTCTAAAACCCTTAAACCCCGTGTTTCAAGCTGGCGGCGATGAAGCCTTCTAGGTCGCCGTCCATCACGCCCTTGATGTTGCCTACTTCGAAGCTAGTACGAAGGTCTTTGATGCGGCTTTGATCAAATACATAAGAGCGAATTTGATGACCCCAGCCGATGTCCGCTTTGGTCGCTTCCAGCGATTGCTGTGCTTCCATACGTTTACGCAATTCCAGCTCATACAATTTGGCGCGCAGCATTTTCCATGCTTCGTCACGGTTTTTGTGCTGAGAGCGGTCATTCTGGCATTGCACGACGGTATTGGTCGGGATGTGTGTCAAGCGAACCGCAGAGTCGGTTTTATTAATATGCTGACCACCCGCGCCAGAAGCACGGTAAGTATCGGTACGCACATCAGCCGGATTGATTTCAATCTCGAAACTATCGTCGACTTCTGGGTAAACAAATACCGAGGCAAACGAGGTGTGGCGACGATTGTTTGAGTCGTATGGCGAGCAACGAACCAAGCGATGAACGCCTGTTTCCGTACGCAAAAATCCGTAAGCGTAGTCGCCGGTAAGTTTGATCGTCGCTTGGCTGATGCCCACGATGTCGCCGTCTGACTGCTCCATCACTTCAACGGTAAAGCCTTTGCGCTCGCCATAGCGGACATACATGCGTAGCAACATGCCCGCCCAATCTTGCGCTTCAGTACCGCCAGCGCCCGATTGAATATCGATAAAGCACGGCATTGGATCCATCGGATGATTAAACATCCGGCGAAATTCTAGCTCTTCTACATGGGTAGAAATGGCATCTACGTCATCAGACACGGCTTGCAAAGTATCGAAGTCGCCTTCTTCCTTGCCCATATCGAATAAATCTTTAGCGTCGGCAAGGCCTGCGGAAACTTCATCCAGCACCACCACCACGCCTTCAAGTGCTTTCTTTTCTCGACCTAGCTCTTGTGCTTTTTTCTGATCATTCCAGATGTCTGGGTCTTCCGTCAGGCGCACAACTTCTTCAAGTCGATCGCTTTTGCCGGGATAATCTAAGTATTTGCGGAGTTCTTCGCTGCGAGAGACCAAATCTTCAATCCGGTTCTCGATCTGATTAAGCTGTTCTGCTTCCATGCCTGTGGCTTTGTCCCATTAAGACGGCTTGCACTAAAGCGCGAAATTATACCGTGAGAGTGGCATTCAAGGGGAGTCTCAGATGAGAAAATGCTAAAAGTACGATTTATTTGCGGATGTTTACCTCGGTAAAGCCCAAGTTTTGAAACATGGAGGGCGCAGAAAGCGCGGCTTTTTACGGAGAAAACTTTTTAGAGAAGGGTATTAGCCTTGGTTTTGAGTGGATTTGCTCAGCACCTAAACTGCTAAATACTCAGATAGGCTGGTTTATAGAGTAAAGGGGTGGTTTTATGCCTGAACGGAGATCTGCGGCAGGCTGACTTGAATGGGGCTGGTATTGCCATCGGCACTATATAAAGCAGGGCTATCGGTGGCTTGTGCTTTGCCTTCCTGCTCTAAGGCGGCGGAGGCATTTTTGAGCGCATTGTCCATGCTGTTTAAGGCATCTTTATAGAGTTCTTTATCTGTTTTGATGTCTTTTTTGCTATTTTGTATTTCTAAAGCCAGCAGTAGCTTGGCTTTTTGCATGACCTTTTTGGCCTCATCCAAAAAAGTATGATCTTCAGTGCTCATATTACTTTTTGTGCTAACTAGCTCTGATGATTTTGATTGTTTCTCTTCCTGCGCCTTGGCTTCTTGCTCTGCTTTTTGTACGGCTTGCGCCGCCTCTTGTCCCGCGTGTTCAGTGTTTTGCCCTGTGTTTTCCTTGGTGGCTTCGGCAGAAGGCGGATTGCTTGCACCCGCAATGTTAGGGGACTGCACCGCGCCGCCGCTATTAAGACCAGCATATTCGGCCACAGCCGCAGCAATTTGCTTGGCCAAGCGTGCCGCAGCGGCCACATTACTTTTGCCTATGCCCGCAAACTTCAACATGCCTTCTAATTGCCGCTTCAGCATATCTAATTTGCTTTTTGCCGCGCTTTTTCGGCTTGCAATTAGATCGAGCTTTGGCATTTTGAATTCAAACGAAGCGCTTTTGGGAGCGCTTTCATCGGGCTTATTGTTAATGCCTTGCCGTGTGAGATTTTGCGTGGTGGCTTGAATTAAGTCGGCAGTGATTTTCATGGAGCAAACCTTGAGGTTGAAGCGGGTAGTCAGTCTGATTACAGGTATATCGAAGAAAACCCATGAATCTTTAATGTTATTTATTGCGAGGGAAGCTTGGGCGGAGGTGTTCGAAGAGATGATTTAGTTGGTTTTTTGTCAGCATTGTTAAAGATGCCTTTTGTTTATTTAAAGCGTAGAGCGGTTGCAAGCCGCGAGCAATGCTGAAAAATAGCGGGTTGCACCCACCCTAAGAATTATCCTGTTGATTATGATGTGGGTGATAAATTTAATCTTCTCTCCCAAAGAAAAATGCGGCCCCTTTTCAAGGCCGCATTGACTATCGAGTTGAGCCTAAGCTCAGCCTCTCTTTCTTACACAGCTAAACGATGACGAATTTCACGTAAAGCGGCCGACATCATGGCCAGATCCGGCGCGAGTGTTTTCATTTCTTCAAACATTCGACGGCAGTGGGCGATGGCTGTTTCTTGGCTTTGTAGCCATGATGCAACCCGCACACTAGGTGCTGCCCCCGGGCTAAGATCCAGTGCTGCACTGGTTAACGCGATGTGGGCGCGTTGCAAATCATCGCGGCAAGCTAGGCGGGCTAGGGTTTGCCAATGATTGGCGCGTGGCAATTGCTCAATCAAGCCATGCAGCCAATCCAGCTCTAGCGCATCACCTAAGGCAAAGTGAATCGTTGCTACGGCATCCACATCTGCGGCTTGTTTGCGGGTAAGCAGCGCGATATTAAGCAGCTGCGTAGCCCCATCAAGGCAAGCACTTTGCTTGGCCAGAGCGGCAGGCACACCTGCTGCCAACCAACTTTCGGTGGTTTCTTTTTGTCTGGTCGAGCCTGCGTACCATTCAGGCAATTGTGGCAACAGGGCAGGGATTTTGCCTTTTAGCTCGCGAATCAGCTCTGCGTAATCTGGCAGGGTGTCTTGATTTTGCAGTAGCCAACGTGTGGCATGCTCTAGCTGACGACGCTCACGCAGTAACATGGTGTATTGCATGGTGGCTGGAATGCTGTTGTCTAGCGATTCGATAGCAACAAAGCGGGCTTCGCTATCGAGCAACTCGGTCGCATCGTACCAAGCGCGCACAATAGCTGCTGGAGGCAGCTCGGTTTCTTCAGAAAGGCGGAAGACAAAGCTAATGCCCATGCGGTTAATGGTGCGGTTAGTCAGCTCATTGGCTACAATTTCGCGGCGCAATGGGTGCTCACCAAGGCGATCACCAAAACGATCAACCAGCGGTTTAGGGAAGTAAGCGGCGAGCAGGCCATCCCAATCTGAGCTGTCGGGCAAGTCGCTAGCCAGCAAATCTTGGAATAAGGCCATTTTTGCGTAAGCCAGCAACACAGCCAGCTCTGGACGTTCTAAGCCCCGGCCTTCTTGCTGACGCGCGGCGATTTGCGTGTCGGTTGGCAAGAATTCAATGCGGCGGGATAGACGGCCATTCTTCTCTAGCGATTGCATAAAGCGTTGATGCACTGGCAAGAGTGAGGCCGTTTGCTGGTATTCAAGGCTAATGGCTTCGGTTTGCAGATAGTTATCACGCAGCACCAAATGGCCCACTTCATCGGTCATCGATGCCAGCAGATCATTACGCTGCTTCATGGTCAGATCGCCACCGGCCATAATACGGCCCAGCAGAATCTTGATATTGACTTCGTGATCGGAGCAATCCACACCGGCGGAGTTATCAATCGCATCGGTGTGTACGCGGCCACCGTGAGCAGCGTATTCAATACGGCCTAGTTGGGTGAAGCCCAAATTGCCGCCTTCGGCGATCACTTTGCAACGGAATTCCTTACCGTCGATCCGTAGCGCGTCGGTGCCCCTATCGTTTGCTTCGGCTGGGGTTTGAGTCGATGCCTTGCCGTATGTACCAATCCCGCCGTTGTAGAACAAATCAACCGGCGCTTTCAGCATGGCGCGGATCAACTCGCTTGGCTCTAGTTCATCGTCTTCTACATCAAGAATGGCTTTTACTTCGGCAGACAGCGGAATCGTTTTGGCATTGCGTGGCCAAATGCCGCCGCCTGCAGAGATCAGCTCAGCGCTGTAATCGGCCCATGAAGAGCGGGGCAGATCAAACAAACGCGCGCGCTCTTTAAACGACACGGCAGGATCCGGATTTGGATCAAGGAAAATATGGCGGTGATCAAACGCACCCAGTAATTTTGTGTGCTCGCTGCGTAGCAAGCCATTACCAAACACATCACCAGACATATCGCCTACACCGATCACGGTAAATTCATCGGTACGGGTGTTGATGCCTAGTTCGCGGAATTGGCGCTCTACTGAAACCCATGCGCCCTTGGCGGTAATGCCCATTTTCTTGTGGTCGTAGCCTACCGAGCCGCCTGAGGCAAAGGCGTCGTCTAGCCAGAAACCATAGTCGCGGGAAATACCGTTGGCGATGTCAGAGAAAGTCGCAGTGCCTTTGTCGGCCGCCACCACCAGATAAGGATCATCTTCATCTAAACGGCGCACTTGCGATGGGTGAACCACTTGGCCCGCCACAAGGTTGTCGGTTAGATCAAGCAGACCACGAATAAAGTTTTTGTAGCATTCAATACCGCGCGCCATCAGAGTTTCGCGATCGCTCGGTGGGTTTTTCACTACAAAGCCACCCTTGGAGCCTACCGGCACAATCACGGTGTTCTTTACCATCTGTGCTTTTACAAGACCCAAGACTTCAGTACGGAAGTCTTCACGGCGATCAGACCAGCGCAAACCTCCGCGAGCAACCTTGCCGCCGCGCAAATGCACACCTTCCATTTCTGGCGAGTAGACAAAGATTTCAAACAGCGGCACTGGCTGCGGCATATTTGGAATGCGCGCCGATTCCACCTTGAACGACATATACGATTTGATCTTGCCATCGTTATCGAGCTGGAAGAAGTTGGTGCGAACCGTGGCTAAAATCGCAGCCAGCAGGCTGGAGAGGATTTTTTCATCGTCTACGCTCGATTGATTTGCGCAAGCCTGACGAATTTCTTCTGCCAATATTTCTGCCACACCGGTTGAATTGCTCACAGGATCGTGCGATAGCACAAACAGTGTTGCAAGCTGGCCGCTGAGCTTGCCATGACGCAGCAAGCAATCTGCAATAATTTCAATGCCGTACTTGAGGTTAACCTGACGCATGTAGCAAGAGTATGCGCGAAGAATGAGCACTTCACGCCAAGCCAAGCCCGCACCCAAGATCAAGCGGTTAAAACTGTCGTTTTCGCAAGCGCCTTCAAAAATAGCGGTAAACGCAGCAATCAAGCGTTCACGATCAATGCTGTTTTCGAGTGAAGTGCCTACAGGCAAGCGCAGGCCAATATCAATAATCCAAGCGTGCTCGGTTTTATCGAAAGTCAGCGCGTATGGGCGCTCGTCAAGTACGCGCACACCTAGGTTTTCTAAGAGCGGCAGGCAATCGGATAGCTCAATGGGCTTGCCACGGTAGAGCTTTAAGCGCCACAGGGTAGGATCGACCACACTACCTGGTGAAAGGGTAATGGCGATCTTGTCATTCTTTAAGCTGGCTTCAAGGGCTTCGATGTCGTAAACCGCCACGCGGCCAGAGAAATCTGCGCAGTAAGCTGGGGCAAAGGCGCGTTGATAGCGTTGATAGAGTGCGGCACCGACTTCTTCGCCACGAACATGTGTCAGCTGATCGCGTAAATCATCCTGCCAGCGCTGTGCGGCGCGGGCAATTTCGTCTTCAATTTCTTTGACGTCATAAACCAGACGCTCGCCAACCGGCAGATGAATCAGGAAGTGGATCCGTGCCAGCGGGCTGTCCGCCAGCAAGACATTGAATTCAGCCTCATAGCCGCCTAGGCGCTCCATCAGGATTTTTTCAACTTTAACGCGCACTTCGGTGGTGTAGTTATCGCGCGGCACAAACAGCATTACTGATACATACCGGCGATATATATCTTCGCGGAAGAAAGTGCGAACGCGGCTGCGCTCATGCAGGCTGACTACGCCTTGGGCAATGCGGGCCAGATCGTCGATGCCGATTTCTAACAGCTCATCACGCGGGTAAGTGTCGATCACATTCAGCAAGGCCTTGCCACGGTAGCCACCAACATCAGCATCGCTAGCGAGTAAGACCGCGTTAATTTTTTTACGCAGTAATGGGATGTTGCGTGGTGGTGTGGTGTAAGCGCTGGCGGTGTAAAGGCCAAGAATGCGTAATTCACCTACGACTTTACCGTTAGCATCCACTTCGCGCAGGCTAACCATATCAAGGTAAACAGGGCGGTGAATCAGGGAGCGAGTGTCCGCCTTGGTCATCAAAATCAAAGGTTCAGGGGAATAAGCGCGCTCTCTTAAATCGAGCGGTAAGGCGGCCCAGGTGTGGGATAGGCCAGAGTCACCAGAATCACGTAATAATCCGTAGCCAGAGCCACCGACAAAATGTAAGTCACCATCTTCTGCAAAGCGGTAATCACGCACGCCCAGGAAAATAAAGTGTCCCGCCAGCATCCATTCTAAAAATGAGCTGGTTTCGCGCACCAATACAATATCGAGCGGAGGCGGACGATGACGCAAGCCTTCTAGGGCAACCGTTACACGGTCTGCCATGGCGGGCCAATCGGTGACGCAAGCATCTAGCATATCTAGCGCGTTGTTTAGATCGCGCTCTAATTGGATGAGGGCGTCGGCGGAGGTGATGCGATCAATCTCAATATGCATCCAAGATTCGCTGATGCCTTGCTCATCCATCCCTTGCCAGTCGCCGTTTTCTTGACGCGCAACTTGCAAAACAGGGTGAACAACCTGATGAACACCATAGCCTAAGCGCGCAACAGACATGCCAATGGTGTCAACCAAGAATGGTCGATCTGACTGGACGATTTCGATGACGGTATGGCTGCTTTGCCAGCCGTGATCAGGCACGCTAGGATTATAAATGCGTAATTTGCGCGTATTCGCCACGCGGGTGCGCGCCATGCGCCAATGCGCAAGCACCGCGCCAAACCAATCTTCCGGCGTTTTTTCTATTAAATCGTCTTCAGAAATGTGGGCGAAGTAAGCAGAGAGAAAATCTTGGGTGATCGGCTGGTCACTCGCCGCAGCAAGTTCGCCTAGTGCTTTGAGTGTGGACAAAACGGTCATAACAGAAGCTCCAGTTCAGTGTGCCCAGACTCTATACCCACCTTTCAGGCATTGCCAGCTTTGACACATCATGATTTTCACTAATAGTAAAGTTGTTGAAATAAGGATTTCCAAGCCAAGCCCTTGTTGTTAATGAATAAGCCTGACTTCATGTTATTTTTAACATTAGGTTAAATTGTAAACTTCAAGAATGATTAATTCATGAAACCTTCAGTAAACACGCGTTTTGTTTGTAAGTAAAAACACGTACAGCCTCGTTTTTAGCCCAGTTATGTAGAAATAATTGCAATTGAGTTCAGTAAAAAAGAAATATTTCATCCAATTAAGTGGGTTAAGCCATCTTGGTAATGAACTTTTTATTATTTTTAAAATGATTGTTTAACTAAGCAATAAAATGCCAATAGCAACAAAAGGGGTGGATTTATTGGCTTTGCGTTTTTGCACATAAAATACGCAATAAAAATATTCGGCAGTAATCGCTTGCTCGCGTTTGGCACTGGCGGCATGATCGTTTTCAGCAAAAAAAGGAATAAAAATTTGTCCAGAGCAGAGCGTTTACTAGCCCTTATGCAAAAATTACGGCTTTATCATTACCCCGTAAGCGGTGCGGTATTGGCTACGGAGCTGGGGATTAGCTTGCGCACCTTGTATCGAGACATCGCGAGCTTACAAGCGCAGGGGGCGCAAATCGAGGGCGAAGCGGGGTTGGGCTTTGTTTTACGACCGGGCTTTACCCTGCCGCCGTTGATGTTTACGGTCGAAGAAATCGAAGCGCTGGCATTGGGGGCGAAGTGGGTGGCGGACCGCGCCGACTCTAGCCTTGGCGCTGCCGCCCAGCACGCACTCAGTAAAATCGCCGCCGTTTTACCTGCCGAACTACGTTTAGAGCTAGATACTGCCGCATTGCTCGTTGGCCCCAGCCCGCATCCCAGCGTTTCAGATGAAACGCTGCGTTTGATTAGGGCGGCCATCCGTCATGAAATGAAGTTGGATTTATTGTATCTAGACGCCAAGGCGCAATCATCCAAACGCCTAATCTGGCCTTGTGCACTGGCTTTTTTTGATCAGGCCCGTGTGATCGTGGCATGGTGTGAATCACGGCAGGCCTTTCGTCATTTTCGGGTTGATAGAATTCAATCGGTGGTTTGCCTTGATGTGCGCTACCCACGGCGAAGGCAAGCTTTGCTTAAGGCATGGCGTGAAGCCGAGGGGATTCCTGATCGAAGTCGCTAAGCAAAGTGGATTGACTGCTGACAAAAACTGACACTCGCATCCAGCAAGATGGGGGCTCTTAAGTAAATAAAGCTAAGGAGCACCACCATGTTTGATCCCAATCTTGTTCTGCTTTACGTTGATAGCCCTGCGGCAAGCGCCGCTTTTTATGAAAAGCTGATCGGCCACCCGCCTGTAGAGCTATCGGCTACTTTTGCTCTATTTAAGCTTGAATCTGGCTTAAAGCTGGGTTTTTGGTCCAAACATACGGTTGAGCCCCGTGCGATGGCGGTAGGTGGTGGTGGCGAATTAGCGCTTACTGTCGCGAACCATGCCGCGGTGCAAGCGCAATATGCCAATTGGCGCAAGCTAGGCATCACGATTGAGCAAGAACTCACCGAAATGGATTTTGGCTACACCTTTGTGGCGCTCGATCCAGACCAACATCGCTTGCGGGTGTATGCGCTAAACGCCGAATAAACACCCCCGTGTAAATTGATGCCCGTTAGCGAGGTGAGTATGCAAAGTTGGATCGCTGTAGTTTGTGCTGAGCATGTGGCGCGTGGGAAGGCGGGCGGCTTTATGCAGGTTTGCCACGGCAAGGTGGGGCCGCTCAAACGGATTCAGGGCGGGGATGTGGTGGTGTATTACTCACCCACAACGGTCATGGGCGGTAAAGAGAAGCTGCAAACCTTTACCGCCATCGGAGTGGTAAGGGCAGGGGAGCCTTACCCCTTTGATATGGAGGGCGGTTTTGTTCCTTACCGTAAAGATGTAGATTGGTGGCCTGCAGAGCCAGTGCCTATTCAGCCTTTGCTGGAGCAATTGGACTTTTCTAAAGGCATACGCAACTGGGGCGCGCCCTTACGCTTTGGCTTATTTGCCATTAGTGAACATGATAGGCAAATCATTGCTAGGGCAATGGGCGTCGATCGCGCTGCAATAATAATTAACGATGTAAGCATGATAGTAGATCAGGCTGTATTTCCTTTTTAACGCTTATAAAGAAAAATATGAACCCAAAACACACCTCAGTCAGTGCTTTTACGGTAGCTGGCCTTACTGTTAGAACTAAAAACAGCGATGAATTCAACCCTACAACCGCCAGAATCGCCCGAGTATGGGGGCAGTTTTTTGCTGGAAATTTGATTGAGAAAATTCCTAGTCGCTTGGCCAATTCGCCGGTTTATGGCGTGTATGCAGCCTATGAGAGCGATGCAAATGGCCTCTATGACTTAACGGCGGGCGTGTCGGTGAGTGAAGGCAGCGCAGATTTCACTACTGTGAATATTCAAGCAGGGGATTACTTGGTGTTTGAAGCACGTGGCGCCATGCCTGCTGCGGTGATCCAGGCATGGGGTAATGTATGGGCTTATTTTGAGCAAAATCCGCAGATTAAACGCAGCTATCAAACTGATTTTGAATCGTACATCGGCCCTAATGAAGTACATGTTTATATTGGTATGGCGGGCAAATAACTCGATTTACCTAGCAAGCCGCTGGGCTGCAAAGCTTGCAATCCAGCGGGTCTCGTTTGTTTGAATAGGAAGGCTTATGCGTCAGACGCTTATAAAATTATTCATCTGCCTTGGGGCAAGCATCCTCGTAGTGGCCTGCACGCATTCTCCAGCAGTAGTAACGCAGGCAAAAGAGCAGCAACTACAGCATTTATTTCACTTAATTGCGCAGCGCCTAGACGTTGCACCCTTGGTGGCCCGCAGTAAATGGAATTCTGGCGGCGCAATTAATGATCCGGTACGTGAGCAATTCATTTTAGAAGAAGTGCAAAAACAAGCTCTTGCGATTGGGCTTAACCCGCGCTTTGCCGCCGATTTTTTTCAAGCTCAATTTGATGCGGGCAAGCTTATTCAGCTGCAGCTTCATCAAGAATGGCGACAGCAAAATCAGGCACCATTCTCACCTGCGCCAGATCTTGCTAGGGATGTGCGGCCGGTCTTAGATGCATTAAGCCCGCAATTACTAACCGCTATCAAGCAAGTAGAAGCCGATAGGTGCCAGCCCCATATGCAACGCTTACTACAAACAGGGACTTCGCCCCTTACTCAATTCAATACAGAGGTCAGGAAGATAGCCATCCGTACATTGCAATGCCCTTGATCCTTATACTGATTAAACGCGTAAAAAATCCCCCTATCTACCTTTGGGGATGAATAGGGGGCTTGTACTTGGCAAACACAGCAGAAGAAAGTGAGTCAGTCTGTTAGAATCCTGCCCCATGATACGACTTAAATCCCTCACACTAAGACGCGGCACCAAGGTGCTGCTTAATTCTGCGGACCTTACCCTGCAACCCGGTAGCAAAACCGGCGTAGTAGGGGCCAATGGCGCAGGTAAATCCAGCTTCTTTGCGCTGATGCGCGGCGAATTACACCCAGATGGCGGCGATATTGAAATGCCACCACGTATTACCATTAGCCATGTGGCGCAGGAAACGCCCGCGCTAGAGTGCTCGGCACTCGATTATGTGCTCGATGGTGATCGTGAATTACGTCGCCTAGAGCACGAGTTAGAGCATGTTTCTCACGATGACGGCATTCGTCACGGTGAATTGCTCGGCGAATTTGATGCCATCGATGGCTACACCGCCTCATCGCGCGGCTCTAAATTACTGGCAGGGCTTGGCTTTTCTACCGAAGAACTCAGCAATCCGGTTTCCAGCTTCTCAGGTGGTTGGCGCATGCGTCTGAATCTGGCACAGGCTTTGATGTGCCGTTCAGATTTGCTGCTGCTCGACGAGCCAACCAATCACTTGGATTTAGAAACCGTGGTTTGGCTTGAGCAATGGCTCAAAACTTACCAAGGTATGTTGCTGGTTATTTCGCACGATAGAGATTTCCTTGACAATACCATTAAGCAAATCTTGCATGTAGAAGGCGGCGCGCTAACGCTTTACACCGGTACTTATGAAGACTTTGAAAACCAGCGTGCCGAGCGCTTGTCGCTGCAACAACTTGCTTTTGATAAACAACAGCGCACCATTAACCATTTAGAATCATTTATTACCCGTTTTAAAGCCAAAGCAAGTAAGGCGCGTCAGGCACAAAGCCGTGTGAAAGCACTGGAAAAAATGGAGCGCATTTCTGCTGCGCACGTTGATTCACCGTTTACCTTTAGCTTCCGCGAGCCAGACAATAGCCCTAATCCTTTGGTTAAGCTGGAAAACGGCCAAGCCGGTTACGACATTAATCGCCCCATCTTAAAGAATCTGACGCTGAGCTTAGAAAACGAAGCGCGTCTTGGTTTGCTGGGTGTGAATGGCGCGGGTAAATCGACCTTTATTAAGGCCTTAGCCGGCGAGAATCCATTGTTATTGGGTGAGCGCGAAGAAGGCAAGGGCCTGAAGATTGGTTACTTTGCCCAGCATCAACTCGAGCATTTGCGCCTAGATGAATCCCCACTCTGGCACATGCAAAAGATTGATCCGCAAACGCGCGAGCAAGAGCATCGTAATTTCTTAGGTGGCTTTGATTTTAACGGCACGATGGCCACCAGCAAGATTGAGCCATTCTCCGGCGGTGAAAAGGCACGCTTGGCCTTAGCGCTATTGATTTGGCAAAAACCAAATCTATTGCTGCTGGACGAGCCAACCAATCACTTAGACATCGAAATGCGCCAAGCTCTGACGATGGCGCTGCAAGATTTCGAAGGGGCGATTATCGTGGTCTCGCACGATAGACACTTGCTGCGTGCCACAGTGGATGATTTCTGGCTAATCGAAGACGGCACTGTTCGCCCCTTCGATGGTGATTTGGATGAGTACACCAAATACAGCCAACAAAAGCGTAGCGAAGAAAACAGCGCTCTGCGTAATTCAAGCAGCGCGGTAGATCGCAAAGCACAGAAAAAACTGGAAGCCGACGCGCGCCAACGTAATGCCGTACTGCGTAAACCCGTAGAAAAGAAACTCGCCAAAGTCGAAAAAGACATGGCAGGCTTTACTGCGGAAATGCAAAAAGTAGTGGCGCTACTAGCCGAAGAAAGCCTCTACCTGCCTGCCAGAGCTGCAGAATTAAAAACAGCCCGTGCAAAAGAAGCTGAGCTAAAAAGCAAATTAGACCCCCTAGAAGCATTATGGCTAGAGATTTCTGACGAGCTAGAAGCTTTACGCTAAAAGAGACAATACGCTACTAAGCGCCTGAATTGACCAAGAAAATAGGATCGATTCAGGCGTTTTTTTGTTTTGAGTCCTTGTATCTTCTTGCTTTAAACCCTGAAATTCAGAACAAAAATCACTTGTAAGTTTTCTATATTTTTATGTATTGGCTTGACATAATATACATTGCAGGTGTCATGTATTTGTAAGTTATAGTCTGGTTTTGGCCCAATTCGAGCTTACAATCCGCGCTTGAAAAGATGAAGCCACAAGCAATAATGGTCATCAATTCTTTCTTGCTACTGGAAAATCTTTCCTTCATTTTTTCCCAATACTCTTGCTTATCCTCACTTTTCGCATGTTCTGCTTCAATAATTGATAGCAGCTCGCGCGCGTCAATGCTTAAGATATCTGAAAGCTGCATCAGTGCAAAGGTGTCGGGTCTTGATCCCCGATTGTTCCAGTGGCTAATGGTCGTTGGTGTAATTCCGATTGCTCTAGCTAATTCTTTATCTTCAACAATATTCAGTGTTTTTTTTGCTTCGGCAATGATGTCTTTTAGGCTGTTCATTAATGTCCCTTGACTGATGACAGGTGTCATTCGAGAATGGGCTCATTCAAATGACACGTGTAATTTACATTATGGCACGCAAGAAAGCGCTTTCAATTGACATCGCAGAAATTACCGCTAATGCGTCGCTTAAAGCTGACGACTATGCGGCAATTGATGCCTCCTTGTTGGCCTCTGCTGATCGTCGCGCATGTGTTGATCGCTTCCTTGCTGCTGGCTATACGCCTACACCGGCTTTTCTAGCCGAACATTGCTATCTATCTTTCGTTAAACCCTAGCGCCATGCGCGGGGCATTCCAACGCTTGGCCCGCAAAAAGCTTTTGGTGAAGTCAGAGGCTGCGCAGCAGCCGGCGGGAGGCGGCTTGCCGACTCTGCCGGCTGAGGCGAAGCCGATTGAGACCCCCCCTAGTAACACGGGGGTCACTGCTACGAAGTGCGATATCTCCAAATCCTCCGAATTGGACTTACAGCCTTTAAAACTCGTCGTTACCAACACGGGCGATATTGTCGAATTCCCGCAACGTCGCGGCTGGGGTGGTGATCACGCTTTTGTCGATTGGCTCAACATCACGGTGCATAAATCGACTGCGGATCAGTACGCGGATTACTGCGTAACGCCTGAGGATTACATTTTAGCGGTTTCGATGCGTATTGAGGCACTTCTTGGCTTTGGTGTTACCAGTAAGTGCACAAATGGCCGCAATTTTTATCATCACGCCTATGAGCTGGGTGATAAGTGGGGCTATCTCTGCATCGGTGGCCAGCGCGATACGATCTTGATCATGTTGAATGGCACGGGTTGTACGGCGGCAAAGGCCGGTTGGGAAGGGCGCGTACATGATTGGCTAGTCAATGAAGCGGAAAGTCCGCGTATTACCCGTGTTGATTGCGCTTACGACGATTACATGGGCGAAAACTATTCTGTTGATCGTGCTGAGCAAGATTTTGATGCTGATTTGTTCCAGTGCTATCGGGGTACTGCGCCTGAATGCGAGCAAATAGGTAATTGGAAGCGTCC
>JAPLQI010000110.1 GCA_026399755.1 Pseudomonadota bacterium
AAAGATCAGCCCGAAACTCGCCAGCGGCCACCATCTTGGGCAGATCTCGATGACTGGCACAGACCACGGCAAAATCCACTTTATAAGGCTGACTTCCCCCCAGCGGGGTGACTTCACGCTCCTGCAATACGCGTAATAGCCTCGCTTGCATCAGCAGTGGCATATCGCCAATTTCATCCAGCAGCAGCACGCCACCATTGGCTTCGCGCAATTTGCCTACACTGCCCTTACGCTTCGCGCCGGTAAATGCGCCTTCTTCATAACCAAACAACTCGGATTCAATTAAAGATTCGGGTAGCGCGGCGCAATTAATCGCCACAAACGGCCCTTTGCCCCGCTGGCTGGCTGAGTGCAAGGCGCGGGCAAAGACCTCCTTGCCACTCCCCGTTTCACCTTGCAATAACACCGCTACACCCGCATTTAGCACACGCACCGCTTTATCTAGCTGTTTTTGAAAAGGTAGCTCAATTTTATTGGTTGCCACAGACCGAACTGCAGGCTGGGTTGCAATGGGCACTTTAGGCGGTGTAATGGTTAAATAAAAACGTTGCCCACGCTGGCTATAGATCGCTTGCGGCTGCGGCATGGCTTGCAAAATGCCATCGAATAAATCACTAAAGCTGCGCTGGCCTAAGTCTTGCCAACTCAAGCCTAGCCACTGTAAAGCCACACGATTAGCCGCAATCAGCGTATCCCCCGCAAAGCTCAACACGCCTTCGCGTGGCGAGCCGAGTAATTCAGCACGTGAATGCAAACGTATCAGCCAATGTGCGTCGCTCGCCAAACCTAGCCAGCGGTGCTCAATTTGCTGCGCCGCCAAACGGACCAAACCCAGAGCGTGCAAATGATGCAGGCTGGCATCACCCGAAACATTCAGTACCCCAGCAAGACGGCCATTAGGTGCAAAGATGGGCGCGGCCGAGCAGGAAATACCGATGTTTTGCGTCAGAAAATGCTCACCGCCGCGCACCTCTACTGATTCTTGCAAAGCTAAAGCCGTACCGATGGCATTGGTGCCCTTAGTGGCCTCATCCCAGCTCACCCCAGGCAACAGCGCCACCTGCTCGGCCTTTTTCATAAACTGCGGATTGCCAGTGGTGTTCAAAATCAGCCCGCTGGCATCGGTAAGCAGCACCACGCTTTGTGTGCCCAGCACCTGCTCGTATAAACCATCCAGCTCCGGCAACGCCACATGCAACATTTGCGCGTTATCGGCCAATGCGCCTTGTAAAGCGGCCTTGCCTAAGCGCTCAATCGCCACAGCAGCACTACCCTGCTGCTGGCAACGCAACCAAGACTCGACAATTTTCGGCGGCAAATCAAGAGGGCAAATCCCCTCCTCAAAAAACTGGCGGCGGGCAGTGGTATGCACAATATTCATGGAGGATGCCTTTAGTAAAACTCACTAAAAAAACCAAAGATCTGTAGACACAGAGAACACAGAGTTAAAAAGCAGAACATGGAGAAAACATGTAGAGCGGGTGAAACCCCATGCGCGCTAAGCAAATTTTTTTTCATTAACAAACAGCGAAAAAGCATAACAACCACGCTCTTTGCATAGGGCTTTTTAGAACCCCCTTGAAACACGCCGGAGCGAGGAACAAGCGGGGCGGGGTTTCGGCCAGGGAGCGAGGAACGAGCCAATCCCGCCTGCCGCTGACTCGATTGTCCGCAGCGCAGGGGCCTTCGTGTTTCGTGGGGCGGCCTTCTTTGGCTTCGTTTCTTGGCCGTTCAAGAAAGGAAGGCCCCCGCGGTGGCAACCGCTCCAAAATCAACGTGCCGAAGGCACTAAAAAAAACGATTTAGATTTACACACAACATGCAACCCACCACTGTTGCACTACTCCCTCCCCACTGTTGCAAATTGCAACACCAGTAAGCAAATAAACGGAATGAAATATACCCTAAGTGCTTGTAAACAAGAAAAATAATGCCTCTAGTGTATCTCGCACTGCAATATACAAACTATTTACGCCAGCTTTCACTACGATTTCACCCATATTGCACCGCATCATCAAACTCGCCCGGCACACTTTCTGCTGATACCCGTGTACGCGGGCAAAACGCCCCTCTACCTTCAGGAGATAAGCATGAGTGCATTGATTCCAGGCCAGTATGGTTTTCCACTGCAATTAAAATCGCGCTACGCCAACTATATCAATGGCGAATGGCATGCACCGCTGGCTGGGCAATACTTTGAAAACATCAGCCCCATCACCGGCAAGGTGATTTGCGAAATCCCGCGCTCTGACGCTACTGATATCGAAATGGCGCTCGACGCCGCCCACGCAGCCAAAGGCGCTTGGGGCAAAACATCGACCACCGAACGCGCCAATATCCTGAATAAAATTGCCGACCGTATCGAGGCCAATCTAGACATGTTGGCCACGGTAGAAACATGGGATAACGGCAAGCCGATTCGTGAAACCCGCGCTGCTGATTTACCCTTAGCCATCGATCACTTCCGCTATTTTGCTGGGGCGATTCGGGCGCAGGAAGGCAGCATTGGCCAAATCGATAACGATACCGTGGCCTATCATTTTCATGAGCCGCTAGGCGTGGTGGGGCAGATTATTCCGTGGAATTTCCCGCTGCTAATGGCAACATGGAAGCTGGCCCCAGCGCTGGCTGCCGGTAATTGCGTAGTACTCAAGCCTGCCGAACAAACACCGCTCAGCATTTTAGTGTTGATGGAAGTGATCGGCGATTTACTGCCCAAAGGCGTGCTCAATATCGTTAACGGCTTTGGCTTAGAGGCAGGCAAGCCACTGGCCTCCAGCTCGCGTATCGCCAAAATCGCCTTCACGGGCGAGACCACCACCGGCCGCTTAATCATGCAATATGCGGCGCAAAACCTGATTCCGGTGACGCTAGAGCTGGGTGGCAAATCGCCGAATATCTTTATGCCCGATGTGATGAAGCACGACGATGCTTTCTTTAATAAGGCCATCGAAGGCTTTGTGATGTTTGCGCTCAACCAAGGCGAAGTCTGCACCTGCCCTAGCCGCGCACTGATTCATGAATCCATTTATGACGCCTTTATGGACCGCGCACTGACTCGCGTAGCCGCGATTAAGCAAGGCAATCCGCTGGATGCCAGTACCATGCTCGGCGCGCAATCGTCTATGGAGCAAATGGAGAAAATCAGCGCTTACTTAGATATCGGCAAGCAAGAAGGCGCAAAAGTATTGGCAGGCGGCGCACGTGCAACGCTGGCGGGGGAATTAGCGGGCGGCTATTACATCCAGCCAACTGTTTTCCAAGGCCATAATAAGATGCGGATTTTCCAAGAAGAAATCTTCGGCCCCGTGGTTTCTGTGACCACCTTTAAAGACGAAAACGAAGCTTTAGAAATCGCCAACGATACGCTCTATGGCCTAGGTGCTGGCCTGTGGACGCGGGACACGCATGCTGCTTATCGCATGGGCCGCGAAATTCAAGCGGGCCGAGTATGGACCAACTGCTACCACGCCTACCCCGCCCATGCGGCCTTCGGCGGTTACAAGCAATCGGGCATAGGGCGTGAAAACCACAAAATGATGCTCGATCACTACCAGCAAACCAAAAACCTATTGGTGAGCTACAGCCCGGATGCTTTAGGGTTTTTCTAAGCAAAGTGCTGCCTGAGTAAGATCAAGCAACTCAGCAACGAAACTAACCCCTCCCCTTTTGGGGAGAGGTTGGGGAGAGTGATTCATGAATATGCAAGTTACCGCCACCCCAGCAGCACTTGCCTTAATTAAAACACTGGAAGCCAAGTATGGCCCCTTGATGTTTCATCAATCAGGCGGTTGTTGCGATGGCAGCTCGCCTATGTGCTTTCAGGCCGGGGAACTCATTATTGGTGACAGCGATGTACTGCTGGGTGAAATTGGCGGCATGCCTTTTTATATGGGCGCGGCACAATTTACTTACTGGCAACATACTCAATTAATTATTGATGTAGTGGCAGGGCGAGGCGGAATGTTCTCTTTAGAGGGCGCAACAGGCTTACGCTTTTTAACTCGCTCTAAATTTTGCCCCATATAATCAAATAAAAAATATTTACATACCTCAATATATTTTTATGAAAAAAGATAAATAACCTAAATCATAAAGCAATTGCTAAAATATAAGGATTAATCATCACTCCCAATCACCGAGATTATCAATGCTCTCCAATCTGCGCTTTTTTAGAAGCTCCTTCATCGTCACGGTGCTTGGTTTAGCCGCCGCCTACTGGTTAGGCGGCCCTAAGGCCATGTTTATTGCCGCCATTTTATCGGTATTAGAAGTGTCCCTTTCTTTTGATAATGCAGTTGTTAATGCAACTGTACTGAAAGACATGGATGCCGTTTGGCGCAAACGCTTTATGACTTGGGGTATGCTCATTGCCGTGTTTGGGATGCGCGTTATTTTTCCCGTACTGATTGTAGCCGTCATTGCACACCTCAGCCCTTGGGCTGCTTTAATGATGGCAGTCAGCCAGCCAGAACAATACGCCACCGCTTTAACCTCATCTCATATCATGGTGGCAGGCTTTGGTGGTGCATTTTTAATGATGGTGTTTTTAAAGTTCTTTTTTGACCAAGATAAAGAGGTTCACTGGTTACATATTGTTGAATCACCTTTGGTTAAAATGGGCAAAATGGGTGGAATTGAAATTGGCATTTGCCTTATTCTTGCCTACGTTTTTTCTACTCAACTTAATAATGCCGAACAGCTTAGTTTTATTTTAGCGTCTATTATCGGGATTGTGACTTATATTGTTGTTGATGGTTTGGGTTCATTATTAAGTAGTGAAGAAAACCATGGCCAAACAACCGTAGTTAGAACAGGTTTCTCCGCATTTATGTATTTAGAAGTACTCGATGCAAGCTTTAGTTTTGATGGTGTAATTGGTGCATTTGCCCTATCAAATAATATTTTCATTATTGCGATTGGTTTAGGTATTGGCGCGATGTTTGTTCGCTCACTCACCATTATGTTTGTTGAAAAAGAAACACTTGATCAATTTAGATATCTGGAACACGGTGCATTTTATGCAATTGGTGCACTGGCCTTTATTATGTTTATTGGTACATTCCATGAAATCCCAGAAGTCATTACCGGCTTAATAGGTGCGGGCTTAATTGGTATTTCTTTACTTGCATCGCTGAATTACAATAAAAAAAATTAATTAAAATAAAAACTAAAAAAGGCGATATTTATATCGCCTTTTTTATTGCTTACTATAAGACATCGCATCCACTTTTTAAGCATCATCACCAATAAATTTCAAAAAACTTACCAACAGCAAGAAAAAACTTTCAAAAAGCCGTACAAAAAAACAATCCGCTTATCAGCTTACTTAAATAATTGGTTTTAAATAAATAAAAACAGTCGTACATTTCAAAGGTCATTCTGACCAAACAAGTGAATATCATGAAAGTTAAGAATAAGCTAATGTTGCTCTCAGGCAGCCTGATTAGTATTATTTTAATGCTTACTGCGCTTAGCCTGTCTTGCCTAGAAAGTGGCTCTAAAAACTTCCAAACCACGATTGCAGATCGGGTTATGCCATTAGTGCAGCTAAAAAGCGTCTCCGATATGTACGCCATTAATATCGTCGATACCGTACACAAAATCACCAATGGCAGCCTTAGCCCCGTAGCGGGCTTAGAGAATGTAAGGACGGCGCGAAAAACCATCCAAGAAGAATGGCAAATTTATAAAAACACCGAGCTCACCCCCGAAGAAAACAGGCTGGTGCAACTGGCCGATAAAAGTATGATTCCTGCCGCAACTAGCTTTGATCAACTCGAAAAATTATTAGAGAGCCGCAATTTTGGCGCGCTCAATGAATATGCCGCTACCACGCTTTACCAGAGCGTTGATCCTATTACCGATGCGGTAGATAAGCTCATTAAATTGCAGCTGAATGTGGCCAAAGATAATTTAGAAGCATTCAAACAAAGCCATCATCAAGCCATCTTAGGCGGCGCGCTATTTGTACTAATTGCTACCCTTTCAGGTATTTTTCTTACCATTTGGATCATCCGCTCCTTACTTAAGGACTTAGGTGGAGAGCCAAGCGATATGCGCTCTGCAGCCACACGGATCTCCGAAGGCGATTTGGCCTCGCCGGTGCATGTGCCCAGTAATATGCGAGATAGCTTGGCTGGCGCAATGGAATCGATGCGCACCCAATTATCTGCACTCGTAGAAAACATTCAAAACTCCTCCACTCAGCTTGCCACCGATGCGGCACAAACCCGCAGCAGCAGCCAAGAAGTACACGAATCAGCAGGGGAGCAAAGCGATGCCGCCGCCAGAATGGCTGCCGCTGTAGAAGAATTATCGACCGGCATGGCCCATCTAAAAGATTATTCAAGCTATGCCTATGAAGTAGCTAGCAACTCTGGTCTACAGGCAGAGCAAGGAGCGCAAGCCTTGGAGGAGCTCACCAAAGAGATGCAAATCGTCTCTGATAGCGCCCATATCGTCACCGATACCGTAAACAACCTTGAAGAACACAGCGCCAGCATTGGCCGAGTCGCTCGTGTGATTCAGGATATTGCCGAACAAACCAATCTACTCGCTCTGAACGCCGCCATTGAAGCAGCCCGAGCAGGCGAACAAGGCCGTGGCTTTGCTGTGGTAGCCGATGAAGTGCGCAAATTGGCCGAGCGCACCACCCAAGCCACTCGAGAAATCCAAGAGACGCTAGGCACCATCACCAGTACCACTCACGATGCTGCGAGCAATATGCGTAACAGCCTAAGCCAAACCGAGCTGGCTTTGGAGCATGCCCATCGCAGCAGCGAAATGCTGGTGCTAATCAAAAAAAGTGCTGTAGAAACCAAAGATGCCATGGCCAAAATCACCGATGCCCTAGCCGAGCAAAACACCGCAGGCCAAGAGATCGCCGTGAATGTGCAATTAATTGCCGTGATGACCGAGCGCTCATTCTCTGCGTCTAAAGAAATCAATATCGCCGTGGACAATAACGCCCAGCTAGCGCAAACACTGAGGTTGGCGGCGGTACGGTTTAGTTGTTGAAGGCGTTTACAAACAACAATGGCCGCGAATATTCGCGGCCATTGTTGTTTGTAGGAGTGTTGAGTCACTGGGCGGGTACAACCGCATTGTGCTAACCACAAGACAAAAAGACCTTCTGAGTGCCTTCGGCACGTTGTATTTTGGTGCGGGATCCCCGCGAAGTATTTGATTTCTGCTTCGCCAAGAAAGTAAGTAAAGAAGGCGACCCCACGAAACACGAAGGCCCCTTCGCTGCGGACAATCGAGTCGGCGGCGGTCGGGATTGGCTCGTTCCTCGCTCCCTGGCCGAAACCCCGCCCCGCTTGTTCCTCGCTACGGCGTTTTTCAAGGGGATTTTAAAAAGCCCTGTGCAAAGAGCGTGGTTGTTATGCTTTTTCGCTGTTTTCTAATGAAAAAACAATTTGCTTAGCTTGTATGTGGTGGAACCTGCCAAGCTTTGCCACAACCTGCTACAACCTGCTACAAAAACGGTGGGTTTCACCCACCCTACGGTAATTCAATGATTGCGCAGCAGGTCGCTCAATCAAAAAATGCTCCCGAAACGTCCTAATCCTTAGATCCCTTTTGAAACCTTAAACCAAATCCAAATTTATCATTCACCTGCTCGTGTGCGCTTTTGCCGTTGGTTTGGGTAAAATATTCCACCAGTTTAGTCACTTGTAAATTGCCGCCAATGTTTTCAATCATGGCAATCGCGCACATCGATGCATTGCTGCCATTATCTAGACGCACTTCCACTGGCGCTCTGCCAGGCACTTCGATGGTGACTACGCCATCGGTTGCGGCCCAGTTGGCTGCGCCTTCATAGATAAAAGTAAAAATAAGCAGCCGCTTAATCTGAGCAAATTGATCGCCATTAATAAAGATATTTTCCCCGCCTGCATTATTGCCAGAACGATCATCGCCTTCTAGGTGCACAAAAGGCGGCTGTGTAAAGCTGCCCCAGCTATTACCCAAAGCTTGCACACCACCTGGCGTGCCGTCGGCCATTTGAAACAAGCAAGCTAAATCAAGATCAATCCGATTGCTGGATGCAGGTTTATTAATCAGCTTATTAAAAAAACCGCTTTTCTCAGGCTCGGCCAGCTGTGCCGATTGATTCCAGTTTAAATTAACCCGAATACGGCCAAAGCCACCGCTGGTGTTTTTCTCTAAGGAAACCTTATCACCACGTTTTTCCAGCGTAATTTTTGATAGAGAGATAGGCTTTGCTGCAGGTGCAGGTGCAGGTGCAGCAGATGTTTCTGCCTCAGTACCGCCAAAATGCTTGAGCAAAGCCGATAAGCCACCATTAAAGCCCTGCCCCACCGCACCAAAACGCCATAAGCCATCTCGCCGGTATAGCTCACCAACAATCACCGCTTTTTCATCCTGAAAATCAGTGCCAGAGAATGCAAAAACGGCATCCCCTAAGCGCATAGAGCTGGCTCCTAATTGGCGCATCGCGCCATCGCCACTCACCGAAGCCGCAAAAACAAGTTTATGAATGCTGTCTGGTAAACGAGCTAAATCGGTCATAAAACGGGCACTACTCGACCCCAACTCAAGCACCACAGCGTTATTTGGGCTGGCTTTCTGGTTAAAAAACACCATGTAGCGATCATCAGACAGCTGATCATTCGCATCCAAGCCAAAACAAGCGATATCCACATCCATACCCGCCATATTCAGCACCACAGGAAACGATCCTGAGCAGCCCAAATCAGCCAACTTAGCCTTCTGTCCACGCGCAAAATTTGTCATGATTCTCGATCTTTAATGAATTAGTCAGTGATATAACGAAGAAAAGCCCAAATCTTGAAACACGGAGGACACAGAGAACACGGAGTTTCACGGAGAAAACTATGAAATAAATAAAGCCCTATTCTTTAAGTTGTCAGCATTCTCAAACCTGATAATCTGGGTTTTCATCACGGCTCGTAGCATGGGGCTTAAATCCCCCCTGAAGCCGCGACACGAGGAATAAGCGGGGCGGGGTTTCGGAAAAGGGCTAGCGAGGCAGCGAGCGAGCAGCCTTTTTCACCGAGCCGATTATCCGCAGTGAGGGGCCTTCGTGCTTTTGAGGTTGCGATTTTGCTTCCTTTCTTGGCCGTTCAAGAAAGGGACTCCCGCACCAAAATCAACGTGCCGAAGGTACTAATAAAAGCCTTTTTGACTTTGTTCAGCACCTAAGGGCTAAAACCCGCGTATTTCTACATTAAAAAAGCAAATACGCGGGTTTCACCCGCCCTACAAATGCCCAAGGCGCAGCCCCCCTCACACCATCGAATGAATCCCAAACACCCTTGCCTGCTCCAGTACCCCATGCGCCCAAGCGCGGTGGGTGGCTACTTCGCACATGGAATCGTGCATTCTAAATACGGCAGGGCTGGATTCATCGATGATCCTCATCGCCACATCCACATCCCGATGCTGCACCCGATAGTGCTGCTCGATCAGCGCCACTTGGCTAGGGTGAATCGCGGTTTTGCCTATCATGCCGTGGGCCAAGTCTTCTTCTACTTCCAGAGCCAGCAGGCTTGGGTTATCTAAATGCTCAAAAACAGGCGCAGTCAGCACAAAGCCGTAAGGGCGAAAAATGGTCACCAGCTTTGAGATCACGGCCCCCAGCGGGGTTCGGTAAATTGTAAGATGCCGCGGCCTGCGAATGCCCAATAGCGCCAGCAAATCATTTCCACCAATCCGCAGGGCCTGAATATGATCCCGCACGCCGGGGCGCTCTAGGCAAAGGCGTAGCTGCTTCATCTCGGCATCATCAAACACTTCCACCGTTTCTAGCGTGGGCATCAGCATAAATTGCGTTTTGCGGATCTGATTAAAGTAAGCGTCAAAATTATGCTGAGTAATTTTCGGCAGCACAAAGCCTGTCAGTTTTTCCACGCCAGGCATTTCTAGCACGCGCTTCAGCACTTCCGGGTTTCTAACCCGCACAAAACGCTCGGTTGTAGGCCGCTCAACCATCTGTTGCAAGACAAGCGATAGGCTAAACAGGGCGTAGCTCAGCTCGCTTTCTGCCACTGCGTCTTCGGTACAAAAAATCACTGAGCGCAGCTCACCCAGCAACTCGCCATCAGCAATCTGCAGCAAATCCTTGTGGGTGGCGGGCACGTAGAGCGATGCCCCCATAACTTTATGATTAGCCATCTAAAACACTCCCAATCAGTGATACCGCTTGATAAGGCAAGCCCGCGTCCACAATGAGCGGTACGTTTTTTTCTATTGCCAGTAGCTTTAAATGCGCCACATCGGCTACCGCCGGATCGCGCAAAATCAAGAGCCTTGGCACTCTGCGCAGCAACACACGGGTGGCTTCGCCTATACCTGGCTTGATCAGATTAACATCTTCAACACCGTACTGTTCTTGTGTTGCTTGCAAAAAATCAGCTGAAATCTGGGCCATTTTTACCCGATCAATCGGCAATGCTGCAGCTGGTACGCCATGCTGTTCCGCCAAGCGAGTCGCATCGGCGACCAAACCATCAGAAAACACTTGCGACTGATCTTGCGACTCAAACTCATCGTAATAAACGCAGCCATGAAAATCATCCGGCCCAATCGAATCATTCAGTACCGAGCGGCTAACTAGGCCAGAAACGGTGGCGTTTAAGATGCTGGACGGGATCAGATAATCTTCTGCCGAGGCCGCGCACGCTGCCGTACCCGCTAGATCAGACAACACATAGAGCCCACTATCGATAGCGACACTATGCTGCAAATTAAACGCATTCACCGCCTGCTCCAGCACGCGTGAAATCACGCCCTTGCCGGTCCAGCCATCAATAAACACAATAGATTCCGGGCGATGCCCCTGCTGCAAAATATGCTGCAAGGCCACCGCATCAATGCCTCGATCACGAATAATCGACACCGAGTAATGCACTACTTCCCGACCAAGCACACCTTGCAAAATATGCTTCAAAATCACGCCAACGGGTGTGCCTGCACGCACTAAGGAAACCAGCGTAATCGGCCCGCTACGTCTTGCGGCAATCAACGCCGCCAGCCTTAAGCAATCTCCTGCCATTTGCTGACGATTGGCCGCCAGTGCATCTTTAAAAACTTGCAAATAGCGAGGGGAAGGCAAGGACTCAGGAGACAGCATTTCACTGTAATGACGCGCGCCTGATTGAATCAAAAACTCTTTATTTGCCACATCAATAAACGGCTGTTGCGATAAGCGTTTAAGCAAAAAGCGCACATCATCCGGACGATAACTACCGCAAAAGCCGCGATTTCCAATATTCATAAAGTGGCAACAGTCAGCTTGGCTAGCTGTGTGCCATTTGGAATCAAGGCGTAATCACAGCTCGCCATAAAACGGGCATCCGATTGGCTATCGCCCATGCCGATGGTCATGATTTCACCGTGCTCTTTTTGCAGTAGTGAGCGCACATAGTCCACCGCGCGGGCCTTATTTAGTGTTTTTGGTAACACGGCTAAATTATTGCCATTGCGGTGAATAAAGAAATCTTTTCCCTCGCCCGCCACCCAAGGCGCAACGGCTTCACGCTCGATTTGCTCCAGATTGGCGTCAATTTTATCGGGGTCTTTAATCAGCGCATAAAATGGCGTATTGCAATCCTCAACCAAACGAGCGCGACCCTTTAAGCCGACTTTTTCGCAGTAGTTATCAATCACGCCCATCACCGCGTGCAAGCCAGGCAATGCCTGCTCCATATCCACCCGCATCGCTTCCAGCCAAAACTCATCTACGCTGCCACAGGGCTTAAGCACCACGCCGCCATAATCAATGATGGAATAACTATTAAAAGGTAAATCTACCCGACGCAAGGCATCTAGATTGCGCGCCGTGCTTGGAATCAGCGTCATGGATGCACTCATCATTTCAAAAAATGCACGCTGACGTGGCGTAGTGAATGAAATAGCCACGCCGTCTTTCAGATAGCCGACCGGACGTAAATCCTCTACCCCAGCGCACTTACCTAGCGTTTGGAATAAGGTGTCGTCCAAATCAACGAACAGATATTTCTTCAATATGATTCTCAGATAAAAAATGGAATAAACGGCCGCCTACGGCTTGTGCAGTGCTATACAGCGCTTCATTAGGCGGGGTTTCATGACAAACTAATACATGATCGTACTGGCCGAGTGTGACGTTATAAATATAATTTTCGACCCCCTCGCCATAGTTATCCGAAAAGCTCAAGGCTTGGCTCACCGCACCCCATGTCAGGATGGGTGAACGTGTGGTCGATTGCACCAGCACATCTACGCCCAATGCTTCTAGTGCACTACCCAGCAGAAAAGCCAGATGCATAAACTCGCCCGTGCCTAAAACCAACACTCGCTCACCAGCCTTCATACTAGCGGCTAATTTTTGCGCCAAAGCATGGGGAGCCGCCAGCGCACGATTCAGCCCCAAGCGGCCAAAATCGCCATTTGCGCCACGATCAGCGTGCGCCTCAAACACCTGCGCCGCGCCACTGGGCGGCTGCAAGTTGCCAGCTGTAAACACATATTCACCGCTTAAGCTGGCGGCAATTGATACAGGAATACCAAAGCGTTGCGATAGAGCCTCGTTCGCGTCCTTTCCCATAAAATTGGTAATGGTGGCGAGGTGGACGTGCTCGATGAGGGGGTTCAGTACCCGACAGGCATTGCTTAAATTCAAAAAGGTATTGCCGGTACTGGCTTCATCGTCCACCAGCACGAGGGATTTAGCGCTTAGCAGCAGCGCTCGCAACTCGGCATCTTGTGGCATATGCAAAAACTGCCGTGGTGCATGGCTGTGTGCTTCGGCAAATTCAATAATCTCTGCCCCACCAACGTGATAACGCGAGGTGTGTAAAAACAGCGCTTCTGTATCCGGATGAGCGTCTTTATAAGCCTCAAAAACCCCTTGCCCCAAGCCAATCGCCGTCTCAGCCATGGCGATAAACACCACCGGGCTGGGTAAATCGGCAGGGACTTGCTCGGCTAAATCCACATGGATTTTACGCATCAGCGAGGGGCGCACCGGCCAGTGCTTGCCCAGCACCTTGCTTAAAAAAAGAAACCCCCGCTTGGCATTGGCGCGCGCCGCAAAGCCCATCAGCTCGTCCACGCTAAATGCGCCCGCATCAACGGTGAGTTCCATCAGGCCAGTGGGTAATTCAACCTTAATCGTTTGCGGACTAGTCATTACAGCGCCGCGCATGATGCTTCAACTTCGGCATCGGCCAGCACGGCCGCACGGCCCAGCTCGGCAACCCGAATACCATGCCTCACTTCTGGAATATGCACCTTATCAAAACCGCGATCAAAGCCCGCCAAAGCGAGGTAAGGTAAATTAGCCCCTGCAAGGCAGGCCATGGCAATGCCGCCAGACATACGCGGATTAATTTCTAAGAGGCCAAGGCCGCCCGCTCTTTCTTTGAATTGCACATTAAAATTGCCATTTAGGCCAAAGGTTTTAGCCAGCTGGCGCACGCTATCTAAAATATCGCTACGCATTTCAATCATCTGGCCACGGCCAGCTTGCTTCATTTTTTTGCGCGGCACGGCGCAAACCAAGCGGCCATTGTCGCCAACGCAATCCACGCTGTATTCATGGCCATCTAGATATTCCATGACAATCATGGTTTTAAACGTGCCCATTTCAGCAAAGCCACGACGCAAATCATCCAAGCCAATATGGTATTGCACGCCTTCTACCAATAGCTGCGCGCTGGAGCGCTCTTCTTCAATCACCGCAAAACCTAGGCCAAACACCGATTTGGCTGGCTTAATACAGAGCTTGGCATGATCTTGCTTAAGCGCTTGATAAGCCGCTTCAAACTGCTCGGCGGTTTCTACAACCCGAAACGCGGCCTGTGGCGTGAGCGGCAAATCAACCATTTGATAAAACGCTGCCTTATCGTGTATCAATTCCAGCATTTCAGTAGAGGCCACGGATAAAACACGCGTGCCCTGCTGCTCAAAGCGCTCACGCTCCGCACTGATTAATACGGCTTCCTTGCCGGGGATAAAAATCGTGATGGCGTGATCAAGACAAAATTGTAAGCACCATGCCAGATACGCTTCACCTTGCAGGCCGGAAGGCTCAACTGCATATTCGTGAGCCTCTTGAAACGATGCTGCATATGGATTGGTATGACTGGAGACGATGTGATAATCGCCCGCAAGATCGGCCTCGCGAATCAGGCTGATGGCTACGGCGACAGAGGAAAATGTTTTATTGAACCAGACGTGCTGCATAGATGCCTTCAGGAAACGAGCCAACAATATGTCGGGCTAAATTCCTGACTAAAAAAGAGCCAGATTTATTCGTATCCAGAGCTTTCAATAGCGATTAGCCAAAAAACTCAAAAATAGCTCCTAAACAAATGGCGCTTTACCAGAGGCAATCAAACCCGACATACAACTAGCGCGGGGCTTATTTCCACAAGATTGCGGAAATAAGCCACCACGCGATAGAGAATTAAAATACTTATTTTTACAGGTGCAGCGTGATTTGTGGCCTCAGCTCATCAAAGGTACGGCTATTGCCAATTTCACCGATGGCGTGCATTTTCCACTCCTCACATTACAGGTGCGGTGTAATTTGCGGCATCAGTTCATCAAAGGTACGGCCATTACCAATTTCACCGATGGCGTGCATTTTCCACTCATTATTATGACGATATAGCTTGGCCATAATTTGTGCATTGTGCGAGCCCAGTGCGGACAGGTTGAAACGAGCGACTTCTTTATTGTCATTCGCGTTCAGGATACGGCAAGTGGCATTGGCAATTTGCGAGAAATTCTGACCAGTGAAGCTATTCACCGTGAAGACCAAGCTTTTAACGTTGGCAGGCACGCGGCTCAGATCAACCACAATTTGCTCATCATCGCCATCGCCTTCACCAGTGCGATTGTCACCAGTATGCGTTACCGAGCCATCTTTAGATTTCAGCTGGCGAAACCATACAGCATCAATTGGATGATTTTGCTCATCAAACAAGATGCAAGACGCATCTAAGTCGATATCAGGTGCGCTGCCGCCAAAGCCCAAGAAACCTTTAGACTTCACCGCATCCCAGGCAAGGCCCATGATGATTTTGCTTAATGTAACGCCAGCCTCTTTATCGAGGGAAATCTTTTGGCCTTTTTCTAGGTTAATCGCCATGCTGTACTCCTTGATGGTGGGTATTGTAGGGCGGGTAAAACCCGCCAATGAGGACATGAAATACTAGGAAAACGGCGGGTTTCACCCAAGCCTATCAACTTAGCCATATGCCATGACATGGCTACACCATGGTAAATATTGAATCATCATAGGGCGGGTGAAACCCGCGTATTTCTCAGCATTGCTCGCGGGTTTCACCCGCCCTACGAATAACGTTTTACTTACGTTGATAGGACTGGGGTTATCCGCCAAACAAAGCCCGTTAAGTCAGTTTTAATTTAAACGCCAGTCTTTTTCTTCAGCCACTCGGCAAAAGAATCTCGGCTTCTGGAGCAAATAAATACCTTACCTGTGCCGCTAAAGCGCAGCACGATGCCTTCGCCACTGGTTACGCTATTGACTAAATTGCCCAGCATACCGCCCAAGCCACCGCCGGTATTGCCTGTAGTCACGGAGATTTCGTATTGCAAATTATTGTCCCAGCACACCACATGCGAGTTATCAATAATCACATCCTTACCTGGGGTGACATCCAGCTCAAACATCGAGCCAAAGCCCGACACCACCACCTGCCCTGTACCGGAGGTTTCCATAATAAAAAAACCACCAGACTGGGCAAATAATGCGTTACCAATACTTTGCGTGCGCACTTTCATTTCTGTGCCCGATGTTGCCGCAACAAAAGCGCCATCATTCAATAAATACTGTGTTTTGCCCACATCAACCACGCGTAAAGCACCTGGCAATGTTGGGGACAACAGGCAATCGCCTTCACCCCTTACCGCCTCAATTTGCTGCTGAAAGAAAGACTCGCCATTAGCAAAGCGACGCATAATCGCCCCGCCTATGCCGCCATTCATGCTGCCTTTTAAATCCAGATTGGCTTCCATCATCACCATTGCATCAGATTCGCAATAGATCTTGTCACCCTTTTGTAAAGACACGTGCAAAAACGGATCAACATCACCGGTAGCAGTAAATACAGTCATTGTGCAGTAACACCTTTAATTAGTTTTTTGCTTTACACATATTAAATAAGGCCATGTTGCGCAGCCAGCTTGAGCCAGCCTGGGTATTCCGTCATCAGTAGGTCATACAGCGCAGCATCTGAATGCTCATCAGGGGAGCTCAGTGAGAAATAATCGGCATTATCAATCAAGCGCCCTGGTAAATCATCAAGGCTTTCCAAAAAAGGGAAATCAGAGTCGGAAAACGCTAATAAGCGTTTACTCTTGGATTTTCTGCCCTTACCAATCCCCATAAATTGCCAGAAAATCGGCTCTTTACTCGACCAGCGCAATTGCTTTTCGGTGAGGGTTTGATCTGAGGTAGATCCATCAGTTACAAACATCACATACACCGGCTGGCTGGCTTTACTCAGCCCTTGGCATTCGCCACCGGCGTTTTCTGGAAAGTAAAATTTGCGTATCGCCTCCATCGCACGCCCGTAGCGCGTATCGCCTTCTAAGGGGTGGCGCTGGATAATCTGTTGGATATAACCATGGAAATTGGCTAATTCCATAGGTGCTGGCTGATGGACTTTTTCGCCAAATAAAAACACATCAATCGCACCGTCATCATCAAACTGGCAGGCCAATGCAAGGATGCGCTCTGCAAAAGATTGTACTAGCCCCTTTTTATATAGGGCACTCATTGAGCCAGAAATATCAAGGCATAAACAGACTCTGGCGCGATGGCGCTCTAAGCCTGCTTTTTGCAGCGATACGCCCGCAGCCTTATGTAAATTGACCAGTTGCGGCGCGACGCTCGCTATTTTTTTCTCTAAAGATACCTTTGCTGCCGGTAGCGGATCGTCTGCCACACTGCCGCCAAAATGGGTAACTAAGGCATCTAAGCCACCATCAAAGCCTTGGCCAACGGCCATAAAACGCCAATCACCTTCTTTGCGATAAAACTCGCCCAGCATTAAGGCGCGCTCGGCGGAAAAATCAGCGCCTAAAAAAGAAAAGCGGGCATGTTCACGCTCCCCTTCAGTAATTCTTAAATAACCTGAGCGCAAAAGCGACATCGTTCCGCCCTCGCTCGCACTCACAGCCACAACGACACGCTCAATACTGCGGGGTAATTTTTCGAGCTGGAAAGCAAAACCTGTCGCATCACCCTGCACATTGCATACTTCAACCCCGCCACAGGGGGTGCGGGTTTGATTAAAAAACGTCATATAACGATCGTCAGATAATTTGCCAGCCGAATCAAGCCCAAAGCAGGCAAAGTCGACTGGCAAACCTTCCGCAAGCAAACCCACTTGAAAAGACCCCGCCGGAATCACTTCTCGAATATTCAGGCGCTGGCCCTTTGCAAGTAGAGTCATAGTGCGAACCTTATTAAGCGCTAATACCGAAAGAACGTGCTAAGGGGCCTAAGCCACCTGCAAAGCCTTGGCCTACCGCTTTGAATTTCCACTCTGCGCCAGCACGGTAGATTTCACCGAAGATCATGGCTGTTTCTGTTGAGCTGTCTTCTGATAAATCATAACGTGCGATTTCTTTATCGCCATTGGCATCAAGGCAGCGGATATACGCTTTGCCTACCATACCAAAGTTTTGCTTACGTGCTTCGGCATCATGAATCGTCACGCCAACGGTGATTTTTTCGATGTCCGCAGGCACTAAAGCCAAATCAATCACAATTTTTTCATCGTCGCCATCGCCTTGGCCGCTGGTGTTGTCACCCGCGTGGGTTACTGAGCCATCGGTTGATTTCAAGTTATTGTAAAAAATGAAATCTGAATCAGCGCGAACCTTGCCATCTGCTTTCAACAGAAAAGCACTGCCGTCCAAATCGAAGGCCGAACCATCGGTAGCGCGTGGATCCCAACCTAGACCAAGTACCAACTTTTTGAGGGAAGGCGCTTCTTTACTTAAATTGACGTTACCGCCTTTTTGTAGACTAATAGCCATGAACGATATTCCTTTAAAAAATGAACGATACGCCTTACGATTAAACGGCGACTATCTTACAAAAAACACACATCAAACAAAACAATACCAAGAAAACTATCCGCCGAGTGTCTTCCACTCAGGCCGAAATGATCAAAGTTATACCTGCACACGATGAAGCTTTATAGGTTTGTTCACTCTCGCTCGTTTTCAAGCGAAGCAAGAGAAGTAATTATATTTATTAAAAATTTCTTGCACCTATTATCAGCAATATCAGCTGCATAATCGGAGCAATATTCAGCTTAAAATGCCATCTGCTTACAGAAGACAGGACAAATACATAAAAGTTTCACACAGCACTATTTTTTATCATCGCTGTTCAAACCGATCTACATGCCCGCCTCGCCCACCATCTGCACCACCACTAACCTGCCACCCTCGCACTTATCGAGCAAAATTTGCTGCCCGTCTTTCAAGGCCAATTTACCGCCAATAGCCACGGTTTGCTTAGTCGCCACATCCATTAAATCGGGCAGACCCACATTAAAAATCCACCACACATTGCGATAGAAAATAAAGTAGGCCACGCGTTGCTGTTGATCCTCGGTCAGCTTTTCATTCGAGGCCAGCAAATAATTGGCGTGCCACGGATAAAGCGATTGCCCTTCCCACACCATTAAGCGGTGGTTATCAGGCCGAAACTGCCCCTCTTGGCGGGATGAATACAGATTAAGCACCGGCAGCTGGCCGTGATAAGCCGAGCCACAAAACGGGCAAGCGGGCTGGGTGGAGTTATCAAACACAAACCATTTTTGCTCGCAGCGGCAAGGCAGTGCTAGATCTATGGTTTTAAGCAGTGCCGTTTCCCAATCATTGGCCGATGGGCGCTTAGTCGGCTGATGCAGCCCGTCAACAAAAGCTTGCTTAAACAGCGGCGCCAGATAAGGCCCGGTCAGAGTGTAAGGTAACTTACTAGCATCGGCCCACGGCAGCTCTGTCGGCTTGGCGTCATTCAGATTAATGCGATTGCTTGAATCGCTAGGATGCTCAATAAACAGCGCACGCTCGCCCATAGCAAGCGCTTCGTCACGCTGCTCATCATTCATATCGTGTACTTTGCCGCCGCGCAGAGGGTGGCGATACAGCAAATACATATAGATCAGCACGGCCAGCGCATGCTGGTCTGTTTCGCGGCGTGGCAAATTGCGCTGCGGATCGCCCTTGGCTAAATGGCTGGTGCTCACTACTTCGGGCGCAATAAAATCAGGCGTGCCCACCACATCCGGCGGATAGCGGCCCGGCACCACTAGGCCATCCACATCAATCACGCAGGCAAAACCACCGGATGGATCGACCAGCACGTTTTTATACGACAAATCAGAATGCGCAAGCCCTGCCATATGCATACGGCGCACCGCACGGGCAATCAACACGCAGATTTTTAAATGGCTAAGCCAATCGCCCAGCTCGCGCTGATCGACAAAACGCTGGCGTAAATTGGCGGCAGCAAACCACTTGCCTTCCTTTTCCTTACCCTTGATCTCGAGCATGTCGTGGTTTTTGGAGCCAAATTCAAAGAAAAAATGCGCAGGATAAGTTGGAGCAATCAGCCCGTGTCGCCCCTCGTACTCTAAAAGCGCCGTTGGCCAGCAAAATAGGTTTTTCCAGTAATCGCCGCCCGCCTGATTAAAAATCCCCTCGCGGTATTTGCCGATAATCATCTGCAAACGCTCAAGCGCCTGAGCGTCCTGTTGCTTCTTATAAAACGCCACCACATAAGATTTATCCGGCGAAAAATACACCTCTTTCATCGCCCCAGAAGCAATCATCTCATCCACAAACTCAACGAGCTGCCCATCCAATGTGCGGCACTGAATCACCTTCGCCATACCTAACTCCTGATTGCCTGCTGCAAATAAAATTGTGAAGAAGCCCAAATCTTGAGATCTAAAACCCAAATCTTGAACCACGGAGTTTGGGAGGACACGGAGGGCCACGGAGAAAACCTTTAGGGGGTATCACTAAAGAAAAAAACATAACAAAAAGATGTTTTTCATAGGGTGTGCAAGTCGCTTTTCTTGCGCACCGCCCTTTTGCGCTCCGACTGCGTCGTTGTACACCCTATAAAAACTGATTCGTTCCATGACAAAAGTGAATCGCGCATGAACGCGTGGGCATAAAAACCTACCCACCCTACATTACTAGGTTTTCTCCGTGAAACTCCGTGTTCTCTGGGACCGAAGAGGTTCAAGATTTGGGTTTTAGCAGATACCCCAACTCAAGCCCAAAGCAGCGCCATGCTTCGGTCATCATGGTGGCCGGGGACGAAAAAACCCATCCAATCCAGCAGGCTTTGCTCTGGATTATCCGCGGCAAGGCAAGGGGCGATTTCGTTCCAGAGGGCGTCCCATTTATCGCCAGTGGCTAGGCCTTTATCTGTTTCAAACTTGGGATCAGAAATACCATCACTCATCAAAATCACCGCCGAAATATCGGTATAACGGCCGATTTTCACCCGCTGAGCAAAGCGATCAGAAGCTAAGGCAGCACGGTCTAAAAAGCGGGTTTGGCCTGCAAATTCACCGCTATCGGGCAGGCCCATCAGCCGCACTTTGCCTTGCGGCCCATAGGCGGCAATCGCGCCATCGCCCATCCAAAATGTGGCTACAAAGAGCTGCGTGCCTTCCCGCTTTACAGCCGCAGCTAATAAAGTTGTAGCGTAATCCTTGGCATCCCCCTGCTGTAATGCCGCAGCCTGCTCTATGGCATCCACCGCCAAAGCCGCGGCATCGTAAAACAGAGAATGAAACTGCCTACCGATTTGCCCGCTAATGGATTCGGGATCAGCATCCCAGCCTTGCAGCGCATGATGAATGCTGATTCCAAGATCCCCTTTTAATGCCGCCAGCAAATGCTCACCCGCAGTTTCTACCGCCAGCTTTGAACCATAGCGGGAATACTTGGCACTGCCTGCACCATCGGCGACCAGCAGCACACTCCAGCCTGATGCCGCATCATGCTGCACAAAAAAATCATCATCCCTGAACAGGCCAGCATGCTCGTGCGAGCGTCCACGGCGGCTGGCGGCGGCAATCTTTAAATCACCCGCATTGAGTGCCCGTGCTGCGCTATGTGGCTTGGGATACACAGCGTCACTGGCTGGCTCATTGATCTGCCACAGGCTGCGCGGATCAGGATTCACCAGCAGCACGCATTGGCCTATATGCCATTGCAAGCCATCCTCCGACCACTGAAAGGTGATGAGATGATCACCAGCCACTGCGGGCAGCCCCTGTAATTCTCCTTCCTCGCTCAAAGTCAGCGTCAAAGCAGCAGGCAGGCTAATCTCTTTAAACTGCAAGGCCCGACCATTGGCCGCCACTTCACGCAACTTGCCGCAATAAACCTGCCCCGCCTTGGCATTAGGCGCTTGAAAAACCACTTTGGGGCTAAGCGGCTGGCGTGCCACCGTGCCAGCAGGCGGTATTGCACCGGGTTTATTGGATAAATGAATAGGCGAGGATTCAGGCGGGGAATTTGAATCGGAAGGAAGATGCATAGCAGTCTCATGTGTTCCCCGTGGAAGAGTCAGTAGCGGGGAGGTGTCATTTATAAGCAGTGGGCCTTGGGTTGCCCCCTCCATACGTACTAAGCAAAGTCTAAAAGATCTTTTTAGTGCCTTCGGCACGTTGATTTAGGTGCGGGCGTCCCGCGGGACCTTCCTTTCTTGTGTGGCCAAGAAACGAAGCCAAAGAAGGCCACCCCACGAAACACGAAGGCCCCTACGCTGCGGACAATCGAGTCGGCGGCAGGCGGGATTGGCTCGCTGCCTCGCTCCCTGGCCGAAACCCCGCCCCGCTTGTTTCAAGGGGAGATTTAAGCCCCGTGTTGAGAGCGTAGTCGTCATCTTTTTTCTTTGTTTGCTACTCAGAATAAAATTGCTTAATACACATGGGGTTACCCCCTCTCCCAAACTCCCCCCAGATGACAAGGGACTTTAAAAGCAATCACCCTCTCCCACGCCCTACATCAAAGCCATCCTCGTCCCCAGAGCAACTAAACGAGACTAATTTTTTGCACCAAGGGCAAAAGCCTTCTTCTGGGCCGTTGATGCACATGAGTTTTCCACAGCCGCAGGCGGCAAAGGCGGTGAAGTTGCCGCAGTGCGGGCAGCCAGGAGTGCCCATTAAGTCTGCGCTGTTTACCTTTAGATCCATGGCCCGCGGATCAGACCAGATAAAATAATCTTCTTCTAGCGGATAGCAGCCAGCGATCTCAAAGCGCGTAACTTGCAGCTTAAAATCTTGGGTCGCTACGTTTTGAATCGCTCGGTCATACTTCATCAGATAGGGTTTGCGGGTCTTTTGACAACGCCCTACCAAGGTGATGCAGGCTTCATCGGCTTGTTTGGAAGGTGGATTTTTGAAAATACGCATCAGGCTGGCGTCGATATTAGCCAGAGATTGTGCATCGCTCTCGCCCACGCTTTTACTTTGCGCCACCACGGAAGCCGTTACCCAGTTGATAAACTTTTTGAAATCGCCTTCCTGCGTGTCTTCAAACATCATGGCGTTGTCGGTTAGCCTGCGCAGCGTTTCAAAATCGACCGACTGGCCCAAACCCACCGCAATCAGCGTGGCTTTTTTGGCGTATTTAGCATTCCAGCGATCAATGGCCGTGTTGGGATTATCCGTTGGGCGACCATCGGTAAAGAGATAGACAATCGGCTTCCAATCCCCTTTGCGATCAGGCGTGGTTTTGACCACGACGCTATCTAACTCAGCCATCAGCGTTTCTAAAGCCACGCCCAAGCTGGTTCCTCCGCCAAGCGGCAATTTGGGCGGGTAAAAAGAAACCAGCTCAACCAAGGGAGCAATGGTTTTGGCCACGCCCGCAAAAGCAATCACCGAGATATAAACAGTTTCTAGGGCGTGAGGATCGGTTCTGAGCGCACGAACAATGGCTTGCAAGCCATCTTCCATTTTTTGCAGGCTGTCGCCCACCATCGATTCGGAACAATCCAAAACAAAAAACACCGGCAATCTGCGCATGGTTTTGCTCTTTTAATAACAGGCCTTACTTCGAGATATATCGTAGGGCGGGTGAAACCCGCGTATTTTTCAGCAGTGCTCGCGGGTTGCACCCGCCCTACAACATTACAGAACCAAATGAATTTCTGGTGGCGGAGGCGGCAAAGCCACGTCGTTAGCGACGCCCGCGCTGCTGCTGCCTACGGCGACACTGGCGGAAACCCATTTAAAAAATCCTGAAAACGCCGAGGCATCCAAGGTGTCTAGCGTGACGACACGATCAGTCAGTTCCAGCAAATATTCTTGCTTGGCCTTAGGGCCTGCGGCGCAAGCAATAATGGCCCCAAACTGACACTGCTTAATCGCTGGGATTGCTTGCCTATAAGCATGCAGATCAGACGGGCTGCCATCGGTCATTAAAAACATCAGCGGCCGCCAGTCGCCTTTTTCATCCTCACTACTCTTTTGCACATCACGCTCTAGGCACTCAAGCAGCAGCTCCAATGCCGCCCCCATAAAGGTGGCTCCGGCATTCGGGGAACTCACATCATGCAGCTGCACATCAGCCAGCGGCGTTAAAGGCAGGTATTCGCGCGCCTCTAAATCAAAAGTAATAATTGATAGCGCCACGCTTTCTAAAGCATAAGGATCTTGCCGAAGTGCGCTGAGCATGGCTTGCAAGCCCACATTCACCGAATGAATGGGCTCGCCACGCATGGAGCCTGAGGTATCAAGAAGGATGTAAACGGGAAGGCGTCTGCTCATGATTTTCTCTTAAAGGAAGCGCTGTAACATCATCCCCGAGTTGTAGGGGATCCAGTAAAAATACTGGGGTCCACGCAATGCGGGAAGGACTGAACCGAATCAATCAGCGCATCCTCAACTGTATTGTTTTAACCACTCAACAAATGAATCTGATTGAGATGGTGCGCCAATTGCATTGAATTTCCACCCACCATCTTCACGAATCAATTCTGCAAACAACATGGAACGGCAGTTTTCATACTGAGCACCACCGGATAAATCAAAGCGCACCATTTCTTGGCCTTTGCCATCTTCGGCACGGATAAAAGCATTTTGCACTTTGCCAAAGCTTTGACCATTTTCGGCTGCATTATAAATTTGCACCACAAATACGACTTTTGCATATTGTTCCGGCAAATCATTCAGTCTAGCGATCACCTGCTCGTCGTCCCCCTCTCCCACTCCGGTGCGATTGTCCCCGGTCATCCAAATTTGGCCGGAATGATGGCGCATAGAATTAAAAAAGATAATATCGCCGCCCACCAAGGTAGAACGCCCCCCTTCGGTACCGCCAAAATTCTGCACCTTGCCATCAGCACCACAGAGAAACGCGATCACATCTAAATCGTATTCTTCTTCTTTTTTGCCAAATAAGCCGCCCAAAAACCCCTTTTTTTCCTCCCGAATATCCCAGCCTAGGCCAATAGTTACCATAGAGAGGTCGTTCTCATTTTTTTTGAGACTGATACCTTGACCTTTTTTCAGAGACAGAGCCATAGAAATTCCTTACAAAGAGCCATTAACAGGAGGAGAAATACCGAAGAAATAGGCGGCTTGGCTTAAAAGATTTGTTAACTTAACAAAGCAAATCCAAGTAAGCTAAGCCTATGGCGGTTTAGCTTGCAGAAATACCAAACTGTGCACAAAGAGGGCCAAGGCCGCCTGCAAAGCCCTGACCTACTGCTTTGAATTTCCACTCGGCATTATGGCGGTACACTTCACCAAAAATCATAGCCGTTTCGGTGCTGTAATCTTCGGATAAATCAAAGCGTACGATTTCTACATTGTTATCCAGATTCACCACGCGCATAAACGCGTCTTTCACCTGACCAAAGTTTTGCTTGCGTGCCTCAGCATCATGAATGGTGACGCACACGGCTACTCGCATAATCTCTGCAGGCACATTTTCTAAATTGATTTTTAGCGCTTCATCATCACCGTCGCCAGCACCTGTACGATTGTCGCCAGTGTGCTCAACAGAGCCGCAGCTCGATTTTAATTGGTTGTAAAAAATGAAATCTGCATCGCCACGTACTTTGCCATTTTCCCCAAGCAAAAAGGCCGTTGCATCTAAGTCAAAAGCCGCGCCATCAGTAGAACGCGCATCCCAACCCAAGCCCAACAAAATTGATTTAAGACCTGGCTCTGTTTTAGATAAAGAAAGATTGCCGCCTTTGTTTAATGAAATAGCCATTTTTAATCCTTTCTAGTTTAATAAGTAACGACTTGATAGAGAAAATCACTGAGACAGATCGACATTAAATCACGCTGCCCCCTGCCTAAGTAAGAAGGAGCCCGATGCCAAAGAGTTCCATTCCACAGCCTATTCATTCAATACTGCCAACTGCATATTCAATCGTCAATATTTTTACAATAACTGAAATAATAACTAGGGATTATTAACAATAAAAATTACTTCAAAAGATTAAAAATTCTAGTTGAACTGTAAAGTTTGTTCTAAATGATCCAAGAATACCCTTGTTTTAGCCGGCATCAGCCGCCGCTCAGGAAAAACCGCCCAAGCAGGCACAGCAGGCAAACACCATTCAGGCAAGATGCGCACCAGTTTTCCTTCTTGTAGGTAGGGCTTGGCAAAAGATTCCGTCACCGCTAGCACACCCAAGCCCTGACACGCCAAGCGCACCAAGAGCTGAGGAGAATTGATACTGAATTTAGCCACCGGCTGAAAATGATGCAGGGTTTTTCCACGTTGCAAAGCCCAAGGTACAGCACCACCCTGACGGCTAAGTACAGCCAGCGTATCGTGCGCTGCAAGTTGCTCAGGATGTTCGGGCAAACCTCGCAGGGCAATATATTGCGGCGAGGCATAGAGGCCCGAGCCAAACAAAGCCAGCCGCCGCGCAGAGAGATGAGCATCGCTAGGCAGCTCTCCAATTCTGATCGCCAAATCAAAGCTTTCGCCCAAGATATCCACCCGACGCGGGGAGAGATCAATTTCTAGCCTAATGAGCGGATAGCGCTGGCTAAAATCAACAAAGAAATCATCCATCGCCCAGCCCCCCATATCTCCAGGCAAAGAAATTCGCAGCAAGCCGCTTGGCTCTGCCTGCCTGTGCTCAACCAAGGCCACCGCCGCATCCACTTCGCAGGCTATTTGCTGAGCATGATCCAGCACATGCTGGCCAAACTCGGTAAGCATCAGCTTGCGTGTGCTGCGGGTTAACAGCCGCTCACCCAGTGCCGTTTCCATATTGGCAATTCGGCGCGACACGGTTGATTTAGGCAGCCCCATGCGCTCGGCTGCGCGGCTAAAGCTGCCGCACTCAACCACTCTGGCAAACAACACTAAATCATTAGCTTCGATTTTCATTATTCAGGCCCTAAGCCATTGTTCCATCAATGGAACAATACTATCCATTTTATGGACTTCTGCCCATTTATAGACGGAGTTACATTAGCGTCATTCCAACGCATTGCAGAGATCAAGCCATGAACATCTTACAAATCAACTCCAGCGCACGTAGCAACGGTGCTTTTTCTACCCAACTGGCCAATGTACTGGCCGAAAAACTACTCGCAGGCAATGCAGGCTCGAAACTGGTTTTACGTGATTTGGCCATCAACCCACATCCGGTACTGGATGAAGCCACTTTAGGCGCTTTGATGACCGCCGCTGAAGTGCGCAGCCCAGAGCAAGCCGCCAGCGTTGCCCGTAGCGACGCCTTGATCGCTGAAGTGCAAGCGGCAGACAGCATCATCATCGCCGCACCTATGTATAACTTTGGCATTACCGCCCAGCTTAAAAACTGGATAGACGCCATTGCCCGCGCTGGTGTCACCTTTAAATACGGCGCGAATGGCCCAGAAGGCTTGCTAACAGGCAAGCACGTGTATGTAGTCCTCACCCGTGGCGGTGTGCATCGCGGCACAGCCGGTGACACCATCGCCGACTATATGCGCACCGTTTTAGGCTTTTTAGGCATGAGCCGCGTGGAGTTTATCTACGCCGAAGGCCTGAACATGGGCGATGAAATGCAAAGCAAAGGCATCAGCCAAGCCCACAGCGAAATCGAACTGGCGATGGCTTGAAAAGTTCTGTAGACACAGAGAACACAGAGTTAAAAAGCAGAAAATCGTAGGGTGCAATAAGTCTGAGGCTTTATCCAGACGCATTGCGCCGTATGTGTGCAAACCACCATACGGCGTAATGCAGCCAAGCAAAAAACGCCTGGCTTTATTAGCGCCCTACGAAAAAAGACTTGGGTTTTGTTTGCACAGTTAAATCAATGGAGATACACCATGAGCACCGAACTTGTAACTCGTCCACGCACTTTGGAAAGAAAAGTACAGGGTCGCCCAGTGATGGAAGGTGCTGGGGTCAAAATTAACCGTGCGCTGACCCAATCTTTGCAACAAAGACTAGACCCATTTTTAATGCTAGACGCCTTTAAAAGCGACGATCCTCAAGACTATCTGGCAGGTTTTCCAGAGCACCCGCACCGAGGCTTTGAAACCGTCACCTATATGATTGCTGGCAAAATGCGCCACAAAGACAGCGCAGGCCACGAAGGCCTGCTGGAAAACGGCGGCGTGCAATGGATGAGCGCTGCCAGTGGCGTGGTGCACTCCGAAATGCCCGAGCAGGAAAACGGCAGGATGGAAGGCTTTCAGCTGTGGCTAAACCTGCCCGCTAAGGACAAAATGAGCGCGCCTTGGTATCGGGATTTTAAAACCGTGCCCAGCGTGGTAACAGACGCCGGTGTAGCCGTGCATGTGATCGCAGGCCAAAGCCACGGCACGCATGGCCTCGTGGAAAAAGCCGCCACCCAAGCGCTGTATTTAGATTTACACCTGCCCGCAGGCAGTGAATTTACCCAAGCGATTCCTGCTGGGCACAATGCATTTATCTATATTTATCGCGGCGATGTAGAGATTGAAGGCTCTGCGGTAGCCAGCGAGCAACTGGCCATTTTTGCCAACGAAGAGAGCAGCGACGGCATTCGCATCCAAAGCCCTGCCGCCAGCCGTGTGCTGGTGTTTGCAGGCCAACCACTGAAAGAGCCCATCGTGCAATACGGCCCGTTTGTGATGAACTCGCAGACAGAAATTTCGCAGGCGGTGGCTGATTTCAGGGCGGGAAAGTTGGGGGCTTTGTAAAACGGTTTGCTACAACGCAAAATATGATTAACTTTCAAGATAGCTGCTAACTAAAATAAGATAGATCAGCATGTGTACAGGCGCATGCTGATTTTTTATTGGTGACGCTCATTACTCACTACTAGCAACATTTGTGCCTGTATCTCTCCCACGCTGCGGGTGCGATGCGGGATGAGCGCATTAAAATACAATGAATCCCCTGCACTAAGTTGTACCGTTTCAGTTGGAAACTCAATCTCCACCACGCCTTGGTGAACAAATAAAAACTCTTCCCCTTCATGCTCCACAAAAGCCGAATCCGCAAAATCTTCTGGCGGATAGAGCATAAAAGGCATCAGCTTCTTAGCCGCCATTGCCAAAGCAAAGCTCTCGTACGCACGGCGTTGCCCCAGCGCCGGATCACCCAAACTGCCCCGCTCATCTGCCCGTGTAATACAAACTAATTCCCGGTTATTGATGGCAGAAAATAACTGCTCCACATCGACATTCAGTGCTTTAGATAATTTCAAGGCTACCGCAATCGATGGCACGCACACGCCCCGCTCTACTTTAGATAAATAACTTTTAGTCAGCCCCGCTTTCTCTGCCAATGCTTCTAAAGTCCAGCCGCCCTGCTTCCTGAGTAACTTCAGTCTGATATTCATAAGTAAATAGTTACATTCTCAAAAAAATCTATTTTAACATATGACACAAGTGTCTTATTATAAACGCCGTGTCATTCAGCACATTACCGCTAGGAGGATCTATGTCAAGCACCTTGCACTTATCTAAAACCGAACTTATCCATATTGCTCAGCAACGCTTAGATGCGGCAATCATCGATCACCCTTGGAGCGAACGGGAAAAGATCGCTTTAAGCTGCCGCATTTTATTTGACCAAGGCCATGATTCAGGCTTGGCTGGGCAAATCAGCTGCCGTGCAGAGCAAGAAAACACCTTTTACACTCAGCAATTAGGCTTAGGCTTTGATGAAATAACTCAATCTAACCTGATTCATGTAAATCATGATCTGGAAGTCATCAGCGGTAGCGGCATCCCCAATCCGGCAAACCGTTTTCACACTTGGATTTACCGGGAACACCCAGAAGTAAATTGCATTATTCATACCCACCCACTCTATGTTGCCGCCCTATCGATGCTGGAGCAGCCGCTGATTATTTCGCACATGGATACCTGCCCGCTCTATAACGATTGCGCCTTTCTGCCGCAATGGCCGGGTGTACCGGTAGGCAATAGTGAGGGTGAAATTATTTCTCAGGCACTTGGCAATAAACGCGCCATTCTGCTGGCCCACCACGGCCAGCTGGTAGTGGGCACAACAGTCGAAGAAGCCTGCTATTTAGCCATCCTGATCGAGCGAGCCGCAAAATTACAATTACTCGCCATGGCGGCCGGAGAGGTCAAACCTCTGCCACCGCAATTAGCAAATGAGGCTCATGACTGGATCTCTACAAAAAAACGTAACTCCGTCAACTTTGATTATTACGCCCGGCGTGCAATCAATATGCACCCAAATTGCCTGCTTTGACTCACAAAGCAAATGACCGTATTTAATATTGGATAACAAATTATGAAACCACTCTTTCACGGCATTATCGCCTATCCGGTCACGCCCTTTGCTGAGCACGATGGCAGTGTCGACCTAGCACAACTCACCAAGCTCATCGACAAATTAATTAACGATGGTGTACATGCTATTGCGCCACTGGGCAGCACTGGTGAGAGCGCATATCTGTCTGATGAAGAATGGGATGCCGTGACCAGCGCCTCCATCAGCGCCGTAGACAAACGCGTACCCATCATCGTCGGCATTTCTGACTTAACCACCAAAAACGCGATCCGCCGCGCCAAATATGCCGAGCAAGCCGGTGCTGATGCAGTCATGGTTTTACCCGTCTCCTACTGGAAACTCAGTGAAGAAGAAATCATCCGTCACTATTCCAGTATCGGAGCCGCACTCAGTATTCCCATCATGCTCTACAACAATCCAGCCACCAGCGGAATCGACTTATCGCCTGAGCTGATTGTGCGCATCAGTAAAGCGGTGAGCAATGTGACCATGGTGAAAGAAAGTACCGGCGATATTCAGCGCATGCATCGCCTGAATCAATTAAGCAATGGCAGCCTGCCATTTTATAACGGCAGCAACACCTTGGCACTCGCCGCATTAAGTGCAGGGGCAACAGGCTGGTGCACCGCTACCCCCAACCTGAATGCGGCACTGCCGCTGGCTTTATACAATGCCATCAGCACTGGCGATTTAGCGGCTGCTCGCCAGCACTTTTTCAAACAATTGCCGTTACTGCAATTCATCATGAAAGGAGGCTTACCGACCACCATCAAAGCAGGTTTACGCTTACAAGGCTTTGATGCAGGCATACCACGCGCGCCATTGCTGCCACTTGGGGAAAAAGGCAACGATGAACTACAAATCATCCTGAACGGCATTTAACCCGCAGCAAGGACAAATAGGCATCAGCTCTTTCATACGCAACTTAAAGTGAATGTAAGAGCTGCCCTCGCTCACTGATCAGCCCCAACCAGAGCTGATCACCAAGCACCTGAGCGCCTGCCCTCTTAGCGTTAAAGTGAGTTCCCCCAAGCTAACTCCCCCCCATCGCGTCAGCAATACTCGATGTATATCCATTACGCTGAGCGGGCAGCTCAGACGAATATTCAACAAACTCAAACTGAATATCCTCCCCAAGCATAAAATACGCGCTGTCTCGATACTGATCACTCCCTCCCGCGTGATCGAGCATAAAGCCTGCGTTTTCTAAGTTTTGCATCGTGTCTTTTAAAGACGGCACCGCAAAGCCCAGATGCTTCACGCCGACCAGATGTGTTTTCCAACCCGGCGCCTCCCCTATTCCACCACTTTGCAGGGCAATATAGGCAAAATCATCGCCGATATGCAGCCAATCGATTTCCGCGCCAAACCAATCCATTTTTCCCCTACCACGGATTTTCCAGTGCGGAATCGCCGTTTGTATAAAACGCACGGCCCGATCCAGATCGCTCACCGTGATATTTGCATGCTCTAGATACGCTTGTTTCATGATCTCCACTCCTTAAGATTTAAATGCCATGCCACTATGCAAGTTAAAGTAAACTTTAAGTCAAGCGTGTTCAGGAGCTTTTTTCATGACTACTTTGATTTCAATCGGCACTCTGGCTAAACGCTCTGGGGTAAAAGCCAGCGCACTGCGTTTTTATGAAAGCAAGGGCTTAATCAGCAGTGTTCGCAGTAGCGGGCAAACTCGGCAATTCCCAAGAGAAGTGCTGCGCAGAGTGGCCTTTATTCGCGTTGCGAAAAATGTGGGCCTAAGCCTTGAAGAAATATCAGCCGCACTGGCCTCCCTGCCCCAACAAAGAACGCCAACGCCTGAGGACTGGGCACAACTGTCGCAATCTTGGCGGCCCATGCTGCAAGCAAAGATAGACGCACTACGCGCACTTCAAACGCAATTGGATTCGTGCATAGGCTGTGGCTGTTTATCACTACAAAAATGCAGCCTATATAACAGCGACGACCAAGCCCGCCATCTGGGATCTGGGCCACGGTTTTTAATGGGAGATAGCGCAGCAGATTTAGTTTTGAAGGAATAGAGGCCTTTTTAGCAAGCGGATAACACTTTGTTTTTTAACATTTCCAGCAAATTTTCCGGAAAAACAATCTCGTCTGTCATCGCGATTTCCTCAGGCGTCCACCAGCGGTGTTGCTTCATCACTTCCATTTCTAAAGCACTCCAAGCCGCGCGGTCAGGAGCAACTTTACTCATTCGCACAATAAAATAGCGCTCATCCGAAATCACAGATTCGCCATCTGGTAATTTCATTATAAATTCCTGGCGGGCAATTTCCTCGCTAATTGAGTAATTGTGCTGACCAATTTCTTCAGCAAACTCCCGCGCAGCAGCTTCTGCAAAACTCTCATTATCTTCAACACCCCCTCCAGGCGTGGCCCAGTAGGACTTTCCAGCCAAAGCCCCCTTTGTGAATACAAAGTGAAATAATAAAATATGGTTTTCTGGTGACAACACCAGTAAACGTGCAGATGGGCGACACCGCATAGAGTAAATCCAAATAATGTAATGTTAATTAACTCAATTAAATGAAGATTAAACAGGCAATTGAGGCTGTAATTATGCGTTTAGCCCCCGTATTCCATTCAAATATCTTTATCCTCAGAGCAATCATAAAACGAATCACTCCAAACAAAACACGTATCACATCCTCAGACTTAAACCCCTCGCTGGCAAATCCGCCCAATTTACATTTCACCTCAGCACGCCAGGCTACAAAACCCGCTAAAATAGCGGCCTTTCTTTGCACAAAGCGCTTCGATGAACCGCACGGCCTTACTTATTCCTCACTTTAATAATCCACAGGGCCTTGCTGCGTCTTTGGCGTCTGTGGGTAAGCACGAGCAAATAGATGCTTTTATCGTTGATGATGGCAGTAGCAGGCAGCGCATCGATGAGGGAGCTTGTGCAAAAGCTTGGCAGGCGGATGGAGAGTTGCATTTTATTTATTTGCCGCAAAATCAAGGTATTGAGCACGCACTCAATACGGGGCTGCAAGCGATTCTTGAGGCGGAGTATGAATATATTGCCCGCTTGGATTGCGATGATTTGTGCGCGCCGGATCGCTTTGCTAAGCAAATAGCTTTTTTAGATAGCCACCCGGATGTGTATTTATTAGGTAGCGCGGTGACATTTTTTGATGCCAGCGGCGATCGTTTTACGATTAATCAGCCGCAGACGCACAATGAAATCCTACGGCAAATGCACGACGACAATGCCTTTACCCATCCCACGGTAATGTTTAGAACCGCCGGAGTAAAAGAGCTGGGGCTTTACCCGACTGACTGCAAAGCCGCAGAAGACTTTGCGTATTTTTGGCGCTTTGTAGCGCATTATCAAACGGCCAACTTGGCCGAGGTGCTAACCCGCAGCGAGTACAACGACGCAGGCATCTCCATGAGCCGCCGCCGCCAACAGCAAGCAATGCGAATCAAGCTGCTATGGCGCTACTTCGATTACTCACCACGATCCCTCATAAAAATAAGCAAAGCCAGCCTATCCTTCGCCCTACCGGTCAGCTTCACCCGTAAAATAAAACGCCTGCTGGGGATGGGGAAGTGGGATTGATTGATGTGGCGAGTCGGTATTTTATAGGGTGTACAACAACGCAGTTGTTGCGCACCGAGATTCCTAAACAAAAACCCAAATCTTAAACCACGGAGGAAAGGGAGAACACGGAGGGTCACGGAGAAAAACACAAGGAAAGCAAGGTTTTCTCCGTGAAACTCCGTGTTCTCTGTGCCCTCCGTGTTTCAAGATTTGGGTTTTATCCCCCACACACATTTAAACGCGAAGCTGCACTCGCAAAAACAGAAGCACACATGACACGCCTTATTTTACTGATACCGCATTTTAATAATCCTGCCGGGCTGATTAAGTCTTTAACCTCCATCGGCCCCAACGAGCAATGTGATGTGCTGGTAGTGGATGATGGCAGCACGCGTGCGCCGATTGATCATTCGGCGGCCAGAAATGCATTTCAGGCTCAGGGCGAGCTGCGGTTTTTAAACCTGCCGGTCAATCGTGGCATTGAACATGCGCTTAATTCTGGCCTTGCGTGGATTACCTCCCGTGACTACGAGCTGATTGCCCGCCTAGATTGCGGTGATGAAAACCTGCCAGATCGCTTAGCCAAGCAGGTCGCTTTCTTAGATAAGCACCCCAATGTGATGCTAGTCGGCGGTGCGGCTAGCTTTGTTGATCAAGCTGGGGCCGAGCACTTTGTGCTGCGTCACCCAAGCGATCATGCGGCCATTGCCCAGACGATGCGTAATAACTCGGCCTTTATTCATCCGGCGGTGATGTTCAGAACAGCCGCATTAGCCAGCACCGGCCCCTATCCGCTGGATATGCCTGCCGCAGAAGACTATGCGCTGTTTAGCGAATTCACCCGCCAGTTTAAAGTAGCCAACCTGCCCGATGTGCTGATCCGCTACGAGCTAGACCCCAGCGGTATTTCACTGAGTAAACGCCGCCAGCAGCTTAAATCCCGCATGGCGGTGCAAAAAAAATACAGCGATGGCAGCGTTGCCGCCCTAATCGGCATGGCCAGAACGCAGCTCTTACTCTTGCTGCCCTACTCTCTGGTGTTTAAGCTCAAATCAAAATTAAGAGCACCAAAAGCATGAGCCTGATTCCCGTAAAACGCGCCGCTAAAATTGTGCATATTGTTGAGGCCTTTGGCGCTGGCACGCTGTCTATGGTGTCGGCAATGGCCAATGCGCAGGCCAAAGACGGCCATAGCGTCACCATTATTCATTCGGTAAGAGAAGAAACGCCGGACAACTGGCGAGCGCTATTTGTCGATGCCATCCGTTTTATTCAGCTGCCTATGGTTCGCGCCATTAACCCCGTCGCCGACTGGCGTGCTGGGCGGGCGCTTTACCACTGGCTGCGTGAACTAAAGCCCGAAGTGGTGCATATGCACTCATCCAAAGCCGGTGCGCTGGGGCGAATTGTCAGTTTATTTATTCGCGGCAAAGCTGCGCCACGGTGGTTTTTCTCGCCGCATGGTTTGTCATTTTTGCAGCGGGCTGAAGGGCGTTTAAAAAATACGATTTTCTTGACGGTAGAAAAAATTCTCTCAGAAATCCCGACTACCTTTATCGCCTGCTCACCTTCCGAAGGCGCAGAAATCCGCAGCCATCTCAGCAGCAATGTAGTGGTGGTGAATAATGCGGTCGATCTGGCGGCAATTCATCCCGCCAAAGGTAATCAAGATATCGTGCGCATTGGCACCGTGGGCCGAGTTACCCTTGCCCGCAATCCCGAGCTATTTGCAAGCATCGCCAGCCAAATGGCCCAGCCCGGTATCGAGTTTGTGTGGATAGGTGGCGGCGATGTGGCGTCAGAAAAAAACCTAAAAAACGCTAATGTAAAACTCAGCGGCTGGGTAGATCGCAGCCAAGCTTTAGAGCAGCTGGCAAGCTTGGATATTTATATCCAAACCTCACGCTGGGAAGGCCTGCCTGTCGCCGTCATCGAAGCCATGGCCGCTGGCCTGCCAGTATTAGCGACCAATGTGGTGGGCAATAAAGATTTGGTAATAGATGGCGAAAATGGCTATCTGTGTGAAAACAGCAGCGACTTTGTAAAACATCTGAATACGCTGATTGAAGACCTCAGCGCACGCAAGCAGCTTGGCGCACAGGCAAGGCTGTTTGCTGAAGAGAATTACTCGCTGGATAAGATGATGACGAATCTTTATAAGGCTTATGGACTATCTTAGGGCGGTTGCAACCCGCCGAGCTTTGCTATGAAATCCGAAAAACGGCGGGTTGCACCCGCCCTACGATGATTCAATGCTTGTTGATTGTGTGGTAACTCCATGACATTTAGCTAAGCCGATTGGATTGGGGTGAAACCTGCGTACTTTTGAGCATTGCTCGCGGGTTGCACCCGCCCTACGAATACCGTTTCTCTTAAGTGAATAGGATTGGATGTTACCCGTCCTCTGTTCTACCGATCTTTTGCTTGAAAATCAGGAAGAAAATGAATAAGCATTTACAAGCCGAAAGGGCTAAGCCTTTGTTGGCACTGGCCGATTTTGCTGCGCTTACCGCGTCATTTTGTGCGGCGTTGGCCATGCTGAGCTTTTTCCGCCATCAAAGAATTGGTGGCGATTTTGCCGCTTGGTGGTGGTGGGAAGGCTCGCAACAAAGTACTGCCTTTCTGTTTTTGGCCGTGCTCACCGTGGGCAACTTTTGGTGGCGTGGCCATTACAGCCTGCGCCTGCCGTTTTGGGATGAGCTGCTGGAAATCCTGCGCGCCCTGCTCTTAGCGGCATTATTAAACGGTATGTTAGTACTGCTGGGTAAATTCACGGTATCGCGCTTTTTATGGCCAATGTCTTGGAGCTTGGCGCTGCTGCTCTTGCCACTACTGCGCTCGCAAATGAAAAACTGGCTGCTGTCTAAAACGCTGTGGCAACTACCAACGGTGATTATCGGAGCCAGTAGCAATGCCATCGACGCCTGCCGTGCCATGCATAGCGAGCGCCAGCTAGGGTTTGAAGTACAGGCTTTTTTATCGATTAATAAGAACGATCCTGCCGAGCTATCGATTGATGGCAAGACCCGGCCAGTGATTCAGCTCGATGAGGCGGGACTTTTATCATGGTTGGATCTTAATGGCCGCCCCCATGTGGTGGTGGCAGTGGATGAAGACGAGCTGCGCCGTCTTGGCCCGCAAATTGAGCTGCTTTCGCTTAAATATAAAGATATGCACATCATCCCGCCGATTGCTGGCTTACCGCTGTTTGGCGTGGTGCCCCACCATTTCTTTAGCCATGAAGTGCTGTTGCTGCGGGTGCGCAATAATCTGTCCGTTAAATCGCTGACCACATTAAAACGCGCTTTCGATTTATTTGGTGCCAGCGTGGGCCTGCTTTTGCTCTCGCCACTGCTGGCCTATGTGGCGATTCAGATTAAACGCCAAGGCGGCCCCGGCAGCATCTTTTTTGGCCATGTGCGCGTCGGTATTAACGGCAAGCCGTTTAAATGCTGGAAATTCCGCACCATGGTTTCCAATAGCCAAGAAGTGCTAGAAAAACTACTCGCCAGCAGCAGCGAGGCCCGTGCCGAGTGGGATAAAGACTTTAAGCTTAAAAATGATCCACGCATCACACCGATAGGCGAGTTTTTAAGAAAAACTAGCCTCGATGAAATCCCGCAGCTGTGGAATGTGATCAAGGGCGAAATGAGCTTAGTCGGCCCGCGCCCTATTATTACTGCCGAGCTAGAGCGCTATGGCGATTACGTTGATTTCTACTTAGAAGCACGCCCTGGCCTGACTGGTCTGTGGCAGGTATCGGGCCGCAACGACACCACTTATGCCGAACGCGTGGCACTGGATGCCTGGTATGTAAAAAACTGGAATCTTTGGTACGACGTAGCAATTGTCTGCAAAACAATCAAAACCGTGGCAACTGGGCGCGGGGCTTATTAAATAAATGAGGGCGTACTTTAAGTACGCCCCAATCAACGAAGCACACCTTCCTACATCTTAAATCCATACCTCAGCACAATAAAATCTGCCCCGTAATTCGGCGTTTTGATATCGGCATTAGAATGATGTTGGTAAAACAGGGTTAGATCTTGCGCCATCTGATCGCCAAAACGAACCCCAGCCCCAAATTGCTCACCAAATTGTAATGCGGTACTAAATGGGCCGCGCTTTGCGTAATCAGTACGGGAAAACACATGTACCCCTACTCCTGCTTCCACAAACAGCTGCAGCCCTTCTTCAAGAGGCGCCCATTCATAGCGCAACTCAGGTGTAATAAATAATTCACCGGTCACACGATCATCGCCATGCCAAACACCCACGCCCACGTCTAAACCTGTGCTTAATTTACCCACTTTGGTTTCATACCACGACCAAGGCAAATCCGTCCTCCATGCCACTCGAAACAACTTATGCCTATCGACATGATCTGGCTGCATGCCTTGTCCTGCACTAATTTGCCACTCATATGCATCCGCACTCGATGCGGCTAGCAAAATGCACATTGAGCAAAACCGGAAGATCGATGTCAGCATGGCGAGGCTCCTTATCGGTGGCGTCTTTACAATATAGACATAGCAATCCTTTTATATTTTTCTAGCTGACGTTATCCTCAGAAGAAATTAAACGCTTTTCCCCAATACGGGATTAAGAAGCTCCGTGCAAAGCACATCACTTTTTAGGAATACCATGCAAGCCGATGAGTTCGTCCAGTCATTTCGCCTGGCCGCCCCTTATATTCACGCCTTTCGTGATCGCACTTTTGTCATTGCCTTAGGTGGTGAAGTGGTTCGAGATGGCAAATTTGCCACCATTACCCATGACATCAATTTGCTGACCAGCCTAGGCGTTCGTTTGGTGGTGGTGCATGGTGCGCGGCCACAAATTGAAGCCCGCACCGCAGAGCGCGGCTTAGAAACGCGCTACCATCATGGCTTACGCGTAACCGACGCTCAAACTTTGGAATGTGTTATTCAGGCTGTCGGGCAAGTCAGAGTTGAAATCGAATCATGGTTATCGATGGGCTTGGCCAACTCGCCCATGGCCAATGCCGATATCCGTGTTTCTGCGGGTAATTTTATTACGGCTCAGCCTATGGGTATTCGTGATGGTTTAGATCTGATGTATACCGGCGAAGTACGCAAGGTGGATACCACCGCGATCCGCTATCGCCTCGATGATGGCGAGCTGGTCTTGCTCTCCACCCTTGGCTATTCGCCAACGGGTGAAGTTTTCAACGTGCCGCTCGAAGACGTCGCCACCAGCGCCGCTATTGCCTTGCGCGCCGATAAGCTGATTTTCTTATTAGGCCAGCAGGGCGTGGAAGATCTAGCAGGTCAGCTATTAACCGAGCTGACCGCCTTGCAAGCCGAGCAGCTGCTCAGCAGCCATCCCCATCCGCATGAAGACATTCGTCTCTATTTGCCATGCGCCATCAAAGCAGTCAGAAATGGCGTGGCACGGGCTCATTTAGTCAGCCATCATGTCGATGGGGCCTTGCTCAAAGAGCTATTTACTCACGATGGTATAGGCACCATGGTTTCCCGCGATTCGCTAGAAACCATGCGCGAAGCCACGATTGATGATGTCGGGGGTGTATTGGCACTGATCGAGCCACTGGAAGACGATGGGGTTTTAGTGAAGCGCGGACGGGAATTACTCGAGCGCGAAATTCATCGCTATTCCGTATTAGAGCACGATAGCAAAATTGTCGGCTGCGTGGCCATGTATCCCTTCCCAAAAAGCCATATGGCAGAAATGGCTTGTTTGGTGATTCATCCCGACTATCGTGATGCCAATCGTGGCGAGCAATTACTTAAACATATTGAACAGCACGCCAGAAGCTTGGGGGTGCGAGAATTATTTGTGCTGACGACTCGCACCGCGCATTGGTTTGTAGAGCGAGGCTTTGCCTTAGCGACGGTAGATGCCTTACCGATAGAAAGAAAACAGCTCTACAATTATCAAAGAAGATCGAAAGTATTTATTAAGCAACTACGCAACTGAAATAAAAAATTAGCAATATAAATACACGGCATTTCAATTACTCATTATTATTGCTGATGTAACACTGCCGAAAGCAGGCAAGGAGTATGCTTTCGGCAGTATTAAATATGATTACGATACTTTAGGGGCGCTCTGATTAAACATGGTCATCTCTGAATGTTTTTATCGAAGATCCAGTGTAATTGCTATATTTCCAGCGGCTTAGGGAAATAAGCCAACTGAATAAATCAGCGTTTTCTAAGTATAAAAACAAGCAGTCAAGTGGTTGAGGCGACTTGGCCTATAAAATAAATGATCATTTCTAGACAGGTTTGCATGGCATCGCTTCCGTTTTTTAATTCGCTTCGTACACGGTTAATCGTGGCTAGCACGCTGGTGCAATGTACGATTTTAGCCATCCTTTTACTCAACACATCGAGAATCTGGTCGGAGATGGCCACCCACGCCACTGAAGTGCGCGTTCAAGAATTATCTCGGCTATTAAATGCGGCCTTTGCAACCCCCTTATCCTCAGGCAACCAAGCTCAGGCCGCTGATTTATTAGAAGGAATTCGCACCGCCGAAGGCATTGATTACATTATTTTACTCAATAATAAAAAACAAATTATCGCTGCAAGGGGCTGGGATATTGCCCATCCGCTACCCCCAGTAGCTAAATTATCCCTAGAAAACAATCTGCCTACGCTTATCCATGCAGCAACGCCCATTGAATTTGCGGGTGAGCCTTATGGCGAATTGCGCTTTGGGATTTCTACAGAGATTATGCGCGGCGGTGTTAACCAACTGCTGATGCAAAATGCCATCACCATGGGGGTAGGCATTTTACTTTCAGCCCTAATGATGGGGCTGCTGGGGATGTGGCTCACCCGCCATCTATACCGCCTTATCAAAGCGGCAGAAAATGCGGCGCATGGCCACTACGACCCCATCGCAAGCAATGATGGCAGCGATGAGATTAGTGAATTAACGCGCCGCTTTAATGAAATGGCCAGCCTAATCAAAAAGCGCGTCGATTCATTAGTGATGAATGAAGAAAAATTCCACACCATTGCCAACTACACCCATAGCACCGAGCTATGGCTATCCCCGGATGAAGGCAAGCTAGTATGGATTAATGATTCGGTGACGCGGCTTTCTGGCTATTCGGTGAATGAATGCATGTTGTTAGGCGATTTTCCGCTATCGCTCACCATGCCGGAAGAACGTGCCCGCGTCACCGAAACACTCAAACAAGCGCTTGAGCAGCGCAGCGTGATCCAAGATTTTGAATTTAGAGCCGTTCGCCGCGATGGCCAGCCCTTCTGGGCATCTGTTTCATGGCAGCCCATATACGACTCGCTCAATAATTACTTAGGCCTGCGAGCCAGTATTCGCAATAACAGCGAATTAAAAGAAGACCGGCTCTCTTTGCGCAAAGCCGTCATCGAATTACGCCAAATCCAATCCCTAGGGCAAAGCTATTTATCCCGCGCCGAATCAGAACGCGCCCGCCTCACTGCCCTGCTATCGGCGATGCGCTTTGGCGTATTGTTTGTGGATAACGAAAACCGTGTGGTTTTCCACAATCCCGCTTTCTGTGATTTATGGGGCCTTGCCCCAAGCAATCAACTGCCAGGCAAACCCATAGGCCAGATTCTACAAATCGCAGAAAACCGCCCTGCGCTTGGCGATATTATTGCCAACTACCTCGAAGAGCTGGCGCTATCGGACGATAAAGTTGATTTTGGCGAACTCAGCATGAACGATGGCCGCATCATTACCCAACATGGTTTTAGGGTATTAGATAGCCAAGGCACGGCCAATGGCCGCATGTGGATTTACGAAGATGTCACACAGCAACGTGAAATTTCTGCCCATATGATCAAGCTCGCCGAACGGGATGCGCTGACTGGCCTATATAACCGCCATCGCTTTCAGCAGGAGCTGGACCGCATGGTGTCTGAGGCCGATCGCAAACAAAGCGCCATGGCCTTGGTGTTCTTTGATCTGGACGAGTTTAAGCACGTCAACGACACCTTTGGCCACGGCGTAGGTGACGATTTACTCAAAAGCATCGCCAAAACCATAGGCACCCAAGTGCGCCGCCACGAAGTATTTTCACGCCTTGGCGGTGATGAATTTGCGATTTTAGTGCCCGATTGCAATGAATTTGAAGTCAGCAAACTGGCCGAGCGCATTGTCAGCTCAATCTCGCAGATTCCGTTCACGGTAGAAGGCCATGTATTGCGCCCTTCTTCATCGGTAGGCGTGGCCTTGTTTCCTAATCACGCCAGCAACTCGCTAGAGCTAGTTGCCCATGCCGATTCGGCCATGTATCAAGCCAAATCGGCGGGTAAATCCACTTGGCGTATGTATCGCCAAGACGCCGACCCATCCCGATCGGCCATTACCCGCCTTTCTTGGAAAGACCGAATTACCGAGGCATTAGAGAACAATGGTTTAGAGCTGCATTTCCAAGGGATTTACTATCCCAAGACGCGCAAACTAGCCCACTTAGAAGCCTTGGTGCGGATGAAAGATCCGCAAAAACCAGAGACAATCATCATGCCAGGGATGTTTATTCCCCATGCCGAAAAAACCGGCAAGATTATTGATATTGATCGCTGGGTGATACGCACCACCATTGAGTTACTCGGCCAAAAAGCCAATATCCCATCGATTGCCATTAACATCTCTGGCCGTTCTTTTGACGAGCCTGATATGCCGGATTACATCAGCCAGCAGCTCAAACTCCATAAAGTAAATCCAGCCAGATTATTAGTTGAATTAACCGAAACAGCTGCCGTTTCAGATATTCGCGATGCAGAGCGCTTTATTGATGCCCTGCGCGCCACCGGCTGCACCGTCTGCCTTGATGACTTTGGTACAGGCTTTGCATCCTTTGCCTATCTAAAACAACTCAAAGCCGACGTGCTTAAAATTGACGGCTTCTTTATTAAAGACTTAATCAGCGATCACGACAGCCAAGTCTTTGTGCGCGGCATGGTAAGCATGGCGCATGAAATGGGCAAAACAACCATTGCCGAGTTTGTAGAAAACGAAGCCATTTTTAATATGCTGATCGAGCTGGGAATTGACCAAGTTCAGGGCTATTACCTTGATAAGCCGATGAAAGATCATCCGGGATTGAATATTATTTAACTGATGATATAAACCCAAATCTTGAACCACGGAGTTCACAGAGAACACGGAGTTTCACGGAGAAAAACAAGGCTTAAATTAAGTTGTTTTCTAGATTTTAAGTATTTAAAAAAACCAGCTATTAGAATTCGTATCGCAGCTCGTTGCACGGGGCTTAAATTCCCCCTTGAAACACGCCGGAGTGAGGAACAAGCGGGGCGGGGGATCGCTTGGTAGCGAGGCAGCCGAGCCAATCCCGCCCGCCGCCGACTCGATTGTCCGTAGCGCAGGGGCCTTCGTGTTTCGTGGGGTAGCCTTCTTTGCTTACTTTCTTGGCGAAGCAAGAAAGTGAGGCCCACGCGGGAGATTCCCCATACGCGCTAACCAAATTGGTTTTCATTAGCAAACAGCGAAAAAGCATAACAACCACTCTCTTTGCATGGGGCTTTTTAAAGTCCCCTTGAAACACGCCGGAGCGAGGAACAAGCGGGGCGGGGTTTCGGCAAGGGAGCGAGGCACGAGCCAATCCCGCCCGCCGCCGACTCGATTGTCCGCAGCGAAGGAGCCTTCGTGTTTCGTGGGGTCGCCTTCTTTGGCTTCGTTTCTTGGCGAAGCAAGAAAGGAAGGCCCCGCGGTGGCTACCGCTCCAAAATCAACGTGCCGAAGGCGCTAAAAAGACTCCCAAAAAAGGAATAACCCCATGAGCATGACTATCTGGCTAACCTTTATTGCCACTACCTTTTTTATTTCCGCCACGCCCGGCCCTAATATGCTGCTGATGCTATCGCACGGCACACGTTATGGCTGGCAGGCGACGCTGGCTACCATGAGTGGGGCACTTATAGGATTGGCCTTATTGTTTGCGCTATCGGCCTTTGGCATGGCGACTATCCTAGCCACTTCCGCCACGCTGTTTTTGATGTTTAAATTAGCCGGTGCGGTGTATTTAATTTATTTGGGCTGGCAATGTTTTAAAGCGGGGAGCAATTTAGAAATGCCCAATTCCTCCGCCGACTCGGCAGCAAGGCGCTTTCGTTTGGGATTAACCGTGGCGCTATCTAATCCCAAGGCGATTTTATTTGCCGGAGCTTTCTTGCCGCAATTTATCAACACATCGCAACCACAAGCGGGACAATGGGCTATTTTGCTGGGCAGCTTTTTTATCATCGAAGCAGGCTGGCAAGTTGCCTACGCGGCTGGCGGCGCAAGGCTAGGTAACTGGCTACAAGGCCCGAATCGTATCAAGCGCTTTAACCAAGGCTGCGGCGCGGCTTTCTTTACCGTGGGTGGATTACTGGCAGTAGCGCAGCGCTGATTGGGAGTCGGGAGTCGGGAAATTTAGCCTCATCCCCAAGCAAAGCAATTATCTACTCCCTACTCACCACTCCCTACTTCCCCAAAAAAATCAAACCCCGTAGCGCTCGCTCACTACCCGCTCAAAATCGGCAAACATTTGCGCGTCTGATTGCGTGTTGTCTGCCAATAATTCAGCTCCGTGCACGATACGAATATGCGCATCCAGATTCTTTAGTGGAGATTCTGGATAAACACGGCTGGCTGCCGCATTAATCTGCGCCTGTGCATCGGCCCATGCAGCTTCTACGGTTTGATTGCAGGAATCGGCTAAATACTTAGCATTAAATGCTTCACCAGTCAGGCTGATCAAGGTGGCGTTGTGGTTAATGCTATTGCCTGTAGACCAGTAATGCTTAGCCAGCAATGGGCCAATTGCTGGGTTATCGGTTAAATAGCCGTATTCACGCTCAAAGAATGCGCGGGTCTGATAAACCGCCATATTGGCCAGTAAATAACCATGATAAGCCGCTGCCGATTCCTGATTTAATAGATGAGGAATCGCCAACAACGGCCTCCCTGCCTGCTCAAAGCCCAAGATTTGCATTTCAAATTTACGGGCCAGCGCCAGAGCATTCTCAGCAGTCAGATCGCTATCACTGAGCAGATACAAGGCGCGCTCAAAATAAGGCACCACCAAAATATTGCGCTCATTGAGTGCAGCAAAGGGCTGCGTTTTTTCGATACGCGCTTTAATCAAGGCATCCGGCACGGCCTCGCCAGCGGCGTTTTTTGCATAGCGTTTTAGCCAATCTGCATCATCGAGCAAGCTATCGCAGAACATCGATTGGGTTTCGGCATAAGCCATCGAAGTCGGTGCGAATTCTTGCGAGAAACAAGGTGAATTCTGCGTCACATTGGCAAAGTGTGCCGCATGGCCACCTTCATGGAACAGAGTATTAATCGCCCTTGCACCACTGCCCACCTGATCGGGCTTAGCATCGGCTGTAAAGTTAATCTGCCCCGCTACCCAGCGGCCATCCGCTTCAAAGAAAGATGGAATTGGGCCGTGGCAAAAACCATTTTGATACTTGCCCTTACGTTCTAGTAAATCCAGCTGCATGGTCGCGCCACGGTAGCTAATACCTAGCTTGCGAAAGCTTTCTACCCAGCGCTCAAGCCCTTTCGCAAAAGGAAGATAAGGGTCCAGCTGGCGGGCGACATCGCCGCTTACGGTGTAGCGGAAATTCCATGGCAGTAGCGCGTTTTTTCCATGCTGCTGTGCTAGCTCCTGTAAACCACGCTGATTGGCCTCACGAGTGCGCAGCTCAAAATCATCCAGAATGGCGAATAATTCTTCGACCGACATTTGTTCATTTTTGCGCACTTTATACGCAAAATAATCAGGAAAACCCTGAGCGCGAGCAAAGGCATTGCGCTGCTTAACAATGTCTAAAAAGCCGTTTTCCAGCACCCAATGCTCAAGGGCAGCCATTGCATCAAAGGAGCTTTTACGCGCATCCTCTGAGGGATTAGTCGCCATATTGGTCGACAACATGCCTTGGGTGGCTTCTTCGCGCTCGCCTTTTTCATTGATATGCGTTTGCACATAATCGCGCTTTTTAGCAAATAAAGCGGCTTCCTGAGCAATTAACTGGCTCATTAAAGTGCGCGCTTCATCACTATCAATGATATTGCTTTCAAAAAGTGCCAACCAGCCTTGCAGGCCATGCTTAAGCTCCGCAGCTTCCTCCGTATCCAAACGCGCTAGCGCATCGCGCACTTCGGCAAGCTTCACCGGATCAGAAATAAAGTTTTTATAAGCTTCTTCTGCCTTGGCAAAGCCATCATGGTCGTCAGAAACGGCCATATAGGTATCCCAAAACAAATCTTCTTTGGTTTTATGAATGGCAAGATAATCGCGGTTGAGTGCTACAAATAGCTGACGTGCTGCTTCCAAGATGCTCTCCAATGTTTTATATAAGTTGGCTGATGCCTTATGCCAAGTAAATTACATGAAGCAGAATAAGTGTGCAAATTTACTATTTTCAACGGCATTTAATTGCAGTCCTTCGCAACACTCTATCATTTTCCTGCATACAGCCATCGCCCGCGCTTAGCAATATCAGCCAATTTAGTGATGCTTAAATCAACCACTCCGGCTCCATAGCTGCGCGGATTAATCCAAACTGTTTTCATCCCTAGGCGCTTAGCCGTTTTTAAATTCGCCAAGGTGTCTTCCACCAAAATGCAGCGCCGTGGGTCGAGTTGAAAACGCGCTAATAAGCTGCGATAAGCCGCAATCTGCGGCTTGGGAATCAGATCAACATCTTCCACGCTCACCACGCCACTGAAGCAATCGTCTATCCCCAACGCTAGCAGCATGGCGATCGCGTAATGACGTGGGCCATTGGTAAAGAGCAACTTCTCACCCGGTAAGCTTCGAATCGCCACAGACAGCCCTGGCATCGGGTGAACCACAGTCAATAGCTCGCTCAAGGGATGTGACATCAGCAAGAAATGCCGTGGATCGATGTGGGTATGGTGACGACGCAAGCCCAATAGGGTGGCACCATAACGCAGCCAGTAATCTTTGCGTAAAGCCGTTGCAGCCAACTCGCTAAGCTGTAGATGCTGCGATAAATAGCTTGTCATCGCCCGATTAATCACCGGAAAGGCATGCAAATCAGCATTATGTAGGGTGTTATCGAGATCAAAAATCCAGACAGGTTTCATTATTTTGCGCAAAAAAAAGACCAGCACTGCTGGTCTGTGGATCGTGAATCGCTCAGGAGTGGATATATTGCTCTAGCTGGGCAATCGTAAATTTTTGCTCGTCGATTTTTTCTCGAACTAAATCGCCAATCGACAACACGCCCAGCACTTTATCGCCGTCTACAACCGGCAAGTGGCGAATACGTTTTTCGCTCATGATGGCCATGCATTCATCAATCGTGGCCGCCGGAGGGACACAGAGTAATTTACGCGTCATGATTTCGGAAACCGGAGTTCCGGCCGAAGTTTTACCTAGCAAAATCACTTTTCTTGCGTAATCTCGTTCAGAAAAAATACCTACTAAACGATCTTCTTCCATCACGAGCAGCGCACCAATGTTTTTTTCGGCGAGAACTTGTAAGGCTTGATAAACAGAAGCTTGGGGGCTAACTGATAAAATACTATCTATGGCTTTCTCTGCAAGCAGCTGCTGTGCTGTTTTCATGCGGTCATCTCCCGATGGTCTGAGTTTTAACTTTAGTAGGCAAAACGCAACATGCAAGGAAGACGTAGATTACTTTTCAGAAAAAAACAAGCGCAACAAGCATAAAACCCAGCCCAGTGCTGCTAGAAGGAAACGCTCTCGTAGGCACTCAGGCTGGGTTTATCTGCAAAACTTACTTAGCACGGATCATCGTACCCACGCCCTGCTCGGTCAGCACTTCTAGTAGCAGCGCGTGTTTTACACGACCATCAATAATATGCACCGCATTCACACCACTCTTAGCGGCATCAAGTGCAGATGAGATTTTAGGCAACATACCGCCAGAAATTGTGCCATCCGCAAATAGCTCGTCGATACGTTTGGCAGAAAGCTTCGTAAGCAAATTACCTTCTTTATCGAGAACCCCAGGCGTATTGGTCATCATGATCAGTTTTTCGGCGTGCAGCACTTCGGCCAGCTTGCCTGCCACTAGATCGGCATTGATATTGTAACTTTCGCCATTTCTATCCACGCCAATCGGCGCGATAACAGGGATAAAATCACCCGCATCAAGGTGAGCCACGATGGTTGGATCGATGGATTCAATTTCCCCCACCTGACCAATATCTAGCAACTCATCTGAGCTATCTTTCAGATACATTTTACGGGCCTTAATAAAGTGCCCGTCTTGGCCGGTTAAACCCACTGCTTTACCGCCATGCTTATTGATCAAGGAAACGATTTCCTTATTCACATGGCCACCCAAGACCATCTCGACCACATCCATAGTTTCGGCATCGGTGACACGCATGCCTTGGATAAATTCGCCTTTTTTGCCGATACGATCGAGCAATTCATTAATTTGTGGGCCACCGCCGTGCACCACAACAGGGTTCATCCCGACTAATTTAAGCAGCACCACATCACTGGCAAACCCTTCTTTTAACTCGGGTTCGGTCATCGCATTACCACCGTATTTGATGACGATGGTCTTATCAAAAAAACGCTGAATATAAGGCAAGGCTTCCGAAAGAATTTCGGCTTTTTCTTGCGGGGTAATCGTGGTCATGGCTTATCCAAAAACAAGATAGGGGTTGGGCAGAATTCTAACAGTCTCAAGCCTGCTCGCGCTTTATTTTTGACAAAAATAGACAGCATCCCAATAATAAATGAATATTTATTTATTAACTGCAGGTTCACCATGTTATGCAAACGCTGGGCTCGCCGTAAAGAAGCGCGCCCGCAAGAGATTTTAGAAGCCGCACTCGGGCTATTTGTGAGCAAGGGCTATGCCGCCACCAAAATGACCGACATTGCCAAGGCAGCTGGGGTGACTTGTGGTACGCCATATATTTATTTTGCGGGCAAGGAGGAGATTTTTGAGGCGGTAATGCGTGAAATATTATTACCTCAGCTTACTCTTGGCCATGAGTTGCTTGCAAGTTTCCAGGGAAGCTCAGCTGATTTATTACGTATTATGCTAAAAACATGGTGGCAGGCGATGGGTGAAAACCAATTGTCTGCCTTTCCCAAGTTGATGATTACGGAAGGCAGCAACTTCCCCCAAATTGCGAAAATTTATCAAGAAGAATTTGTCACCCCTGGTAATAAAATACTGCGCCATATTTTGGAGCGCGGTATCGCCAGCGGCGAATTCAGAGTGGCCGATCTTGATTACGCCATTGAAGTAATTTCTGCACCAATTATTGTCGCCATGTTAATGAAGCACTCACTAATCAACTGCCTACCTGAAACTTTAGACCCTGAAAGATTCCTCAATACCACACTTGATCTCCTCCTTAATGGTCTCTTGGCCGCCCCACAGGACAAAGTCTGATGAACAAAACGACCTCCTTACTGCTGATTTCAGTAGCACTCCTTGCTGCTTGCAAGGAAGAAGCCAAGCCAGTTGATGAAGCTCGGCCAGTGCGCACTGTGACGCTGGCATCCGGTACAGCCAGCCAGCACGCCGAATTCTCTGGCGAGCTACATGCCCGCCAAGAAAGCGCCTTAGGCTTTCGTATTCCAGGCAAGTTGATTAGCCGCTTAGTCGATATCGGCGCAGAAGTTAAAACCGGCACGCCACTGGCCCGCATCGATGCGCAGGATATGACGCTCAACGCAGCGGCGGCCAAGGCGCAAACAGAATCGGCGCAAAGCCAGCTGGATCAACTCAAGCTTGATCTCTCTCGCTCACAAGAATTACTGGCTAAAAAGTTTGTCAGCCAAGCCGAGGTTGATCGCAAGCAAAGCGCCGTGATTTCGGGGCAAAAGCAAGTAACACAAGCCCATGCGCAGCAGCAGGTGGCACAAAATCAAGCAGGCTATACCACCCTATTTGCCACCAGCGATGGCGTAATCACCGCCACGCTGGCTGAGCCTGGCCAAGTATTAGCCGCAGGCCAGCCCGTGGTGCAGCTGGCTAAAGCAGGTGAAATTGAAGTTTTTGTTGATTTGCCAGAAGCGCGCAGTGGCGATTTAAAACTCGGCCAAAAGACTGAAATCAGCTTTTGGGCACTACCAGGCCAAACATTCAGCGGCAAGGTGCGAGAAGTATCCCCAGCAGCCGATCCAGTGAGCCGCACTTACCGCGCTAAGGTGACCCTCGAAAAGCCCAATACTGAAATCAAGCTGGGGATGAGCGCCACCGTGCGTATTAGTAATACCAGCAGTAGCAACAGCGCCACTTTGCCGCTTACCGCGATTTACGGCAGCGGCAAGGGGCAGCGCGTCTGGTTGGTCGATAGCAACAAACGCGTTAAGAGTGTGCCCATTACAGCCCAAATTGATATACAAAATCAGCATGGTGAACAGGTGCAGGTCAGTGGGCTTAAAGCAGGCGATATTGTGGTAACTGCGGGTGTCCATCTTTTACGGGAAGGGCAAGCAGTGAAGTTACTGCCTGCTCAAGGGGAATAACGCATGTTGCCGCAAAGCAAACCAGAACAAGCCAAGCAAGGCTTTAACTTATCGGCTTGGGCACTTACCCATCAATCCCTCGTTCTCTACCTAATGGTGGTGCTCTCGCTGGCGGGGCTGCTTTCTTATACCAAGCTTGGCATGAAGGAAGACCCAGAATTTACCTTTGGTGCCATGGTCGTGCGTAGCTTTTGGCCTGGCGCCAGCGCTCCCGAGATGGAGCAGCAGGTGACCGATAAGCTAGAAGAAGCCTTACAAGGTATTGCCTATATCGATTACACCAAGAGCTATTCCAGAAGTGGTGAGTCGCTTATTACCGTGATGCTGCGGGAAGATCAGAAAAAGAATATCTCGGATGCGTGGTATCAAGTTAGAAAGCGCATTAATGATGCCAAGGGCAAGCTGCCGCCCGGGATCGCTGGGCCATTTTTTAATGATGAATTTGGCGATACTTACGGCAATCTCTATGCATTTACCAGCGATGGCTTTAGCTACCCTGATCTCAAAAAACAAATTGAGCTGGTCCGTACCGAATTACTGCGCATTCCTGATATCAACAAAGTCATTTTGATTGGCCAGCAAGATGAAAAAATCTATGTGGAATACTCCAACGCCAAGCTAGCCAGCCTCGGTATTTCAGCCTTTCAAATAAATAAAATCATTGCCGCCACCAATACCATCACCCCTGCGGGCGTAGTTGAGGGCAAGGATGAACATATTTATTTGCGCGTAACCGGCGGCTTTAATGCGGTAGAACATCTGCGCCAATTACCCCTTACCGTAGCCGGTAAAACCTTCTTACTTGGCGATATAGCCCAGGTATTTCGAGCCACCATCGACCCGCCACAAACCAAGATGCGTTATCAAGGCCAAGATGCCGTTGGGCTGGGCATCTCAATGCGTAAAGGCGGTGACGTCATCAGAATGGGGCAACAGGTCGATGCTTCATTAGCAGAAATTAAGAAAAACCTCCCCATTGGCGTCGAAATCAACACGATTTCTGACCAGCCTGCCGTGGTCAAAAACGCCATTAATATCTTTATGAAGTCCTTGCTAGAAGCCGTGGTGATTGTGCTTGCGGTGAGCTTTTTAAGCTTGGGCTGGCGTACCGGGATTGTGGTGGCTTTGTCCATTCCACTCGTACTGCTGATGACCTTTTTAGGCATGAGTATTTTTGGTCTAGAGTTGCAGCGTATTTCGCTAGGCGCACTGGTGATTGCACTTGGGCTATTGGTGGACGACGCGATTATTGCAGTAGAAATGATGGCGCTTAAATTAGAGCAGGGTTGGAGCCGCTTTGATGCCGCCACCTTTGCCTATACCTCCACCGCTTTTCCTATGTTAACCGGCACGCTGATTACCGCCGCAGGCTTTCTACCGGTGGGCCTCGCCAAATCAGATGCGGGTGAATACACCTTCTCGATCTTTGCCGTGATCGGTATAGCGCTGGTACTGTCGTGGATTGTGGCCGTGGTATTTACCCCCTATATGGGCTACCACCTGCTGTCAGAAACACCGCGCCACGAAGAGCACGATATTTACCAAGGCGGCTTTTACGCACGTTTCCGTAAGCTGGTTACTTGGTGCGTGACCTGGCGTAAAACCGTGATTGCAGCGACTCTAGGCGCGTTTCTACTTGCGGTAGCGGCCTTTGCCCTCGTCATCCCGCAACAATTCTTCCCAGCCTCGGCTAGGCCCGAGCTCATGGTCGATATGTGGCTGCCCTACACCGCCTCGTATGAAGCCACCGAGCGTGAAGTCAAACGCATGGAAGCGATCGCAATCAAAGACCCCGATGTAGCGCATGTCACTAGCTATATCGGCGTGGGCTCGCCTCGCTATTACTTACCGCTTGACGAGCAAATGCCTAACTTAAACTTTGGTCAACTTACCGTGATGACCAAGAACGAGAAGGTGCGTGAAAACGTCTACAAGCGTCTTACCCAACAATTTGCCAATGACTTCCCGCTAGTGCGTGGCCGTGTAACTCGGCTAGAGAACGGCCCACCCGTTGGCTACCCAGTGCAATTTCGGATTAGCGGCGTGGACCCTCTTGAGCTAAAACGCATCGCCACCCAAGTGGCCGAGGTCATGCGCCAAAACCCAGATACTCGCGAAGTGCATACCGATTGGGGTGAAAAAGTAAAAGTGATTCGTCTGCTCACCAAGCAAGACCGCTTACGCCAGCTAGGGCTGTCTTCGCAAGAGCTAGCCAATTACTTGCAAATGGCCGTGTCAGGCATTACGGCCACGCAATATCGTGAAGCCGATCAGAGCATTGATGTGATCACACGCCTCACGGAAAATGAGCGAACTCGTCTCGATTTTCTGAAAGATTTGCGTGTACCACTGCCATCGGGTCAATTTGTTCCTCTATCCCAGCTGGCAACCTTGCAGCTAGAGAGCGAAGAAAGCCTGATCTGGCGACGTAATCGGGTCGCCACGCTCACGGTGCGTGCCGATGTGGTCCAAGGCAAGCAAGCGCCCGACGTGAGCAATGCGCTGCAAGCAAAGATCCTTAAAATAGAAGCAACACTTCCTCCGGGCTATCACATTGCAACAGGGGGCGCGGTAGAATCAGCAGCCAAAGGGCAAGAATCGATTAATAAGGTCATGCCGCTGATGTTGCTTGTGGTGATGACCTTATTAATGCTGCAGCTGCAAAGCATCCAAAGGATGATTATGGTGCTCTTGACTGCGCCACTCGGCTTAATCGGCGTGGCAATGTCCTTACTGCTATTTCAAGTGCCATTTGGCTTTGTGGCCATGTTGGGTGTCATCGCGCTTTCAGGCATGATCATGCGCAATTCAGTCATCCTGATGGATCAGATCGAACAAGACCGCAGAGCTGGCGACGATGCATGGACCGCCGTAATTGAATCGGCAGTGAGGCGCTTTCGGCCGATTATGCTGACCGCTGCCGCCGCCATTTTGGCGATGATCCCGCTGACGCGTGACACCTTCTGGGGGCCAATGGCGATTGCGATTATGGGCGGCTTATTTGTGGCGACTGTTTTAACACTCTTATTTTTACCAGCCCTCTACGCCGCTTGGTTCAGGCTCAGCCCGCCGAAGAGTGAAAAGAGTACATAAATTATACGAAATTACGACAATTTAAAAAAAAGGATGGGGGATATTAGTTTAGCGATAACAAACCCCCATCACTAAGGCAAAAAAGAAACCTCTATTTCTGGGGAATAATTTCCTCAGAATAGGTTTTCTTACCTAGACAAACTCTTTAATACGCCGAGATACCCGAGAAACGAATGATGAAAAAAACTTTAATTGCACTCAGTATTACCTTCCTTTCCCAACCACTATTTGCTGCAGATTTACTGCAATCTTGGCAAGCCGCACAAAAATATGACGCTAACTTTGCAGCCGCAAGAGCAGGCCTCGATGCAGGTCGCGAAAAAACCGAACAGGGTAAAGCCTTATTACTGCCGCATATTTCCCTATCAGGAAACGCCAATCGAAGTATGGTTGACAATAGTGCGGGCAGAAATAGCAGCAGCTTTAACTACGATAAAAATGGCAATAGCTATGGCTATGAGCTAAAGCTCGCCCAACCCATTTACCGCGCCGAAGCTTTTGCCGGTGCGGACCAGTTAAAAAAACAAACCGAACAAGCCGAAGTGATTTTTCGGGTGGCAGAGCAAGATTTAATTCTGCGCGTGGCTAAAGCATATTTCGAAGTTTTAGGCAGTGAAGAAAAAGTAAAACAAACCACGGCGCAAAAAGAAGCGGTTGCCCAGCAACTGGCACAAGCTAAAAAATCGTTTGAAGTTGGCGTGTCCACGATTACCGATACCGATGAGGCACAAGCTCGATTTGATGCCATCGTTTCTGCGGAAATTGCCGCACATAATGATATGGCCATTAAACGTAATGCCTATGAGCTACTCACCCAGCTCAATCCAACCCAGCTCAGCCCAATTAGCAATCGCCAACAACCTACACCGCCGCAGCCCAATGATATGGGCGCTTGGCTGCAGCGGAGTGAAACAGGTAGCCTCGTGATTGCAGGCCAGCAATTAGGCTTAGATATTGCCAGCCGTGAAATTGATAAATACCGTTTAGAAAGTTCCCCAACATTAGATTTAGTTGCAGGTTATGGCGATACATGGAAATCAGCTGGCATATCTTCATCGGGTGGATTAGATCGCGCAGGCTCAGGGCAAATTGGTTTGCAATTATCAATTCCTTTGTATACAGGCGGAGATCGTTCTTCCAAATTACGTGAAGCCATCGCAAAAAAAGAACAACAACGCCAAACAGTAGAAGCCAGTCGCCGAGATACCACGCAATTCACCAAACAAGCTTTTTTAGGCGTGAGTTCAGGAGCAGCGCAAATTGTGGCTTTACAGCAAGCGCTTAAATCGAGTGAATCATCATTAGCATCAACTAAATTAGGCAGAGAAGTTGGAGTGCGTACCACTATTGATGTACTTAATGCCGAACAAACTTATTTCTCCACTCGTTATGACCTTACCGTAGCGCGCTACACCTATTTGTATGCGCGCCTACAATTAGCTGCAACCAGCGGAGAATTGTCTGAAAAAGATCTAAATTCAGTAAATCTTTGGCTAGGTAATTAAGAAAGCTTGAATTGTTGAGAATAGATATCCATAATCCGTTCGGTGGAGTACCCCAATTCAAAGACCCAAGGAGAATTACCATGATTGATCTTTCCCCACTAAGCTATAGTGACCTGATTGAACTGCGCAAGAACTTAGAAGTTGAAATTGTTCGTCGTAAAGAATCAGAAAAGCAAAACCTGATTGCTGAACTGCAAAATCTAGTTGCTGCTAAAGGCTTCTCATTGTCTGATGTTTTAGGCACAAGCAGCGACAAGAAAGCGGCTAAAAAAGCAGCTTCTACTGCTAAAGCACAATTCCGCAATCCTGCTGATGCTGACCAAACTTGGACTGGCCGTGGCCGTAAGCCACAATGGGCAATTGAATTCCTGGCAACAGGTCGTTCATTAGAAGAATTGCGCATCGCCTAATCAATATTGCTTTTATGAAATGACGAATAGACTCGTAGTGCCTTGATCTATAAGAACTCTTATGACAATAGTAAATTAGCCTATAGACTAATTTCTGTTGTCAAAGAGCTTTTAAAAAGAAAAAGAAACCGCAAATATCCGTAGAATTTTATAAAATATTGATGCCGTTGCATGTAAGGCCAAACAAGGCAGCTTAGGCTGCCTTGTTTGTATTCAGCTGTACAATCCCCCTTCTTTACCTGTGAACCCTTGCCATGTCGCACCCCCTCACCGCCAATCTCAATCCAGAACAAGCTGCAGCCGTTGAATTACCGCCGGAACACGCGCTCATCTTGGCCGGTGCAGGCAGCGGCAAGACCAGTGTGCTCACCACCCGTATTGCTTGGCTTTTATCCACGGGGCAATGCAGCCCAGCGGGCTTATTGTCGGTGACCTTTACGAATAAAGCAGCCAAAGAAATGCTGGTCCGAATTACCTCCATGATGCCGCTTAATCCACGAGGCTTATGGGTTGGCACATTTCACGGCTTATGCAATCGAATGCTCCGTTTGCATTGGCGCGATGCCGGCTTACCTGAAACTTTTGCAATATTAGATTCTGCCGAGCAGCTTTCCGCAGTAAAGCGAATATTGAAAGCATTAAATATAGATGATGAAAAATATCCGGCAAAAGTAGTCCAACAATTTATTAATGGCCATAAAGAAAATGGCCGACGCGCAGGTGATGTAGACGCTTGGGATGATTATTCGCGCATGCTACGATTAATTTATGAGGAATATGAGAAACAATGCCAACGGGAAGGTGTAGCTGATTTCTCTGAATTATTACTACGCTGTTACGAATTGCTTTCTAAAAACGAATCTTTACGTGAACACTATCAAAGCCGTTTCCGTCACATATTAGTCGATGAATTTCAAGATACGAATAAGCTGCAATATGCTTGGTTAAAACTTTTAGCTGGCAGCAATAATGCGCTATTTGCTGTGGGTGATGACGATCAATCCATTTACGCATTCCGTGGTGCAAATGTCGGCAATATGCACGATTTCCAAACTGATTTCGCTGTGAAGCATGTGATTCGTTTAGAGCAAAATTACCGCTCGCAAGGCAATATTTTAGATGCCGCGAATGCCGTTATTGCCAACAACCGTAACCGCTTAGGTAAAGAATTATGGACCAGCGAGCCAGCTGGCGAGCCAATTCGCGTATTTGAAGCCGCTACCGATTTTGAAGAAGCCGCTTTTATTGTAGAAGAAGCACAAACCCTAATCAGAGAAGGCAATCGCGCCAATGACATTGCCATTCTTTATCGTGCCAATGCTCAATCGCGAGTAATTGAACATGCCTTATTTACCGCTGGCGTGCCTTATCGCGTTTATGGTGGTTTACGCTTTTTTGAACGCCAAGAAATTAAACATTCTTTAGCTTATTTGCGCTTAATTGCTAATCCTGGCGATGACAATGCCCTGCTGCGCGTCATCAACTTCCCAACGCGTGGCATCGGCGCACGCACCATCGAAAGCATTCAAGAAACGGCTCGCAACGCAGGCACCCCCCTATGGCAAGCTGCTTGCTCAGGTGGTGCGGGTCGCGGGGCGGCTGCCGTTAAGAAATTTGCCGAAATCATCGAAAACATGCGCTCCCAAGCCACCGGCCTAGCCATGCCCGAGCTGGTCGATATGATGCTCGATCTATCTGGCCTACGTGCCCATTATCAAGCAGACAAAGAAGGCGAGGAGCGCCTTGCCAACTTGGGCGAGCTGATTAATGCCGCCACCAACTTTGTGCAAGAAGATGAAAACAACCTTATCGCCTTCTTATCCCACGCCAGCCTTGAAGCGGGGGATCACCAAGCCGGTGCGCATGATGAAGCATTGCAGCTGATGACCGTACATGCCTCTAAAGGCCTAGAGTTTCATGCGGTGTTTTTATGTGGCCTTGAAGAAGGCCTGTTCCCTCACGACAACAGTATGAACGATGCCAGCGCGGTGGAAGAAGAACGCCGCCTGATGTATGTGGCGATTACACGTGCTCGCCGCCGCCTTTACATCACGCTTGCGCAAAGCCGTATGCTGCATGGGCAAACACGCTACGCCGTGGCGAGCCGCTTTATGCAAGAAATCCCACAACAGCTATTAAAATTCCTTAATCGTGGCTACGCCCCACAGGGCTACTCCGGTCCGGCCACCCTCGCCAGCAAGATCAAAGCCCCTACACCAGAACACGGCTTAGCCATCGGCATGAATGTAGAGCATCCTAAGTTTGGTCAGGGTGTGGTCACCGATCATGAAGGGGGAGCGAGCGGCAATGTGCAGGTGAATTTTGCGACCGCAGGATCAAAATGGCTGGCCGTGGCTTATGCCAAATTGAAAGTTCTTTAAAGATCAGGGCAAACGCTAAGTAAATTCGCGCTCAGCGCGTGATATGGGCAAAATGCTTGTCTAGTGCTGTTCCAATCCTATCAACAGATAGCGAAATGTTTTTTGTAGGGCGGGTGTAAGCCGAGAGCAATAAAATACGCGGGTTGCACCCGCCCTACGATGATTCAATGCTTGTCATTGCGTGGCAACAACATGACATATAGCTAAATTGATAGGATGGCTGCTGTTCCTCCCACGCAATACGTTTTTCAATGGACAATTAAGTCTTAAAACTATGGCTGAAAAACCAAGCGCCTTCTCGGTCATCTCCTCTGCCACCGCCAAGCGTAAAGCGGCCAATGGCATTCCCGATGTATCCACCCTGCGTGTCTTGGTGATTGACCCTGTTGCCGAAATACGCCGCACCGTGGGTATGATTTTAGGCCAATACGGCACCAGCCATATTGATCACGCCAGCAATAGCACAGAAGCCTTGGCCAGCATGAAGAAGCTCAAATATGAGCTGATCCTCTGCGAATATGATTTAGGCAAAGGCCAAGATGGGCTATTTTTGTTTGATGAAGCACGGCGTCTTGATTTACTCAAAGCCTCATGTATTTTTATCGTGATCACCGCAGAGCGAGGCGCGCAAAAAGTGCTAGGGGCAGCAGAGCAATCTCCCGATGCCATTCTGCTTAAGCCCTTTACAGGGGAAATGCTGCACAGCCGCATTCTTGCTACTTTGCAAAGAAAAATACGCTTTAAATTAGTTGATGAAGCCATCATGGCCCACGATTTTTTAAATGCCATTCAACTCTGTAGCAAGGCTGCCAATACTAGCGCGGAATACGCGATTGATTTTTTACGCCTCAAAATTCATCTATTGCTACGCATCGGTAATTGGACGCAGGTGCGTGATCAATGTCGGCAACTTTTGGTTGAGCAAGAATTACCTTGGGCGAAAATGGCTCTGGGCAAAGCCTTATATCAATTGAAGAGCTATTCAGAAGCCATGACGGTATTTAAAGCCATCATTAACGAGCATGCACACGCCCTAGAAGCCTACGACTGGCTAGCCCAAGTCCAACAGGCGATGGGTGACGACGTGGCCGCACAGGCAACGCTACAACGCGCCATTAGCAAATCGCCTTTTGTCGTCACAAGGCAGCGCCAGCTCGGCAATGTCGCTTTAAAAAGCGGCGATCTAGCCACAGCAGAAAGCGCTATGCTCGAAACAGTACGTATCGCTCGCCATTCTTTTTTGCGCAACCCAGCGGACTATGGCCAGCTGGCTGATGTGCAAATTAGCCGAGGCAATGTAGCGGCAGCACGGCTGACCGTCGATGAAATTCGCAAAGACTTTAAAGACCCGCAAGTCGATGTCTTAGCGGACGCCCTTGATGCTGATATTTATATGCACACGGGTGAAATCGAAAAAGCACAGAGCCAGCTCAAGACCGCGCTTGGACAGCTAGTCCAGCTCGCCCTGCCCCCTTCGGCAACGGTAGGCCTGGCACTCGCCAAGGCCTGCTTTAACCAGCAACAAGGGGCACTGGCTGAGATCGTGGTGCGTAATCTACTTAAAAATAGCCATGACGATTTAGCTTTGGCCGCAAAAATCACTACTCTCTATCGCCAACAAGGCCATGAGGCGCAAGCTGAGCAGCTCATTCAAGAAAACAGCGCCAGCATCGTTGCCTTAAATAATGAAGCCGTCAAACTGGCCCGTAGTGGCGATCTAGCCGGTGCAGCAGAGCGCTTTATTCGTGCCGCAACCGATATGCCCAGCAATGTGCAAGTGCTACTTAACACCGTCAATGCCCTGCTGGCGTATACCAATCAGCATGGCTGGCACCAAGAATGGATGCAGCTCAGTAATGATTATCTGCTACGCATCCATGAATTAGATCCGGTAAACGGCCGTGGTTTGCAATTACAGGAGTTTTTTCGTAAAACAAAGCAGCGCTATGGCATAAGCTAGATGGAATCAATCATCAGCGAAAATCAAAATGCAACTCTACAATAAGAGAGAAGCAAGAGCCGTCGCTGGGCTTGAGCCCACGCTAGACAGAGTTGATATCAACGAGGAATAAAACCATGCAAACCAGCACCAAAATTGATGATCACAAAGGCCGCATTATGCTCAATGGCAACTTTACGTTTGAATCGCATCGCGAATTCAAACAAGCCACGACAGCCGCTCTAGAAACACCAGGCCTCACCGAGCTTGAAATGGATTTTAGCGCCGTCGATTATATGGATTCAGCCGCCTTAGGCATGTTGTTACTCCTTAACGAGCGAGCCAATGGCCGTAAAGTAACTTTGATCAACTGTCGAGGTACCGTTAAAGCGGTTTTAGAAATCGCTAACTTTGGCAAAATTTTTGAAATAAAATAAAAAAATCCAAAAAAAAGGCAGCATATCTAAAATATGATGCCTTTTTTTAAAAGCAATCAATTAAATTTTTTCTAGCTCTGTTCCACCACGCACCCAACTCCCCAGCAAAGCATAACAAATGGCAAGTAAGGTAGGCCCTAAAAAGACGCCTAATAAACCAAACGCCAAAGCGCCACCCAATACGCCAAATAAAATCAAAATAAAGGGCAGATCACTTTCTTTACCAATAAAGAGCGGCTTCACTACATTATCTGCCGTGCCCACCACCAAGATCATCCAGAGCGCTAGGAAAATAGCCCAACCTGTATGGCCTTGATAATAAAGCCAAGCCGCTGCTGGCAAGCCAATAAGCCCTGGGCCACCTGGCAATATAGAAAGAAAGCAACTTGCAAAGCCCAAGGTTAATGAATTAGGCACACCCGCAATAAAGAAACTAAACCAAGCTAACAACCCTTGCACTAAAGCCGTCCCCAAAAAGCCATAAACGACGCCTCTTACCGTGCCAGTAGCCACATTTAATAGCGATTCAGCTTTATCTCCTGCAATACGTCGCATCATCCCCTTTAACCACAAAGCCGCACTTTCACCATGTAGATAAAAGAAAAAAGCCACCATTAAGCTTAAAGCCAATAATAAAAACCCGCCGCCAACAATACCGCCAAAACGCAGTAAACCCGATGCAATAGGGCCGCTTAAGCCACGTATCCGCTCCAATAAGGCAGGATCGCCTTGGCCTAGCTTTAGCCAAAAACCATTAATCCACTCGCCCAAATAAGGAAAGGTGCTGATCCAAGCAGGCAAAACAGGCCATCCCACTTGAAATTGGTGGCTCACCGTTTTAATTAAGGAACCGGCTTGGCTGGCAAATTCAAACCCCGCCATCAAAAGGGGTAAAACCAAGAAGGTGAGTAAGCCGCTAATTAATAGAAGTGCACCAACAAAACGGCTACCTCTACAAAGCTTCACAATCCATTGATAGGGCTTCCAAGTGGTGTAGACCAAAATGGCAGCCCAAATAACAGAAGCTAAAAATGGGGCCATAATCATTAAGCCCAACCAAATCAAAGCCCCCATCGCCAGAATTGCGGCGAGAGGTTCGATTAAATCAGAACTACGTATACGCATATTTACTCGCCTTTAACCTCCCAAATGGGCGTTGTTAGCATACCCGTAAAAATAGTAATTGACCGCTATAAATTACCTAGAATAAGGGTGTTTTTAACTATTTTAATCGCTATCAGAATATTCTTACCGAAAAGATAAGACCTTCATCACAAAGCATTTTTCAATATAAGCATACGACATAAACTCATTAAGCTAAGTAAGCCCAACTCCCACCAAAAAATAGCTGATAGCAAAATGTAACTTAGTCATGATAAAGATAAGAAAAATCTTTGGATTGGGCAATTAATCCAGAAACAATCACGGCCGCCTCATTGCGACCAGCGATAGAATTAATTGCTTCATCACATTCTTCTAATGCAGCATGAACGTCACAAGCTAAATGAAACAAGATTGTTTTTTCCTTCAAAGGCGCCATCGGCAGATAATAGTTAATTTCATCAACAATATGATCAGCTAGCTCATTAGAATATTGCGCGGGAGATGACAAAATACGCTCATATAAACGCACGCCGATCACACCAAGTGCAAGCAGCTGGGTGGGCATGATGTAACTCCTATTCAATAAGTATTAATCCACTTTAGCCCCATCTAAACTGATCACTCACACCTCCCGTCGGATGGCAATTCAGTAGAGATCCAAACATATAGATGTTTGGTCTATTCAGCACAAAAAAACACAAAATAATATAAATATTGGCATATTAAAACAACAATAAAACATTTGTTGATACAAAAACTTAATCGTGGCGGCTGTCGTAAATTTTCACAGCAAAGCCGATTAGCGAGTCATTCTAAGCAACTAGAGCATTTCACATTAGCTCAGCGTTTTTTCTCATACCACGGCTTGCTACGATTAACGATATTGACGACGAGCAGCATCACCGGCACTTCAATCAGCACACCCACCACCGTTGCCAAAACAGCACCGGAGTGAAAGCCAAATAAGCTAATCGCTGCGGCCACCGCTAATTCAAAAAAGTTGGATGCGCCAATCAAGGCCGAAGGGCCTGCGATATTGTGCTTTTCACCCACAGCACGGTTAAGCAAATAGGCAAGGCCTGAGTTAAAAAACACTTGGATTAAAATCGGTACGGCCAATAGAGCGATAATTAAAGGCTGTTTCAAAATCGCCTCGCCTTGAAAGGCAAACAACAGCACTAAGGTGGCGAGTAATGCCGTAATCGACCATGGCCCAATTTTGGACATCGCCGCATCAAATACCGCTTGGCCTTTGCTTAATAAAGATTTGCGCAAGATTTGCGCGATGATTACTGGAATCACAATATATAAAACCACCGAAGTAATCAGCGTATCCCACGGTACAATAATTGCCGACATCCCGAGTAAAAACGACACCAGCGGTGCAAAAGCCACCACCATAATGGCGTCGTTTAAGGCCACTTGTGACAGCGTAAATAAGGGATCGCCCTTGGTGAGCTTGCTCCAAACAAACACCATCGCAGTGCAGGGTGCGGCTGCAAGTAAAATTAATCCGGCAATATAGCTATCAATTTGCTCGGCAGGTAAATAAGGGGCAAACCATTGCCGAATAAATAGCCATGCCAAAAACGCCATCGAAAACGGCTTAACCAACCAATTAATAAACAGTGTTACGCCAATGCCACGGAGATGTTTACTCACCTCGCCAAGGGCTGAAAAATCCACCTTGATCAGCATCGGGATGATCATAATCCAGATCAACAGCCCCACAGGCAGGTTCACTTTGGCGACTTCCATGCTGCCAATGGCCTGAAATACCGCTGGCCAATACTGGCCTAGGCCGATCCCCAGCAAAATACACGCAAAGACCCAGAGCGTGAGGTAGCGCTCAAATACGCTCATCGATGCACTGGGTGCGCGGCTGACTTCACATTGAACAGACACGGGTTTTCTTCCTCTAAGTAACACAGTTTTGGGCTAACCCTTTAAGACTGGCCCAATGATGGCGATGCATGCGTCTTAGATCTGCACGCGAGGTCGGGCGTTAAATCGGGCAATCACAGTCGTCACTATTTTTATAAATTTCGACTATACAATAACATTTGAAATATTGTATAGTTATTCTTACCAGATCAGAAATCAAAGCCTGTACGGAAAAAAGCACCGGCAAATTCAACCTCTTAATATTTGTACCGGCAAGCTGCGCTTCGATGAAATGAGTCAAAAGGAAGAAAAATGAGTATCAAAGTAGGTATTAACGGCTTTGGCCGCATCGGCCGTTTAACGCTGCGCGCAGCTTGGGGCTGGCCTGATATTGAGTTTGTGCAGATCAACGATCCGGCTGGCGACGCGGCCACCTTGGCGCATTTGCTTAACTTTGATTCGGTACACGGCCGCTTTGCGCATAATGCTGAAGCGATCAATGATGAAATTGTGATTGGCGAGCAGCGGATTAAAGTCAGCCACAATAAGGCGATTGGCGACACCAATTGGTCGGGCTGCGATGTGGTGATCGAAGCATCGGGCAAGATGCGTAAAGTGGAATTGCTACAAGCCTATCTGGATCAAGGTGTTAAACGCGTGGTGGTCACTGCACCCGTTAAGGAAGCAGGTGTTTTGAATGTGGTAGTAGGAGTGAATGATCATCTTTATGATCCAGCCCAGCACCACATTGTGACTGCCGCCAGCTGCACCACCAATTGCTTGGCCCCCGTGGTAAAAGTGATTCACGAGCAGATCGGCATCCGTCACGGCAGCATGACCACCATTCATGATCTAACCAATACCCAAACCATTATCGACGCGCCGCACAAAGATCTGCGCCGCGCCCGTTCTTGCGGCACCAGTCTGATCCCCACTTCAACCGGATCGGCCACCGCCATTACTGAGATTTTCCCCGAGCTTAAAGGCCGCTTAAACGGCCATGCTGTGCGCGTGCCTTTAACCAACGCATCGCTCACCGATTGTGTATTCGAGCTAGAACGCGCCACCACCGTTGAGGAAGTCAACGGCCTGCTTAAAGCCGCATCCGAGACTTACCTGAAAGATATTTTGGGCTATGAAGAGCGCCCACTGGTATCGATCGACTACCGAGGCGACGCGCGCTCATCCATCATCGACGCGCTCTCCACCATGGTGATCAACGGCACGCAGCTCAAGCTCTACGCTTGGTACGACAATGAATGGGGCTATGTGAATCGCACGGCAGAGTTGGTGAGGCTGGTTGGGCAAGATTTGTCCGTATGAACAAGCTGTGTCTATTAGGCGAGCGGGCTCACTCGGTGTACATCAAGTTATGCGTTGCAAATATTGAATCATCGTAAGGCGGGTGAAACACTATATGCGCTAACCAAAGTCAAAAAGACCTTTTTAGTGCCTTCGGCACGTTGCTTTTGGGCGGTTAGCCACCGCGGGGCCTTCCTTTCTTGCTTCGCCAAGAAACGAAGCCAAAGAAGGCGACCCCACGAAACACGAAAGCCCCTGCGCTGCGGACAATCGAGTCGGCGGCGGGCGGGATTGGCTCGTTCCTCGCTCCCTGGACTTTAAAGCCCTATGCAGAGTGCGTAGTCATTACGTTTTTCGCTGTTTGCTAATGAAAAAGCAATTTGGTTAGCACGTATGGGTTTAACCCGCCGAGTTCATCATTTTGCACCAAAGCTCGGCGGGTTTAACCCGCCCTACAAAAGATGCAATACATACCATTGTATTTAACTTAATACCTATAGGCACAGACGTGCCCACCCGACTCTTTTGGACCGCTCATGCTCTCCCCGCAAATCCGCCAATATCTGATCATCACCTGTAATTACTGGGCCTTCACCCTCACCGATGGGGCGCTGCGGATGTTGGTGGTTTTGCATTTTCATCAGCTTGGATTTTCACCACTCAGCCTCGCCATGTTGTTTTTGTTTTACGAGATTTTTGGTGTGATCACCAATTTGATCGGGGGCTGGTTGGGCGCTCGTATTGGCTTAAATAAAACCATGAATATCGGCCTTGGCCTGCAAGTGATTGCCCTCTTGGCACTCACCGTTCCCACGGCCATGCTCACCGTGCCTTGGGTGATGGCGGCGCAAGCCCTATCAGGGATCGCCAAAGATTTGAATAAAATGAGCGCCAAAAGCAGCATTAAATCGCTGGTGCCCGCAGGCGCAGAAGGCAAGCTTTATCGATGGGTAGCGCTATTAACTGGCTCTAAAAATGCACTAAAAGGCGTGGGATTTTTTCTAGGTGGGGTCTTGCTTACCCTGCTTGGCTTTCGCTTTGCTGTGGCGCTAATGGCGGGATTATTGCTTTTGATATGGCTGGCCAGTGTAATTACGCTTAAGCAAGACTTGGGTAGGGCAAAAAATAAACCTAAGTTCAGCGAAATCTTTTCGAAGAGCGCGTCGGTAAATGTTTTATCCGCAGCGCGGTTATTTTTATTTGGCGCACGCGATGTATGGTTTGTGGTGGCACTACCGGTTTTTTTATCGCAAACACTGAGCTGGAATCCCCATGATGTTGGCTCATTCTTTGCGGCATGGGTGATTGCCTATGGGGTGGTGCAATCTCTTGCGCCCTATTTAACAGGTAAAAAAGCGGGCCAAGTGCCCGATGGAAAAAGCGCTTTTATCTGGGCTTTACCGCTAGCTTGTGTACCCGCAGCTATCGCAATCGCCATGAGCTACGGGCAAAACTTGCAGGCTATTATTATTGGCGGTTTACTCTTATTTGGCGTTTTATTTGCCATTAATTCATCGCTACATAGCTATTTAATTGTCAGCTACGCCAAAGACGATGGCGCGTCGCTCGATGTCGGCTTTTACTATATGAGTAATGCCATGGGGCGCTTACTGGGCACGGTATTATCTGGCTGGGTATTTCAGCTTGCGGGCCTTGCGGCTTGCTTGTGGATATCAGCGGTATTTATCGCCATCGCCTCGCTTATTTCTACCGCCTTACCACAGCATCGTGCCGCTTAAAAACGCACGCATGTAATTGCTTACGTCGGCAGCATAGAATGCTTATGCTAAAATTTATTTCAATTACTCTTGTATAGTTGTCCTATGGAAAAGCAAACGGCCACACAAATTTTTGAATCGCTCTCTTCGGGGATTCGGCTCGACATCTATCGCTTTCTAGTCAAACGCGGCTTAGAAGGCATGGTTGCGGGCGAGATTGCCGCGGCGCTGGAGTTGCCGCCCAATAATGTTTCATTTCACTTAAAGGGGATGACACACGCTGGGCTGGTGTCGGTTGAGCAAGAAGGCCGATTTCAGCGCTACCGAGCAAATTTACCGCTGATGCTCGATTTAATCAGCTACCTTACCGAGGAATGTTGCGCTGGCCAGCCAGAGCAATGCACAGATTTAAAACTGGCATCCTGCTGCCCAGAAGCCTTATTGCCTCCCATGAACACACCCCAAAAGTAAAGCCGCTACGGCGGCTTTACTTGTCATTACGCAACGTGAGGTAGGCTGCTAAATATGGACACCTTCAATTGAGATAAAATCTTCTCTGGAGGTAAGTCATGACAAGTCGTTATACCGCTGCATTTCGTGCAGAAGCCGTTAAATTAGTACTCGAACAACACTTGAATGTGCCGCAA
>JAPLQI010000015.1 GCA_026399755.1 Pseudomonadota bacterium
CAAAAGAGTCGATAAATTACCAATTATGTCAGTTAAGGCGCTTAATCATATTGTAATTATAAATCAGTGAGTTGCGATTGATTAAAGATGTTGCCGCATGCCTTGAATAAAGGCAAGCGGCTTAAGTTGATAGGATTGAGTTAATACCCCAGTCCACATATCGTAACTACCATAGCGCTTACCATTTTTACGCGAACCAACGATATCGTAAGTACGCTTTTCTTCAAAAGTCAGCGCCTTGCTAATTGGATCAAATGATTGATCAATCGTCTCACGTTTAACATAACCCAGCTTAGGAATATGCCAGCGTTTTTCTGTCCAAGTAGAAACAGAGCTATCTTTTTCATCTTTATAAACTACATTTGTTTTTTCTTGGCTGACACAAGCTTCCAATACGCCCAGTTTAGTTTCAATTTTTTCACGCCCTAAAAATCGATACTCTGATTTGATGCTATCGGTGCCCGTACCATTTAACCAATTCATCGTTACTTTACGTGTGTATTCAATATTTTTGGGCTGATCTTTGACCAGATCATTAATAGAAAACTCAGTCGTTGCATTCGCAGCCACACGTCGTTTCTGCCAGTAGTTTTCCTTACCATTTTGTTCAGTCCCTACTTCGGACCAGCCAAGCATTTTTTTACCATCAGGCGAACGATATTCCTGCGCAGCAATCGTAAAAGGATATTTTGTTTTTGAATAAGCATCTGTTAGATCTTCATTAATGACGTATTCACTGGGTGTTTGCAATACCGATTCACCCTCTATATTTACAAGCTTGGCACTTACTTCATAATCATGCTTATAGCTGCCACCCGTCCAGCCTTCTTTGAAATTACCCTTACCAGACCAATCAAATTTTTTGAGCCCATCCCAAGTAAAAACAACTAAATCGCTTTCGCTGCTATCACTCGCTTTTAAATCACTAGGCAAAGAAGCAATACATTGAGCTAAAGTTTCTTTTGCTGGATCAACTGTCGCAACTGGCGTAGTTATAAGTGGTGCATCATCAGCACTACCACCACAAGCCACCAAAACGAGTGCTGCAGAAACGGCAAGAGCCATTGCATTATAAGGATTTTTTTTCATTTTGACCGTTCATCGATATAATTATATGTAAGGTTCGAATTATCTCAAATAATGTTTTGTAAGTATATGCTAATGAACTAATCATCCATGCTTTACATCAAAATATGCATAGATAATAAAGATAAAAGCCAGTCTACAGCGATCTCCCGCTACAAACTGGCCTCTGATGTTGAAACAACGCCCCACTGCTCAGTTAGTTATTAAACCGCCAACTCAGCCCCCTCACTTCAAGGTGGCACTCACTTTATAGCGACTAAAACCACCCGTCCATGTTAGCTAAGCCACTAAAATCCTTCCAATAACTTACAAAAAAATCAATAAAGCTGCCGAAATTTCCATGGATTTAAAAAGAGCAGCACCTCAGGCTTGCTGATCCTCATCCACTTTAACCAGATATAAAAGCGTAAACCCAATAATCACCACCACACGAAAAGCGGCCTCCTGACCATTCCAAATCGTGGATTGCCACATTAAAAACCACTCCCCACCTATGGCAATAAACCCTGTAAACCACAAGATAATCCCCAAGGTCAGCCCCGTAATCGCAACACCCTTAGCCTGATTAAATGCCGCCGTATCTTTTATCGCCATCAGCAAGCGAAAGCCACCTAACCAGCACAAAACAGCAACCGCCAGCTCCAAAAAAATTAAGAAATTATATGCTGCGTGATGAATAAGGGGCGATTCAATGGATCGCCACATCACACTATTATCAGGGAACGTTGTATCCATTTTTAAGACATGATTCACAAATCGATAATTAGACTCATAATCCATTAAATTATTAAGCGCCACTAAAGAAACAAAAAACGCCAACGCCCAAACAAGGGCAATTTTTGAGAGTCTGGTATACATTAAATCCTCGGCAATTAAACTAAAAGAAGGCACTTTGAATAAAATCAAACGGCCATTAGTTTACCTTCACCAACGACAAAAAACATGGACTATAGAAATATTTTGTAATAAATTAGAAAGGAAATGGCCGTAGCGAGTACTAATCACCACGTGATGCTCAGCGCACAGAAATGTGCCGAGAAATAACAGACGCAAAAAAACCCTGACAAGTCAGGGTTCATTGGGCTTCTTGGCGGAGAGAGGGGGATTCGAACCCCCGATAGGCTATTAACCTATACACGCTTTCCAGGCGTGCGACTTAAGCCACTCATCCATCTCTCCGCGAGAAGAGGCCGAATAATAATCAAGTTAGCGGGAGTGCGCAAGCCCTTTCTACGATTATTTTTCATTTTCTTTACAAGTTTTCTGCCAACACACACAGATTCACTTAATAAAAATAGATATTTATTATAAATATCAAACAATTAGCAATATTTTTCAAATCAAAAGAAAACCAAAGCAGCTAAAAAATATTAATTTATTTGATACATGAGTCACGATTCAATTGGCATATTTCGTAAAAATAAATGGCTAGAATATAATTCAGGTGGATTTCTGCATCATCCTATTCATTAAAGTAAGAGACATGAAGGCATAAGCGGCAAGAACCCTGCTTGCACAAGCATTCGCAATCTATGCTGCTCTACATTACAGCTTCTTAGGTTGGCAGCATTGGGCTCTCCCCCCCCCCTATTCCAGACAAAACAAAACCCACGCAAGGTGGGTTTCGTTACTGCGTACTGTTTTATATACGCTTAGCCAACAACTGGGATTTTGCCGATTTTAGCCTGCCAGATTTTTGGCGCAGTGGCGTGTACAGACACGCCTTGCGAATCTACCGCCACCGTTACCGGCATATCAACGACGTCGAACTCGTAAATGGCTTCCATGCCCAGATCAGCAAAGCCGACCACGCGGCTGGCTTTGATGGCTTTGGAGACCAAATACGCTGCGCCGCCTACGGCCATTAAATACACCGATTGATGCTTTTTGATCGCTTCTAAGCCTGCAGGGCCGCGCTCTGCCTTGCCGATCATGCCTAAGAGGCCAGTTTCTGCCAGCACTTGCTCGGTAAATTTATCCATACGTGTGGCGGTAGTTGGGCCAGCTGGGCCGACGACTTCATCACGCACTGGGTCTACGGGGCCAACGTAGTAGATAAAGCGGCCAGCAAAATCGACCGGCAGTTTTTCACCTTTATTGAGCATCTCCACCATACGCTTGTGCGCGGCATCGCGGCCGGTGAGCATTTTGCCGTTGAGGAGCAGCGTTTGGCCTGGCTTCCAGCTGGCAACATCCTCACGGCTTACGGTGTTCAGATCGATACGGATCGATTCTGCCGAAGGTGTCCACGTTACATCCGGCCAGTCTTCCAGCTTCGGCGTTTCCAGCACAGCTGGGCCGCTGCCATCCAAGGTGAAATGCACATGGCGAGTGGCGGCGCAGTTTGGGATCATGGCGATCGGCAAGCTGGCGGCGTGGGTTGGGTAGTCTTTGATTTTTACATCTAGCACGGTAGCAAGGCCGCCCAAGCCTTGCGCGCCAATACCCAACGCGTTTACTTTTTCGTATAACTCGATGCGCAATTCTTCGCTGCGAGTTTGTGCACCACGCTCAATCAGCTCTTGAATATCGATGGATTCCATCAACGCCTCTTTGGCCATCAGCATGGCTTTTTCTGCCGTGCCGCCGATACCAATCCCTAGCATGCCTGGCGGACACCAGCCTGCACCCATTTGCGGCACAGTTTTGAGCACCCAATCCACAATCGAATCCGATGGGTTCAGCATGGCGAATTTGGATTTATTCTCTGAGCCGCCGCCCTTGGCTGCGATATCGACGTGGACTTTATCGCCCTCAACAATCTCGTAATGGATCACAGCGGGCGTATTGTCTTTGGTGTTTTGGCGTTTGCCTGCTGGGTCTTGCAAGATAGACGCACGCAGCTTGTTATCTGGGTGCAGATAGGCGCGGCGCACGCCTTCATTAATCATATCGGTGAGGCTCATGGTCGCATCGGCCCATTGCACATTCATGCCGACGCGTACAAAACAGGTAACGATGCCGGTATCTTGGCAAATAGGGCGATGGCCTTCGGCGCACATGCGGCTATTGGTCAGGATTTGCGCAATAGCGTCTTTTGCGGCGGGCGATTCTTCTTTTTCATACGCCACGCCCAAGGCTTGGATGTAATCCTTAGGGTGGTAATAGCTGATGTATTGCAGACTGTCGCTGATGCTGTCGATTACGTCTTGTTGACGGATTGTTGTCATCTTCTGGCTCCCAGTGGTTTTATAGGATGACGCAATTGTAGCGCATGAGCGGGCTAGACAATATTGGCGCTAACAGCCAGCTCAACGTTTAGATCAATATCATCTACTTGCAATACAATTCAATTACAATAGCTTTTATTACACTTACACTACAGACCATAATCATGCTTGATCGTCACTCTGGCGTTGCCCTCTGGCGACAAATTGAAGACTCACTGGCACACGATATCGGCAACAAGCTGCTGCGTGACCGCATGCCGAATGAAACTGAGCTAGCCACTCAGTTTGCCGTCAACCGCCATACTATTCGGCGGGCACTGCAAGCACTTGAAGCACGCGGCTTAGTCAGAATTGAGCAAGGTCGTGGCACTTTTGTGCAAGAAGAAATGATTGATTACCAGCTTGGCCGCCGCACCCGATTTTCGCATAGCTTACAAAAGCAGCACCTTGCAGGACAAAGCCAAGTTTTACACGTTAAAACTGAAGCAGCCACCCCAGAGATTTGTCAGCATCTAGGTCTTGCCGTAGAAAGCCATGTATTGCATATCGAGGCACTCGATATTGTGGATGAGCGCGTAGTGGGCGTTTGCCATCAATACTTCCCCCTGCCGCGCTTTCAGGGTTTCGAGACCTTTTACACCAGCCAACCCAATACCAACCTAGCGCTCAAAGCCTTTGGCATTCACCAATATCAGCGTAAATCATCGCGTATCAGTGCCCGCCTACCAGAAAGCGGCCAAGCGCAACTTTTATCACAAACCAAATTTCAGCCGCTTCTTTGCGTAGAAAGCGTTTACAGTGATGCAAACAGTCAGATTATTGAGTATGGCATTACCCATTTCACCGGCGATGCGGTGCAAATTTATTTAGAAGCCGAAACATTTTAAACCGATGCCCATGACACCCAAGCCCTTACGCCGATTCATTGCCCTAAACCAAGCATTAGGTTGGATGGAAGACGCCAGCCTGCCGTTTTTGCAAAGCACACTGGGGCCCGCTGCGGTGCAGATCAGCGAGGAAGCGATCTGCATAGACGCAAGCCTCGATGCAAAAACGCTTGAAAACGCCCTAGAACAGGCCGCAATCAAGATGAGGGACTCAGGATGGATTAGCGGCTGGCGTAACGAGCGCTACACCGTGTTTGCAAGCGATCAAGCGGGTGATCTAGATTTATCACAGCCGCTATTTCAGCTAGAACGCGCCGCCTTTCGCCGCTTTGGCCTCACCAGCCGCGCCGTGCATATCAACGGCTACACAGCCAAGGCTGAGCTATGGATCGCCCAGCGCGCCAGCAATAAAGCCATCGATCCTAATAAGCTCGACAACCTCGCCGCAGGCGGTATCTCGGCTGATGAAAACGTCTGGGATTGTGTCATCAGAGAGCTAGGCGAAGAAGCGGGCATCCCCGCCCAACTCGCCAGCAAGGCTGTTTCCAGCGGCAAGCTGCGCACCACTCGGCAAGAGGCTGATGGCTGGCATGATGAAATCATCTACACCTACGATTTACAGCTAGCTGATGATTTTCTACCTAAGAATACTGACAGCGAAGTCGCAGGTTTTCAGCGCTTTCGCTTTGAGCAGATTGAGGCGATTTTACCGAGGATGACCTTAGATGCGGCAGCGGTTACGCAGGCGTTTTTGGAACAACGAGGCCTTAATAATGCAGAAGGCTAAAACGAGAAAGCTCCAATTAATTCTTCATCCCCGAATGCTTTTGTCGGAGGTCCAGAGCAGGTATGGCAAAACAAAACAGATCTGAGTGTCCCTAAATTAAATCATCTAAAAGCGCAGCTGGAGGCAAGAAGGCTTTCCAAAATGCCACATCATATTTCCACCAAGCATGCCCGCCCATAGGCACAATACCGCCATTAACTTGGTAATAATAGGCAGGTTTTAATTCCATAGAAAACAAGGACGCAGTGATTTCATTTGGGATAATAAAATCCGCAGACAAAGCGCCCATATAGGAAAAAAACAAATCTTCACTAGATCCTGTATTTAAAAATACAGAAACCGCCACAGGGAACTCATTTAATAAAGAGAGGCATTTTTTTACTCTGCGCAAGCTTAAACCACCATTACCTACATAAACCTTAACCCGCTTCCCAAACTCGCCCTCAAACCGGCCAAGATTCACAAATAGCTCATTACCATCCGGCCAAGGCGCACCGATGTAATCAAAAGGTTTGCTCATCCATACATCCAAATCATCGCGCAAAACAATGGCATCTGTTTGTAGGATTAAAATAAAATCGAAACGTACAAAGCATTCATAAAAAGATTGGCTAAGCAGCAATCTATTATAGGCAGCAATACTTGCAAAGCAGTCATCTGCAAAAAAAACGAAATCGACCCAAGGGTATCGAGCGCGATAATAATCGCAAGAGAGAGAATCAGGCGCAATAAAAAAAGCGGACCTCCCTACTAAAGAGCGTAAAGAAAAATCTAAAGAGTACTCTTCAATAGCAGACAAGCTACTTTTATATAGCGGAATCAAAATAGCCAACGGCTCGCTCATTAAATTATCCTAATGATTTATCGTGCCAAACAATATCCAGCGTTTCAGCAGCAAAACCCAGCATCTGCCTCACACTATAATCGCCATGAAACTGCTTAAGCGCTAAGTGATGGCGAGCCAAGCGCCCACCACCACCACCTTCTTTAAATAAAAAATTTGCACGGGCCACAACAGCTTGAGGATCAATAATATCGGCGGGGCTGTAAAATACAATGTGCTCCCGTGGAATTAAAGCAACAGGCGGTAGAAATTGCAATGAGGAAGGTACAATCGGAATGCCGCCTGTAATCAACGCATCAAAAATACGAATCGGCACATCATTTAATACCGGTGCAATCCAGTGCGAAGTATGTGCGGTCCATTCTTTTAAACGATCAAGCGGGCCACGCTGGTGAAATGAATGGCTGCTAAAACCTATTGAAGGATAATGCTTATTTAATGTAGAAATCATTTGAATTCTAAAACTAAACTGTGCATAAGGGATATGCATGCCCAGCGGCGCTTCTGATCTATCTGCACTTAAAATATAAGATAAATTTTCTTTTAAAAATAGGCTAGACCATTGCACAGATGAGCAATATATAGGCCCAGCGATTAGCCAATTGTAGCGACTTAATAAATATAAATTTTCATGATGAGCGGGTGTATAAATATCGGTATGCGCCGCCAAAAAAGTACTGACATCCAACCAATGATGATTATCCCAATCCCAAGCAATAAAACAGCTATTTGTGCAGACTTCAAAAAAACTCGCATACGCCGCTTTAAGCGCTGGCGTGCCCACATCATTATTATTAATAATAATAATACAACCCGCTAACTGGGCCTGTTTATCGGCAAAAGACTGGGCATCTGCTACAGTAAAAAAATCTTTAGGCAGAATATCCACTTTAAGCCCATCAATCGCGCATGAAAAACCGGCTAAATTCGCACTTAAATAAACCTGATTAAAACCACGCTGAGCAAAATTGGCTTTAAGCTGAGCAATACGTGCGGCTTTAGCTGCAGCCAAATAAAAAAAGCTATCGCTCTGCGCAAAGCGCATATATTCACTGACCTGCTGGGCGGGTAAATCAGGATTGGCGATGCCCGCAAATAATTGCGCAATAGGATTCAATTTTCAGCCTTTTAAGTTATAAGTGATTACACAAAAGCTTGCCAGCACCGGTACACCTTACTGGAAAGCTTTTGTCTTGCTAACTTATCATCAATAAATTTTTGCATCATTATCGGCGATTTCTTTCTTAAAATAGGCAATGGTTTCTTTTAAGCCATCTTCTAATGAAACCTGAGGAACCCAATTTAATTTTTCTTTAACTAAATCAATATCAGGCTTACGCTGACGTGGGTCATCTTTGGGCAAGGATTTATAAACCAATTTAGATTTTGAGTGTGTTAGGCGTAATACCGTTTCAGCCAATTCCAACATAGTAAATTCACTAGGGTTGCCCACATTCACTGGCCCCGTAAAATCAGCAGGCCCTTCCATCATGCGCAGCATAGCTTCAATTAAATCGTCCACATAACAAAAGCTGCGCGTTTGTTGGCCATCGCCAAAAATCGTAATATCCTCGCCCTTTAATGCCTGAACAATAAAATTACTCACGACTCGCCCATCATTCGGGTGCATTCTTGGGCCATAGGTATTAAAAATACGAATTACTTTAATATCCAACTGATGCTGGCGGTGATAATCAAAAAATAAAGTTTCTGCGCAGCGCTTTCCTTCGTCGTAACAACTACGAATACCTATTGGATTAACCCTACCCCAATAGGCCTCAGGCTGAGGGTGGACTTCCGGATCGCCATATACTTCACTGGTGGAGGCTTGCAAAATACGTGCTTTCACTCTTTTAGCCAGCCCCAGCATATTAATTGCACCATGCACACTGGTTTTAGTGGTTTGCACTGGATCACGCTGGTAATGCACTGGGCTGGCAGGGCAAGCTAAATTAAAAATCTGATTCACTTCCACATAAAGGGGGAAAGTCACGTCATGGCGCATCATTTCAAAATGAGGGTGGCTAAATAAATGGGCAACATTTCTTTTACTGCCCGTATAAAAATTATCTACGCACAGCACATCATCGCCACGGGCAATTAATCGATCACATAAATGAGATCCTAAAAAACCTGCGCCCCCCGTTACTAATACTTTATTCATAGCCAGCCCCTATTTAGCAATTGATTTGATGCACGATTAGCCAGCACTTTGCCCATTTAAATAGGGGTTGGTATCTGTTCTTAAAAAACGCCAGCTGGGGTTTTGCACGGCAAGTAAATCAAATAGCTCTGCAGCCACCGTATTTTTAAAAAATACTGCTTGCACATAATTAGGCTTGACCATGCCTTGGCTCACAGCCTGATCTGCTTCAGCGGTTTTTGCCAGCGTTTCCTCCCAGATACGATCACCTTCTGTGCAAAATGCAAATTCACAATCAGGAATATAAACATCCACCATATGCTTAGTTGCTATCCCTCTGATATTTAAGCCATAGGCAATTTTCTCTAGCTCTCTGCTGGAGTATTGATAAACATAATTACCTACAGATTCATAATGCGGGCTTGTTGCATCTGAGCGGCTAGGGAAATCAAGCCAAGGGTCTTGCGGCTCAATAATAACGATGCCATAGCGAGCTACGCGAAAGAACTCATAAATAGCCGCATAGGGGCGGCTCATATGGTGTAACGCTTCTTTGCATAAAACAAAATCAAATGAATCATTAGTAAGGCTTAAAGACTCCGCGTTTTCTATACAAAAATCAGCAATATGCCCTGCGGCCTTGGTTTGCTTTAAAACAGTATCGTCTAAATCACTAGCCATCACTTCACGAAAACCTGCTTGCAATAAACGCCAGGCATCAGTGCCTGCACCATCGCCAACCGTCAGCCAAGAATGATTCTTTAAACTGCCTAATACTTCCAACACAGGAGAAAGGAGGCGAGTATGCCGCCAGTAATTTACCGTGCCGGGGGTCCACCACGAGTCGTATAAGGTGCGATGATGTGGATCAGCCATAAACTCAGACCAATGTTTTTCATGAATTTCATTCATCGACATCGTTATGGCCGCCTTATAGGGTTTAATGCTTTTTCTCTAAAACAAATAAAATTCCACTATGCCCAAAATCTTTTCTACCCGGATAGCGCGTTTGCAATTGCGTTTTAACCTGCTCAGGCACCGCCACTTCAAAAACAGGCTGGGCTTGCTGTATGACAAAGCCGCTACGCTCAACCATTTCAATATAATCATCGAGAAAAAAACGATTTATATGCGGGGAGTTATAAACAAAATACACAATTTCTTTTGCTGTTTCCTTATCCATTTTAGAGCAAAGAAGATCATACAATTCTATAGGCCTAAACAATAAATGCCCCCAAGGGGGAACGGGTGAGTTTCCAAAGCTCCAGTGCTCCCCTGCTGCATCCACAATTTCAGGTAAATGATGGCCATTATAAGAAGACCATATGGGGGCAAACATTGAGAATAATTTTCCACCGGGCGCCAAGGCTAATTTCATTTTTTCTAATGCCAACGGCAAGCGGGCAATGTGCTCAAATGCTGCAATAGAGAATATCAAATCAAACTGAGATTCCATTGCCTTAGGTAAATCTTCGATATGCCCATAAAAAATATTATAGGGTTTATTTAAAAGATGTGGCTCAGCCTGAGCAAATAATATTTTTTCATTATTTGCTGCGGGAGGAGTACCTAAAACATAACCCGTACTTAAGGTTTCAGTCCAGTAATCTAGCTCTTCAAGCGCAGTCCATTGCGCGGCCTCTAGCTCTTCTAATACCAGCCTTGGAGGCAAACTTCCTCCGACTTCTAATACACGTTTATCTTTAAATCCAATGATTTCTTGAGCAAAGGCAGCGTAATTTATATGATAGCTGAGCCCAAACTCTTCTTGTAAGGCCTTCGTTTTTTCTGCATCCATACAGCCCCCTTAACAAGCTGAGTCTTATTTAATGATTAAAAATACGAATACATACCCAAGTAATCCCAGCTCTATTTATGCCACGATGAGCACGTAGAAAAAATTAATAATCATTGAATCGGAAGCTCTACTTTTTGTAAAACAGTCAACAAATGCGGGCCGCGCCATTCTTGTAGTTTAATTTCAAATGCACCATTAAACCCATAGCCTGTGGCCCAGCGATTTACATTATCAAAATAGGCTTGAAATGTTTGATCGGTAATAATATTAACGTGGGTTGGGTCGCGAAAAGCTTCGGGATGAGGATAAGCTGGAGTGAAAGATAAAAACTGCCCGCCCACTTTAAGCACGCGATAAATCTCATTCATTAATTCAACAAAGGCATTTCTGCGATGTGGCGCGTAAATAATTCGGGGGATATGTTCTAAAAAATCATGCGCGGTGACATATTCAAAATAATCGTCTTCAAAGGGAATAGGCTCAATCACCAAATCTGCCCGTTTGATATTGGCATCTAAATCCTCCCTCACATCAATTCCGAATAATTCATCGGCATTAAATGGATTTTTTGGTGCAGGCCCACAGCCCAGATCTAAACTTCGTGTCATATTCTCCCCTTTTCTTGTGCGTGTTCTTTCACCATAGGATTTACACAATCTGATGTCATTTAATTAACCCCCCTATTTCATCATTAAATACACCAAGCTCTTGAGTTCGCCACATCGCGATATAAGCACTTTCCAGATTAAAGCAAAGCCCTTCTGTATCAAACAAGGCAAAGCTGGCTTTATTGGTGGCAATTCTGGCCTTCAACTCGGCCAATTGCGCTGGCTGCGTCGCCAGTTGCAAGGCTAGCGCTTCATACTCGGCTATTGAGTGAGTGGCGAGTTCTGGAACGCCCATCGCGTTGAGTACGCTGCCTGCCACTCTAGATGGAAATGAGTTGCCCATATAGGTCACCACAGGCAGCCCAGCCATCAGGGCATCGGCGGCAGTGGTGTGGGCGTTGTAAGGGTGGGTATCTAAGAAGAGATCGGCCTGCCGGTAGCGGGCCAGATGGTCTTCTACCAACGGCACTCGACTAGCGAATACCAGCCGATCAGGGTCCACGCCTCTTGCTTCGGCCTCTTTACGCAGATTACCTTGTGAAGTGTCGCCACGAGACATCAGCCAAAGTACGCTGCCCGGCACCTGCGTAAGCAGCCGCATCCAAACATCAAACACAGGGGGAGATATTTTGTAATCGTGGCTAAAGGAGCAAAACACAATGCCCTGATCGGGTAAGCCACACTCACTGCGTGTAGGGGTGCGATCAGCAATTTGTACGCTACTGTCAGTCGGCAAATAGGTGTCTGGCAAATACACCACTTTTTCGGTGTAATACTGCTGATGCTCGGGCGGGATGATATAGCGATCGGCAATAATGTAATCGATATAATCAGCGCCCATTGTGCCGGGGTAGCCTAGGTAATTTACTTGAATAGGCGCGGGTCTAAAGGAAAGAATATCGGTGCGCGTATCCGAGGTATAGCCGCCCAGATCCACAATAATATCAATTTCCATATCACGCAGCATTTGCGCGACTTGCTCTGAGCCCATATCCCTTACATCAATAAATTGATCAAATGCTTTAATCATGCGTGCGCGTAAGCGGCTTTGGTCATCAATACCCAGCGAAATCGCAATCGTTTCAAAGCGGGATTTATCATGATACTCAAATACGCCTGCCATTAAGTGGCCAACGGGGTGCTCGCGCAAATCAGGGGATAGATAAGCTAATTTAATTTTTTTGTGCCGATATCGCTCACCTTGCCATAATGATTTGGCATTTTTTTGGCAATATTGATCGGCAAATATTTTAGCCGCCAATAAATGATCGGCGGCATTATCAGAGGCCGACATAAAGGCCAGCGATTTACAAGTGCGCTCACCTTTTCTGATTCCCTCAACAATTTGCTGGGTAAGTAAATCAAACTCGGTCCAGTCGCAAATATGCATCCGCTCGTAAAATAATAGCCCTAGGCCATAATTATAATTGGGATCAATTTGAATCAATCGCTGAAAGATGGCAATCGCCTGCTCGCTTTGCTTAAATTCTGTCAGCAAAATACCGCTATTACCTAATGCTGCCACATGATCAGGATCAACTCTTAATATTTTTTGAAACCGCTCTAATGCTTCTAAATGCCGATACATATTTCTGAGTAGCACACCACTATTAAGTAATACGCTGACATCATCGGGCTGTATTTCTAATGCGGCATCAAAGCTTATTAATGCGTCTTCCCGATTTCCCATGGCTTGCAAGATGGAGCCATGCAGATAGTGCAGAGGTGCAAATTGGGGGGCCACTTCAATACCCCGCTTTGTAAGCTGAAATGCGAGCGGCTTATCCCCAGAATTAAGCGCAATCAGGCCTAAGGAATATAAAGCGGCCGCGTTATTAGGATCTTGATCCAAAATCTCAATAAACAAATTACCCGCTGCCGCTATTTCACCTTGATTTTGTAATTCTATTGCTTTGATGAGTTGGTCTGCAACGGGCATTTTGGGGGCTCTTTTTTTTAAAGGCTTCATCAAGCATGTACTCACAATAAAATAGAGCGGGCTGTAAATCCAATTTTATTTTTTATTTGTATCATTATGGCTCTCTGATCGCTTCTTTTATTGCTTTTGTCAGCGGCCAAATTAAGTAAGAAATAACCGTGCGTTTTCCTATGACAATTTCTGCAGATAAAGTCATCCCTGGCAACAAACGTGATTTACCTGTCATTTTTTTAAGCTTATTATCGCCAAAATCAATACGTGTGATATAAAAATTATCCGCTCCACGAGGGGCAGTTTCATTTCTAAATGAATCTTCGCTAATCGTTCTCACCTTTCCCTCTAGCATGCCATGCTTTTGAAATGGGAAAGTATCTAGCTTCATATGCACTGGATCGCCTTCTTTGATATAACCAATATCTAGCGATTCAATCCTTGCCTCCACTTCCAACACAGCGCCTAATGGCACTAAAGTAAAGAATTGTTCTGCTTCTCTGATAATTGAGCCTTGTGACAACTTAGCAATATCCAGCACAACCGCGTCAACAGGTGATATCAAAGTCACCATTTGCCGACGTTTTTCTGATTTTTGTAATTGCTCATTTAATGAATCGCGCTCACGCGTTCCGGCGAGTAAGTCTTCCATTACTTTTTGCCGCCAGCCATTTCCAAATGCCGATCGTTCCGCTTGTAATGCGCCCACTTCTTTTGATAGCTCGACCCCTCTATTTTGCACCTGCCCTAAACTACGTTCGACATCTAATCGGCGGTCTCTCGCCTCAAGAAAGCGCAGCTTAGAATCGTATTGTTGCGCTGCAGCTTTTTCTTGCATGGCTTCAATCTCATTCATTGATTTAAGTCGCTTGCTTAATGCTTGATGCTCACTGCGATTACTTTGAATGGAGGCCGATAATCTCGCTAGGTTTTGATCTATTTTTGCGGCTTGAGATCGGTAATTCGCTTGCCGCTCTTTTAATATTTGCGCCTGCAATAGGGTATCTGCACTCGAGTTGCTACTGCTGTTTGTTTTACCAGACAATTCAGCCTGTAAGCTCTCAATTTGGGTTTCCAAGCTTTGTAAACGTGAGCGCAACTGGGCATCATCGGCTTGAGCAAAGGTGGGATCGAGCATGGCGAGTCGCTGCCCCTTATGCACAACCTGCCCCACCCTTACATCAATGCGTTGAATAATCGAAGTTTCAAAAGGCTGCACCACGATATTGGGCGAGGGATTCACCAAGCGCCCTTGGGCAATCACGACTTGCTCTACTTCTGAAAAATTGGCCCATAACAAAAAGCTGATAAATGCGAGCAAGAGCACAAGCAAGGTGCTGCGCACATAGAAGGGCAGCTGCCTTTGCTCAATTTCATCTGCATCGGGCAGAAAATCGATCGCAACAGACTCGGCTTTCGCTTTTACAGGTGGCTTGTTTGTTGATGCCATAGGTGTTGGTAAGTCTCGCAGCGAGTTAAGAGCTCTTCGTGTCGGCCGCTATCCATCAGCTGGCCTTGCTGCATCACTAAAATGGTGTGCGCATTCACTAAGGTCGACAGGCGGTGGGAAATCATCACCACGGTACGGCCCACCGCAATTTTGGATAGATTCTTAATAAATATAGCTTCGCTTTCTGGATCCAGCGCACTGGCCGCTTCGTCCAAAATTAAGATTCGCGGCTTGGCCAGTAGCGAGCGGGCAATCGATAAGCGTTGTTTTTGCCCGCCAGATAAATTAGAAGCGTTTTCTTCGAGCATTGTGTCGTAGCCCTGCGGCATGCGCTCAATAAATTCATCTGCCCCTGCCGCCTCGGAGGCTGCAACAATCTCTTCAAAAGAAGCATCAGGCTTGGTGGCCACCAAGTTTTGCCGGATGGTGCCTCGGAATAAGAAGTTTTCTTGCAAAACCACGCCAATTTGCCGCCGTAAATGGGGTAATTCAATTTCGCGTGCGTCCATGCCATCAAAGCGCACAATCCCGCCTTGTAAGGGATAAAGCCCTTGAATCAGCTTGGTCACGGTCGTTTTACCAGAGCCACTACGCCCAACTATCCCGACGACGGCCCCTGATGGAATGGTAAAGCTGGCATTGTTTAATGCCGTAGCCGTAGCGCCGGGGTAGCGGAAACTCACCTCATCAAAGGTAATCTCGCCCACTAATTGCGGCCTTAATCCGCCTGCGCCGACGCGACCTTCTGGCGCACGATTCATCACTTCGCCCATCATGCGCACCGACAAGGCCGTTTCTTGGTACTCATTCACAAGGCCCACCATGGCGATCAGCGGCTGGACCACGCGGCCAGACATCATTTGAAAGCCAATTAAGGCTCCCACCGTCATGGTCTGATCAAAGACATCTTGTGCGCCTATCACAATCACCACCACGGGCAGTAATTTGCCTAAGAAGTCAGTCACCGCATTGCCAACGATAGAAATCTGCCCCACTTTAAAATGTAAGGAAATCGCTTCTGCCGAAAGCTGGTCCCACGCCCTGCGCTGCTTAGGCTCTATCGCCAAAGCTTTAACCGTGCGAATCCCGTGAATGGTTTCAACCATCATGGCTTGGCGCTGGCCTTCTGCACCATATAGTTTATTTAAACGTCGCTGATAAGTAGGCACCATCGCCGCAATAATCCCCGCAATCAGCAAGGTAAAGAGCAATACAATCATCGATAGCTTGCTTGAATACGAAAACAACACGGGTATAAAAATAATCAAAGAAATTAAATCTAGCGCAGTAAAAAAGATTCGCCCCGTTAAAAAACTACGAATTTTTTCCAACTGCTGCATATGTCGGGCAACAACCCCCGCTGAATTGCTTTCAAAATAATCAATAGGTAATGAAAGTAGATGACCAAATACGCGGCGCGTTAAACGCATATCAATTTTATTGGTTGCCGCCAAAGTCAAAATCTGGCGTAAAAATCCAAACGCTGTATCAAAGATAAGTGCAATCACCATTCCTGCGGCCAGCACCCAAAGTGTGGTCGCACTTTGATGGGTAAGCACTTTATCAATCACTAATTGAAAAAATATTGGAGACGCCAAAGAAAGAAATTGCATCACAATGGCAGCAATAAAAATATCGCGAAAGGCACTGCTTTGCTTGGCGATTTCTGGAATAAACCAGCTTAATCCAAAAGGCTGATTAGGGTCGGATATTTTATGCTCGCGCTTGGCAAAAAGAACTTCACCTTCCCAGCGATTACAAAAAGTGCTTTGGTCTTCTAATATCACCTCAGATTGACTTGCACTAGGATCAATCAAGGCAATTTTCACCGCAGTTTCACCATCAGGGCGAACGCCAACCACAATAACGGCACGATCAAATGCCGTACGTGCAATCAGCGGAAACACGCCACCTTGGGCAATTAAGCTTGCCCAAGTAAGCTTATCTGCTCTTGCTTTTAAGCCAATATCATTAGCAATCCGCAATAAAACAGAATTACTAGGCTCTTCATTACCCAAAGCATATTCATCAACCAAACGCTCAGGATTGATTTGCAAACCATGATGCTGAGCAATGGCAGCCAAACATTGAATAACGGTATGTTGAGGTTTAGCTGTCATTATAAATGGCAGTGATCTGTGATTGGATACTAAGAGAAATAGTCATCTTATCGCTATTTTAATTATAGATAAGTAGCACCGTGTAGTATTTCTTACTTGATTATAACTTAGGGTTGAAAAATTTGAGTTTATTTTTAATAAAGCCGTGATTTATTTATTTTTCTATTCATATAGATCATCTATCTGTTGTAAGCGGGGTAAAAATCTAGCATGCACGCGTGCGTTTCCGAAAAAACACCTCTTGGGTAAAATATCAAACTAACGCATGCAAGGAATTATCTTCCTATTGCAGCCAATAAAAATAGGCAAGGCCTTACGGCCCTGCCTATTTAATTACACCCAAAAACAGCGTTTATTTAATCGCTAATATCCCTGCCACATTGGTATTAGCCAAGCCATTCAATTTAAGCTGCTGATCGGTTGCAACCAGCGCATCGCCTGCAGAGCCGATAAATTGACCATTTGCATCAAATTGTTTCAGCAAATCGCTCATTTGCTCGACCGTGCTATTTGCAGCCGCCGCTAAAGCACCGCCAGCGGAATCAACAGGCAATTTATTCGCCTCACTCGTCGCCACCTGTTTACTCCCCTCCTCGAATGCAGCAATGGCTTGTACCAAATCAACCACTCGTGTGCGCATATCTGGCTCTGCCACAGGTACAGAAGCGGGATTTTGCGCCACAAACCAAACATCGGCAGCAGCATGGCTAGATCCATCCGTACTTTCATAGGTCGATTTCAGCCCAATGTAGTTGCCATTATCCTTCTCTGCTGTTTTGCTGACATCCAAGTTTAGCTTGGCAATATCAAGGGAAGCTAAGGTCTTAAGCTCATCCGCTTGGCTTACCCCATCGGCATTTGCATCCAGCCAAACACGCAAGTCATTAAAGCCATCATCGTGTAGATCAACCGTGCCATCCTTATTGCTATCCATTTCAGCGAGCGCGGCATAACCATCAGCGGCCTTCTCACCGGTACTCAGCACCGTTGAAGTCCCAAACAGCTCTTTACCATCATTAATTACGCCATCATGATTCCGATCCACGACCAGCAAGCCATCCCCACTGCCCACCCAACCCGTGTTGGTTTTTTCGCCATTGGCAAACAAATCAAACTTCACGCCATCAGAGATACTTGCTGTATCTATATTCCCATTCTTGTTCAAATCAAGAATCAGCGGGCTACCTAAGGCCAAATGAGAAATTTGATCGGTGGTAAACGACTGAATCTGCGCCGTGGTCATTTGCATGACCTGCGTGGTAGTAAACGCAGCCACTTGTGTTGTCGTCAACGCTTGAATCTGAGTCGTTACGAGAGCCGCAGCTTGGCTTGTGGTCAAGGCAGCGATTACTCTTGTGCTCAACACAATCAAATCTGTTGTTTCCAAGGCTGCAATACTATCTGTAGACAACCCCACAATCTGCCCCGAAGTCAAGACGGCAGCCTGATCTGTTGTAAAGGAGACCGCCTGGCTTGTTGTCAATGCGCTCAATTGCCTTGTTGTTAAGCCTGCAATCGCAGCAGAGGTCAGAGCAGCAAAGTCTGTTGTTTCAAGCGCTGCAATATTGCTGCTCGACAATGCCGAAACTTGGCTTGAACTAAGCACAGCTGCTTGATACGAAGTCAACGCCGCAATTTGAGCCGTTGTAAATCCATTCGCCAAGCTCGCCGTGGTTAATACACGAACTTGATCTGTTGTCAGATTATTAACTTGGCTCGTCGTCATGGCATTCACTTGCGCGGTATTCAGCGCCGCAATGCCGCTGGTTTTAAGCACCACTAAGTCGCGGGTTTCGAGGGCTGCAATGCTCGTGGTTGAGAGTGCAGCAATTTGGGCCGAGGACAATGTAGCTGCTTGATCGGTAGTCAGCGCAGCGGTTTGGTCGGTCGTCAATACACGAACTTGGCTGGTCGTCATCGCGCCTACGGCGGTTGTCGTCAACACGGCGAGGTCACGGGTTTCTAGGGCGGCGATATTAGTCGTTGAAAGTGCGGCGACTTGCCTAGAAGTTAACTCGATGGCTTGGGCTGTGGTCAGCGCAACCGCTTGATCGGTCGTCAAACCCGCCAAGGAGCTGGTTGTGATATTGATAATTTGGTCGGTGGTTAAGTTTGCGACTTGGTCAGTCGTCAACGCTTTAACTTGCGCACTCGATAGAGCAGCAATCGCCAGCGTACTAATCACGG